>CAINLR010000197.1 GCA_903850425.1 uncultured Verrucomicrobia subdivision 3 bacterium | reverse complement strand
TCCGCTGGCCATCGCTGGTGCTTTTTTCGTTTCTATTGTTGGAGCCTTGCTGGGCACAACGTCCGCCCGCGCGACCTTTGTTGCCGGCCATTGACAAACGGCACGAGACGCCACCGACCGCCGCGGCGGCGGCGCAGAAAATGGATGCGGCGGCCACGCTGCGCCAGCGGGTGCCAGCGCTAAAGGTGGAGTTTGATCCGCTGACCGGTTCGGCCATGAGCGTATCTTCCGTGGAAAGTTTTCTAACGGGGCCCGACGGGAAAGGGGCGACGATTTCAGCGGCGAGCCTGACCAAGTTTGCGGTCAACGATCCTGACCGCGTGACCAAGGCGTTCTTGAACGAACACCGCGCGCTGTTCGGCCACGGGCCGGAGGCGCTGGCCAAAGCCCGCGTCAATCGGGATTACGTCGCGCCGAACAACGGTCTGCACACCGTCATCTGGGAACAGCAGGTGGACGGCATCGCGGTTTTTGAGGGCGTGCTGATTTCACACACCACCAAGAATGGCGAACTGGTCAATCTCTCCAGTCATTTTCTTTCGGATCCTGACGCGGCGGCGACGCTCGGCACGCCCAATCGCGTCGCGCTGGTCGGGACACCCGCGATGTCGGCCGTGCGGGCGGTGACTTTGGCCGCGCAGAATGTGGGGGTGGATTTGGCGGAGGCAAATGTGGTGGCGACCGGGGAGGTGGCGGGCGGAGCCGAACAGCGGCAGAAGTTCAAGGCCACAGGTTTGAAAGGCGAGACCGAGGCGAAGCTGATCTGGCTGCCAATGAGCGCTGAAAAATTGCGGTTATGCTGGGACGTCACGCTGATGAACCGGCAGCGCGGCGAAATGTTCCGCGTGCTGCTGGACATGGAATCGGGCGAGGTGTTGGTCCGACGTTGTCTGACCAGCTATCTCACGGACGCCACCTACAACGTTTTTACCAACGACAGTCCGACGCCGTTTTCCCCCGGCTGGCCCACGCCCAACGCCAACCAGCCGACGCTGGTTTCGCGCACGCTGGTGACGCTGCCGGCTTTGGATACCAATGCCTCACCGGCGGGCTGGATCAATGATGGCGGCAACGAAACCTGGGGCAATAATGTGGATGCCCATGCCGATCGGAATGCCGACAACTTGCCCGATCTGCCACGGCCGCAGGGTTCGCCCTTTCGGGTGTTCAATTTTCCGATGGATCTGACCACGCAGGATCCGACCAACTATACCTCCGCCGCCATTGTCCAGTTGTTCTATCTGTGCAACTGGTATCACGACAAACTCTACGCGTTGGGTTTTACTGAGGCGGCGGGAAATTTCCAGAGCAATAATTTTGCGCGTGGCGGCGTGGGCAATGACGCTGTGCAGGCCGATGCGCAAGACGGCAGCGGAACGGACAACGCCAATTTTTCCACCCCGGCCGATGGTTCTCCGGGCCGGATGCAGATGTATATCTTCACGGGGCCAGCCCCCCGGCGGGATGGCGATCTGGACGCGGAAATTGTGTTGCACGAGCATACTCATGGCCTGAGTTGGCGGTTGGTCGGCGGCGGTCAGGCCTTGGGCGACATGCAATCCAACGGCATGGGCGAAGGTTGGTCCGACTTCTACGGCCTGAGCTTGTTGAGCCAGCCGGGCGATGACGTCAATGGCGTCTATGCCAGCGGCGCGTATGCCAGTTACAAACTGGACCCGACCTTTTTGCAGAACTACTACTTCGGCATCCGGCGTTATCCCTACACGACGGATATGACTAAGAATCCGCTTACGTTCAATGACATTGATCCGGCACAGATCAACATCTGCTCCTCCGGCGCGCCTTATTCTCCGGTCAGCTTCCTGAGTCCCTGCGGAGGTAACGCCAACGAAGTTCATAACGAAGGCGAAGTCTGGTGTGTCACCTTGTGGGAAGCGCGTGCCAACCTGATTAACAAGTATGGTTGGGCGGTGGGCAACCAGCTGATTCTGCAACTAGTCACGGACGGCATGAAACTCACCGTGGCGCATCCCAACTTTCTCCAGGCCCGCGATGGCATTTTGCAGGCGGACCTGGTGGATACTGGTGGCGCGAACCGCAATGAATTGTGGGCGGCATTTGCCAAGCGCGGGATGGGTTTCAGCGCCACTTCTCCGGCCAGTTCCACCACTACGGGCGTGCATGAGTCCTTTGACCTGCCGGATGATCTGCGGATCACGCCGGCGACGGACCTGAACAGTTACGGGCAAATGGGCGGCACTTTCAGCCCGGCGTGCCAGACTTACTCATTCCGAAACGCCGGGTCCAATATGCTGACTTGGGTGGCTTACAGCACCCAGCCGTGGGTTGGCGTCGCTCCCACCAGCGGTAACCTGCCCGCCGGGGTGTCCAATGCCGTGAATCTCTGCCTGACCACGGCCGCGAATACGTTGACGGCCGCGACTTACACGGCCAGCGTCGTCATTTCCAACACGACGAGCGGCGTGAGCCAGACACGGAATGTCACGCTGACCGTAGTCCCGCCGCGCGTGGCCTTCTTTTCTCTGGACACGGATCCGGGCTGGCCGCGTCAGGGTCAGTGGTCCTTCGGCCACCCGACGGGGTTGGGTGGCACTCTGCATGGCCAGCCGGACCCGGCGAATGGTGCCACCGGCACCAATGTCTTCGGGGTCAATCTCAATGGCGATTACTCGACGAACGTGGCGGGTCCCTATTATCTCACGGCCGGACCCTTTGACTTCACGGGCCGAACCGGAATGAGACTGCAGTTCCAGCGCTGGCTGAATACCGACTATGTGCCCTTTGCCTATGCCACCCTCGAATTCTCCACGAACAACACTACTTGGACGAAGATCTGGACCAACAGCACCAGTGAAATTGCCGACTCTGCGTGGGCGCGAGTGGGCTACGATCTCCCGGCAACGGTCAACAATCAGACTAATGTGTATGTTCGCTGGGGCTATCAGATCGCCAGCGGGGCCTGGACCTACTCGGGCTGGAACATTGATGATATTGAGTTCCTCGGCTTCCCTTCGCAGAGCTTGACGATCACGGTGCCGGCCTCCACCACCGAAGGGGCCGGCACGCTGGTCGGCAGCGTCACCGCTTCATCGGCGCAAGCCAGTGACGTGGTCGTTGTCTTGGCCAGCAGCGACAGTTCCGAGATTATCCTGCCCGCCACCGTGACAATCCTCGCGGGGCAAACCAATGCCACCTTCAGCGTGTTTGTCCAAGATGACCTCCTGCTGGATGGCAGCCAGCCCGTGGTTTGCACCGCCTCCGCGAGCGGGTGGGGTGGTTCCTCGGCGACCATACTCGTTCACGACAATGAACCGGGAGTTCTCCAGGTCACGCTGCCGGCCACCGCCACCGAATGGGATGTTTCGGTGCTGGGAACTGTCAGTGTTAATGGAACCGTGGGACGCAATGTCACCGTCAGTTTGACTTCCAGCGACCTCTCCGAGATTCAGGTTCCGGCCACCGTGGTTATTCCGCTGGGTCAAACTTCCGTGGTCTTCACCGCCACCGTAATGGATGACACCTTGATTGACGGCCCGCAAACGGCGACGGTCACGGCCCAGGTTCAGAATTGGACCAGCGGCACGGCCAACATCACCGTTCTGGACAACGAGAACCTTAATCTGACGCTCACGCTGCCGGCCTCGGCTACGGAGGGCGATGGCGTGTTGACGAACGCCGGGCGCGTCTGGATTTCCGGCACGTTGCCGACCAACCTGGTGGTGACTCTCTCTTCCAGCAACGTGGTCGAAGTGACGGTTCCGGCGAGCGCCACTATCCCGGCTGGACAACTCTATGGGGCGTTCAATCTCTCGATTGGCCATGACCCGGCGGTGACCGGCAACCAGTTGGTTGCCATCACAGCCCGGGTCCCCGGATTTGTTACCGGGGCAGCTTCGCTCGTGGTGAGTGACTATGAATCGCCGGTTCTCCCGGCGAACCCGACGCCGGCCAACCTCGCAAGCTATGTTGCTGCCAACACTTCCTTGAGTTGGATGGGCGGTAGCGGCGACGTGACTAACGAGGTGTATTTCGGGACCAATCCCGCACCCGGACCAGCGCAGCTTGTGGGTATCACGACCACCACAATCTGGACCCTGCCGCTGCTGGCACCCAACACGACTTACTATTGGCAGATCGTGTCGCACCGGGGAGGCACGACGGCGGGGCCGGTGTGGCAATTCACCACGCGGGGCGTGAATCACTTCGTGTGGAACAGCCTCGCCTCGCCGCAGTTTCGGAATATGACGATTGGGGTGACCGTCACCGCCCGGGATGAGTTTGACACCGTGGTGACCAATTTCGCTGGCCCCGTCGGACTCAGTGGTGGGAGCGGATCTTCCGGGCTGGGCCAACTAGTGTCCTTCGATGACCTGTTGGGTAGCAGTCTTCCCGTGCCCGTAGGATATGGTGGCCTGACTTGGACCAATTTCATTTACCTCATTGGGACCAACTCCCCCAATAGTGGCTATCTTGCCGGAACGGTATCACCGCCGAGTGTGGTCTTCAACGCATCTGGGACGCCGGCAAGTATCATCAGCACGGGACCGGTCAACTTGGTCTCCGCCTTTTTGACCGCCGCCTGGAATGACAACCTTCAGGTCCAAGTGAAAGGCTACGCCGGTGCCAATTTGATTTACAGTAACTCATTCTTTTTGAGCGCAACGGTTCCCACGCTGATTAATTTCAATTATCTTGGTGTAACAAAAGTAGATTTCGTTTCCTCTGGCGGCACGCCACACTCCGGCTATAGCGGGAGCGGCACACAATTCGTCATGGATAACATTGTGTTGGGAGGCAGCGTGGCGTCCCTTGTTTCCATCACTCCCACCAACTCCGGCGCTTTTGCCGACGGCTCCTGGACCGGAAATGTCACGGTGCAGCAACTGGCCGATAGTATGTATCTGCGTGCCGATGACGGTCTCGGCCACACTGGTAATAGCACCAACTTCGCGGTGCTGGCTCAAAACGACCTCGTCCTCTCCATGACCGCCGCACCCAACCCGGTGCTCGCGGCACGGAATTGGACCAACCTCATCACGGTCGCCAACACCGGACCCGGAGCGGCGACGGGCATTGTTGTGACCAATATCTTCCCGACCAGCGCCGCGTTTGTCTCGGCGACCGCCAGTCAAGGCAGTTATTCCTTGGCCGGCAACGTGGTGACCTTCGACGTGGGATCACTGAGTGGTGGTGTCAGTGCGACCTTCAACGTCGTCGTCGCTCCGTCGCTAGGCGGCACGGTTACCAACATTGCTACTGTCTCGCGAGCCGAAGCGGATGGCGAACCGACCAACAATTTCGCGCTGACCACAACGCTGGTGCAGCTCCCGACACTGACCATCAATAGTGTCAGCGTATTGGAAGGCAACAGCGGCTTCA
This sequence comes from uncultured Verrucomicrobia subdivision 3 bacterium, assembly GCA_903850425.1. Classification (GTDB taxonomy): domain Bacteria; phylum Verrucomicrobiota; class Verrucomicrobiia; order Limisphaerales; family UBA11358; genus UBA11358. The sequence goes on along the minus strand of CAINLR010000197.1, from coordinate 23,146 downwards.
CCCCGCTTACCTTCACGGTTCAGTTGTTGTCGGCCAGCCCAAACAACATCACTGTCAACTATACTACCGCCGACGGCACCGCCCAGGCTGGCAGCGACTATGTGGCCGCGAGCGGCCTGTTAACATTCCTGCCCGGTCAGACCAATCAGACCATCACCATCCAGGTCATCGGTGATACCAGCGCCGAATCGTCCGAGACTTTCTCGGTGGTGTTGTCCAACCCGGTCAACGCCGCGATTGGCACGGCCACCGGCACCGGCACGATCCTCGACGACGATGTATTGACGCTCGCGCAAGCACTGGACACATCAGGTTGGACCTGGCTGACTGGCGGCACCAATATATGGACCGGCCAGACTACCAACACTCACGACGGGGTGGACGCCGGTCAAAGTGGCGTCATCACCGACAACCAGGAAACATGGATGGAAACCACCGTGCAAGGACCGGGTAGCGTGACCTTTTGGTGGAGTGTTTCCTCCGAGTCGGGCTACGACTATCTGGAATTCCGCACCAACGGCGTGATCGCCACGCGGATTTCCGGCACGGTGGGATGGTCCTGGGTGAGTAATGTCGTGGCCAGCGGCACCCAGACCTTGCGTTGGCGCTACATGAAGGACGGCAGCGTGAGTTCGGGTCAGGATAAAGGCTGGGTGGACCAGGTGTCATTTGTTCCCACAACCGGGGTGGTGCATCATTTCGCCTGGGGTTCGATTATTCCAACTCAGCCAGTCAGCAAACCCTTCCCGGTTTCACTGACGGCCCTGGACAGCCTCGGCAACAAGGTCACCAACTTCACAGGAACAGTCGCGCTCAGCGGACGACGGAGCGGTTCGAATGTTTTGTTCGCAGCCAACTTCGACACCGGTTTGAACGGCTTCAGTTATGTGCCGGACCCCGATGCCAGTTCCAATCTATGGCACAGCACCGCACACCGTTTTGTCTCCCCGACGAACTGTCTGTATTACGGACTGGAAGGCAGTTGGACTTATGATACCGGCGCGCGCAATGCGGGCAATGTCCAGTCGCCAGTCATCTCACTGGCCGGAGCCGTCGCCCCCGTCACGTTATCCTTCAATTACCTGCTTCAAACTGAGGGTGGCACGACTTGGGACCAAGCCAGCGTGCTGATCTCGGCAAATGGCGGTGCCACTTGGAATGCGTTGGTCAGCAGCACCAACCTCGTCAACCCCTTGGTGCTTTCGCCCAGCTTCACCAATCGCGCGGTGGACATTTCCGCCTATGCTGGGAACAACATCCTGCTGCGCTTCAACTTTGACACGATTGATGGCACGGCAAATAGCTTTGAGGGCTGGTATGTGGACGATGTAGTCGTGGCGGCTTCCACGGCGGCGGTTGCGATCAACCCTACTAACACTAGTTCATTCACAAACGGGGTTTGGACCGGAAATGTGGCGGTTTTGGAAATGGCCACCAACCTTTATCTGTCAGCCACCGACAGCCTTGGGCATTCCGGTTCGAGCAACCCGTTTCAGGTGGTTTCAAATTCAGTGATGAACCAAGTCACCCTGCTTCCGGGCGGCACTATTCAAATCACGCTCGCGGGTTCGCCCGGGGATGTTTACCGGGTATTGGGTTCAACCAATCTGGTGGATTGGCAGACGATCGCCTCGGTCACCAATGTCACTGGCACCGTGCAGTTCACCGATCCCACTGCGACGAACTACAACCGGCGCTTTTATCGGCTGGTTATGCCATGACTTGCACCAAGGATCGGCCACGCGGGTGACAAGCTCGGTCGCGTAGCCGCCAACTCGATGCTGCTGGTTGGCAGCGCGCGGAACCAAAGCGGTCTCAACGGCTGTAGCGGCATCTTGAAATCGCGGTTCACCCGAACTCTGAAGCAAATGACGCTTTCTTGTGAGACAGGCGGCTCGCCCGTAGAGTTCCTCGTCGGGCTTGGAAGAAATGCGCCCGCTGTCAAATCGCAACTCGACAGGCGAGGCACCTGTCCCAGGCCGGTTTGCCGCAGGCGACTTTGGAATGGAAGTGCCGACACCGAGTCGCCTTTCCATACCGGAAAGCGACTTTGTTTTCCTCAAATTCATTTGGGATTATCGTTCGCGTAACATTTTTGCAAAATCTTCTTGAAGGACACAACATATGGTAGCAAGATAGGCGTCGCTCCCCAATTAGTAGGGGAAAGTTCGTTTTGTGAAAAACCCTGTTTTTCTTGAAAATTTAGCAAATTAAGGAAGTTCTTGCGCGCTTTTGTTTCTTAAAAGCGCTGGGATAAGCCTCAAAATTTAATTGACTGGAGACTACCATGATTGATGCCCGTGAGGATGTATTGGCGCCGGCTCCCAAAGCCGCCAACCGCCGTTCCACCAAGGTCGAAGCCACGCGCCCGACCAAGCCTGCCAAGGCCCAGAAATCGTTGCGCCTTGAGCGCGTGTTCAGTGACGCCAAGGTCAAGCCGTTCGACCAGATCGAATGGGAAAAACGCACCGCCGAAATCACCGATGACGGCGGCAAAGTGATTTTCAAACAGGAAAATGTCGAGGTGCCGAAGGCTTGGTCGGTGCTCGCCACGAAAGTTGTCGTCTCGAAATATTTTTACGGCGAACAGCACACCTCCGAACGCGAAACTTCGGTGAAGCAACTTATTCATCGCATCGCGCGGACGATTGCGGATTGGGGTGTCGCGGACGGTTATTTCAGCAAGGCCGATGGCGAGATCTTTTTTGAAGAACTCACCTGGCTCTGCGTGAACCAATACGGCGCATTCAACTCGCCGGTCTGGTTCAACGTCGGCCTGTTCCACCAATACGGCGTCGGCAAGAATTCCGGCAAGGGCAACTGGTTCTATAATCGCAAGACCAAGGAAGCCGAACGCGCCAAGACCCAATACGAATATCCGCAGGGCAGCGCGTGTTTCATTCAGTCCGTGCAGGATAACATGGAAGACATCATGCACCTCGCCTACAGCGAAGCGATGCTGTTCAAGTATGGTTCCGGCACCGGCACTGATTTGACGCCGATTCGTTCCAGCCGCGAAAAATTGAGCGGCGGTGGTCGTCCGAGCGGCCCGATGAGCTTCCTGAAAGTTTATGATCAGGTCGCCAACGTCGTGAAATCCGGCGGCAAAACGCGTCGCGCCGCGAAGATGAATACGTTGCGCGACTGGCACGGCGACATCGAGGAATTTATTGATGCCAAGCAGAAGGAAGAAAAGAAGGCGTGGGCGTTAATCGAGCAGGGCTACGACGGCTCTTACAACGGCGATGCCTACGGCAGCGTGATGTATCAGAACGAAAATCTTTCCGTCCGCGCCAGTGACGAATTTTTTGAAGCCGCGTTGGCTGGCAAAGATTGGTGGACGCGCACGGTCAAAGACAGCAAGCCGCTCCAGAAAAAGAGCGCGAGCGTGTTGCTCGACAAGATCGCCGAAGGCACGCACATCTGCGGCGATCCCGGCATCCAATACGACGGCGCCATCCAGAAATGGCACACCTGCAAAGGCACCGAACCGATCCACTCCACGAATCCGTGCAGCGAATACGTTTTTGTCAACAACACCGCCTGCAATCTCGCGTCGCTGAACTTGATGAAGTTCAAGCGCACGGATGACAAGTTCGATGTGGAACGCTTCAAAGCCGCCTGCCGTATTTTCATCACCGCGCAGGAAATTCTCGTGGACAACGCGAGTTATCCGACCAAGGACATCGCCGAGAATTCCCACATCTTCCGCACGCTTGGCCTCGGCTTCGCGAACCTCGGTTCGCTCTGCATGAGCTACGGTTTGCCTTACGATTCCGATGAAGGTCGTGCACTCGCGGGTGCCATCACGGCCATCATGACCGGTCACGCTTACGAACAAAGCGCGGACATCGCTGCTACCACGGGTGCATTTGCGGGCTATCGCGATGCCCGTTGCGCCGGGGTTCCGAATCCCGTCGCCAAGGACAACGTCGAATCCATGCTCGGCGTCATCAAACAACATCGCGACGCCGTTGAACAGATTCAGCCGAGCGCGGAATTCAATTATCTCAAAGACGAAGCCCGCAAGACTTGGGACAGCGCGCTCGCCAAAGGCAAGCAACATGGCTACCGCAACGCGCAAGTCACCGTGCTCGCGCCGACGGGAACGATTGCTTTCTTGATGGATTGCGACACCACCGGCGTAGAACCCGACATCGCGCTTATCAAATACAAACTCCTCGCCGGCGGCGGCAGCTTTAAGATCATCAATCGCGGTGTCCCCGACGCCCTCCGCCGGCTCGGCTACGGCGAAGCGGAAAACACCCGGATCATCGCGCATATTGATAAGTATGACACGATTGAAGATATTCAGGAAAGCGGCGCAGTCATTGCCAGCGGTCTGAAGGCGGAACATCTGCCGGTCTTCGATTGCGCCTTCAAGCCGCATCAAGGCAAGCGCAGCATTGGGTATCTCGCGCATTTAAAAATGATGGGGGCCGCGCAGCCGTTCATCAGCGGCGCGATTTCCAAGACCGTTAACATGCCGAACGAATGCACCGTCGCCGAGATTCGCGACACTTACGTTCAAGCGTGGAAGATGGGATTGAAATGCGTGGCAATTTATCGCGATGGTTCCAAACGCTCGCAGCCGCTGAACACCAAAAAAACCAATGAAGGCGGTGACAAAGGTGCCCTCGCGCTGTCGGAAACGGCCACGCTCGAACACCGCATCAAGCTGTTGGAAGCCGAAGTCTCCCGGCTCCGCGACGAATCCGGCAAACCGCTCCGCCGCCGTCTGCCCGACACCCGCACGGCGGTCACGCACAAGTTCGACATCGCGGGCCATGAAGGTTACCTCACCGTCGGTTTGTTTGATGACGGCCAGCCCGGCGAATTGTTCATCACGATGGCCAAGGAAGGTTCCACCATCGGCGGTTTGATGGATAGCATCGGCACCCTGACCAGCCTCGCCTGGCAATACGGCGTGCCATTGGAAGCGCTCGCGCGGAAGTTCGCGCACCAGCGTTTCGAGCCGAGCGGCTTCACGAAGAATCCCGAAATCCGCAACGCCTCGTCCATCACCGACTATGTGTTCCGGTGGATGGCGCTGCAATTCGTGCCCGGCTACCGCGAGAGCCTCAACATTCCGAAAACACAGCCGGAACTCGTCATGCCCGGCCTGTTGGAAGAAATGAAAAAGCAGGTCAACCGGCCGGTGCCGGAACTGCCGATTTCCGATGACACCGAAATTATTGATTTGCAAAATGGCAATAGCCGCCGGGCCAAAACGCTCACCTCCATGATCACGAACCAGCAGGACGCGCCGACGTGTCCGAACTGCGGCAACGTGGTGGTGCGCAATGGCGCGTGCTACAAGTGCCTGAACTGCGGCGAAAGCCTCGGCTGCTCGTAGAAACTCAAGTAGCAAATGCAGGCCGGAGGATTTTTGAATTCTCCGGCCTGTTTTGTTTTCGACTCCGCGATCGTCGGCTTCCGGCTGGCAAGATAATCAAGTGGTTGAAAGCCGGGTTGCTGATCCGGTTTTATTTGTGGTTTGATTTGGAAAATGGACGAGTATAATTTTCCGTAATCCGACCACCTCCATGAAGAAATTCTTTCTGACGTTGGCTGTCCTGTCCTCGAACGCAATATCCTTGCTGGCGCAGCCGGTGATTGCCACCCAGCCGTCCGATCAAGCGGTGACCAATGGCGGGACGGCGGTGTTCAGCGTGGCGGTTTCCGGCCCCGGGCCATTGACCTATCAATGGCAGTTCAATGGCACCAATTTCAATCTCATCACCACGGTGGCGGGCAATGGCACGGCTGGTTATTCCGGCGATGGCGGTGTGGCCAAGAATGCCGCATTGAATTATCCCCGGGGGCTGGCAGTGGACAGCGCAAGCAATTTGTTCATTGCAGATTCCCAGAACGGACGCATCCGCAAGGTGGACCCGAACGGTCTCATCACCACGGTCGCCGGCAACGGCACGAATGGTTATTCCGGAGATGGCGGAGCGGCGACGAATGCGATGCTGGGAATTCCTTTTGACGTGTCGGTGGACCGCGCCGGCAATCTGTTTATTGCGGATTACCTCAACAATCGCATCCGCAAAGTGGGGACGAATGGTAGCATTGCCACCGTGGCGGGCAATGGCACGAACGGCTTTTCTGGCGACGGCGGAATGGCCCTCAGCGCGAATTTGGGGAAACCCACCGGCATCACCGTGGATTTGGCGGGCAATCTGTTCATCGCCGATTCCCAGAACAACCGCATCCGCCAGGTGGACACGAATGGCTTCATCATGACCGTCGCGGGGAATGGCACGAATGGTTATTCGGGCGACGGCGGCGCAGCGACCAATGCGGCTTTGAATTTTCCGTGGGGCGTGACGGTGGATGAAGCGGGTGATCTGTTCATTGCGGATTATAGCAACAGTCGAATTCGGAAAGTGGGCACCAACGGCATTATTATGACGGTGGCGGGCACCGGAGGTTATCCCTATTCCGGCGATGGCGGAGCGGCGACGAATGCGAACTTGGGGAGTCCCCGAGGCGTTTCTGTGGACCGTGCGGGCAACTTGTTTCTAACCGACGTGGACGCCAATCGCATCCGCAAAGTGGGCACCAACGGCATCATCAGCACCGTGGCCGGAGGTGGCGGGAACAATCCTGGGGATGGCGGACCCGCGACGGTTGCCGCGCTGGCAAATCTCAACGGAGTGACAACCGACCTTGAGGGTAATGTCGTTCTGGCGGATAGTAACAATCATCGCGTCCGCCGCGTAGCCATCGCCACGCCGCCGTTTCACCCCACCTTTACCTTGGCAAACATTACCACTAATAACATCGGGAATTACTCGGTGATTATTTCCGATGGCAGTGGCAGCGTTACCAGTAGTGTGGCGGCCTTGAACATGCCCGCCTTCTTCGTTTCGCAACCGCAAAGCCAGACCGTCTTGGCGGGTGGCTCTGCGATATTCAGTGCTACCGCTGGCAGCACCGAGCCTTTGGCGTATCAATGGGCTTTTAACGGAACCAACCTTGACGGCGCGACCAACAGCACCTTGAATTTGGCCAATCTCCAGATGAGTCAGACCGGAACCTATTCCGTGGTGGTCAGCAATCCGTTTGGATTCAGCTCCAGCAGTAATGCGGTTTTGAGCGTGCTGCCACTGATCATCAATACCCAGCCCAAGAGTCAAACGGTGGCCTTAAGTTCCGCAGTTTCCTTCAGCGTGACGGTTAACGGGCAGGGGCCGTTTTCGTATCAATGGCAGTTCCAAGGCACCAACCTCGCCTTGGCGACAAATAGTTCTTTGATTCTAACCAATGTTCAACGCGCCCAATCGGGAGCTTATTCCGTGGTGGTGAGTAATCTCTACGGAACCGTAACCAGTTCCAATGCGAACCTGGCGGTTGTGGGCATCGTTGTCTGGGGGAATTTTGGCACTGGCACGTCTTCCTTGACCAATGTCCCTGCCAATGCCACCAACGTCATCGCGATGGCGGCAGGCGACGCGCATTGTCTCGCCTTGAAGGCCGATGGCACTGTGTTGGCTTGGGGATATGGTCCTGTGGGTCTGACCAACGTCCCGCTTGATCTGACGAATGTGGTGAGCATTGCCGCCGGCAGCACGCACAGTCTGGCTTTGAGAAACGATGGCACCGTGGCCTTATGGGGTCGGCTGCCGCCGGTCGGGAATCCGCTGCTCGGGGCCGTGCCGGCTACCGCCACAAATATAGTGGGTCTGGCCTTGGGGGCGGGCGCGCAACATGCCCTGGCGTTGCGCGCGGACGGCACCGTGTTGGACTGGGGCAACGCGGCTTACGGCTTAACCAACATACCGTCACTGGCGCAGAACGCGGTGGCGGTGGCAGTGGGTGCTTTTCATAGTCTGGCCTTGCGTTCGGATGGCAAAGTGGTGGCTTGGGGCGACAGCAGTCGGGGTCAACTAAGTGTTCCGTCCGCCGCGACAAACATTGTGGCGATTGCCACCGGATGGTATGGCAATGCCGCTTTGCGTGCGGACGGAACCGTCCTGGTCTGGGGTTTGATTAACACTCCACCCTCTGGCTTTACCAATGTTGTTGATTTGACATGCCCTTTGAATTCCCCCACTGCCAACTGTGACCTGCTTGCCCTCCGGCGGAACGGCACCTTGATTGAGTATTCCGGGAGTGTGGCGAGCATCGCGACCAGTAATATCACCGCCATCGCCGCCGGCAGCTACAACGCTTTTGCCGTGGTGGGCAGCGGTCCGCCAATTTTTCCGGGGATGCCCGTGAATCGCACGGTGGCCACGGGTTCGCGGGCTTACTTCCGCGCCGTGGCGGTCGGCGCGATGCCAATGAGCTACCAATGGAACTGCAATGGAACGAACATCTCCGGCGCGACCAACTCGATGTTGGTATTGACGAATGTCCTCCCGATTCAAGCCGGGAGCTACTATTCGTTGTCGGCGAGCAACGCGTTTGGCATGGCTACGAATGGAGCCATGCTGCTCAACGAGGTGCCCTTGGAGTTCTTCATCCAGCCGCAAACCTTGGCGGTCGCGGTCGGTGCGACGGCAAAATTCACCGTCCCCTATACCAACGGCGTGGGCCCGTTCAACTGGCAGTGGCAATGCAACAACACAAATATTTCCGGAGCCACCAATGCGTCATTGTCGCTGACCAATGTGCAACTCAATCAAGCCGGAACCTATTCGCTGGTGGCGGGCAATGGCTATGGGAATGTCACCAACACTGCCCCTTTGACCGTGCTGCCAATGGCGTTTAGCGCGAGTTCCACCAATCTGCTGATGACCACCAATGGATTCAAGTTTCGGTTGGACTCGGTGTATGCCACCCAGTCGGTGGTTATCCTTGCCTCTACCAATCTGGTCAGCTGGCTGCCAATTCTGACTAACCCTCCAGCGACCGGTTCCGTGCTCTTTCTGGATTCAGCGGCGACCAACTTGCCGCAACGGTTTTACCAGGCTGTAGAACAGTGAACGGAAATGCCGAATCGGCATGGAATAACCCTGGTAGCGCAGACTTCCAATCTGCTGTATCGCCGAATTCTATTCGGCGGCGCGTCGAAAGTTCGGGAGCCTTCGATTCTTACAAGACCAGCGGATTGGAAACCCGCGATACAGCCGACTGGAAGTCTGCGCTATGCGGACGGTGCCAGGATGCCGCCGTTCCGGACTCTTTTGGTTTCTATCCCCGAACGCGGCCGATCGTTTGCTTTCTCCTATGCGTCTTCCTGCTCGTCTTCGACATTTGAAATATTCGAGAACGAGGACAAACGGGAAGCTGCGCGCTTGTTTCCCATCCGGCGCAGGTTTATGCTGCGCGCATGAGCGATGGCAATCATTTTATCCGTGAAGATCCCTGGCGCATTTTCCGCATCATGTCCGAGTTCGTGGACTCGTTTCAGACGATGTCGGAGGTCGGCCCGGCGGTGACCATCTTCGGCTCCGCGCGCACCAAGCCGACGGACAAGTATTATCGCGCCACCGTGGAGATCGCCAAAGGCCTGGCCAAGCACAAACTTGCCGTCATCACCGGCGGCGGCCCCGGCATCATGGAGGCGGCGAATAAAGGCGCGGCACACGCCGGCGGCAAATCCGTCGGCCTCAACATCGAGTTGCCGCACGAGCAAAGCGGCAATAAGTTCGCCAATGTGCCGATTCACTTTCATTATTTTTTCGCCCGCAAGGTTTGCTTCGTAAAATACAGCCTCGGCTTCGTCTATATGCCCGGCGGTTTCGGCACGCTCGATGAATTGTTTGAAGTGCTCACCCTCGTGCAGACGCAGCGCATCCCGCAGTTTCCGCTCATCCTGTTCGGCCGGGACCATTGGAAAGGTCTGCTCGCATGGATGAAGTCGCGCGTCGAAAAGGATAAGCTCATCAGTCCCGGCGACCTCGACCTCGTCAAAATCACCGACGACGTGGATGAAGTCATTGCCATCATCCGCGACTACGAACGCCGCGTCGGTCCGCCGGGGACCTTGCCGGAGGCTTTTGCGTAAGACTTTTACCACGGATGGACACGAAAAAACACGGATTAGTTGAAGGCGCGAGTCGCAGCAATTTCAAACCTTCGGGTTCAGCGGAGTTGCTGCGGGGCGCAGGCCCGCGCTCCAGTATCCGGGTTCATCCGTGTCCATCCGTGGTTGACTTTCTGTCGTAACCATGCGCCCGCTGATTCAAGAAATCCCAACAGCGCAGACGCCCGAAACGCTTGTCGAAAAACTGCGCGGCGAAGCTGGTGTTGTGCTTCTGCGCACCGCGCAATTTGATTTGCCCTCGGCGCGTTACTCTCTCGTCACTGCCAATCCGTTTCTCACCTTCCGCTCCTTCGGCTCGCGCTGCGAAATCACGCCTCACGCCTCACGCCTCACTACGCAAGTCCAATTCGGCAACCCCTGGCATTTGCTCGACGCGCTGATGTCGCGCTTCGAACTGCTGGACGAAATTGACCAGCCGTTTCCGCTCGGCGGCGCGTTTGGCTATTGGGGTTATGACCTGAAAAATTTCACCGAATCCAAACTTCCGCGCCGCGCGGTGAACGACCTGGAGTTGCCCGATTGTCACGTTGGTTTTTACGACAGTCTCGTCGTCTTCGACCATCGCCTCGGCAAAGTGTGCGTCGTTTCAACCGGCCTGAGCGCCGATGGTTCGCGCAGTGAGGAACGCGCGCAAACGCAAAATGAAATTTGGTTTGCCAAGCTGGCAGACAGCACCCCGCCAACCCTCCCCCCGGCCTTCTCCCTTTCCGAAAGGGCGCGGGAGAATTCGTTCCAGCGTTTGAGAAATCCGGGCGCTTCCGGTGCACAAGAGCCGCTGGCATCGTTTCTCCCTGGCCCCCGCCGCGGGGGAGCGGGCCGGGGGGAGGAGGCAATCTCATCCAATTTTTCCTGTGCCAATTTCCTCGCCGCCGTCGAACGTGCCCAGCGTTACATCAGGGCAGGGGACATCTATCAGGTGAATCTCTCCCAGCGGCTCACGGCGCAATGCGCTGACACCGGCTGGGATTTTTTTGAAAAGTTGAGCGCCGTTTCGCCCGCGCCGTTTGCGGCTTTTCTCGATTGCGATGGTGGGAACCGGCACGGCCGGTTTCAAATCGCCTCGTCTTCGCCGGAACAATTTCTGCGCCTGAGCGGTTCGCAGATCATCACGCGCCCGATCAAAGGCACACGCCCGCGCGATGCCGATGCGACGCGCGATGCGCAGCTTGCCTACGAACTCCAGACCAGCGCCAAGGAACTCGCGGAACTCGTGATGATCACCGATCTGTTACGCAATGATCTGGGCAAAGTTTGTGAATACGGCTCGGTGCTAGTGCCGGAGCTGGCCAAGCTCGAAAAATTTGCGCAGGTGCAGCATCTCGTTTCCACCGTCGAAGGCCGGCTGCGAAAGGACGTGACGCATTTCGCTGCGTTCGCCTCGTGTTTTCCCGGCGGCAGCATCACCGGCGCGCCGAAATTTCGCGCGATGGAAATCATTGACGAACTGGAACCCATTTCGCGCGGACCCTACTGCGGCGCGATCGGCTATCTCGGCTTCAATCGCGAAAGCCAGTTGAACATTGCCATCCGCACGGCGATCTGCCGGGACGGCGTCGCGCACTTCAACGTCGGCGCCGGCATCGTGGCCGATTCCGATCCCGCCGCTGAATACGAGGAGACGTTGGCCAAGGCACGGGGATTTTTTGCCGCTCTGAATTGCAGCCGCCGACGTGGGGAGGCTCATTGTAAGACCGAGGACGGAAAATTGTTTTGAGTCACTTGGCCGCGAATTTGCCAAAACAAATTCGCGTCGAGAGCAAAGCGGCGGTGAACCAACCGCCTTCGCTGCTCAATCCTTCAGGAAATCTACCTTGGCGCTCAACTGCGGCGTCAGGTATTTGTCGGGGTTCACGATTTGCACCTTGATTTGCAAGGTGCCTTTGGCGCGGTCGGCTTCGGGCGCGATCTCGGCGACGGTGCCCTCGTAAGTCTTATCGGGATAGGCTTCGGGGCTGACGCGGCATTTCTGGTTCAGTGAAATCTTGGAAAGGTCGGCCTCATTCACATCAATCTCCACCTGCAAATCCTTCAGGTCGGCGACGGCGATCAGCGCCGTGCTCGGTCCGCGTGTGCCGCCGAAACTTTGCGGCATCACGAGTTCGTCCGGGTTCACCAGTTTTTCCAGCACCACGCCGTTGATGGGCGACCGGATGACGCACCAGTCCACATAGGTTTTCGCCAGGTCATAAGTGCCCTGGGCCGACTTCAGGTTCGCGCGGTCGGCTTCCAGCGCCAGGCGCGCGTTATCGGCGGATTGCTGGGTTTCGATGCTCGTGCGAATGAGATTCTTGATGCGCTCATAGCTCAGTTCATCGCGCTCAACGGCGGCTTTTGCGGCGTGCAACTGGCCTTCCGCCTCCATCAACCGGGCGCGATATTCGGTGTCGTCCAGTGTTACGACGACCTGGCCGTTGGTGACGGCGTCGCCTTTTTTCACGCCGATCCATTTCACCATGCCGAGGAAGCGCGGGCTGATTTCAATGCGTTCGCGATTGATGATGTAGCCATTGACCGTGAGCACCACATGGTCGTCCGTCGGGCGCACGGAGTTCGTGGGTGAATCCGTCGTCGCGGCGGCAATGGAATTTTGGGCCGCAGTTTTGCCGGTGGTGCTGGTGGCGACGAGGGTGCCGCCTTTGCCATTCACCGTGCGCTGGCCTTCGCCCGCCCAGGGTTTCCAGACCAGCAGCGCGATCACGGCAAGGACCACCACGCTGATAAAAATCAATTTCACCGTGCCGGTGGAGCGCCGGCGGTCGGCTGGGTCAATGCGGAGTTGCGCGACCTTTGCTCTTGATTCTTCGTTCATAAAGATTTCAGCGCGGCGATGACGGGCAGGCGCGCGGCGCGGAGGGCGGGCAGCAGCGTGCCGATCAGCCCGACTGTCACGGCAAAAATCAAGCCTTCCAAAACCAGTTTCGGCGTGACGCTAAACTCAAAAACGATTTCGCTGAAGGTCTCCATGCCCATCGTGGCCGTGGTGTAACCGTTCCAGTAAAACGCGAACGCGCAGCCCAGCACGCCGCCGAGCAGCGCGAGAAAACCGCCTTCCAGCAGCAGCGCCACGATGACGGCGCGGCGGCGAAAACCCAGCACGCGCAACGTCCCGATCTCGCGCGTGCGCGAGCCGACGGCGGCATACATGGTGTTCATGGCCGCGAACACCGCGCCGATGGACATCGTCACCGCGAGAAAATTTCCGAGCCACTTGATTGGCGCGGCGGTCATGGTCTGCTTGCGATAATACTCCACTTCCTTTTCCGCTTTGAGCTTGAAACGCCGGTCGCCCTCGATGCGCGCAATCAGTTTTTCTCCCGCGGCTTCATCAACCGGATGGATGAGGAAACTGGAATACATGTCGCGCTCGAAAAGGGAACGGCACTCGTCCGCGTCCAGCCAGCATTCGGAATCGAACGCACTGCCGCCGCCTTCGAGCCAGCCGACCACCGTGAGCGTCGCGTTGCCGGATTTGAAGGATTGCCCGACGTCGAAGTTCGCAAATCGCTTGGCCAGCTTGGCGGAAACGACGACTTCGCGCTTGCCCGGCTCAAACCAGCGACCCGCCACCAGGTTTACTTGGGGGCGTAATTCCATTCCCCGCGGCGTGACGCCCCGGAGCAAAACATTCGCTTCGCCGCCGTGGTTGCGTCGCGGCAGATTGACCAGCACGAGCACGTCGGCGGAGATTATCGGCTCGCCTTTGGCGGTGAGGGCGATTTCCGGAAAATACCGGATGTCCTGAAAGTTCTGCCGGCCAATCATGCTGGCGGATTCAGCGGTGGAACCTTTGCGGACGATCATGATGTTGCGCGGGTCGCCGGTGTTGCCACTGCTTTTCTCGATGCCGGCGGCGAGCGATTGCAGCAGCACGAACACGAACACGACCAGCGCGATGCCCAGCACCGTGGCGATGGTCGAACGCCAGCGGACAAGGGCATTGCGGAGGCTGTAGCGAATCGGCAGTGCCATATCAGTCGAGTGTTTTCAACCCTTCCACCACGCTGGTGCGCGCCACGGTGAACATTGGCGCGATTGCCGCCACTACGCCGAGCAGCGCGGCCACCGAGAAGGCCAGGCCCATCAAGCGCGGCGTCACTTCAAACATCACGAACAGTCCATTGCTCAGCTTTTGAATGTCCAGGCTGTGGAAAACCACCCACGCGCCGCCCGCGCCGAGAACAGCCCCGCACATCGCCAGCCCAAAACTTTCCGCGAGGATGAACGCGAACAACTCGCGGCGGCGAAAGCCGATGGCCTTGAGGATCGCTAACTCACGGAAACGTTCGCGGATGGCCATGCTCATGGTGCTGACCGTTACGAGCAGCAGCGCGAAAATCACCACGATGCTGATGCCGCCAATCAGCGTCTTGATGTTCGCCCACATGGAAACGAAGCCCAGCACGAAGGCGCGTTCGGATTCCGCGCGGACCTCGGCGCTGGAATTGGCGAAGGCCTGATTGATGCGTTCCGTCACGAGCGGTGCCTCCGCGACGGACGCCGCCAGCACCCACCAGGTTCCCACCGTGCCGGGATCGCCGAGCAGTTCGTCGAGATATTTCTGGTGGAACATCAGGTTGCGGTCATCCGCCGTGCCGTGGTAAAAGCCGGCGATTTTCAGGTCGAGGTCGCAGGGATAAATCTGCCCGGTGAATTGCATCCGGTCGCCGATCTTCAAGCCGTAGCGGTCGGCGGTCATTTGCCCGACGATGCACGATGTCTGGTCGGCAATCCACGCGGCGAGCTGTTCCTTGGGAATTTTAGCGTCCGAGAGCAGCGGCAAGGTCCGCTTCGGATCCACCGCGAATTGCGCGAAGCTCGTGAACTTCTCGTCGCCCTTGTAAAGCCCGCCATAAAACGAGAACGGCGAGACCGTGACGATGCCGGGAATTTTATCCAGCCGCTGCAACTGCCGCGCGGGCAGGGGCTGGGCCAGCGAAACCTTGTTGCGGACGATGATGCGCAGGCTGGAACCTTCATCGTTGATGGGATTGGTCAGTTCGCGCAACGCGACCTGCAACATGACGAGGAGGAACAAACTCGCCGCCACGCTCGACACCGACAGCGCGAACCGTCGCTTGTTGCGAAACGCATTTCGAATGACAAAGCCGGGCAGGTTCATCGCGTCAGTTCGCCTTTTTCCAGATGGATGCTCCGGGAACCGAACGCCGCCGCCTTCGGATCGTGCGTGACCATGATAACCGTCTTGCCGGCCTGCTGGCTCAGCGATTGCAGGATGCCCAGCACTTCGTGCGCGGAATGGGAATCCAGATTGCCCGTCGGCTCATCGGCCACGACCAGCTTTGGGTCGGTGACGAGCGCGCGGGCGATGGCCACGCGCTGTTCCTGTCCGCCGGAAAGCTGCTTCGGCAGATGATGCATCCGGTCGGCCAGCCCGACGAGGTCCAGCGCCGCCTCTACCTGCTTGCGTCGCTGCGCGCGGCCAAGCTGCGTGAGCAGCAACGGCAGCTCGACATTTTCAAATGCGGTCAGCACCGGAATCAAGTTAAACGTCTGGAAAACGAAACCCACGTTTTGGTTGCGCCAGTCGGCAAGTTCCGATTCGTTTAACTTCGTAACGTCCACGCCTTGCACAAGGCATTCGCCGCTGGTCGGCCGGTCCACGCCGGCGATGATATGCAGCAGGGTGGATTTGCCGGAGCCGGACGGCCCCATGAGCGCGAGAAATTCTCCGGCGGCGATGTCCAGCGCGATGCGATCGAGCGCGGTAACCTGGATTTCGCCTTGGGCATATAGCTTGGTCAGCTCCCGGATTTTGACAATGGTTTCAGCCACAGAGCCGACAATTAAAGCGTCCGCGCGGCTGAAAACAATCTTATTTCGCTGTCGAATGGCCTCGTTTTGCTGCCCAATCGCCGACACTGCGTGGTGGCGATGAGCGGGAGGAGGCCCCGGTTCATATGTCAAGAAATGACAAGAATTGGTAAAATTATGGTTAGTCGAATCACTTCGGGTCGGTGATACTCTTGTCGAACCCGGTGCTTTGCATCGGCCAATATAAAAATCAACCAAACCAATATACGACCATGAAAAAAATAATTCTGTTAGTTACAGTATTTGGACTCGCCGCGGGCCTGTCGGCCAAGGCGGCGGATGCCAAGGAAAACTGGGATACGCTTTGCGCCAAATGCCACGGAGCTGAAGGCAAGGGCGACACGAAGATGGGCCAGAAGCTGGGCGCGAAAGATTTCTCCGACGCCAAGGTGCAGGCCGACATCAAAGATGACGCCGCCACCAAGGCCATCAAGGAAGGTCTGAAATCCGCCGACGACAAAACGTTGATGAAGCCGTTCGACACGTTGTCCGACGAAGATATCAAAGCGCTGGTGGCTTACGTCCGTGGTTTGAAGAAATAATTTGGTTGAGGTTCTGGCTGCCGGATGGTTGGTGGTTGCGTCCGGCAGCCAGTTTTTTTATTGCCCTTTACTGTCTAAATTTGCGGTTTAAGAAATACTGTTCTGTATGACTCCCGAAACGTCTCCGTCCAAAGCCACCCGCCTTTCCCTCTTTCGCAATTGGATTAGTTTCATGGGCCTGGTGGTCGGCATCGGCGCGCTGTTTTCCTTTTTGCTGCTGTTCGTGATGGACGCGATCGCGAAGTTTTCCAATCCGTATGTCAGTTTGTTGACCTACATGCTGGTGCCGGCCTTTCTGATCAGCGGAATTGCCCTGGTGTTTTTGGGCGCTTGGCTGGAGCGCCGCCGCCGGGCGCTGGGCACCGGGCCGACCTCGCTCAAAATTGATTTGAACAAGCCACGCGATCGGCGGGTGCTGGCGACGTTTATCGCGGGCAGCATCGCGTTCCTGCTGCTGTCGGCCATCGGTTCCTACAACGCCTTTAATTTCACCGAGTCCGTGACCTTCTGCGGTGAAACCTGCCACAAGGTGATGAAGCCGGAGAAAGTCACGCACGACCACGGCCCGCATGCGCGCGTGGCCTGCGTGGAATGTCACGTCGGCAAAGGCGTCTCGTGGTTTGTGAAGTCAAAAATCTCCGGCTCCTACCAGCTTTACTCCGTGGCGTTCAAAAAATATCCGACGCCCATCGGCACACCGATCAAGAATTTGCGTCCCGCCCGCGACACCTGCGAGGAATGCCACTGGCCGCAGTCCTTCGTCGGCAATCTGGACCGCACGTTCAATTATTTCCAGAGCGATGCGTCCAACTCGCCTTACTCGGTTCGCCTGCTCCTGAAAATCGGCGGCAGCGATCCGCGGCAAGGTCCGGTTGGTGGCATTCATTGGCACAATCTGCCCGGCAACAAGGTGGAATATTTCGCCACCGACGAAGCCCGTCAGAAAATTCCCTGGGTGCGCGTGACCGATGCAGCAGGCAAAGTCACCGTGTTCAAGACCAAGAATTTCACCAACGACGTGGCCAAGCTGGAACTGCGCACGATGGATTGCATGGATTGTCACAACCGGCCGTCGCACCGCTACCTCTCGCCCGAGAAAGCCGTCAATCAGGCGATGGCGCTAAACCATATTGATCCGGCTATTCCGTGGATCAAAACCAACGCCATGTTTGTCCTGACGCGGTCCTATAAGACTGAGGACGAAGCGAAGGACGGCATTGCCAGCGCCTTGGCGGCCAAGTATCCAAACGATGCCCGCATCAAGGACGCCACCGCGACGATCCAGCAGATTTACGCCGACAATTTCTTCCCCGAAATGAAGGCGAGTTGGGCCAGTTATCCGGACAACGTCGGCCACATGATCTGGCCCGGCTGCTTCCGTTGCCATGACGGGCAGCACAAGACCGAGGATCGCAAGACGACCATCAAGGCCAATGATTGCAATACCTGCCACACCATTCTCGCGCAAGGAACCGGTGCCGAACTCACCAAACTCGCGCCCATCGGCCAGAAATTTATCCACGTCGGCGGCGACCTGGACGACAACCCGACTTGCATTGACTGCCACAACGGTGGCCCCTAGAAAATTGATTTGCCGCGCAACGCCGGAACGAGTCATCGTTCCGGCGTTTTTTTTGCCCGCGGGGCCGGGCGGAGGTCTGGTGGATTTGTTCGCCGCCCCTGTTCATTTAGGAATTTGAAATCGCGGCCGCAAGTTGCTACGCTGTGGGCATGTCACGAAAGACGGGTGAAGATTCAAAACACGGGCTGAACGACGTTATCGGCATCGCGCTGCTGCTGCTGGTGGCGCTGCCGCTGTTGATTGCGCAATGGTCCTTTGACCGTGGCGACATCTCCTTGCTGACGACCCGGCTGAATCAGCCGCCCCACAATTGGATCGGACTGCTGGGCGCGTGGCTGGCCTGGTGGAGCTTTACGGTCTTCGGCGCGGCGGCATATCTGTTGCCGTGGCTGTTCGGGATTTTTGGAGCCGCGTATCTGCTGAATTTTCTGCACTATTTGCGCGACCGGTTGCGCTGGTCGTTGCTGTGGGCGAGCGTGCTGCTGATTTCACTGAGTGGCTTGTTCCACATGATGGATGATGGCAGCCAGCACGAAAAATTCCACGAAGTCATCGGGGCCATGAGCTCGGGCGGCTGGCTTGGCTATCTCACGTTTGGCCAGACCGCGCATTATAATTTCGGCTTCAGTTTGCTCGGTCGTCTGGGCGCGACGATTGTCTATGCGTCGCTGGGCTTGATCAGCCTGCTGTTCCTCACCAATTTTCGACTCGGTGAATGGATGCAGGGAATTATTCATCGGCAAACTGCCGCCGCCGATGAAGGCAAATCCGCCGATGAACTCGCTTTGGAAAAACGCGCGCGGGAGCTGGAAAAACAAAAACTCGCGCTGGAACAGGAAGTGCAGAAGTCAGGGAAAGCCGCCGTCAGTGCCGCGCCCATTCCCAACTTGCCCAGCGGCCTCGGTGCCGACGGCAAGCCGGTGCCGGAACCGACCGTGCGCGATTTGAGCGTGCCGCAGCAAAAAGACCCAGGCACTAGCCCAGGCCCGCGCGGGCGCAAGGCCCCCTTGCCGGAACCGCCGCCGGAGCTTGCGGCGGATGAGGCCTCGCTTGAGGCTGGCGAAGTCATTCCCGCGCGCGAAGTCGCCGCCGCGAACAGCGACGATGTTCCCACCAAGAAATCCAAGGACAAATTGGCCGAGGATAGACTCGCCGCTGCCAAGATCGAAGAAACGGAAAAATCCGATACGACGAAACCGGATCCCCACATCATCATCGCCGACGGTTCCATGCCTCCCGTGCCGTTGCCGAAGCCGAGAATTCTGCCGCGCCGGCCAAAACCCATCACCGTGGCCTCGACGCCGATGATCGGCAATTACCAGTTGCCGTCGCTCGATTTTCTCCAGCACGCGGACATGACGGTCAAGCCGACCGAGTCCCGGGAAGAACTCATGGCCAACGCGCGGCTCATGCAGCAGACGCTCGCGCAGTTCGACATCGAGGTGTCGCTCGGCGACATCACCAAAGGCCCGACGATCACGCGTTACGAACTGCATCCCGCGCCCGGCGTGAAGCTGGAGAAGATCACCGCGCTCACCAATAACATCGCCGCCGCGCTCAAGGCCGAACGCATCCACATTCTTGCGCCCGTGCCGGGAAAAAGCTCCGTCGGCGTGGAAGTGCCGAATCTCATCAAGACGAAAGTCATCATGCGCGATCTGTTCGAGTCGGACGAATGGCGCAACAGCAAGGCGCGCATTCCCATCGCGCTCGGCAAGGATGTCTATGGCCATCCGATTGTCGCCGACCTTGCGGAAATGCCGCACTGTCTCATCGCCGGCAGCACCGGTTCCGGCAAATCCGTTTGCATCAATTCCATCATCGCGTCGCTGCTCTATAAGTTTTCGCCGGATCAACTGCGCTTTGTGATGATTGATCCCAAGGTCGTCGAGTTGCAGCAATACAATGCGCTGCCACATCTCGTCGTGCCTGTGGTGACCGATCCGAAAAAAGTGCTGCTCGCGCTCCGCTGGGTCGTGAACGAGATGGAAAAACGCTACCAGATTTTCGCGCGCGTCGGCGTCCGCAACATCAAATCTTTCAACGAACGGCCGAAGGACAAGCCGCTGCCGATGCAGGAACTCGAATTGCCGCTTGCCGTCAAAAAGGAAAAAGTCGAGGCGGGCGCGGATGGTTTCGCGGTCCAGGTGGACGAACAGATCGTCGTGCCGCGCGAGGACGACATCATCATTCCCGAAAAACTTTCCTACATCGTCGTCATCATTGACGAACTAGCGGACCTCATGCTCGTCGCACCGGCGGATGTCGAAATGGCCATCGCGCGCATCACGCAGATGGCGCGGGCCGCCGGCATTCATTGCATCGTCGCCACGCAACGTCCGTCTGTGGACGTCATCACTGGCGTCATCAAGGCGAACATTCCGGCGCGCATCGCGTTCCAAGTCGCGAGCCGCGTGGACTCGCGCACGATTCTCGATGCGATGGGCGCGGACAAATTGCTCGGCAAGGGCGACATGCTGTATCTCCCGCCCGGTTCCGGCAATTTGAAACGCGCCCAAGGCGCGCTCATCACCGACAAGGAACTGGAGGACATCGTCGGCTTCATCGCCCAGCAGGCCAAGCCCAGCTACGAAGCGGAGATCCACAAACAGCTTTCCAAACCGTCGCCCAACACCGACATCGAGAGCGGCATTAATGAGGACGAGGAAATTATCCAGCAGTGCATCGAAGTCATCCGCAGCGAACAGAAGGCGAGCGTCTCGCTGCTCCAGCGCCGCTTGCGCCTTGGCTACGGCCGCGCCGCTCGCATCATGGACGAACTGGAGAACCGCGGCATCGTCGGCGAAAGCAACGGCGCCGAACCGCGCGAAATCCTCATTGACCTCGACGGCGGCGGTGCCGACGGCGGGACGCAGAGCGCGGTTTGAATCCGTTTCCGCCGCGACTTTGAAAAAGGTTGACGAACTGAATCGCGGGACTGAATCTTAATCCCACTAGGTCATGCCGCGAAAGCTACGACAACTGGTTGCGGAGTTGGAAGCTGCGGGTTTTGTGCGCGTCGAAGGCGGCAAAGGCTCGCACCGTAAATTTCGCCATGCCCGTTTTGCGGGGTCGGTCATCTTAAGCGGACAAGATGGTCACGACGCGCATCATTATCAGGAAAAACAAGTCCGCCATGCGATACGAGAAACCAGCCGATGAATGCCAACGACCGTTACTTGAAATTTGTGCAATGGAGTGAGCAAGATTCACTGTATGTCGGCTATTGCCCGGATCTTTTTCCTTGGGGCGGCGTCTGCCACGGCGTCACTGAAGAGGAAACCTACCATCAACTCACTGAACTGGTCCGCGAAGAGGTTGCGGAACTGACCCGCGCTGGCAAACCATTGCCCGCCCCCGCCACCCGCCCCATGCGCGAAGCCGTGCTCGCCTGACACAGGATCGCCGCGCCGCGCGAAATCCTGATTGACCTCGACGGCGGTGGTGCCGATGGCGGCACGCAGAGCGCGGTGTAAAAGAAAAATATGAAACAGCGGCTTACAATCCTGCTTGGGGTTGGAAGTGTTGCCATTTTATCAGTCGGGCTTTACTGGCAGAGCAAGGTTGACCATAAATTTTCGTTCGCCATCGTTGAGCCGAGGTATCAAGGCGAAAGTTTGAGCTACTGGGTGCAGCATCTTTATTCCTACAACCAAACCCGGCTCCTTAATTCCACGGCGCAAGAGGCAATTCTTACTTCAGGAACCGATGCTTTGCCACTGCTCTTGGATTGGATCTCCAAACCTGTGCCGCGAATCTCTCGTCCTGGCCAAATTGAATATCAAAGGCACGCAGTTGAAGCGTTCGAGATTTTGGGACCGATTGCCAAGCCGGCAATTCCTCAGTTAATGAAGAACGTCGGCAAGGGTTCAGGCTATTCAATGCAGGCGCTTCGCTTCATTGGGCAAGACTCCGTCCTGCCATTGGCCGACAAGTTGATGGAAACGTTGGCTGACAAGCACAAACCGGTGATGAACTGGAGAGATTCCGGTTACATGGGCGGGTTTTTCCATGTTCAAGAAATAATCATTCACGGATTATCTGACATGGGCACCAATGCCGAAGCCGCCATCCCCGTGATGATAAAAACAATGTATGCGAACCACGGGTGGGGCCGGCGGGAGCAAGGCAGCGATCCATATTCAGCATTGGTAAGCATCGGGCAGAATCATCCTGAGGTTGTCGTTCCTGCATTGATTGGTGGGCTGACCAACCCGGCTGCCCCGGTGCTCAATCGCGGTGCCATCGCACAAGCCATGAGTTCCTTTGGCACAAATCACGCCGATGTTCTCCTGCCGGTTTTGATCAAAACCTTTAACGACAATCAGACGGACGATAGCAATCGAGGAACGATAGCCGGCGCACTCGCCGTGATTGGACGTAATCAACCCCACATTGTCATTCCCGCCTTGGTGATGATCTTCAGCAACAAAAGCTCTTCCGTTGCGACTCGCAGTTCCATTGCCAGCGCGCTGGCTGGGTTCGGAGGAGATGCCCGTTCGGTGGTCCCAATGCTCCTGGCCGAGAGCAGGCAGCCCGCTAAAAAAAGCTACGACAACTATTCACGAATCCAGATCGCCATCGCGGCCAAGACCATCGCCCCAGATTCGACAAATGCTCTCGATCCACTATATCAGAATTTGAAAAGCTCCGAACTATACATCCGCCAACAGACGATTAACGCCTTGGGAGGGCTGGGCACTAATGGACAAGAAGCCATTCCTGCCTTGTTAAAATGTCTTGCTCACCCAGATTGGGTAACGCGAGATGATGCCATGCACGCACTCAATAGCCTCGGGGCAAAATCGGATGAATGCATTTCCGCGCTCGGCGACAACCTTTCACATACCAATAATTTTGTCGTGCAAGCTGCACGGGAATCGCTCACGGGCTTGGCTGCCCATTCCAAACTGGCATTTGTCACATTAATCAAAAAAGGAATCTGCGGCCAAATTGGAAAAGATGAACGCTGGCAAGCCAGATGGGCATTGATAAACATCTCGCGCGATGATCCAACCTACATGCTCGAATGTCTGGATGCCCCGGATGCCCTAGTGTAGTGTCCCTTAAAAGCGTGACACAACTGCTAATGGGGATTATTGTGGGTGAACGATGTCACGCCACGCCCCCCACCTTGAACTCACGGCGGCACAAGCCGTCGAGTTGCGTGCCTTGGTGCGCGCCACTACC
>CAINLR010000196.1 GCA_903850425.1 uncultured Verrucomicrobia subdivision 3 bacterium | reverse complement strand
TTCGGGTGAGGCGTGGCCAGCAAGCCAACATTGGCGCTGGTGTTGGTCGTTTTGACCGCCGCAGTTTCGCCAGGCGTTGATGCCCCCTCGCCCGTTTCGGGCAGGATGCCCGAAACCACAGGCTGGAAGCCTGTTCCACCCATTGCCGCCTTGATCGTCTCCAGGGCTTTCGATTGCGCGGGATTTAGGACCAGCGGCAGCGTGGCCACGATCATTTCACGCGCATACGGATCGCGCTCGGAAATCTGCGCGGCGATTTCCACCAGGCCACGGTCCTCCAATTTTCGCACCGTGGCCGCAGTCGTTTCCGCCAGCGACAACAATTCGGACAGCAACAGCTCCCGCCGCTCGGAAATAATATTCCAGACGTCCTGCTGGCGTTTCGGCAATTTCGGCAATTCACCACTCACCGCCAGCGCGCGGACAAAAATCCGTTCGCGCCAACCGGCATCTTCCTTGCGCACGGCCTCGGGCAAAACCGACTTCAACGCGGTCTCCGGCGCGCAGCAGTAATATTCGCCAATCCACCGGGCCAGCCGCAGCACCTTGGGCGTGACGAGCGTTTGCGCGCCGATGACTTTCAGAATGGGCTTGAGCTTGATGAGGCCGGATTCTTCCGCCAGCGCGGTGACGCAGCCGAGAATTTTCCGCGCGCCGAACGGCACCTGCACGCGGCTGCCCACGTCCACCTGCCCCGCAAGCTCGGCCGGAATGAGATAGTCAAATTCCTTGCGCAACGCGATTTCGAGACTGACGCGGGCGATCATTTTTCAAGCGTGCGAAATGGCGCGCAATTCCGTTTCTATTTCCAGCCGCAGTTTTTCCCGGCTTTCGTCCGTGCCTTCGCGCGGCACCATCACCACGCGGCCGGCGATGACGTCGCAACGGGAGAAGGGCAGCGGAATCAGGAAACCATCCCAGCTTTTCAATTGAATCTTCCAGCTCAAATTATACGTCACCGGCACGAGCGGCCGACCGGTGATTTGCGCCAGCATCACCGAACCGCCCGCCACGACATAGCGCGGACCGCGCGGGCCATCGGGCGTGACCGCGAGATCGTAACCGCGCTCGGACCAGGAGCTCAATTCCAGCAAGGCCTGCGCGCCGCGCCGGCTGCTCGAACCGCGCACCGGCTGCACACCGAAGCAATCCAGAACGGCCGCCAGCAATGCCCCGTCTTTGCTCGCGCTGACGATCGCGGCCATGCCGGCGCTCTGTTTTCGGCTCCGGCCAAACGTCCGATATATTTCCATGCAGAGCGCCAGGCGGTTGTGCCAGATGCAATAAATCACCGGGCCGAGATCTTTGCGTGCCAACAATCCGTGCGGATCCTGCACGCGAAAACGGAGCGTCAGCGCGAGCAGGCTGAACGCCGCCCAAATCAGCCACGCCGCCAGTCGCTGAAACCATTTTGGCGCGTTGGGAATCACCACGCCGCTGCGTCTTGGAGTTTTGGCTGGAGGCATGGCGCTCAATTTTTCTTCAGACACGCACGCACCAGTTGTTCCACCGAGGCCGTGGCACCCAGCATGGTCTGCGCGGCGCGCACGGCGTCGTGCGCCTCGATTTGTTTGAAGCCCAGCGCCATGAGCGCCAGCACCGCGTCGTTGGTTTTCTGGTCGTCCGCTGACAGCGCGTTTTTTGCGCTCGCCGCTTCCCACACGCCCGTCGCGCCAATCTTGTCGCGGAGTTCCACCACGATGCGTTCCGCCGTTTTCTTGCCGACGCCGGAAATTTGCGACAGCGATTTCACATCGCTGCTCGCAACCGCGCCGCGAAACGCTGTCACCGAAATGCCGCTCAGAATATTCAGCGCTGTCTTCGGACCGATGCCGCTGACGCTATGCACGAGCAGCTTGAACAAATCGCGCTCCGCCGCCGTGGCGAAGCCGTAAAGAATATGCGCGTCTTCGCGCACGACGAGTTGCGTGAGCAGTTTCACCGGCTGGCCGGGCGCGGGAATTTTGTCGAACGACGACAACGGAATCAGCACTTCGTAGCCGATGCCGTTGACGTCCACCACGACCTGTGTGGGCAGTGCTTCGACGAGTTTGCCTTGGAGAAAAGTAATCATGTGAAAACATTCAACATTCAACATTCAACATTCAACATCGAACGACCAATGAAGCACCCGCACGAATCACCTTGGATGCTGGGCGCTGAATGTTGAAGGTTGGATGTTTTTTTCATTTGAAATTTTAAATTTTTTTCGGCGGTGTGAAGTTATGCCGCGCGTTTTCCTGCGCGTGGACGATGGCCAGCGCCAACGCATCGGCCGCGTCGGGTTCGGGCAGTTCAGCGAGGTGCAACATCCGCTGCACCATTTTGGCGACCGCGAGCTTTTGGGCGGCCCCGTAACCGACGATGGCCTGCTTCACTTTGCGCGTGGCGATTTCAAAAATATCCAGCCCGGCTTCGGCGATCACCGCCATCGCCGCGCCGCGCGCCTCGCCCATGATGAGCGCAGTCTGCAAATTTTGCGCGAAGAAAAGACCTTCGACCACGCAGACGGTCGGCTTTTGCTCGCGCAAAACGTCGCGCAGGGTTTGGGAAATTTTGGCCAGACAGCGCGAGCGTTCCCATTTGGCCGGACAGGCAATCGTGCCCTGCGCCAGCACCGTCAGATTGGATTTCTCCGCGCGCACCACGCCGTAACCCGTGCCGCGCAACGACGGATCAACACCCAAAATGATCTGCGCAGCCGCGAGCGGCGAGCGGCGCGGCGCGGCGACGGTCGCGACGGCGCGCGGTGGTTTGCCGCCGAGGCGCGCTTTCATCTGCTCGAATTGCTGGAGGGAAATTCCCACGCGAAAAGGTTGCCAGCGCAAGCGGCAGGGCAAAAGGAAAAACGCCGCGCGGTGGCCCGCGCGGCGTTGCGGAAAGAATGGCTTAATGTTTTTGTTTGTCCCGATCCGAGCTATGGTCGGCCGGGGGATTGGCGTTGCGCGGCTGGCTGGGCGCCGGGGCCGGGCTTGCTGGCGGCGAGGGCGGAGCGACGTAGCGCGGGACGCTTACCTGGGGACTCTGGCGCTCCACCGGCAACGGGCGTTGCGGTGGCGCTTGCACCACGGGCGGCGTGATGATTTGAGGTTGCTGGATTTGCGGGCTGGGACGTGGCGGCTCGGGTCTGACCACCGGCGTTTGGAAACTGCGATCTTGCCGCACAGTGTCCTGCGGTTGGGGGCGAACCGGGGCCGAAGGCGTGACTGGCACGGTAATCGGCGCGGACGGGTTATGGACAAACGGCGTGCCAGCGGTCGGCCGGTTGTTCGCCGGCGGCGTCAGGTTTTGGACGGGTGCCGGGTTGACCAGCGTGGTCGGCGACGGTTGCTGGCGCGTGATCGGCGTGCCGGCAATCGGATGATTGTTCCCTGTGGGCATCGGGTTTTGCGGTGCCGCCGCCGGATTGGCATTGGGATTATTCAAACCGCCATCGCGCTGGCCGCTGCGGATGCCAGACGCTTCCGGCGACTGCGGACGGCCAGGCGAATTGATATTTCCATTCCGGTTGGGCACCGGATTCGGCTGCCCTAAGCCGGGCCGATGACTGGCATCGTTGTTATGTTCAGCGGGCGAGGCCGGGTCGTGACGCAGCGGCGAGCCAGGGGCGTTCCGGTCCGGGCGGTTGTCAGCCGGCGAATTGCCGGGGCGGCGGTCGGAATGCTCGGCATTATCCCCGCGCCAGCCCTGGCGAGCAGCGTTCGGCAGCTCATGGATGGCTACCGGCTGAAGCGGACGATGCGTCGCCCCGCGCACGCGGTCCACCGGGATGCCGCCGTTGATGACGGTCGTGCGGTTGTCGTGGTAATTATTGATGACGGTCGTCTGGTGAAAAATTTCGTCGCGACGATGCGAATCGGCGCGGTAGTAGCGCGGATGGCGATCACAAAAATTTCCCACCGCCACGAACGTGAAGCAACTGGCGGAAAGTCCGAAGTCAAAGCCGACCGCGACGTTCGCGCCGCGATAGGAGAAGCCCAAGCCGGGGCGATAGATCGCGAACGGCGGCAGCGGCGCCCAGCCGCAATAGGCATCAGATTGACGCCACGTCACCCACGACGGTCCCCAGACCGTGTCCGGCCACCAGCACCAGCCAAAGCGGTCGTTGCGAAACCAGCGGCCGTAATGGAACGTGGCTCCCCAGGAATAATCCGAGTCCCAATACCAACCGCAATCGCTATAAACCCAGTGGCCACGGTCACTATATGGTTGCCAGGTGGCATCGTAAATCACCGCCGTCGGCCGCCAGCAACGGCCGTAGCCTTCCACCATCACCCAACTGCCATAGGGCGAGAGGGTGTTGTTGAAATACTCCACCGTCACCGGCGCATCGGGCGCGACGAGGGTGGAATTCTCGACCACCGTGGCGGGTGCCGGTGCCGGCGGCGGTGGCGCGGTGGCGGCAACCGTAAACTTTTTGTCGTGTTCCATCATCACATTGATGATCTCGGTGGGAACGCCCAGATCGTTCAGGGTGATGATTTTTTCCGCGTCGAGATTGAACGCGCTGCCGGAATTGACAATGAAGGTTTTGACGACGCCGACTTCCACGCCCGCTTGCACGAGTTTGACGACCTGGCCGAGCGGGCTGTCCGGCGCAATGTTCGGCGGCAAAGCCACCGCCGGGTCGGGAGGCGGTCCCGCCGCCGCCTCCAATGCCACATCGGGTGCCGCCGGTTGCGCCGACACGCAGGCGACACAGCCGAATAGACAGATCGTCGCGACCGCCGCTGTCACCGTCCAACCGCCAATGAGTTTGTTTTTCATAAAAAGCCGTGGTTAATCGTTGCAATCATTCTAACATACCATTGACGGATTAGTTGCGGGAACCGTTCACCTGTTATTTTACGCTGGTATGGAACGGGTTATGCGTAAAATACGGCCCGGCGTCAATTATATTTCAGGGCCGATTCCGCCAAAAGCCTGGTTTTGGCAGAAGTCGGTCTTAACCGTTGAATTACTTAGCTTCGCGCAGTTTTACGATTTCCGCGACGACGGCCACCGCCGTATCCGGCCGCAAGCCATCAAGGTAAACCCGGACGCGCCCGTGCTGATCTACCACGGCAATGCGCTCGGTGCCGGTAGAATTGCCGGGCATGGAATTAAACGGGTCGCCCGCATCGCGCGCGAGAAAACTCGTGCCGATGACTTTGTGCAAGGTCGCCTTGTCGCCGGTGAGCAGGTGCCAGCGATTCGTGTCCTGGCCGTAGTGCGCGCCAACTTTTGCCAGCACTGGCGGCGTTTCTGAACGCGGATCCACGGTGAGCGACAAGAGCCGGACCTCCGGTTAGCCGGCGGTGAGCCGCTGGATTTCCGCCCTGCGTTGGTGACTTCGGGACACGTCAGCGAACAACTCGCGAATAAAAAACTAACGACGAGAATTTTGGTGTCAAATTGCGCCTGCGTCACAGTGCGCCCGGGGCTGTCGGTCAAAGCAAAGGGGAGGAGCTGCCGCGCCCGGTCCGGCAGGATGCCGCGCGTTTTTTCGCGGTGGGCCAACCAGGCCGGGGCGAGCCAGCTCCCGATTCCCACCAGCAGGGCCAGCGCGATGCCGAGGCCGAGCAACCGCCGCTCGTTATTGTTCTCGCCGGTGCCGGTGGCGTTGGCAGGTTCCATTTTCATCGGTGCTGGCCGCGAACGAGCCAGAGTGCCGAGCGGTTATTTTTTCTGCAGACAGTCGCGGACCGTGGCGGCGATGAGGGCGGAGGGACTGGGTTTGGCAAGATAGAAAAAGCCACTTTCAGCGGGGACGCCGTGGTTGCTGATTTCGGTGCTGTAACCGCTGGAAATAATGACCTTCAGCCCGGGTTTCTCGACGCGCATCTGCTCGGCCAGCTCCAGACCGTTGAGCCCTTCGGGCATGACCATGTCGGTGTAAAGCAGGTCAACCTGGTCGCGATGTTCGCGCCACAATTCAAACGCCTGGTTCCCGTTGGCGGCTTCGAGGACGCAGTAGCCGAGTTTGCGCAGGTAAATGCCGATGGGCCGCCGGACAATCTCTTCGTCCTCGACGAGCAGCAAGGTGCCGTGGCCGCGCGGGGCTTGCAGCGGCGCGGCATGAGGATCCACCAAGGGCAACGTCAAGCCGGGTTGCACGGGGAGATACACTTGGAACGTGGTGCCGCGCCCGGGCTGGCTCTGCACTTCAATCCAGCCTTGGTGCTGTTTCACAATGCCGTGAATGGTCGGCAGGCCGAGGCCGGTGCCTTTGCCAATTTCCTTGGTGGTGAAGAAGGGTTCAAAAATCCGTTTGAGGATGACGGCGTCCATGCCAACGCCGGTGTCGGTGACGGCCAGGCTGACAAAGTTGCCAAGGCGGCGCTCGGAGTTAAGCTTGGTGGCTTCGACGTCCATCACCACCAGGGTGGTGGCGATGGTGAGGCTGCCGCCTTTGGCCATGGCGTCGCGGGCGTTGACGGCGAGGTTCATCAGCACTTGCTCGAGCATCCCAATGTCGGCCTCGATCGGGGGCAGGTCGCACTGGCTCTCAAATTTGATGCTGATATGTTCGCCGAGGAGGCGGCGCAACATCTTGAGCATGTTTTGCACGACATCGTTCATGTCCACGGGCCGGACCTGCATGACGGAGCGGCGGCTGAACATGAGCAACTGGCGGGTGAGGTTGGCCGCGCGCTTGGTTTCCGACTCGAGATCCTTGATGGCCTCCGTGGTTTCGAGATCGAGGTTGGGATTTTGATGCAGCAGGCTTAAGTGCATCATGATCGCCGCGAGAATATTGTTGAAATCATGCGCCACGCCGCCGGCGAGCTGGCCGATGGATTCCAGTTTTTGCACCTGGCGCAGTTGCGATTCGAGCGCCCGGCGCTCGGTGAGGTCGGTCAGCATGGCGAACGCGCCGCGAAAATTGCCATCGTCGTCGAACAAAGGCGAGCCGGACATCCAGACCAGCAGTTCGTTGCCGTCCTGGCGGCGCAGGCGGCGCTCGAACTGGGTGGACTGACCGCGGTGGGCCAGTTGCAATTTGAATTCATGATCCGCCAGTTCGGTGGGTTCAACGAAGTCGCGCACGGGGCGGTGCATCAGTTCCGCCGGGCTGTAACCCAGCAGGTCGGCCATGCGTTGGTTGACGAAGGTGAGGCGATCCTGCTCGTCCGAAACCCAGATGCCTTCGTTGGCCATTTGAATAATCTGGCGGTAGCGGCTGTCCATGGCGCGCAATTCATCATCCGTGCGCTTGCGATGTTCTTCCGCGCCGAGGGCCGAGGCCAGGATGCCCAGCAGGCGGCGGTCGGCCGTGGTGAGTTTGTGCGGCCGGTCGAAGAATAGGCAGATGACGCCCACCGGTTCATTCTGGCGGCGCACCAACTGACCGAGGTGCGTGTGAAATTCCGAAACGTCAAAGAACAAGGAAGGGGAATCGGGATTCTGCCGGGCCGTCTCCACATCCTGCAAATGGCCGGCGGCGTATTGCAGGATTTTTTCGCACACCGAGCAGCCGCATTTGGCGCAGCCGGGCAGATGTCTGGCCACTTCCCACGCCGCCACCGTCCGCAGTTTTTTGCCGCTGACCTGCGAATAAAACACCATCTGCGCTCCCGTTTCCTGCGCGAGCAGTTCAATGAGCCGCGCGATGTTGCCGGTGAAGTCCGGCCCCATCGTGGCGAGCAGGTGGTTGATGGCTTCCAGCCGCGAATCGGCCTGCTTGCGTTCATGCTGGTTTTTCCATTCGCGCAGCGAACGCTCCACCAGATGCGCCACGTCCGCGAACATCTCCGGCGATTTGATGACGTAATCCAGCGCGCCCGCCTTGATGGCTTCCACGGCGGTCCGTTCATTCCCGAACGCCGTGAGCAGAATGACCGGGAAGCGATCCGCCGCCCAGGCGACGAATTCATAGCCGCTGCCATCGGGCAGCCGATAATCCACCAGCGCCAGATCGGGCAGTTCGCGCGCGGCCAGCGCGCGGGCCGCCGCCAGGTTCTCCGCCAGTGAAATCTTGAACGGTGGGACCGCCTCGGCCAGCGCCCGCTGGATCAAATCTGCATGATCCGTCTCGTCCTCGATGAGCAGGATGTGCTTCATGGTTCCAGCTTCGGTTGACTTTCGTTCCGCGTGATCCAATAACAGCCGAGGTCTTTGATCAACTGCGCCAGCCGCGCGAAATCCACGGGCTTGGTCACGTAACTATTCGCGTGCTGCTCGTAAGCCATCGCCACATCGCGTTCGGCGTCGGAAGTCGTCAGCACCACGACGGGAATGCGGTGCAGGATGGGATGGGCCTTGACACGCCG
Source organism: uncultured Verrucomicrobia subdivision 3 bacterium (assembly GCA_903850425.1). Classification (GTDB taxonomy): domain Bacteria; phylum Verrucomicrobiota; class Verrucomicrobiia; order Limisphaerales; family UBA11358; genus UBA11358. Next base: position 45,827 of record CAINLR010000196.1, on the reverse strand, counting down.
CAACACTTCCAACCCGTCCACGCGCGGCAGGCGCAAATCCAGCAACACCAGATCCGGCACGGGAAACTGCGTGCGGTCGCCATAAATTCCCTCGCCAAAAATAAAATCAATCGCCGTCGCGCCATCCTCGACGTGATGCAACCGGTTGGCGACCTGGAAGCCTTCCAGATTGCGCCGCACCAGCTCGGCATGATCTGGATTGTCTTCCACCAGCAGGATGTTCAGCGGTCGGCCACTCATATGGTTTTGTCCGTAGTTGGGCTAGATAGTGCCGTGTGGGTCGGCAGAGTGAAGTAAAAAGTTGCGCCCTGGCCGGCCCCGGCGGATTCCACCCGGATGGTGCCACCGTGAAATTCCACGATGCGCCGCACCAACGCCAGGCCAATGCCCGTGCCTTCGGAACGTGGATCAAATTTGTTGAACAGGCCGAAAATGGTTTCGTGATAGCGCGCGTCAATGCCCTGGCCGTGGTCGCGCACGAAGTATTCAGTCTGCTCGCCGTGCGCTTGAAAACCAATTTCAATTTCCGGGACGCGGCCGGCGGCGGGGAATTTGAGCGCATTCTCCACCAGATTTTGCACGACTTCCCGCAACCGCTGCGGGTCGCCGCTGACCGCCGGCAGACCGGGTTACACCGTGACCCGGGCCTGGCGCTGTTCGATCGAGCCCGCCAGCAGTTCGCTCACTTCGGCGGTGATTTTGACCATCGAAACCGCGATGGGCGGGTTGACGATCCGGCCAATCCGCGAGAGTTCCAGCAGCCCGTTGAGCAATTCAGCCATCTTGTCCGAGGCGAGAATAATGCGCTTGAGATCGTCGGCCAGACGGTGGGTTTTGCCGGCGGCCAGATCGGCCAGCAACGCGCCGGCGAAACCCTTGATGGTGATGAGCGGGCTTTTGAGATCGTGCGAGACGGTGTAAGTGAAACGTTCGAGTTCCGCATTTTTATTTTTTATTTCGTCCTCCTGTCGCTGGCGTTCCGTCACATCGCGGATGACGAACATCACGCCGCGCGCCTCGCCGTGGGCATCGCACAGCGGAGTGCCGTTCAATTCCGCGACGAACTTCGTGCCGTCGCCGCGCAGCATGAGCAGGCGCTGGTCGGGATGGATGTTCCCGTGGAGGGCGTCGCGAATCGCCTGCTCCGCCCGGGCCCGGTCGCTGGTGGCGATGAATTCCAGACCGTGATGGCCCAGTTTGGCGGCCGCGTTGGGCACCCGGAACAGTTCGACATCTCGCGGGGAGGAAAATGTAATGCGGCCTTCGGTATCCAAAACGCAGATGCCGTCCGGCGACGTGTTGACCAGCGTGCGGTAAAGTTCCTCCGCCTCGCGCCGCGCGGCCTCGGCCTGCTTGCGCGCGGTGATGTCGCGCACGATGGCCTGGATGACGATCTGGCCGTGGAGTTCGAGGCGGTTCAGGCTGACTTCGGCGTTGAATGGCGTGCCATCGGCGCGGCAGTGGATCCATTCAAAAAATTGCGGCGTGCCGGCGAGCGCGGCGCCGATTTTCTCCGCCGCCTTCTCCTTGGAACGCCGGCCATCGGCCTGCCGTTCGGGGGAAAATCGAATGGGGGATTCCCCGATAATCTGCGCACGCGGACAGCCAAACATCTCTTCACTCCGATAATTGCATTCCAAAAACACCTGGTGGTTCATCAGGAAAATCGTGTCGTTGGCGGTCTCGAACAGCGTCTTGAATTTATATTCGCTCTCGCGCACGGCCACTTCGGCCTGCCGGGCGGCGGTGACATCGCGGAAACTCCAGACGCGGCCCACGACTTTCTCCGCCACGAGCTGCGGCCGGGAATAGCGCTCAAAGATGCGGCCGTCCGCGAAGCTCAGAATTTCAAACGTGTCCGCCTTGGACGTGTCGTGAAACGGGATGAGGCGCTGGGCGGCGGTGGCGGGATCGGTTAATTGACGCACGAGATACTGGGTCAGCGCGCCGGCCTGGCGGGTGTTCAGAATTTCCTGCGGCACGCGCCAGATTTCCACCAACTGCCGGTTGTAGCTGGTGACGGTGCCCTCGGCCGCCACTACGAGGATGCCATCGGCGGTGGCCTGCAACGTGGCTTCGAGCAGCGAATTATTGTGGCGCAATTCGAGTTCAAACTTTTTGCGGATGGTGATGTCGGAATAAACCACGGCGAACTGGCCGCGCTGGGGCGAGAAGGTCCACGTGTCGAAATAACGGTCCAGCTCCCCGGCATAGTTTTCAAACGCGGCCGGCACGCCCGTCAGCGCCACCTGGCCAAAAGTTTCGATCCAATTTTTTTCCGTCCGGGGCAGCACCTGCAAAACGGTTTTGCCGATCAGTGCGTCCGCCGCCCGGCCGGTCAACCGCTCGAACGCCGGGTTGATTTCCAGAAACCGATAGTCCACCGGTCGGCCTGCGGCGTCGCAGATGATCTCGCTCAAGGCGAAACCGGTGAGCATGTTCTCGAACAACTGGCGGTATTTCGTGTCGCGTTGACGCAAGGCTGCTTCCGCCTGCCGCCGCTCGGTGATGTCCACGGCCATGCCGAGGAAGCCGCTGATGGCCCCCGCGTCATCCTGCAAGGCCGTCACGGAGAGCAGCACCGCCAATCGGCTGCCATCTTTGCGGACGAAAGTCCATTCATGTTCATTGGGCAAATGGTGTCGCGAGCGGGCGATCAGCGTCGCGAAACCGGCTTCCACCGGCTCGCCCAACTGCTCCGAAAACTGCCCGGCGCGGGTGGACAATTCCTCGGCTTCGTGAAAGAGAATGGGCGTGGCGTGGCCGATGAGTTCTTCCGCCTGGTAGCCCAGCATGCTTTCGGCGGCGGGATTGAAGCTGGTGATGCGGCCCTCGGTGGTGGTGGAAATGATGGCGTAGGCGGCATCATTCAGGATGGCGCTTTGAAAATTGGTGACCCGCCGGAGCGCGGCCTCCCGGTATTCCACCATGGTCAGCAGGGCATTAAAGTTCTTGCCAAGCCGGCCGAATTCATCCGCGCCCTGCACGGGCAGCCGGAGCGAGTAATCGCCCTGCCGGCGGACGGACTCGGTCACGGCGGCGAGCTGCGCCAGTGGGGTTAGCACCGAGCGCCGCAGCAGGAAAAATTGCGCCAGCGCAGTCACCAGCAGCACGCCGGCCACGGCCGCCGCCAGTTGCGCCTGAATTTTCCAATTGCTCTGGCGCAGCTGGGCCAGGCTCATGCGGATGACCAAGTGTGCCGGGCGGCCGCCCTCCACCGGCAGGGTTTGGACGAGCTCGGAAAATTCGCCGGTCGGATCCGGATAGGTGTCGTTGGCCCGGTTCCACCGGAACGGTTCCAGCACCGGGTTGTTGGTTGGATAACTCGCCAGCGTGCGGCCATTGGACAGAATGATATCGGCCCGCAGAATCTGGTGGTTGGCTTGGAGTTCGTCCAGAATTTCCTGCGCCCGGTCCTGGTAGGCGAAATCAACCGCCACTTTGGTGCTGACGGTGATCACTTCAGCGTAGGGTTCGAGGGTTTGTTTCACCCGGGCATTGAGCGAGCGATCCTGATACAGCGCGGTGCCGATGCCGCCCGCTACAAATGCCAGCAGCGCCGTGCCGAGAATGGCGGTCAAGGCGCGCTTTTGGATGCCAGCGATTTTGAACATGCGCTATTTTCTAAGGATTCTCCGCCCGCCGTTTTCGGTGGCCTCGCTGGCCACTTCCAGCAGCGTTCCGCGAATTTTTAATTTCGCCGACCGGGCGGCGTCGAGGTTGATCAGCATCCGCACCGTGTCGCGCGTCTGCAATTGTATGATGCCGCCGAGCGCCAGAAAATGGTCATAGTCACTCACCGTCAGCACCGGTTGCGAACCGAGCTGCTGCAAAATCTTTTTGATCTCATTCGCATCCTTCCCCGCGATGAAAATAATTTCACACGGCGGCAGGTCGGGCAACTTCGCCGCGCGGCAGATTTCAAAGCTGCGGCCGGCCACTTTGCGGTCTTGCACAACTTTCTCCAGCACTTCACCAAACGGATCGCTGCCCAGAATGCCGATCCGCCAGGGTGTCGCCGCCGCCACCGAAGTATTGGTTGGCCATTCCACATAGGCGGGGAATTGGCCGAGATAGCAGGCCATGACATCGTGCGGTTTGGTGGTAAGTAGATCCGCGCCCCCTGCCGCCCCGGCCCAACACAGCCAGGCGCAGATGATGCCGCCGAGCATGGCACGGACGCGTGGTCGGGGGTGGGCTGGCGGGAAAAGGCTCATGCGGGTTTGCTTTGGTGCCTTTCAAAAAATCACCGAACGCCCTCCCCGTTCCGCCCCGCCTTGGAGCGCGTCGAAGCTTCCGACCAATACAATGGCGAAGCCTGATTCGTGAAAATCAGACCCGTCGCGCTGCGCCTGACATTTGAATTCATGGCGATGCCAGCCAGAGGTGCCTGCCGGTTGCCAACTTGAACCGGACTGAGAAATCCTCGCTCGGCTGCGGTGCCATTATGTTTGGGGCCGGGCCGGTATTACCAGCGCAATCCACCGCCCGCCGGTCTCGGTCAGTCCGAATTCCCGAAGGCGACCCGCCGTTGCGTAGGCCAGGCTAGCCTTCTGCCAGTTCACGGGGCGGGCCAGCCCCGTGGCGCCGCCCAGCGCTCCAATTCTGCGCTCGAGCGCTCAAAGCCGTGCTGCCAAAGCGTCGCGGGCGACGCCCGGTTTTAAGCGACCGCGGTTGGAGTGAGGTTCCGCAAATTGCTCAACAGGTCGGCCCCGACCACGCCGTCAATATCCAGCAACGCCTTGACCGCCCCTTTGACCTTGGCGATGCCGAGAATATAATCCGTGCAAATTTGGCCGCCAAAATCGGGCGTCGGCGCAATGTCCGCATCGCTGAGGTTGATGACTTCCTCGACGCCGTCCACGACCAGGCCCATCTGGGTGGACTTGCCATCGGGCAGGCGCACTTGGGCCACCACGATGCAGGTCTGGCTGTTGTCTTCCTGCGTGGGAAACTGGAACCGGCGGCGCAGATCCATCACCGGAATGATTTTGCCGCGCAGGTTGAGCACGCCCCGGACAAAGTCTGGCATCTGCGGCACGGCCGTGATGTTGGTCATGCGGATGATTTCGCGCACCTTCAGCACGTCCACGCCGTAAGATTCACGGTGCAGGGCGAAGGTGAGATATTTGCCGGCCAGGCGGTCGGGGGCTTTGGTGGCGGTATTCATAAAACATTTCTCTATCGGTTGAATCGGGCCTCGCTTGAGGGCGAGTTGCACCGCTCAAAAATCCTTAAAATCGCCTTCCATGGGAATTTCGCTGCGCCGGGCCTCCAGGCTTTGGCCATTGGCGTGCGGCTTGGGGACGTGGCCATTCCCGTTGCCGTTGGTTGCGGCCAGCCGTTTCGCCTTGGGCGCGGTGGCAGCAACCGGCTGGCGGCGCCCTGCGGCGGCCACCGTGGTCGGGGCGGCTTCGGCCTTGCCTTCCACCAACTGCATGAGTTCGGCCACGGACTGCTTCATGACTTCGGACTGGGAATTCAATTCTTCGGCGGCGGCGGCGCTTTCCTCGGCGCTGGCCGCATTGTTTTGCGTCACCTTGTCCAACTGGCCCACGGCGACGTTGATTTGCGTGATGCCCTCGGTTTGTTCCCGCGAAGCATTGGCCACTTCGCTCACCAGTTCGTCCACCTGCCGCACTTTGGCCACAATGTCGTTGAGCGTCTGCGCCACCTGGCTGCTGATGGCGACGCCCTGGCCGGTCTTGATGATGGCCCCTTCGATCTTGCCGGCGGTTTCTTTCGCCGCCTGCGCGCTCCGTTGCGCCAGGTTGCGCACTTCATCGGCCACCACTGCAAAACCCATGCCCGCCTCGCCCGCCCGCGCGGCCTCCACTGCGGCATTGAGCGCGAGAATATTCGTTTGGAAGGCGATCTCATCAATCGTCTTGATGATCTTGGCGATGTCGTCGCTGGACACTTTGATGGCTTCCATCGCGGCCCCCATGGTTTGCATGTCGCCCACGCCTTGGTCGGCGGCGGTGCGCGCCTGCTTGGCCAGCTCGTTGGCTTGCCGCGCATTCTCAGAATTGCGCTTGGTCATGCTGGCCATTTCTTCCAGCGACGCACTGGTTTCCTCCAGCGACGACGCCTGTTCGCTCGCCCCTTCGGCCAGCGACTGGCTGGCCACCGACGTCTCGGCGGAGGCCGCCGTGATCTGGTTCGCGCCTTCCTTCATGCCGCTGACCATGCGGGTCAACGCCCTGAGAATCGGCCGCGTGATGGCGAGCGTCAAACCCGCCGACACGATCCCGCCCAACGCCAGAATCCCGAGGAACAAGAATTGCGACTGCCGATTGGACGCGGTGGTGATTTGGTCGAACTGCCCGGCCAGTTGCGCCGCCGCGTCATTCGAAAACCGAAAGTAAGTCGCGCCGCAAACCGCGCCGGCCTGGAATTTGTCATGACACTCCAGGCATTTTTGGCCGGCGATCAACGGCTTGTAGATCTCGATCACATTGGCGTTCGTCTGCACCAGCAAGGCCGAACTGGCAAAGAGCCGAGTTTTGAGTTCCGGTTCGAGCTTGTGCCCCAACGACGATTTGCTGGACGAATCCGTAATTTTCCCGTCCCGATTGTAAAGCGAGAATTCTACGAAGCCCGCCATGGTCGCCTGCAACGCCGCCACCCGGGAAAACACTTCCATGTCGCCGCGGCTCAACGAATCGGTGACACTAAACTGCACGGCCGTCTGGATGTTCTGGATATTTTGCAGCTCGCGCCCGTTCAGCAGCCCCAGGCTGGACGCGGCCAGTTGGCCATTCGAACGCTTGGCTTGAATGAGCGGGACGACCTGGGCCAGGAGTAATACCCCGACCATGCCGCCCAGTAATTGAATCCCGATTTTAGTTTGTAGCTTCATAGTTTTCTATTTTCTCCACCGCAAGCGCTGAAAGCTGGCGGGGGATTTCCGGGGATGACAACCTCGCCGCGCCACTTCAAAAAGCAGCGCCGTCCCGGCCCTCTCAACTAATAAAAACAAGCTCATGCGAACCTTGCGTTACCAGGGTTGCGGCAGACACCTCACCATCGCCTGAGTGCTTGCGCTAATCCCAGCCAAAATGAGTATCGGCCGAATCCCAATTGGCTTTAGCGCGAATTCCGAAATAGCGACGCGCAGGCGGCGGGCACTCCGGCGCCGAGCAAAACCAACTTCGGAATTCGGCTGGAGCGCGTGGCGCAAGAATTAATCGGATCTTTGTCCACCCGGAAACAGCCTAAAAATCGCCGGCCATGGGAATCTGGCTGCGGGCGTCACCACCATTACGCCGCCAGTGATGCGCAGTTTGTTGCTGGCCTAGTTTTTCCAGGTCGGAAAATCAATGGATATTCGGCTGGGGACACGAGCCAGCGAGGAAACGCGCCAGCTTTTCAAGTGGCGACGACTTCGCTGTGCTGCTTATCGGCAGTGGCGGGTTCGGCTTGAGGTTTTTCTCGCCTTCCGCTGGGTTAGCGATTGTTACCGGTGAGAATTGGCGTGCCGCCATCCGGCGTGAACCGGGTTTCGATCAGCCAGAACACCACGCCGGCGATGGCGGTGAGAATCACAAACCAGCCCCAATCCGGCACACCGGTGATGTCCGGCAAGCGCACCTTGCCGAGCGCGGCTACCTTTTGAATGTGCGCTTCCACCCAAGCAAAACTTAGCGCGTAAAGCACGCCGCCGACCAGCATCCCGAGGAAACCCACCACCGCGTGCAGACTGCCGGTGGCCATCGCCGCCACGCCCGTGCCGGGACAATAGCCGTAGAGCACCATGCCGACGCCGAAGAGCGCCGCGCCCAGCGCCACGCCGAGCATGTTCGCGGGTTTGATGTGGTATTGCGCGTGGCCGGTGCTTTTCAACAACAATACGCCGATGCCACCGACGATGATGGCGGTGAACATGATTTTGAGGACGGTAAAATCTTTGAACCGGAACTGATTCACAATCACATTGTAGTTGGCCACGCCGCCGCGATGCAGCAGCACGCCAAAGAGAATGCCCATGGGAATGGCCAGCCAACGGGCGGTTTCAGCAGAGACAGGAAACGTCATGATTTTGGAAAGTTGAGGCTGATTTACTTGGCTGCGCCCGACCGATTGCGGAAGAGAATCAGCGCCGTCACGATGCCAGAGGCGAACATCGTCAGGAAGAACGTCCAACTGCTGAGGGCCAACTGGAGCGAACCGCTGATGCCGTGTCCGCTCGTGCAACCGCCGGCCATGCGCGCGCCAAACATGATAATGACGCCGCCGAGAAATGCCGCCACCAAGCGCTTGGCGGTCGAACCACCAAAGTGCTGCGACCAGGTGCTGGGAACTTTCTCCCATCGAAACGTCCGGCTGACCAGGACGCTCAACAGGCTGCCGAAAAATGTGCCGATGAGAAATAACAACCCACCGTTCCACTTGAGCGGATTCTTGGCCCAGTAGGCGTTGTCGGCCACGCCGTCGCTCCCCAATATTGGCAGGGCGCAAACACTGGAGGCCGACGATAAGGCCGTGGAGATGCCCAGCGGCTCATCGAGGACGCCGAACGCGAACCAGCTCAAGACGCCGATGCCGATGCCGACGAGGTAGGGATTCCAGCGCCCTCTGGCATCGGCGCGGTCGCCAGCGGAACTGGTCGCGGTTTGGTTGGTTGGTGCTTTCATAAATTCTTTAGTGTTCGCGAAGCCGCAGCTTAGCTGTCCGTTGAAAAAACGCCATGTTTAGCTTTCAAGCATGTCACTGCCCCGGGTTGCCCACGATTTGCCGGGCGCGGCCGAGCGAGCCGAGATTGAAGGCATTGGTGTAGCCCAAGCGGGTTAATTTACTTTTGGCCATGCCGCTGCGCATGCCGCTCTGACAATGCAAGAGCAACGCCTGGTTCTTGTTCGTCACCCGCTGGGGCAGGACGGTTTCGAGTTCGTCCAACGGAATATTGATCGCGACCGGCAGATGGCCGGAATTGAATTCGCCGGGGCTGCGCACGTCAATCACCAGCGCGCCATGTTTCAAGTGCGCCAGCGCATCCTTGGCTGAAATCTGACCGGCTCGTTTCACCAAAAAAACGACCGCAATCACAGCCGCCACGAGCAAGATGAGTTTCCAATTCATAATGTTAATCTTTTAAAACTTTAATGCCCGGCTTCCGGTTATTCGCCATGAAGTAAAGCAGCGGCACCAGCACCGGGGCGGTGAACATGGAAATCAGACTTCCCGCCATCAACGCAATCGCCAGCCCCTGAAAAATCGGGTCGGTTAGAATCACCGTGGCACCAGCGACCACGGCCAGCGCGGTGAGCATGATGGGCCGAAAACGGATCATGCCCGCCTCGACCACCGCTTGAGCCAGCGGATGACCTTCGGCCAAACGCATCTCAATAAAGTCCACGAGGATGATGGAATTGCGCACCACAATACCCGCGCCCGCCATGAAACCGATCATCGAGGTCGCGGTGAAAAAGGCGTGCAGGATTCCATGCGCCGGTAAAACGCCGATGAGTGAAAACGGTATCACCATCATCACAATCATCGGCGTAAGGAACGACTTGAACCAGCCGACCATCAAAACGTAAATCAGCACCAGCACGGCGGCGAACGCCAGGCCAAGGTCGCGGAACACTTCGATGGTGATATGCCATTCGCCGTCCCATTTCATTGAAGGCGGCTGGTCGGAGAACGGCAACACGGCATTGTAAATTTTCAGCGGCGAGCCGTCGCCACCGAATTGTTTGGTGTCCAGTTTTTCCAAAGCCTCATTCATTTTTAGAATCGCATAGACCGGGCTTTCCACCACGCCCGCCACATCGCCGATGACGTAGGTGACCGGCATGAGATTCTTATGATAAATACTTTTATCGGTGATGGTCTGTTTCACTTTCACAAGTTCGCGCAACGGCACGAGCGGGGCGGCGCTGCCAGCGGTCGCTGGTTCGGGCAGGGCATTCGCATCGCCGGAACGCACGCGCAGCGCGAGCAATTCCTCCGGGTTGCTGCGGCTGGCGAGCGGGAGTTGCAAAACAATGTTCACGTCCTCCTTCTCGCGCGGGACGTGCAGCAAATCCACGGATGCGCCGCCCACGGCGATTTTGAGCGTCTGCGAAATCGTCTCGGCGCTGATGCCGTGCAACGCGGCCTTTTCCTTATCAATCACGAATTCGACCTTCGGCTGGTCGGCTTCAATATACCAGTCCGTGTCCACGACGCCGGGTGTGGTGTGAAAAATATCAATTACCTTCTGCGCCAGCCTCAGCCGGTTTTCTTCGGTCGGGCCGTAGATTTCCGCAACCAAGGTTTGCAGCACCGGCGGGCCGGGCGGCACTTCAGCGACGGCAACCCGCGCGCCGAATTTTTTCGCAATCTCCGCCACGCGCGGACGCACTCGCTTGGCGATGTCATGGCTCTGCGCCTTGCGCTCATTTTTTGGAACCAGGTTAATTTGTAAATCCGCCACGTTCGCGCCGCGCCGCATGAAGTAATGGCGCACGAGGCCGTTGAAATTGAACGGCGACGCCACGCCCGCATAAACCTCGTAATCCGTCACCTCGGGTTCGGTGCGAACGGCGGCGGCGATTTCCCGCGCGGCCAGGGCGGTGCGTTCAAGCGAACTGCCTTCCGGCATATTCAGGATGATCTGAAATTCGCTCTTGTTGTCGAACGGCAGCATCTTCACTTTCACCCAACCGACATAAACCAGCGCCATCGAAACAAGCAACAGCACGACCAGCGCCGCGAGAAATTGATAACGCCGTTTTGCGCTGGCAATCAGCGGCGTCATCAGCCGGCGGTATATCCGTGTAAAAAAACTGTTTTCATCGCCGTCTTTTCCGCTTTCCGCTTTCCGCTTTCCGCTTTCGGGTTTCTTCCGCCATTGCAAAATGCGGATGGCCGCCCAGGGCGTGACGATGAAGGAAATCGCCAGCGAGAAAAACATCGCCGCGCTCGCGCCAATCGGAATCGGCCGCATATACGGCCCCATCAGCCCACCGACGAACGCCATCGGCAGCACGGCGGCGATCACCGCAAAGGTGGCGAGAATGGTGGGGTTGCCGACTTCGCCCACAGCTTCGATGGCGACGATTGCGCGGCTGCGGCCCTTGCTTTCCGGCAGATGAAAATGGCGCACGATGTTTTCCACCACCACAATCGCGTCATCCACCAAAATGCCGATGGAAAAAATCAGCGCGAACAGCGTGATGCGATTCAGCGTGAAACCGTAGAGATAAAAAATGAGCAGCGTCAGCGCGAGCGTCGCCGGAATCGCCAGTGCGACGATGATGGATTCGCGCCAACCCAGCACCAACAGAATCAGGACCGACACGCTCACCACCGCGAGCAGCATGTGCCAGAGCAGTTCGTTGGATTTGTCTTCCGCCGTCACGCCGTAGTTCCGCGTAACGCTAACCTGAACATCGGCTGGGATGATGTAGCCCTTCAACGTCTCGACTTTTTTCAAAACCTGTCGGGCAACGGAAATGGCATTCGCACCGGGCCGCTTGGCGATGGAAATTGTCACGGCCGGTTCATCGGCGGAAATTTTATTCGCCGCGCCGGAACCGAAGAACACATATTGGCTCGGTTCTTCCGCGCCGTCCACGATGTCCGCCACGTCGCGCAGATACACCGGCTTGCCGGAATACGCGCCCACCACCACGTTGCCCGCGTCCTCGGCGGTTTGCAAAAACGCGCCGGTTTCCACTATGATTTCATGGTTGTCGCTGGTCAGGTTGCCGGCGGAATACTGTTTGTTCGCCTGTTGCAACATCGGCACCAAACCGGCGGGCGAAAGATTGCGCGACGCCAGCCGCACCGGGTCGAGCAACACGCGCACTTGCCGTTGCGCGCCGCCGATGATGGTTGTTTCCGCAACCAGCGGCACTTGCTTGATGGCATCATCCACCTGCGCGACCAGCCGCCGCAAGGTGAGGTGATCGTAATGCGGACTGTGGATCGTCAGCGCTAGAATGGGCACGTCGTCAATCGTCCGCGCCTTAATCAGCGGCGTCGAAACACCGTGGGGAATCTTGTCGAAATTCTGCTGCATCTTCTGGTTCAGCTTCACCAGACTGCTATCCATATTTTCGCCGACCTTGAATCGCACAATGACCATGGACTGGCCCTCGCTTGAAGTGGAGTAGATGTATTCGACACCGGGAATTTCCCACAGCAATTTCTCCATTGGCCGCGTGGCGCGCTCCTCGACTTCCTTGGCATGAAAGCCCGGCATGGACACCAGCACGTCCACCATCGGCACCTTGATTTGTGGTTCTTCCTCACGCGGCAGCATCACCACGGCAAACACGCCGAGCAGCAGCGATGCGATGATGATCAGCAGCGTCAGCTTGGAATCAATGAAGGACTGTGCAATGCGCCCGGCGATGCCCAAATGCGCGCCCGATGAATTGGCTTGGCTGGCTTTCACGGTTTGATCGTCACCGGTTGCCCGTCGGCCAAAGCGGCGGCCCCGTCGGTCACCACTTGCTCGCCGGCATCCACCCCGGACACGAGTTCGATTTCGCCGCCGAAGTGGCTGCCAGTTTTGACCAGCCGCATTTGCGCGTGGTTGCTGATGACCACAAAAACCATTTCCATCTGTCCGCGCTGGATCACGGCAGCGGTGGGAACCCGGATCGCGATGGCTTCACCAACGGGAACTGCCACGCGACCGAACTGTCCGGACCGCAAACCGGCGGCGCCGGCCAAATCCAATTTAACCAATGACGTGCGGCTGTTGGGATCGGCGGCGGGTGAAAGTTCCGCCACGGTGCCGGCAATCTCCGCCGTAATGGCGGCGAGGCGCACAGCGAGCTGGTCCCCGAGTTTCACGTTGCCGATTAGTGCCTCAGGCACGTCGGCCTCGAAGCGCAGCGTGTTGGGATTTTCCATTTGCAACAGCGGCTTGCCCGGCGCGGCGAGGTCACCCACATCGGCGAGCTTGCGGGTGATGACGCCGTCGAACGATGCCACGATTTTGACATAGTCCAGCATCGTTTTGGCCTCCGCTTCCGCGGCGGCCGCCATGCGGAACTTGGCCTGCGCATTGTCGAATTCCGATTGCGACAGAATTTTCTGCTCCATCAACGACGTGTTGCGTTTCAAATTGTTTTCGGCCTCCTGCCGCCCGGCGGCGGCTTGGTCATAACGCGCTTGAATCTCATGGGCGTCGAGCTGGACGAGCAATTCGCCCTGTTTCACGGTCTGGCCGGGCACGACGAGCATTTTCTCGATGCGCCCGCTGACTTTGGCCTCGATGGCCGCGCTCAATTTCGGTCGCACCGTGCCAACCACATCTTCCGTGGCGGCGCGCGCCTTGCGTTCGACGGTCTGGGCGCGGATGGCGACGGAGGGCAGTTCCACGGCGCTTCTTGGTTCCGGCGCCTTGTGGCAGCCGGCCAGGAGCGGACCCGTCGCAATGGCGGTTAATATCAGGAAGCGTTTCATGAAGTGGCGCTACTATGTCAGGAGCAGCAGGAGCTGTCAGACTTTTTCTCGGTGCCGCCGCACGCACCACCGCAGCCCAGCTTCTTCAACACGATTTCCAGCGGGCAGAAATTGGTGAACGAGGATTGCAGCAGATTGAAGCCGACAAACGCGGTGAACCAAAGCCAGTTCGGGCTGTGGTAATGCGCGAGCAGCAGGCTGGCCAAAATGAATGTGCCGGCGAACCGGCGGATGAGCAGATGGATCTTCATGCACCTATATCGAGCCGCCAATGCGGAATTAGTTACAAACTAAATACGCGCCTCTTTCCCGCGTCGGCGCCACCATCAGGCTTGGGACTGATGGCAGGAATTATTTCGCAAAAAGCCTAATTTGCCGTTGACACTTGGAGGCAGGTCGCGAGTATTTACGGCATTCCATTCACCATGAATAACCGACAAGACAAAATTCTATTCTGGGGCTGCTTCATTGCGCTCATCACCACCAGCTACGCTTTCATCAGCCGCATGATTTTATGCGGCGGCCAGTTCAAGACCGACTTCGGCTTGGACAATGTCGTCGTCGGCGAACTTCAGGGCGCAGGCATCTGGTCGTTCGGCGTGAGCATCATCATCTTCAGCTTGTTTATTGACCGCATCGGCTACAAAGTGGCGATGATTTATTCCTTCCTGAGCTATCTCGCCTATACGGGGATGGCGATCGCGGCATACAGTTGCACGCATGGCGTCACTGGCGACGCACTGGTTGCCGGACAAAAACACGGCTACCAACTGCTTTATTGGGGCAGCATCATTCTCGGCCTGGGCAATGGCACGGTGGAGGCTTACGCCAATCCCATCGTTTCCACGATGTTCAACAACGACAAGGTGAAATGGCTGAACCGGCTACACGCGGGCTGGCCGGCGGGCCTCGTGATGGGCGGCCTCTGCACCATCGCGCTGGCGAACAACACTGACTGGCGCATTAATCTCGGTTTGATCCTCATTCCGGCGATCACATTTTTCATCATTCTCATCGGCAAAGCATTTCCGAAAAGCGAACGCGAGCAAGCGGGCGTCAGCTACCTCACCATGCTCAAGGAACTTGGTGTCTTCGGCGCGTTCGTCGGTTTCGGCCTTGTGTTTGCGCAGCTCGGCCAGGTTTTTGGCTGGTCGCAAAATGTCAGTTGGATGCTCACTGGAGCGGTCGTGGTGGCGTTCGCCGTCATCACCAAATCCTTCGGCCGCCTGCTGCTCGCCTTTCTCATCATCATCATGATTCCGCAAGCCACCACCGAACTCGGCACCAATGGCTGGATCACGGCGCTTATGGAAGATCCGATGAAAGCCGCTGGCTACAACTCCGCCTGGGTGCTGGTTTACACCTCAGCCATCATGTTGATTTTGCGTTTTTGCGCCGGACCGCTCGCCCACAAATTTTCACCCATCGGACTGCTCGCGACGTGCTCGGCGCTGGCGGGGTTGGGCATTCTCGCCCTTTCCCACACCGCGCATTCCGGCATCGGCACCATTTTTGCGGCTGCAACCTTGTTTGGCGTCGGCATCACGTTTTTCTGGCCGACCATTTTGGGCTTAACTTCCGAACAATGTCCGAAGGGCGGCGCCCTGACGCTGAATGCCATGGGTGGCATCGGGATGCTGGCGGTCGGAATTCTCGGCGCCCCCTTTCTCGGCTACATGCAGGAATCTTCCACCACCAAGCAATTGCAGTCATCCAACCCTGCGCTCTACCAACAGGTGACGATGAAGCAAAATTATCTGCTCGGCGCGTATGAGGCCATTGATCCGGCGAAGACTGTCGTAGTCACGGACGCTAAATCGCAGGCCGATATCCAAGCGGCCACGACCGCCGGCAAATTCAGCGCCCTGGGCAAGATGGCGATGTTTCCTGCTTTCACCTTCGTTTGCTACCTCGCGTTGATTCTTTATTTCAAAACCAAAGGCGGCTATCGCGCCGTGCAACTTCCGACGGGCAAACGCGAATAGCCGCGCTTCAAACCATCGGCGGCAACGGGCGCAAGCCCAGTTGCCGCCATTTTTTTTCTTCGTTCAGAAAGACCAACCACATTTTGTTCTTGGCGACAACGTCGGTAATTTCACTTTCGGTCAACACCATCGCCGCCGTCGAAAGGGCATCGGACTCGGCGGCGGAATCTGCCAGCGCCCAGACGCGGTTTTGGCGACGCGCCGGCTGGCCGGTGCGCGGATCCAAAATATGTTTTCCCTTCACCGCGAGGCCGGAGCCGCTCAAAGATTCGTTTTTCAGCCAGTAGCGATGCGTCGAATGGTCTTCACCCAGACCGCACGACCACCCGGCCGTTTCCTTCGGCGCGTCACCGGCGAGAATGCTGCTGCCGCCCGCGACGAGCAGAAACGCCGGACACGACCACTCGCGTAAGACTTCCGCCATGCGGTCGAGCGCAAAACCTTTGCCGATGGCACCCAGGTCGAACTCCAGTCGGCCGCTGTCGCAGCGGATGGAAAATTCTTTCTGCACCAGCGCCCACAGCGGCTTGGCCGGCTGCGTTTTCAAGGCCGCCGCCGTCACCGAAAACGCGCCGCGCGTGGCGAACTCCATTTTGCGGGCGAGGTCGAGGCAGGCAAACACCGGCTCGCTCACGCGCAGTTTTTCACCCACGACGAGCTGCGCGATTTGGGTAATATCACTGTTCGCGCGGAACCGGCTCAGGAGCGATTCTAATTGGTCGGTCAACGCAAACGCCGCCTGGGCCGTTTGCGCGGCGTAAGTTTTTTCCTCATCCGCGATGCGCACCTGAAACTGCGTCGCCATCGCGTTGTGATTGAAAACGTGAATGACCGGTTCGCTCATGGTTCAGATTTCGCCGGTGCGGGCGTCCACAAGATCAGGATGACACCGGGTCGCCAGCCGAAAAATTCCGGCCGCAAATGCTTCAGTCGTTCTGCCAACTCGTCGGAGAGGTCCGAGGTGGTGATGAAAAAATCTGCGTCCCACATCGCTTGACCCGGCTGCAAAAAACCGGCCTGCGAAAATTTTCGCAGATACCACGGCAGCGGCCACGCATCAGCGGCGATCACCGTGATGCGCGGATTTGATATGTTCTTTTGTTGAGTCAGCTCCTCCAGTCGTTTTGGCAGACTTAACAAATCCTCGCTGGTGTGTGCGTAAGCGTAGGGATTTTTTTCATCCGCCGGAATTTGAAAAACCCATTTACGCGTATCGTGCGCCATCAGAAACCCAACCGTCGTGAGACCAATCAAAATCAGCGCGCGGGGAAAAGGCTTTGAGGTTGCGCGCCAAAGCCATTCCACAGCGAAGCCGGCAAGCAGTGCCAGCGGCAGCCAGAAATTCAGCGCCAGCCACGGGGTTTTGTAGGGAATGGCGCTGTAAATGACCGCAATGAGCAGTGCGTAAACCACCAGCAATAACCGGGGACCGGCTTGGCGCGCGCGGAAAATTCCCAGCGTCGCCAAGCCTAGCAGCACTGCGCCCGACCAGCCGTCAGCAAGCAGGCGGGCATAATACCAAAATGGTTTTTCATGGCCTTCGCCGCCGGCCCGCGAGGCCAGATGCGGAACCGCGCGAAACAAATCCGCCAAGCCGGACCAATTTTGGCCGAACCAGGTGAATAGCAAAACGATCGTGGTCAGAAAAACGCCGCCGGCAATGACGATGACCTTTGATTTGGGCATCTGCACCATCGGCAGCAGCCGCCAGCCAATCAAAGCTGCCACGCCCAAGGCAAAGAAGTGAATGACCGCCGTTTCTTTGCACGCGAGCATCAGCGCGGCGCAGAAGCCCGCAAGCGCAGCGGACATGAGAGATTTTTTGAGCAATGCCCGCCAGCCCGACAAAATCAAACCGAGCGTGGCGGCCACGAACAGGGATTCATGAATAAAATAGCGGCTGTAATAGACGGGTAGGGGAGCGAAGGCGAACAGCAGTGCGGCGATCAGGCAGGCAATGAACCCGAACACTTCCACCGCGGCGCCGAACAATAATATCGTCGCGGTGCCGGTGAGAACGGTGGAGAGCCGAAGTTGGGTTTCCGTCAGTTCGACAAAGTTTTTTGCGCCGAGCAGTTTTGCCAGCGGTTCGGCCACGGCCAGGAGCGCGGGACCGTGACGGTCGCGTGGGTCATAGTGATACTCTTTACCGTCCAGCAATTCGCCGGTGAGATAGGCGTTGATGGATTCGTCCGTGTGCATCGGCCGCTCGCCGAGCTGCGGCAGGCGGACGGCGAGGGCCAATAGAGCGATGGCGAAAAACAGCGCCCAGCGGATATTGGGTGATGGCGTTGTCGTAGTTTTGGGCGAGAGGAGAATTCTAATCTAAAAAATCATCACTGAAATAACGGTTTAGGAATTGCTGTCTTCAGCGGGACTTTGCTTTTGTCTGAAACCACAGAATCATTGGATAATCCAAACACTTCAATCTCGATGTAATGATTCATTTTGTTGGTCGTGTTGCCGTTGCTGTAGAGGCGGACATAACGGCCTTTGACGCCTTTGGCATCAATCAATTTGCCCTGGTAAGTTTCAATGTAGGCCAGGTCCTGGCCGGTGCCGGGTGTGTCGTCGAAAATCGTCGTGACGTCCTTTTCAAACTTTGGATCATTCGAAACCTGCACGACGACGTCTTTGTAAACGCGTTCCTGCGAATGGAAATGCCAGAGCATCACGGCGAAAATCTCCGATTCCTTTTCCAGGTCAATTTGCACCCATTGCTTGCCGGGGCTGAATTCAACCCACGAGCCTTCGTCGCCTTCCTTGTCGCCATCGGTGATGAGGTCAAGCGTGCCGATGACCGGCTCGCTGTCGCTGGCGGTGACTTTCTTGCCCTTGGCCAGATTGACCGTGCCGGCGGGAACCAGAAACTCTGGACGCGGACCCTTCATTTTTGGCTCCAGATTGGGAATACCCTTGATCGGCACCGGTGTGCCCACGAATAGCGGCTTCGGCAAATCCGTTTGCAGCGGAATTTTATTTGCCGTCACCGGAGCAGCCGCCGGGGGTGTCACTGGTGGCGCTGCCTGAGAAACTGCCGGCGGCGCTTCCGGCGGGCGGCAGCCTGACGTGAGGCCAACGCAGGCCGACAACAAAACCAAACCGATAAACTGGAATCGGGCGTTTTTCAAAATGGTCTGACCGGGCGGATTTACGCCGCCGGTTTGCCGAACACCTCGACCTCAATGTAATGGTTCATTTTATTGGTCGTGTTGCCATTGCTGTAGAGGCGAACGTAGCGGCCTTTGACGCCTTTGGCATCAATCAGCTTGCCCCGGTAGTTTTCAATGTAGGCCAGATCTTTGCCGGCGTCCGGCGTGTCGTTGAAGATCGTGGTGACATCCTTCTCGAACTTCGGATCGTTGGAGACCTGCACGACGACGTCTTTGTAAACGCGTTCCTGCGAATGGAAATGCCAGACGAGGACGGCGGAAATTTCCGATTCCTTTTCCAAATCAATCTGCACCCATTGCTTGCCGGGGCCGAATTCCACCCACGAGCCTTCGTCGCCTTCCTTGTCGCCGTCAGTGATGAGATCCAGTGTGCCGATGACCGGTTCGCTGTCGCTGGCGGTGACTTTCTTGCCCTTGGCCAGATTGACGGTGCCGGCGGGAACGAGAAATTCCGGGCGCTCGCCTTTGGTTTTAGGTTCCAGATTCGGAATGCCTTTGATCGGCACCGGCGTGCCCACGAACAGCGGCTTGGGCAAATCCGTTTGCAGCGGAATTTTGTCTTCGGCGAGGGCAACGGTTCCGGTGAGTAATGCGGCAACGGCAATATTATAAACTAAGTTTTTCATAAAAAATTTATCAACCTGTTCGGGTGGTGCTGCCGCGCCGCCCGTTTTCCGCCAGCTTGTGGCTGGCTGTTCGATTGGGGCAGAGCGGCAGCTCTGCCCTACCTTAATTTGCGGTTTAAGCTTCGGTCTCCTCTTTGGTCATGGCAATCACTTTTTGGCTGGCCACGGATTCGTTCGCTTTGTGGATAATGTATTCGCTGCTGAAGGCCTCGTCGGCCGGGCAGTTTAATTTGGCCGTGCCGCGGATGGCGTTGAAGAAATTCTCCAGATGCGGCTGATGAATTTTTTTGTTGAACGAGACCGGGATGTCGTATTGCAGCAGGGGCGCAGTTTCCCGCACATCTACTTTATCCGCATCGCCAGCCGGCCGTTCCACGGCGCTCGCGCTCAAGAAATTTTTTGCCACGAGATCATCCCACGACTTCGCGCGGTCTTCGCGGTAAATCTTGGTGATGCTGGGATTCTCGGACATCTTAATCGTGCCTTCATCGCCCATGAACTGCTCGAAATAACCGCCGCCAGCACTGGTGGTAGTCTGCACTTGGTAGAAAGCACGGGCCGTGTAAGGCTTGCCATCCGCTCCGGTAAGCGAGAATTCATAAATCACCATCGCGTTGTCATACCAGTCGTGGTTTTGGTAATAATCCGCGCCGGCGCTGGCCACGACGGAACTTGCCGTCTTGCCGAACCACCAGTTGAAGATGTCAATCTGATGCGCGCCGAGGTCGGAGAGCGGGCCGCCGCCAAGGCCCTTGAACCAGCGCCAATTGCGGAACTGATGCATATCTTTGAAACCGTATTTGGCCAGTTGCTCCGGCTTGAGTTCCGTTTTTTTTGGCCAGCCCAAATCGTCCGTCTTGGCGCGATTCCACTGGGCTTGGGCGGCGGTGAGCCGACCGCACATCTGCGCTTCTTTGATAAGCCGGTTCAAGGCGAAAATGTAACGCGGATTGCTCCGGCGCTGATGGCCGATTTGCAACAGCTTGCCGGTCTCGCGCATCGTCTTCACCATGGAGCGTGCCCCATCGAGGGTGTTGCTCATCATCTTTTCGCAATAGACGTGCAGACCCGCTTTCAGACAGGCGTTGGTGATGGGCGCGTGCCAGAAATCCGGCGTGGCCACCACGACTGCCTGCAAATCCTTTTCGTGCGCGAGCAAGTCTTCGTAATTCTCATAACCCTTCACCTCGAAACCATTTTTCTTGAGGCGGGCGACGTTGCTGTTGCGATTGTAGTCCCAGATGTCCACCACGGCGACGAGGCGGATGCCCTCAATGACTTGCAGTGAATCCAGCAGCACCTGGCCCTGCGCGCCGCAGCCGATGAGCGCGATGTTGATCTTGCTCAATGCCGAGGTCTTGCCACCGGCGGCGGGCTGGTTGGATTCCTGGCTGCACGAGGTCAGCAACAACCCCGCGCCGGCGGCCGCCGAGGCGCCGATGAATTCGCGGCGGGTGATGGGTTGCTTTACCATTTTTTGAGTAGCGCAAGCTTGTTGTGTTTCGCGAGCATCAGCGCCATCGCCACGAGCGCGACATGGATGCCCAGCCAGGAAATGCCGTCATCCTGCTTGATTAAAATCAGCCCGACCGACAGCGCAATGTAAATAATACCCTGCACGAACAGCGACAGCCGCGTGCCGAGGCCGAGCAACAGCATCACGCCAGTGGCGAGGAGCAGCGGTCCGAGCATTTTGTCAAACGCCGTCAGCGCGAACTGCGGCAGCAAGGCTTCATGCGCGAACTTGCCCTTCAAGCCAGCCGGGATGCCCGAGTAATTTGCCAGCGCATAATATTTCACTTTCACGTCCACCAGCGCGCCGCTGGCGTCCGGTTGGCCACTGGCGTCGAGCAGCGGCTGCTGGACGGATTTGTAGGCGCCGAATTTTTCAACGCCGGTCATGAGGGCGCGCACACCCAGCCAGCCCCGCAGAATGAGGAAGGCGAGTGAGTAATCGCAGTTGCATTGGCTCCCGGAGGAGCTGTTTGATGGCTTGTCAGTCGAATCGTTCATGTGTTTGATTTTTCGGTAACAACGGGTCGCCGGCTTGGCTAACGCTCGGCGAAATATTATCCAGGCACAATCCCCTAAAACGGGGTCGTCGCTGTGTCAATTCCGAGCCGGCTCATTGTGCAGCATTCATTTGCCCGCAACGGATGACGCGCAGCTTGGTGCAATGGTTTCAAAAAGCATAGGTAATTTTTTCAAAGTGAAAAGTCTTTTTCGCCACTCGTTTGGGTAGGCAAAACGATTTGGGCTGGCGGCGGAATTTTGGACCGGCGCCCGGTTCGCCGCGGGTGAAAAATTTTTCCGAGGAACGCTTGACCTGTCAGCGCGGCTTGGCAACATGGCTGGACAAAATCTCATTTCCTTATGTCACGACCTGTCACCCTTTTCACCGGCCAATGGGCCGACCTTTCCCTCGCCGAACTCGCGCCCAAAGTCAAAGCCATGGGCTACGATGGCGTGGAACTCGCCTGCTGGGGCGACCACTTTGAAGTGGACCGCGCGCTCGCCGAACCGGACTACTGCAAAAAGAAATGGGCGCTGCTCGCCAAGCACGGCCTGAAATGTTTTGCGATCTCCACGCACCTCGTCGGCCAGGCGGTGTGCGATTTGATTGATGAACGGCACCAAGCCATCTTGCCCGCCGATGTCTGGGGCGATGGCAAACCGGAGGGCGTCCGCCAGCGCGCCGCCGAAAAAATGAAGGCCACAGCGAAGGCGGCGCGGAAATTTTTTGATGCCAAACCCGGCACGGTGAAAGGCGCGACGGCGGTCGTCAACGGTTTCACCGGTTCAAGCATCTGGCATTCGATCTACGGCTTTCCGCCGACGAATCAGGATTATTGGAACAAGGGCTTTGCCGACTTTGCCAAACGCTGGCTGCCCATTCTCGACGTGTTTGAAAAAGAAAACGTCAACTTCGCGCTCGAAGTGCATCCCACAGAAATCGCCTTCGACATCGCCTCCGCCAAACGCGCGCTCGAAGCTGTAAAAAATCATCCGCGCTTCGGTTTCAATTACGATCCCTCGCACCTCGGCTATCAGGGCGTGAACTATGTGAAGTTCATCCGCGAATTCGGCGACCGCATTTTCCACGCGCACATGAAAGATGCGTGGTGGGGTCATGGCGACGGCACGGTCGGCGTGTTCGGGGGCCACACGGATTTCACAGACGCGCGGCGCTTCTGGGATTTCCGCTCGCTCGGCCATGGCGACATCAAATTCGAGGAAATCATCGTCGCACTGAACGACGTCGGCTATCGCGGCCCGCTCTCGGTGGAGTGGGAAGACGGCCGCATGGATCGCATTCATGGCGCGACGGAAAGCTGCGCCTTCGTGCGGAAACTGGATTTCACGCCGAACCAAGCGGCCTTCGACGCGGCGTTTTCAAAAAAGAAATCTTAGGCTTGAGCGGTCATTCCGGCCCGTTGCTGGATGAACTGCGCCACGATGCTGACCGCGATTTCGTGCGTGCCCACGGCCGCAATGTCCAAGCCCACCGGGCACGCGACGCGGTCGAACTGCTCGGCCGTGGCGAGGTTTTGCCGCAGAAATTGTTCGCGGATGATGCGCGCCTTGCGCCGGCTGCCAATCATACCGAGAAACTCAAAAGGACAGTTGATCCATTCCGACAGCGCCAGCGCATCGTGCTGATGACCGCGCGTGACGATGAGTCCGAAGGCGTTTGGCGGCGGCCGGAATTTTAATAATTCATGCCAGCCACCGACGTGCAGTTTGGCGTCACGCGGAAAGAAATCGTGGTTCGCCAACTCCGGCCGGTCGTCGAACACGGTGACGGCGAAATCCAGTTGCAGCGCGAGTGGCGCGACGGCTTGTGCGACGTGACCGGAACCGGCGATCCAGAGTTCCACTGCCGGCGAAACGGTTTCCAGATAAAGCCAATTCCCTTCATCCGTCGCCGCCGACGTAAAGAGGCTCTGACTTTTTCTTTCAGCCGAATGAGATGGAGCCGACTCACGTCGGCGGCTACGCGGTTCAGGGGAAGAAACAATCGCGATGGAAAAATCCTTTTTCACGCCCCAGCGGATGGGCGCGGTGATGTGGGCCAGTTCGTGCCAGAGCTTTTTTGACTGCGCGGCGTGCGGCAGGATCACGCCGTTCACGCTGCCGCCGCAGATGAGGCCATCGTCCCAGCCGAAATCGTGATCCAGCACCATCGCGAACTCGGCGGGCTGGCCGGTCTTCAGGGCTGTGAGGGCGCGGGAATGGACTTCCGCTTCCAGACAGCCGCCGCCCAGCGTGCCGGCCATGGTTCCATCCGCGAAGAAGATGGCCTTGGCGCCGGCGCGTTGCGGGCTGGAGCCTTTGGTGCCGGCAATGAGCGCCAGCGCGAACGGCTGGTTCGCGGCGGCGGCGAGTTGTTCATAGAAGCGGGCCACGCGCCAGTGTTAACGGGTCGCGGTGTCCGTTTCAAATGAAACTTGAAAACATCCTCCGGCTTCACCGGCGGCGGTGTTGTGCTGGCCTGGAAGTATCCGCCGGACGGCGGCAAAATCAGACGCGCAAAGGCCTCCGCTGACGCCGGCTGGTTCAAGCCACGGCGAGGGCTTTGAAGCCGGCCTGCATCCGCTGGGTGGCGGTGTTGATGCTGGCGATCTGGCGCGGGCTGTGGTCGGAGAGCGTGCCGATTTTTTCCATCACCTCGGCCAGGTTGTCGAGTTGTGCGCGGGTGGCAGCGATCTTGGCCCGGAACTCGGCGAACATGCTGCGGAGGGTGTCGCCTTGCGCGATGCGGGCGGCTTCCGTGAGGCCCTGCACCTGTGCCAGCTCGATGGCCAGCGCGGTGCGCGCCAGGTTTTGTTGATTGCCGACAAGGCGGGGCAGATTGTCCCGCAACTGCGTCAACGCGGCGAGCACCTGCGTGGTGCTGGTGATAAAGCACTCTTCCAAAACCTGCATCGGCCCGGCGGCCATCGCGTCCGGCTGGGTGGCGGATTCGGCCTGAAAGTAGAGCAGCATCTCCATTTGCAGCCGCGCCATTGCGACGCGGGCATTGATGGTTTCGGTTCGCTGGGTGATTTCGGCAATGTGCGTGCGCAGTTCAAGGGTGCCGTCGGTCAATTGCCGGGAGTAATCGCTCAGAAAGCCGGCCACGACGCCCACGCCCACGCCCACGTTGCCGTGGTGTTGCGAGGTGATGTTCACGTTCAGGGCGTGCAACCGGAAGATCTCGGCGGTGTCGAGCACGCTGGCCGCCTTTTCCTGCAGGCCGCTGGTGTATTCCACAAAGCCATCCAGTTGCCGGAACAGTGCGTCCACCCGGTCGTAAGTTTGGACCCCGAGGCCATAGAGGGTCGCGAGGGAATCCCGGCCTGCCAGCTCCGCCGGGAAGAGCCGTGTGCCGGCGGCGGACAATCGCGTGTCGCGGGCCTTGATTTCGACGTTCAAGGCCGTGTGCGAAAAGTGGTCATAGGTGGCGAAGTTGAGCGCCGGCAACGCCGCCGTGAGCACCTGCACCCCGGCGGCCACGGCGTCTGCCTCGTCGCCGCCGTTGGCGAGAGCAAGATGCTCCGCGCCCAACATCTGCTGGTAAAGCGCGGCCACCCGGTCCAGCAGCGGTGAACTCGGCTGGAAACGAATGGAGAGGTAGTGATCGCGGCCGGCCGGAACCGCGACCACGAACACCCAATAGTAGCTGCCGTCTTTGGCCATGTTTTTGACATAGCCGGCGAAGGGAAGCCCTTGTTTCAAGTTCGTCCACAGGAGGGCGAAGGCCGCCCGTGGCATGTCAGGATGACGGATAATATTGTGCGGCTGGCCATACAATTCCGCCTTGCTGAATCCGCTCACCCGCGCGAAGACATCATTTCCCGACCGGATGATTCCCTTCAGGTCGGTCGTGGAGAAAAACATCTCATGGCATTTGAATTCGCGGGCGGTCGCGAGCGGCTGGATGGGACGGACATTCATGGGGCGGCAGGCGGGCGGCGGCGTTGGTCCGGTGGGATCCACCAGGCGAGGTTGGCATTGGCTCGCTTCATCAGTTCGTATTGGGTCATTAAGGGTGGTTGTTCCAACCACTTGTCGGTTATCGGTTGGAACGGCGGCGGCTTGAGGCCCGTTTTCGCCGCCCGGTTTATTCCTCAAGTTCTTCCGGATTTGGCCGAAGGGAAGATGGTAAAGTTGGTTTTGAAAATAAATCTGACATGACTGCGACCTTGACTGAAGGCCCGACGGTGCAAACAACCCAGGCGGAGCCGGAGATTTTCCGCGCCCTGCCCGTGGGCATTGTGCGGTTGCGCAGCCGTGCTTTCACCCAGGTCAACGCGTGTTTTCTGGAGATGGTCGGTTATTCCGCCGCCGAACTGATCGGTCAGTCCACGCGCATCATCTTTCCGAACGACCAGGAATTTCTACGTGTCGGCGAGACGATTTACGCCGACCTGCAAACCCATGGCGTCGCCACCGGCCAGACGGTCCTGCAATGCCGCGACGGTTCGCTGATCACGGTCACGCTTACCTCGATCCAGTCGGATCTTTCCCAGGCGGACGCCACCTTCGCCGTCACGGACATCACCAAAACGCGCGGGGCGGAACAGGAGTTGTTCTGGCAGAATCGCGAGTTGACCGCCTTTCATCGCATCTCCGAGGTGATGCTCTCGGGCGAGTCCGAGCAGTCCATCTTTGACACCATCGCGCGGGAGACCAGCGGCATGACGGATTTTCCGATGGTGTCCATTGAGCTCTGCGACTTCAACCGCGCGCTCATGGTCTATCGCGGGGCCTATGGCATTCCGCTGGAGGAAATGCCTTCGCCCTTTGAAGTGCCGATGGATGTTTCGCTCTCCGGCCAGGTGGCCTACTCCGGCGAACTGCTCGTGGAAAACAATGTGGCGGAGCGCCGCGAATATGCCGCACCGATTCTGCGCGTGCTGGGCGTCCAGACGTTCGTCTGTGTCCCCATCAAATCGGACGGCAAGGTGGTGGGCACCCTGTCGCTGGCCCACCGCGCCAACATTGTCGCCGAGCCGCGCGTGATCAAAGCGGCCACGAGCCTGGCGAATTATCTGGCGACTTTGTTCGACCGGCTGCACGCGCGCGAGGCCGCCCGCCGCAGCGAGGCTGAACTCGCCACCGTCTATGACCGGGTGCCGAGCGCGCTGTGTCTCTTCAACGAGCAGTTGCAGATCGTCCGCGCCAATCATGCCGCCAGCGAATTTGCCAATCATCGGCAGCACACCGCCAACCATCTTCGCCTCGGGGAATTTTTCAATTGCAGTCCCAAAACCAATGGGGAATGCGACCAGAGCGCCGCGTGCCTCGGCTGCAATCTCCGGCGCGTGCTCATCGAAACGCTTACCACGGGCAAGAGTCTGCGGCAGGTCAAAATGACCAAGTCGGTCATGCGCGATGGCCAAAGCAGCGAAGTGGTGCTGCTCGTCTCCACCGAGCGCATTCAGTTCGACGACACGGTGCGCGTGCTCATCTGCCTCGAGGACATCACCAAGAGCGTCCGCGCCGACGAACAGATCCGTTCCCAGGCCGCGCTGCTGGACATCACCCGCGACGCGATTTTGGTCCGCGATTTCTCCGACCGGATCACTTATTGGAACGAAGGGGCGCATCAGCTTTACGGCTGGTCGCCCGACGAAGCCAAAACCCATACCGCCTCGGCACTCCTGCAAAATATTGATCCCTTTGAATCCACCCGCGCGCTCCATACGGTGCAGCAGCAGGGCGAATGGACGGGCGAGCTGAAGCAAAAAAACCGCGGCGGGCAGGAGCTGACCATCCAAAGCCGCTGGACCTTGATGCGCGAAGCGGACGGCAAACCCAAGGCCATTCTCATCGTCAACAACGACATCACGGAAAAGAAAAAACTCGAATCCCAACTGCTGCGCGGCCAGCGGCTCGAAAGCATCGGCACGCTTGCCAGCGGCCTGGCGCACGACCTCAACAACGTGCTCGCGCCGATCATGATGGCGGTCCAGTTCATCAAGGACAACAGCGAGGACGAGAGCATGAAGGCCTGTTTCCAGACGCTGGAAACCTGTTCGCGGCGCGGCGCGGACATCATCCGGCAGGTGCTCATGTTTGCGCGCGGGGTCGAAGGCCAGCGCATTTTGATCAACCCCAAGCATCTCATTCAGGAGATGCAGCGCATCGCCCGCGAAACCTTTCCGCGCTCCATCGAGGTGGCCACGAGCATTGCCAAGCCGCCGTGCATCCTGCTCGGC
Source organism: uncultured Verrucomicrobia subdivision 3 bacterium (assembly GCA_903850425.1). GTDB lineage: Bacteria > Verrucomicrobiota > Verrucomicrobiia > Limisphaerales > UBA11358 > UBA11358. The sequence goes on along the minus strand of CAINLR010000196.1, from coordinate 18,432 downwards.
GACGCCACGCAGATTCAGCAGGTCATCATGAACCTCTGCGTCAATGCCCGCGACGCCATGCCGCAAGGCGGTCTGCTCACCATCGGCCTGCACATCGTCGAACTGGATGCGGCCGGCGCGCGGATTCATCCCAAAGCCAAGCCCGGCGGCTATGTGGTGATTTCGGTCACCGACACCGGCACCGGGATTGCGCCCGAACTGGTGGACAAGATTTTCGATCCGTTCTTCACCACCAAGCCGCTCGGGCAGGGCACCGGGCTGGGCCTGGCCACGGTCTTGGGCATCGCGGAGAATCACGGCGGCTTCGTCCACCTGGAAACGCAACTGGGCCAGGGCACGAAATTTCTGGTGCATATTCCCGCCGCGCCGGGCGAGTCCGCCGCGAATGACATTGGCGCGGGCGGCACGGAGTCCATTCGCGGCAACGGCGAACTGATTCTCATCGTGGATGACGAGCCCGCGGTGCGCCGGCTGGCCAGCGCCATCTTAGTCCGGCAAGGCTATCGCACCATCATTGCGGCCGAAGGCCGCGAAGGGGTGGCGATGTTCAGCCAACAACGCGCCGACATCCGGCTGGTGATCAGCGACGTGATGATGCCGCAAATGGACGGGCCGGGGATGCTGCGCGGCATGCACCAAATGCAGCCCGGCATTAAAAGCATCGTCATCACCGGCCTGGGCGAGGAACACCGCATCGCCGAAGCCAAGGCCGCCGGCGCGAACGTGGTGCTGCACAAGCCGTTTACCGCCGATCAACTGCTGACCAACGTGCGCCAATTGCTGGCCCAAGAAAAATGAGCCGGACTGCCGCCAGGCCGCCGGCCGCCGCCAAACTCACCGAGCCGGGCTGGCTCACCACCACGCTGGGCGACGCGGACTATGAGTTCTTATGCCAGCTGATTTATGAACGCAGCCGGATTCATCTCGGTCCCGACAAACGGGTGCTGGTGGCCTCCCGACTGGCGAAACGGCTGCGCCATCTCAACCTGAACAGCTACCAGGAGTATTGCGAACTCATGCGCTCGCCGGCGGGCGCGGAAGAACTGCAATTCCTGATTGACCGCATCTCGACCAACCACACGCATTTTTTCCGGGAGATCAAACATTTCGAGTTCATCCGGGACGTGATCATTCCGACTTGGAACGCGGTGAAAGGGCGCAAGGAACCGTTCCGCATCTGGAGTTCGGCCTCCTCCACCGGCGAAGAGCCGTATTCACTGGCGATTCATTTCGCCGAGAATTTTGCGCCCGCCGAATCCGGCCGCTGGCAGATCGAGGCCACGGACATTTCGACGCGCGTGCTGGAAGTGGCCACGCAGGGGATTTATGAACAGGAACGGCTGACGAGCGTTGGTCCCGAAGCCCTGCGGCGGCATTTTCAAAAGGGCGAAAAAAAATGGGCCGGTCATTTCCGCGTGAAAGACGAACTGCGCCGCCGTGTCCATTTTCACCATCTAAATTTGCTGGAAGGCGCGTATCCGTTCGCGTGGTCCTTCGATTTGATCCTGTGTCGCAATGTGATGATTTACTTCGACCGTCCGACGCAGGAGACGCTGGTGCAGCGACTGACCGCCAAGCTGGTGCCGGGCGGCCATCTGCTGGTGGGACATTCGGAAAGTTTGAGCGGCGTGAAGCACAGCTTGAAACTCGTGCGGCCGGCGATCTATCTCAAGCCCGCGGCTTAAAACCGCAGCGTGGTTTGCAGGATGAACACGGTGGCGTCGGGCGTCGCGGAAGAACCGCTCGGATGAAAGACGTGTTGCACGCTGGGCTGAATCGTCCACCACGCGGTGGCTTGGATTTTGTAGCTCAATTCAATGACGCCTTCGTAATCCAGCGGCGTGAAGCTGCCGGGCGCGAATGAGTTGATGTCCTCCTGTGCGCGGCGGAGGTCGTCGCTAAATTCAAGATACGAACCGGCCAGCGCGAGCGAGTCCCACGGCCGCGTGGGAATCAGGCCGCGATAAACGAGTCCGCCGTCCACTTCGAGCTGCGTGAGATTGCGATCTGACGGCGCGGCGAGCAACCGGAAGAAGCCGACCAACCCTTGCAAAGCTGGATCTGCCTTGCCGTTTTTAAGATAGAGCTGTTGCTCCGCGAGCAGATACGCCGCGCAGTTTCCTTGATGCTGGCGGGGTGCCGGGTTGATGCCGGCGGCGTAAAAAACCCCGTCGTAGAGGTCCGTGAAATCGCTGGTGTGATAATACGCGCCGAGTTTGTAAGTGCCGCCGAGGCCGGGATTATTGGTGCCGGGGTTGTGCCGCCAGGCGATTTCAAAGTAGTTCAGCAAGCCGTCCTGCTGGCTGACGCTGAAACGCGTGCCGGAATCAGTCCGGTCGGGCGTGCCGCTGTAAATCCCGGCCTGCGCGTAAAAGTTTTCGGTGGGTGACCAACGGATGACGGCACCGGGGGTCGCCAGCGGCATTGTCGAAAGACCATGGCCCGTGGCCGGAAATCCGGGCGGATCGAAGACGTTGAAGGGCAGCGAGGGATAGAAGAAAGTCTGGTTCAATAGACTAAACTGGCCGGCGCAGGTGTAGTATTCCGGCACGAGGAAATCCGAATCAATGGCCAGTTCACCCAGCTTGATGGCCAGTTGGTCTGCGAAGAATTTCTGCTGATACCAGAGTTCGCCCAGGCGGAAGGTGTGGTCGAGGTCGAGGAGATTGACGCGGTTGTAGTCCCCGGGAAAATTGGCGGAAAAACCTTCGCGGCCATGCAGCCAGAGGCCGGAGACATGGAATTTCCCCCCGGCGTAATCCAGCAGCTTTTGCGAATCGAGGTCCAGCGTTGCCAGCCCAAGGCCCTGGTAAATCGCCCCGGTGCGCCGGCCGCCGCTGAGATTGTCCGGCACGGAGCCGGCGTAGAAAAATTCCAAGTCCACGCCGTGCCGCGCCAGGCGGCTGCGGGCGCCGCCCCAGTCGCCCAGCAGGTAATCCTGCGTGGCCCAGCGGGTGAAAGCATTGGTGCTGGTTTGGCTTTCGGCCGGGGCGGATGCCGGAGCAACGAGTGCCAGCCACAGAATGGTCAATAATGAGAGTGGTTTTAACAGGTTCATATCAGTCCGTGAGGGCGTTTTGGATGGCGGTTTTGATTTGTTCGGCGGTGAAAGGTTTGGTCACGACGCCTTTGAAGCCGAAGGCCGCATAGTCGGCCATGATGGGATTGTCGGAGTAACCGCTGGAGACAATGGCTTTGGCTTTGGGGTTAATTTCCAGCAGTCGTCGGATGGCTTCCTGACCGCCCATGCCGCCGGGGACGGTCAAGTCCATGATGACCAGCGCAAACGGTTTTTGTTGCGCGGCCATCTGTTGATACAGTTGCAGCGCGGCGTCCCCATCCGCTGCGGTTTCCACGTCGCAGCCGATTTTCGCGAGCATTTTCGCGAGCATCTTGCGAACCATTTTATCATCGTCCATCACCAGCACCCGGCAGCCGCCCCCGCTGTCGGCCTTTTTGATGAACGTGGTTTTGATCTCCGCCTGGCGGGCGGCCGGGAGCAGGATGGTGAAGGTGGTGCCGACTCCGGGCGTGGAGGCGACGGACACCAGTCCGGCATGGTTTTTAATGACGGAATGGACGACGGCCAGCCCGAGGCCGGAGCCGGATTTTTTGGTGGTGAAATAGGGGTCGAAAATCTTGCTCAGGTTTTCCGGGGCAATGCCTTTGCCCTCATCCTGCACCGTCACTTCGACATACTCGCCGGCGGGCGCGCCGGCCTGGTCGGGCGTGATGACACTCTGGTTCTGCGCCTTGATTGTAACGGTGCCACCGGCGGACATGGCCTGACAGGCATTGATGACCAGATTGTTGAAAACCTGGGAGATTTGGGCAGCGTCGGCTTCGACGGGCCGCAGGTCGGCAGCGATATGGATGTCGCATTTGACCGACTTGCCGCGCAGGGCAAAACTGAGGCTGTCGCGAAGGACGCGTTCGAGTTTGACCGCGCTTTTCACGGGTTTGCCGCCCTTGGCGAAGGTCAGCAACTGGGCGGTCAGATCGCGCGCCTGGCCGGAGGCTTTTTCGGCTTCGCCGAGCAGTTCGAAATTTTCCGCAGCGGGGTCCAGGTCCATTTTCACCAGCCCGATGTTGCCCAAGATGGCGGTGAGCAGGTTGTTGAAATCATGGGCGATGCCGCCGGCCAGAATGCCGAGACTTTCCAGCCGCTGCAGATGCTGCATTTCCAGTTCGTGCTGCCGGCGCTTTTCCTCGGCCTCCTTCCGGTCGGTGAGATCGCGGATGAAGACCGTGGTGTATTCCTTGTCGGCCGCCTGGATATAGGTCATGGACAATTCGACTGGCCGGGTGGCGTGATCCTTGCGTCGCTGGGTCAGTTCAAACGTGGCCGCGCGCTGGCGCTTGAGGGCGGCCCAGCGTTCCGGCCAGGCGGACGCGGGGAAATTCACCGCCAGATCGTGCAAGGTGAGTTGGCGTAATTCCCCGGCGGTGTAACCCAATTCCGCCACGGCCGCCGCATTGGCATAAATGATCCGGCCCTGGTCATCGGTCCAGAGGATTTGCTCGGCCGCCACATCCATGGTGATCTGGGTCAACCGGAGTTGTTCCAGCAGCGCCGCGCGCTCGCTGATATCCGCGCCCACGCACAAAATTTCCCGCAGCCGGCCTTGATCATCATAGATGGGCTGGTTGGTCCAGTTCACCCAGAGGCGCCGGCCATCGCGGCAGATGTTTTCGTTTTCCGAGGCCTTGAATTGTTCCGGCTGGCGGAGGAGTTCGGCAATTTTCGCGGCCAGATTCTCCCCTTTCGACGAGACTTCCGGCACGATGCTGCCCACCAGATGGCGGCCTATGATCTCCGCGCGTTGATAGCCGAACAGGTTTTCGGCGAACTGGTTGAAAAAAATGATTTTTCCCTCGGCATCCAGGCGCAGAATGATGCTCATGGCGTTTTCCACCACCCCGCGGTAATTTTCCTCGCTCGCCGCCAGGTCTTTGGCGTAGCGCGCAATCAGGCTTTGTTCCCAGTCATAGTTCGTCACAATCACCCAAAACACCACGGTGATCGCGATGAAGCTGCAGATAATTCCCGAAGTCAAGTCCAGCATCTGGTCATGGCGGTCATGAAAGGGAATCACCAAACCTGGAAACTTATAATCCGCAAACAGGAGCGCGCAGACATTCGCCATGATCAGGCCGGAAATAATCCACCGCGTCCGGCCCCGAAAAAACACCATGGGCAGCATCAGCACCGGAAAAAAATAATAGGTGATGCTGCCGTTCATCCCGCCGTTGAGAAACCAGACCGGGTTCAACGACAGGATCAATAACGCCAGAAACAACTTCATGAGGTTTCGGCCGCGCTGGGATTGGACGTAACAAAAGAGGGCGAACAGACCCAGGAATATGTTGGCCACATTGACCACGAACGGGATGTTGGGCAGAAACAGGTTGATCGGGCAGATCACCAGCAGGCACAACATGGTCGTCGTAAGACACATCAAGCGGAACAGTCGCACCTGAAAGGTCAACGACTTGTCTCGCGCCACATAATTCCAAAGCTTTTCGAGCAAAAAATCCATTCAGACCGTTACCGTCTCAGCTTGGTTTCCCCACTCCGGAGGATTCGGGCACGGGGCGAGACGGCTGCTTCGGCATCGGCTGAATGACCACTTCACTTAAGGAGAACTTCACTTTGAAATCACTAAAGTGTGTGGCTCGCCCGCCGATAGCAGAAGACGGAATGATGGTAAATCGTGGGCCGGCTTGCGGTGTGGTTGGCCCGTTGAAGCGGCGATGGCAGTGCCGCCGCCAGCCGCCGTCCCGCGCTCGACAAACCAAGACCAGCGTGACAAAATCTCATCAACCAGATTCAGAAGCTAATTCGCCCGGCAGCGGGCGGGCGTTGCCGCCCCACCAGAAACCAACATGAATTTGCCTGTGTCCATCCGCCTGGCGGCCAGCCTGCCGGCCTTGTTTTGCCTGCCGGCGGATGCGGCGCTGACGGCGGATGATGCCCCGAGGGATTCCCCCATTCTGGCCAATCTGTCGCTCGAGGAGCTGTCGCAAATCAAAATCGTCAGCGTCAGTCAGCGCGTCCAGCCACTGGCGAATGCCGCCGCCGCCGTGCATGTCGTCACCAGCGAAGACATTGCCCGCTCCGGCGCGACCTCCATTCCCGAAGCCCTCCGCAATGTGCCGGGCCTCAACGTGGCGCAGATCAACGGCAGCGCCTGGGCCATCGGCGCGCGCGGTTTTCAAAGCCAGTTTTCCAACAAGCTGCTCGTGATGGTGGATGGCGTCTCGGTTTACTCGCCAGTTTTCAGCGGCGTGTTTTGGGATCAGCAGAATTATTTCCTGCCGGATTTGGAACAGATCGAAGTGGTGCTGGGTCCGGGTGGCTCCATTTGGGGCGCAAACGCGGTCAATGGCGTGGTTAATGTTGTCACCAAATCGGCCCGCGACACCCAGGGCGGGATGGTTTACGCCGGAGGTGGCAATGAGAAGGCGGTCATGGCCGGGGCGCGTTACGGCTGGCTCGCGGACACCAATGTCTATGCCCGCGTCTATGGAATTTACAATTATGACAATCCGACCGTCAGGATCGGCGGTGGGGATGCGCCGGACGCTACGAGCAGTGGTCAGGGCGGCTTCCGGTTGGACGGCTATCCGCGCGGTAATTCGGAGTGGACCGTGAAGGGCGATGTGCGTTGGGCGGCGAACGATGATTTATTACTGCAACCAGACCTGACGCGACCACCCAGTTATGTCTTCACGAACACCGCCATGACGCGCAGCCTTGGCGGGCAACTGCTCGGACATTGGCAGACGGAGATGAATCCCGATTCCACCCTTCAGATACAAGGCTATTATGACTTTTCGAAGCGGAACGAGGTGGCCGGCAGCGCGGCGGTGCAGACGGCGGATATGCAGTTGCATCACACTTGGTCTGGCTGGCGGCGACAGGTGATAGACTGGGGTGTGGACGGACGGATGGTGTATCGGGATTCGGAGCCGGGCTGGGCAACGTATGATCCGATGCAGGCGACCGAATGGCTCGGTTCCGGTTTTGTGCAGGATGAAATCAGCCTGGTGCCCGATGCACTGAAATTGACCGGCGGCATCAAGCTGGAGGAACATTCGGACGTCGGGTTCATGCCGCAGCCGAATGCCCGGCTGACGTGGCAGCCCGCCGAACGGCATACCTTTTGGGTGGCCTGGTCGCGAGCCTTGCGCAGCCCGCAGGCCACCGAACTAAATTCCCAGATTGATGTGAGTGTGCTCCGGCCCATGCCGCCAAACCCGTTTCCCACGGTGGTGCGGCTCGCGGGTAATGCCAGCTTGGAGGCGGAAAAATTGCAGGCGTGGGAGATCGGCTGGCGCTGGCAGGCGCGTCAATCCCTGACCCTCGACGTGGCCGGCTATTACTATCATTACGACGACCTCATCAGCACCACCAGCGCCGGCAAGCCGGGATACGATCCGGCTTTGAAGGCCGTGGTGGTTCCACTAACGTATGTCAACGGTGCGGAGGGCGATGCTTACGGCGGCGAGATGGCGCTGACTTGGCGGCCTGTGGACCGTTGGCTGGTCAGCGCCAGCTACAGCGTGAGGCACACCATGCTGCATTCCTATGTGCAGCCGGACCAAGGCTATGCCGGCCACGCGTTGGATGCTCCGCGCCAAACCGTGGCGCTCAACTCCAGCCTCAAACTCGGCCGCGCAGTGGAGTTGTCTGGTGCGCTGCGCTACCTCGACAACATTCCCTACAGCCATACGCCCGCCTATGTTGAGTTGGATGCGCAACTCGCTTGGCGGCCAAACGAGCGGTGGCAATTTTCGCTGGTCGGGCAGAACCTGCTCCACGACCAGCACCTCGAATATACATCGAGCCTCGCGGGGCAGACCGCCGAAATCCCCCGGGGCGTTTATGCCAAGGTGACTTATAAATTCTGACCCAAAACCTCCTGCCATCCATGAACCACTTATTGGCAAACCCACGCGCGAGTCATTTTTAACAGGAAAAAGATTGCTGATGCCACATTACCAAACGAGAATTCGGCGCAATTATGCGAGCCGCTGCCGCCCTTCGAGCGGCGGGGACGCATGGTTTTGAGCCAACAAACAGAATGCGATCATGAATTCACATGGTTCCAAAATACTGGCGGCAGCGCTGGTCCCGGCGATGCTGTTTCAGACCGTTTCGTCGGCGGCGGCGGTGGATGATGCGCTGCACGCCTCCCCCATTCTGGCCAATCTTTCTCTCGAGGAACTGTCGCAAATCAAAATCGTCAGCGTGAGCCAGCGGGCCGAGCCGCTGAAAAACGCCGCCGCCGCCGTGCGGGTCGTTACCAGCGAGGACATCGCGCGCTCTGGCGCGACCTCCATTCCCGAGGCGTTGCGCACGGTGCCGGGCCTCAACGTAGCGCAGATCAATGGCAGCACCTGGGCCATCGGGGCCCGCGGATTCCAGTCGCAATATGCGAACAAGCTGCTGGTGATGATGGACGGCGTTTCCGTTTATTCGCCGATTTACAGCGGCGTCTTTTGGGATCAGCAGAATTATTTCCTGCCGGATCTGGACCAAATCGAAGTGGTGCTCGGCCCGGGCGGTTCGATCTGGGGCGCCAACGCGATGAATGGCGTGATCAATATTATCACCAAGTCGGCGCGCGACACGCAGGGCGGCCTGATTTACGGCGGTGGCGGCACGACGAAAGCCGCTCTGGCCGGCGCCCGCTACGGCTGGCAGGCCGGCACCAACACCTACGTCCGGGTTTATGGAACGTATGATTATGATCTGTCCCTGCCGAAACCGGGCGGCGGCGAGGCCAATGATGCCACGCGCACGGGCCAGGGTGGCTTTCGGGCGGACGGTTATCCGCGGGCCAATACGCAGTGGACGCTGAAAGGAGATATTCATTGGGGCGAAAATAATGACACCACGCAACTGCCGGATCTCTTGTCGCCTAATTACATTGTGACCAATAATAGTGCGGCGCAGGTCTTGGGCGGGCAAATGCTGGGCCGCTGGCAGACGGAGCTGACCCCGGATTCCACCCTGCAGCTCCAAGCCTACTACGATTTTTCACAGCGCGAGGAATCCATCGTGGATTTCGATGTGCATACGGCGGATGTGCAGATGCATCACACCTGGACCGGGTGGCGGCGGCAAGTGGTGGATTGGGGCTTGGATGGTCGGATGGTGGACTTCCACACGCGGCCACGCTGGGCGGCGTTCGATCCGGCGCAGGAAGTCGTGTGGCTGGGTTCGGGTTTTGTGCAGGATGAAATTGAGCTCGTTCGGGACCGGCTCTTCTTGACCGGCGGGATCAAGCTGGAAGGTCATTCGGTTGGCGGATTCCTGCCGCAGCCAAATGCTCGCCTCACCTGGCACCCGGCCGAAGGGCACACCCTCTGGGCGGCCTGGTCGCAGGCGCTGCGCAGTCCCTCGGAAGTGGAGCAGCAGGCGCAGATAGACCTGCGCGTTTTTCCGCCCGGCACCTTCGATCCAAACTTGCCTGCCGTCTTGCGGTGGCGTGGCAATCAAGACGTGAACCCGGAGGAGTTGCAGTCGTGGGAACTGGGCTGGCGCTGGCAGGCCGCCAAGTCCCTTACGGTGGACGTGGCCAGCTATTATTACCAATACAAGAATTTGATCATGGCCACCTATGGCACGCCCTATGGCCAGGGGACGCCGGCTCCATCAGTCGTAATTCCGGTGGTGACGGCCAACGGCACGGAGGGGGATTCCTATGGCGGGGAAATGGCGTTGACCTGGCGACCTTGCGATGCTTGGTTTGCCACCGTCAGTTACAGCGTCCGGCATACTCAGTTGCATTCGTATTTGCCCGACCCAATCGAATTTGCCGGTGATTCGCTGACCTCGCCGCGCCAGACCGTGGCGCTGACTTCCGGCGTCAAACTCGGTCGCGAAGTGGAATTGACGGGCGCGCTGCGCTATCTCGACAACATCCCCTATTATCATGTGCCGGCTTACGTTGACTTGGATCTGCAACTGGCTTGGCGGCCGACCCGGAACCTCGAGGTGGCGCTCGTGGGCCAGAACCTTTTGCACGATCAACATGCGGAATATCACGCCTCGCTGGTGAACCAGACGGCTGAAATCCCGCGCGGCGTCTATGCCAAAGTCACCTGGAGATTTTGATGTTTACTTCCATGAACTGGCAAAGCATCAAACTTCCCGGCCGGCGTCAGGCCATTCGTTGCCTGGCCTTTTGGCTGGTGTTGTTGCTCGGCGGGGCAGCGTTGCCATTCCAGATTTTAGAAGCCCAGCCGGCCATCGCGCCGGAATACAGTATCAAGGCGGGTTTGCTTACCGCGTTCACAAGCTATACGGAGTGGCCGTCCAACGCCTTTGCCGGCAAGGACGATCCGATCATCATTGGCGTGCTGGGCGAGAATCCCTTCGGCGAGGTGCTGGCGAAGACGGCGGCCCAGCAGGTCGGCGCGCGGACGATCCAGGTGCGGCATCTGGCCAGCGCCGAAGCGGCCGACGGCTGCCACTTGGTGTTCATCAGCGCGGCGGAAAAAAGCCGCGAGGAAAATTGGCTGGCGGTCTTGAAAGACAAGCCGATCGTCACGGTGGGCGAATCGGGGCATACCCTTGAGCGGGGCGGAATCCTGGAACTCAAGACGGTGGCGGGACGGGTCCGTTTTGACGTGAGCTTGCCGGCGACGCAGCAGGCAGGGGTAAAATTCACACCACAAATGTTGGCACTCGCGAACAAGGTTATTATGCCGCAGACGGAGGCCCGTTAATATGGCCTGGCAGCTTTCATTGCGGCAACGATTGATCCGGCTGATTCTCATCGCCAGCGGACTGGCGATGTTATTGGTGATCGGAGGTATGTTGGCCTACGATCTGAAGACCTTTCGCCCGGCGACGGAAAAGCAGTTGGTGGAAGACGCCGCCGTGCTGAGCGAAATGTTACAAGCGCCGCTGGAATTTCTTGATAAGGAAAACGCGCGCTCCTATTTAGTGAGTTTGGGAAAGGCGAGGAACCTCGAGCTGGCGGTCCTATTGGATGCCAGAACCAACCGGTTTGCCGAGTTCCGCCATGACGATGATGCGGCCATCACCGCCCCGCGCCCGGCGGGCGCCCAATTCGATGTCTTCTCGGTTTCCATCTGGCAGGTGGTCCGGCATGGCGAGCGCGTGATTGGCTACCTCTATCTGCAGGAGGCTATCCCGCCATTTTATGCGCGGGTGCCGCAAGACTTCATCATGATGGTCGTGGTTGCCCTGGTGTTGATTGCCATGGCGACGGTGCTGCTGATGGGCATGCAGCGCTATTTCTTGAAGCCCTTGTTTGAGCTGGTGGAGACCAGCGCCCAGGTGACGCAAAACGCCGATTACAGCGTCCGGGTTCCCATCAAGAACGACGACGAGTTGGGCCGTCTGGCGCGCGGTTTCAATCAAATGCTGGAAACCATCGGCCAGCGCGACGCGGCGTTGTTGGAAGCCACGGCGCAAATCCAGAATGTTTTCAATTCGGCCACGGAGGTGGCCATCATCGCCACGGAAATAAAGGGTTTGGTGCGGCTGTTTAATTCCGGCGCCGAGCGGATGCTCGGTTACTCCGCGGCGGAAGTCATCGGCCGGCACACCCCGGAACTCTGGCATCTGCGCGAAGAAATCGAGGCGCGGGGCCGGGAGCTGTCGCTGTCGTCCGGGCGCACGATCACGGGCTTTGACGCGTTTGTGGAGCCTGCCCGCCAAGCCCAACATGACGTGCGCGAATGGACCTTCGTCCGCAAAGACGGCACCCGGTTGACCGTGCAACTGGTCGTCACGACCATCCGCAACCGGGAGCGGGAGATCACGGGATTTCTGGGGCTGGCCAGTGACCTGACCGAACGCCAGCGGGCGGAATTCGCCATGCGCGAAAGCGAACTGAAATTCCGCACCTTGTTTGACAAATCCAATGACGCCATCTGCATGATGGATGAGCACGTTTTTCTCTCCTGCAATCCGCAGACGCTGGTCATGTTTGGCTGCCAGAGCGCGGACATCATGGGTCATTCCCCCGCTGATTTTTCACCGGTCGCGCAGCCGGATGGCGGGCTTTCGCGCGAACTGGCGCGCGAAAAAATTGACCGCGCCTTTGCCGGGCAGCCGCAATTCTTTGAATGGCGGCACACGCGGCTGGATCAGACCCCGTTTGATACTGAGGTCAGCCTGAACCGGATTGAACTGGACGGGAAAGTATTTCTGCAGGCCATCATCCGCGACATCACCAATCGCAAGCGCGCAGAAATCGAACTCCAACGCCGCGAAGAGTATTTTCGTTCGCTCATTGAACACGCCTCGGACAGCATCACGGTGATTGACGCGCAGGCTGTGGTCACCTATCAAAGCGCCTCCGGCGAACGGATTTTGGGCTATCCCGCCGCCGCGTTCATCGGGCGCTGCCTGCTCGACCTCGCCCACCCGGAAGACCGGCTCCGGTCGCAGGCCGCCTTCCATCAATCATTGGCACAGCTCAACGTGCCCATCACGCTGACCGTGCGTTTGCGCCACCAAAACGGCCTCTGGCGGCACATTGAAGCCGTGGGCACCAGCATCCAGACCGAAGCCGGCGAACAGCAGATCATCATCAACTCACGCGACGTTTCCGACAGTTTGCAACTGGAGCAGCAATTCCGCCAGGCCCAGAAAATGGAAGCCGTCGGCCGGCTGGCCGGGGGCGTGGCGCACGACTTTAACAACATTCTCTCCGCGCTGCTCATGCAGTCCGAAATGCTGCTCGGGGTCGAGCCGCTGCCGGAGGAAGTGCGCGATGGGTTGCGGGAAATGGTGACCGATGTCAACCGCGCCGCCGCTCTCACCCGGCAGTTGCTGATGTTCAGCCGCCGGCAGGTGATGCAATCGCAGGTGTTGAATCTGAATGAACTGATCATGAATCTGGGCAAGATGCTGCAGCGCCTGATTCGCGAGGACGTGCAGTTGCAACTCAACCTCCACGCGGCCCCGCTCCTGACGCGCGCCGATCCCGGCATGCTCGAACAGGTGCTGATGAATCTGGCCGTCAATGCGCGGGACGCCATGCCCAAAGGCGGACGTTTGCAGGTGGCCACCACGGCCGTCACCGTGGCCGAGGGGTCCGCGCGCGTGAATGCGGAAGTGCCGCCGGGCCGTTACGTCAGTTTAAGTGTCAGTGACACGGGCAGCGGCATCCCGCCTGAAGTGTTGCCGCAAATATTTGAACCCTTCTTCACCACCAAAGAAGCCGGGTCAGGCACCTGGCTGGGGTTGGCCACGGTCTTTGGCATCGTCAAACAGCACCAAGGCTGGATCGAGCTGGACAACCGCCCGGGCGAGGGCGTGACCTTCCAAATTTTTCTGCCGGCCAGCCGCGAGACGTCGGTGGGACCGGCCCCCACCGACGTCAAACCCAAGCCGCGCGGGGGCACGGAGACCATTTTCTTGGTGGAGGACGAACTGGCGGTGCGCAAGCCGACGCGCATTTTTCTCGAACGGCAAGGCTACCGCGTGGTGGAAGCGGCCAATGGCATGGAGGCTTTGGCCCGCTGGCCTGAACATCGCGGCCGGGTGGCGCTGCTGCTGACGGACTTGGTGATGCCGGGCGGCATGAATGGCCAGGAACTGGCCCGGCAACTGGTGGCGGAACAGCCGCAGCTCAAGGTGATTTATGTCAGCGGCTACAGCGCGGACATTGCCGGCCGGGATTTTCAATTGCGCCTGGGCGAGTCCTTCATTCAAAAGCCCTACGCCACGGATCACCTGCTGGAAACCATCCGCCGGTTTCTGGATGTTTGATCGTTCATTCTCCTGCCGGTTCACAGGGCATCAAAAATGGCTTAAGTAGGCGACAAAACCGCCGATAGCTAGGCACGTAAATTTACATTTTGCCTTAGCCTATCAACCCAATTGAACTAATGAAACGAATCAAACGCACTGACACACAGAAAACCCTGTTAACGGCCGCCCTGGGCGCAGCCGCCGCCTGCGGCGCCTCCGCCTATGAGGTGCATCCTCTGGGCACCAACATGCCCCCGCTGGACTTCCACGCCTTCATCAGCCAGGGCTATTTAAAAACGACCGACTACAATTATCTGGCCAACGACACCAAGAACGGTTCGTTTCAATTCACGGAAATCGGCGCGAATGTTTCCATCAATCCATTTCCGCGCACGCGCATCGCCGTGCAGGGCTTTGCGTTCGATGTCGGCAATGTGGGTCAATACGATCCGTTTCTGGACTACGCCTTGATCGAATACACTTTTAGCGATCAAATCGGCGTGCGCGGCGGGCGCATTCGCCGCCCTTCCGGCATCTACAACTCGATTCAAGACATTGATCTGGCCCGCACGTTTGTCTTGTTGCCGCAAGGCATCTATGACGCGCGTTGGCGCGATTGGAGCGCCGGACTCGACGGTGTGGATTTGTTTGGCAGCATCCAGATGAACAAGGCCGGCAGCCTTTCCTACGAAGCTTATGCCGGCTACGTCAGCATGGCCGACAATGGTGGCGTGGCGCGTTATGCTGAAAACGGACTGCCGCCGGCGCCGGTGGGCGAGTTCAACGGCATTGATACCGCGCCGATTTTTGGCGGACAACTCTGGTGGAATACGCCGGTGGACGGATTGCGGCTGGGCGCGGCGTATGCCTACATGGCCAACTGGGGTTACAACTCCACCATCATCCCGCCATATGGGCCGGGCCATATTCACAGCGTGGGCAACGTCCCGCTGCAGCAGTATTCGGCGGAATATATCTATAAAAGCTGGACGTTCCAAGCTGAGTATTACACCTACGATTTTGAAGGTCATAATTATCTGCCCGCGATGGGCGATTACAACATCGGCACCACGGGCGATAATCCGGAAACCTGGTATGTCGCCGCCTCCCACCGTTTCAATCACCTGCTGGAAGTGGGCACTTACTACACGATGTTCAAGGATGCCAGCGCCAAACAAAACGACGCCGCTTTGTGCTTTCGCTTCGACCTGAAAGACTGGTGGGTTTTCAAAGTGGAAGGTCATTACCTTGAAGGCACCGGGCTGTTGCGCGACAACGCCAACAATCCCGTCCAGAGCAATAACAACGGCTGGTTCATGCTGGCGGTGAAGACCACCTTTAGTTTCTAAGTGGCCTTCAAATCGAAACCTCATCCTACCTGACTCGATTATGAAATCATCCCTCTTGAAACTCGGTTTACTCTGCGCCCTGCTCGGCACTGGATCGTTCCGGGCGCTGGCGCTCGACGGCGTCGTCATCGCCAACGATAGCGTGTCGGTCACCACCCTCACGCCGGCGGCCTTGAAGGACATCTACACCGGCAACACGAAATACTGGGACGGCGGCCAGAGCATCGCGCTCGCCTACATGGGCGACAAAACGGATGCGGCCATCCAGCAAGCCAGCGGCATGGACACCAGTGCGTTCAAGACCTTCTGGCAACGCCTCGCGTTCTCCGGCCGCGGCCAGCAGCCCAAGAAGGCGGATGATGCCGCCGCGCTGGTGGCGCTCGTCGCCTCGACCAAAGGCGCGATCGCCATTGTGCCCGCGGATGCCGCCCTGACCGGCGTCAAAACGATTGAAATAAAATAATGTCCGGGGCCGGGCGTTCGCGCCCGGCTCCACTCCCTGTTTACGCATGAATCATTCCAGCACTTCCATCAAGAGCAGTTTCCGTCTGATCCAGATCCTCCTCGCCCTGTTACTCGTTTTTCTCCTGGTGCAAGGCGTGGTGCTGTGGGGCGTTTGCCAGCGCGGCACCGAGGCGACGCACGGATTGGAACAGGAAGGCTTGCCGAGCATTCGGCTGCTGGCTTTGCTCCAGGAAAACCTGGCGGTTTACCGGTTGCACTCGTTTGAAGTCATGTTCGCGCAGGACAAGGAACGGCCCGCCAAACTCGCCGAGACGGATGCCGTCCAGCAGCACAACACCGAAATTCTCGCCCAACTCACCCAGCTTTATCCCGCCGGCGACGGGCATCAACGCGTGGCCCTGTTGGCGACCAGCCTCGACGATTATGTGCAGACCATGGGCAAGATCCGCGCCACGTTGGATAAGGACTTTGCTGGCGCAATGAAGATTCTCGATCAGGAAATTCCAGCCAAAGTCACCGCCCTCAACGGCGCGGCGGGGCAGGTCAAAGACTATTGCACCACGACGGCCAACCAGCGCACCAGCCTCACGGTCGCCAGCTTTGGAAATATCCGTAAATATGTGCTCTGGCTGGGCGCGGCCAGTGTTGGCTTCGCGGCGTTGACGATAGTGCTGGTCGCGGTCAACTCCACCCGCGTTCGTCGCGCCTTGACCCATCTCGTGCACAATTTGAGCAGCAATTCCGCCCAGGTCAATCAAGCGGCCGGCCAGGTATCCAGCGCCAGCCAGATGTTGGCGCAGGGTTCGGGCGAGCAGGCCGCGTCCATTGAGGAGACCGGAGCCTCGCTGGAAGAAATGGCCAGCATGACCAAGCGCAATGCGGAGAACGCCTCCAAAGCCAACGAGCTGGCGCGGGAAGCCCGCGCGGCCGCCGACAAAGGCTCCGAAGACATGCACGCCATGAATCAGGCCATGGAAGCCATCAAGATTTCTTCCGATGACATCGCCAAAATCATCAAGACCATTGACGAGATTGCCTTTCAAACCAATATCCTCGCGCTGAATGCCGCCGTCGAAGCCGCCCGGGCGGGCGAAGCCGGCATGGGCTTTGCCGTCGTGGCCGATGAAGTCCGCAGCCTCGCGCAACGCAGCGCCACCGCTGCGAAGGAAACCACGGCCAAGATCGAAGGTGCCATTCTTAAAACGGCCCAAGGCGTTCAAATCAGTCAGAAAGTCGCCGCCGCTCTGAATGGCATTGTGGCCAAGATCCGGCAGGTGGATGAACTCGCCTCCGAAGTGGCCAGTGCTTCGCTGGAGCAAACGCAGGGCATCACCCAGATCAACTCTGCGGTCGGCCAGATGGACAAGGTCACGCAATCCAATGCCGCGACCGCCGAGGAAAGCGCCGCTGCGGCCCAGGAGCTGAATGCCCAGGCCGAGCTGATGAAGCAGTCCGTCCTCGAATTGATGCAACTCGTCGGGGACATGCAGGGCGACCAGGGCGACCAGGGCAACCAGGCCACGCTGCGCGACGGCCCCAATAACAGCCGAGTTGTGGCCACCGGCACACCGTCCAGCGCGAAGTTCGCCAAACCGCGGAATCAAGGTCGGGTTTCTCGTCCGGCCGCAATCCAAGCGGTCGGGGCAGCTCCGCGAATTGAAATTCCTCTCGAAGGCGACTTCCGAGATTTCTAAAGCGCCGGGCGGTAATCCCCGGGCGCATTTGGCGCCGACCCTTTCGCCGGCAGCCTGCTGCCGCTGGCGGCGCATATCTTGCCTGGCAAGCAAGCCGGATCTTGAGGGTGAGCACTGCGGTGGCTATGATCGCGCTGGGTGCGTATGGACCGATTACTGCAAAAACTTTACGACTATTGTGCGCTGGACAAATCGCAGACCATGCGCGAGCGGCTGTTCCGCTTGATGTGTCTGGTGATTGTGTTCGTGTGTCTGTGCGTGGTCATCCCGACCAATCTGTTCGAGCCGGACATGCCCGTCTTGGTGAACGTGCTTGATGTTGGTTTTGGGTTGTTCGCGCTGTTTTGCTTCACCGAAACCAGGCGCGGACGTTATCACGTCAAGGTGTTGGTCACGGCGATCGGGCTGGCGCTGAGTCTGGCCTGGTTTTTCGACGGGGGCATGGACGGGTCGCTCAATTTTTATTTCTTTGGGTTGGTGGTGCTGCCCATGGTGTTTTTTGAAGGCCGGCTGCGTTGGATTTTTGTGGCGGCCATCTTGGTTGACTTCTCCGGGCTCAACCTGATCGGGTATCATTTTCCCAAGTTGGTGACCGCGTTTCCTTCGCGCCGGGAAGAGGTGATTGATGTCGTTTCTGGCTCGGTGGCGGCCTACACCACCATTGTGATGTTGATCTGGATGGTGGTGAAACATTACGACAACGAGCGCGACCGGCTCTCACAATCCGCCCGGGAACTGGCCGTCAGCGAAGAGAAGTTTTCCAAGGCCTTTCGCTCCAGCCCCAACGGCATCGCGCTTACCGAAATGGACACGGGGCGGTTCATCGAGGTCAATGATTGCTTTTGCCGGATCTACGGTTATTCGGTCGCGGAAGTAACCGGGCGCACTGCATTGGAATTGGGCCTCTGGACCGACGCGGCTGAACGCGACCGATTGCTGCGACCATTGTTTGCCGACGGGGTGGTGCGCGACTTGGAGTTGCCGCGACAGCTCCGTGACGGCCGCACCAAGATCGTCTTGTTCAACGCCGAGTTGGTGGAACTAGTGTTGTGTTCTCGAATACAGTGGACATAACATGATATTTGTTTAAACTGGGTGCATGGCAAGACCCATACGCGGTTTGGAACTGGATTCGGATCAACGCACGGCGTTGGAAGCGTCGGTGCGGGCACCAACGACA
>CAINLR010000195.1 GCA_903850425.1 uncultured Verrucomicrobia subdivision 3 bacterium | reverse complement strand
TTCAATCAACGCCGGATCGCGCGGATCGGGCAGCGCTTGCGCCATGGCCTTGGTCAAACCCAGCCGGCGATCCAATTGGCGCAACAGCGGCAGCCCGCCGTCGCTCGTCACATCGCCACCAGAAAAGCTCGCGGCCACCTGGCGCTTCTTGACGGCCGGAAAGCGGAAGAGTTCAGGGTTGCAAACTGTAGCCTTCGTCGCGGTGGGCTGCGTGTTCATTCCACCCACATAGACATTGGGCAGAATCCATCGTTACAATTTTTGCCGTGAATTTTTCAGGCTAGCGCTTCAACCTGGCGCCAGTCTGACAGCTTCTGTGGTTGTCCTTGTTGCCACCCAGGCAGATGACTCCGATCAGTGCTGTTGTATAGCGTGCTCGTCTCTGCGTTGATCGCCTCTGTATTCAACTCGCGGGCGATGATGAAAGCCAGGTCTGCTTTTTGTTGTGCAGACAGATGTAAATACGGAGGCATTTCCTGAAGCAACTTTTTCTCCTCGGCCGAGATTTTGCCCTCAGAAATCTTTGTGTTCGCCAGACGCCGCACCAATTCGTAAAGCCAGACCGCCAGTTCGCGGGGTTCCCAAAATTGAGCGAACCAAAATTCCGCACCGGTTATTGGACTGCTTTTACCATCTGTGTCATCCACCTTGAAAATGTGCGATTGTCGCCACCAATGCACATACCAGTTCGGATCCTCGTAGAGCGGTTGGATTTTCTGCTTCTTCATGGTTCCAGTTCTTGTAGAAGTTGTAGTGGCCCATCATGGCGCAGGCCCGGCGGCACCACTGCCACCCACCGACCCGAAGGTGACCCGTTGCGCCTGCCGTTGTGCGTGCTCGTTGGACAAATGTCCGTAAACCTTGCCGATCAAAACGCCCCCGTCCTGGTGCCCGACCCAGCGCGCGATGGTCATAAAATCGATTCCAGACATGACGCAGTGGCTCACAAAATAATGACGGCAATCATGAAAACCAAATTTTGGCATCCCGGCTTTGGTGCAGGCAGCCCGCAGCGCTTTGTTGAAATTTACGATTGGCAAATCCGCTTCGCCGCTCCGCGGCGATGGAAACAGCCAGATGGAATCTGGACGGCGACGAGTGCTCATGGCGTGCAAATGAGCTTCGAGGGGCGCGTTGAAATCCACGACCCGGTGCTTGCGGTTCTTGGACAGGCCGTCCGCACCGATGGTAATTTGCTTCCGTGTAAAATCTACGTCCGAGTAACGCAACCGGAGTGTCTCCGCGACGCGTGCCCCGCAACAGGCCATGAGGCGCAGCACATCGGCGAGTTGTTGCCCGCTGATCGGCAGCGTGTGCGCCGCCGCGAGCAGCCGTTCCAATTCTTCCGGCGTCATCAGGGCGCGCTTGGTTTGATCCGTCTTCAGTGGGTGGAGATTTTCCATCGGCAGGGATTTGAGCAGTCCGTCATCCAGGGCGCGTTTGAGAACGTTGCGCAGCGCGATCATGTCGCGATTGACCGAGCGCGGCTTGGTTCCAGCTGCCTGCCGTTTGGCGATGTAACTGTTGAGGTGAGCCCGCGTGATTTGGTTCAGCCTGATTTCGCCCAGGTGCGCCAGCCAGATCTGCCGGGCCGATTTTTCGCGGTGCAGGGTCGCGGCGCGCTTGGCGTCCTTCGCCGATGCGTAATACGCGAAGTAAGTTTCCCAGTAGTCGGCCAGCCGCGGGCTGAGCTTGAGCACGGGCAGCTTGTCCTCGCGCCGGTCCTTCTGTAAATCCTGCAGGGCGATTCTGGCTTCGGCGACGGTTCGGGCGGCATCCAAGCGGACCCGGTGTGTGGATTTGTGGCCGGTGGTTCCGTCCACGAGGTTCAGCCGCGCGTAGAAGCAGCCGTTGCGTTTCCACAGGCCGCGAACCCGGCGCTTGCGGTCGACAAATACTTTTTGATAGGCTGGAACTGGCATATGACAACGAGACCAAACCCGACGGGCATTTCACCGCGTTTCACGGTGTTGCCTAGCCTTACAGTGGCACAAATAGTGGCACACGGTCAAGCGGAGATGGTTTTTGTCGTCGTATCCAGTTGGTAATCAGTGTTGGGCCTGTAGCTCAATGGTTAGAGCAGAGCACTCATAATGCTTTGGTTCCCGGTTCAAGTCCGGGCAGGCCCACCAATGCACGCCCCAAGGCCAAATCGGCCGCTGCTCGGGAATCCCTTACTCCTTGGCCTTCGCCACCTTTTTCACCTTCGTCACCTTGGCGACTTTCGCGGCCTTGGCGACCTTGGCGACCTCTTTGACCGGCTTAACTTTGGGAGTCTTGGCCACCTTTGAAACCTTTTTAACCTTGGCGGCCTCTTTGACCGCTTCCACCGTTTCAACCGCTTTGACCGCTTCAACCTCGTGCGAAGCCTGGGCCATTTCGATCACCCACGTTTTGAATTCATCCAAGCCCTCCGCCGGAATGATGATCGTATTCAGATGCCCCTCCCGGTCTTCCACGATCCGCAGAAACCGTCCCTGCGCATTCTTCTTGAGTTGGAAGGTAAACGACCGGCGGCCGAGCACCATCTGCCCATTCTTGAGGATGTCGTCCAATTGCGGCGTCCATTCCGCCGCGGGCGGGGCGGCCACGGCGTGATCGCCCAATGCCGTGACCATTTCCTCCGTCAAATTGTTGAACACGTCCAGTCCGCTGGCCGACACAATGAGCACGTTGGAACGGCCGCCGGCATTTTCCACGATGCGCAGAAAGCGTCCGCGCGGGTCTTCATTCAATTCCAGCGTGAAGCTCTTGCGCTCGATCTGCAAGTGTTCGGTGAGCCGGGTGAGGCTTGCCGCGGGGCTCTCGGTCAGCGGGGAGGCGTGGGCGGCCTGCGCCATTTTGAGCAACCGTTGGTGGAAGTCTTTCATCCCCGAGTCGGGAATGATCAGGCTCACGTAGCCATCGCGGCTTTTTTCGGTGATGCGCAGAAACCGTCCGCGCGGATTCGCCTTGAGCATGAACACAAAGGTTGTCTGCTCAATCTCCACCTGGCCGTATTTGAGGGTGTCTTCCTGCACCGGCGGGCGGGGCGGCAGCGCGGGGCGGTAGCCGTAAGGCGATGGTCGTTCGTTTGAAATCATAGAATCAAAATCAAAATGCCGGCGCACCCATGCGGGGGCCTATGCTCTGCCTTATTCTCGAAACTCTACACATTAATTGCAATGGAATAATTCCACAAAACGCCGTTCTGGCAAGGTCCTTGGTCTGGCGGTCAAAAAAAATGGAATCCTCTCTTCACACTTTTTCCCGCCCCGAACAACCTAACCATTGAACTCCAACGGATTGGCCGCGCAAAATCAAAGACCCTGGCGTTCTTGGGCCGTGGGGCTGATCTGCCACTCCGGTTTTTCCCCATCCGCTGCCTCCCGTTGGCCACAGAAAAATATTTTCTAGGGTCGGCCAACGCTTGCGAAAGCCACTTCGGAATTTCACTAATGCCGCCGAACGCGTTGGATGGTCGCTACGGATTTTCACTGGTGCCTTCGAACAGCGTGGGCGCTGGTTCTACTCATTGATTTGAGGGGTTTTATGGAAAACTCGCGGTGGCTGGGTAAAAACTGCCGGTGTTTGCCGGCGGCGACCGGTTCAGGCGATTTCGGCCGTCACCGAGCGTCGCCGGTGGGGTGGCGTCTGCCCTTCGCGCTTCAAGGAATGGCTAAACGGTTCGTCTCCACACCAGTTGAGCCGAGCATTCTTGGCAGGCTGCGATTGGTGATTTGCTGGACGCTGCCATCCGCCAGGCCGAGGCTGCCAGCCAAGCCGTGCCGTGTCGGCGTCCACCGAACGGGCGAGTTGGACGCGAGATTCAACAAACCAGGGGCCACCGGCCGGCCGCCGAGGGCAAAATTGGCGTCGCCGGAAAGAATCTGTTGCGGGGGAAGG
Source organism: uncultured Verrucomicrobia subdivision 3 bacterium (assembly GCA_903850425.1). Lineage (GTDB taxonomy): Bacteria > Verrucomicrobiota > Verrucomicrobiia > Limisphaerales > UBA11358 > UBA11358. The sequence continues at coordinate 13,730 of CAINLR010000195.1, read as the reverse complement.
TCGTTGGTCACGTCCACGCCCACGAAGTAACTGAGGTTGGTGTTCGCCAGCGTGGCAAAGTCACTGGTGTTGGTGCGCGCCAAGTCCATTGGGCAGACCAGAATTTTCGTGGTGCTTAATTCATTGGACATGAGTTGAAACGTGCGCACGACATTGCCGGTGATCACCATTTCCAGGGAGCCGCCATTCGTCAGCGAAATTCCCATGGGATTAATGTCACCGTTGTCGCCGGCCCAAATGCGGAAAGCGAGGCCAACTTGCTTGAGGTTGTTGACACAGCCGAAGCGGGCCTCATTTATTCTGGAATTGACCAGCCAAGACAAAAGCAGCGCCCCTAGCAGGGCCACGATGGCAATGATCACGCCGACTTCAAACAACGTCATCGCGGCGTCGCGTTGGGGGGAGAGGCGCGGCTGCATAACCGCGCAGGATCACTTGGGACCGCTGCTGACCGCCGTGAAGTTGATGATGATCAGCACCACGATGACAATGAAAACCACGACGCCAATGATGATGAAGTAGCGGTTGACCTTGTTGGTCTTCTTGGAGAAAGCCGTGTTGGTGTCGAAGCCGGGCGGGCGCGTGCCGCCTTGTTCGAGATCGCTCAGGCTCACGCCGCGCGGAATCACGAGCGTGGTGGAATCCACCGGACGGCGGGCGGGGGTGGGCGCGCTGGCCGGGGCCGGGGCCGAGCCGCCGACCGGAGCCGGCGGAGGGGACACGGGTTTGCCGTCGTCAATCCTGAGTTCCACCTGGCCAAAACGCAGCGTCTGGCCGGGGCGCAGCACCACTTCGGAAACCTTCTCGTTGTTGAGGAAAGTGCCGTTGGTGGAGTTCAGGTCCTTGATGACAATGTCCGAACCGCGCAGCAGGATTTCGGCGTGGTGACTGGAAACGGAGGCATCGGCAATCTGGAAGGTGTTATCCTCGACGCGGCCCACGGTGTTGCGTTCCACGTTCAAGTCGAACGTGCGACCGGTCATGCCTTGATTCAGGATAACGAGTTTGGCCATAGTTTCTTTAGTGGATTATGAGCGCGGCGCGGTTCAAGTCAAACGGAAATCGGGTTGGCGGAAAAGTTATTTTTTCTCGATCAGCGCCCGGAACTCGGCAAACAGGGGCGTGGAATCGTGCGGACCGGGCGCGGCTTCGGGATGATATTGCACGCAGAAAACGGGTTTGGTTTTGTGGCGCAGCCCTTCGACGGTCTGGTCGTTCAGGTTGATGCGGTTCACCGCCACGTCGGTGGGCAGGCTGTGGGCGTCCACCGCGAAGCCGTGATTTTGCGAGGTGATTTCGACGCGGCCGGATTCGAGATCCTTCACCGGCTGGTTGCCGCCGCGATGGCCGAATTTCAATTTGAACGTCTTCCCGCCCAGCGCCTGGCCGAGAATCTGGTGGCCAAGGCAGATGCCGAAAATGGGGATACCGCTGTCCAAAAGCGTCTTCACTTCGCGCACGATGTAGCCGAGTGCCGCCGGATCACCGGGGCCGTTGGAGAGGAAAATGCCGGCGGGCTTGTATTTGAGGGCATCGGCGGCGGTCGCGGTGGCAGGTAGAACTTGCACGGCGAATCCGTGCTGCCGCAGTCGGCGGAGAATGTTGTATTTCATCCCGTAGTCGAACGCGACAATCGGAATGTCGGCGGGCGGCAGCGGTTGACGATGATTGCGCGCGTCCACCACTTTGATGCCGCGCACCAGATCGAACGCGGCGCTCTGTTGGTCATTTTCGTCCCAGCGGAACGCCTGCTGGTGCGTGACTTCCTTGACGTAATCCACGCCGACAAACACAAATTCTTTCGCGCGCCGGACCGCTTCGGCATCGGAGATTTCCTCGGTGGAAATAAACCCGTTCAGCGCGCCGCGCACGCGCAGCTTCTTGGTCAGCGCCCGCGTGTCAATGCCCTGAATGCCAGGAATGCCATTGGCTTCGAGATATTTTTCCAGCGACGAATCTGCGCGCCAGTTGCTGACCACCGGCGAGAGTTCGCGGATGACGAAGCCCGCCGCGTGCGGTCGCCACGATTCCACATCTACGGTGTTGACACCGTAGTTGCCGATGAGCGGATAGGTCATCGTGACGATCTGGCCTTTGTAGGACGGGTCGGTGAGGATTTCCTGATAGCCAGTCATGGAGGTGTTGAAACAAACCTCGCCGCAGGCGGACGCTTGCGCGCCAAAACCTGTGCCGTGAAACACCGAACCGTCTTCGAGGGCTAAAATGGCTTTCATCACAAATGTTTCGGATGTTAAAGTCGCGCGGGGCATCCTTCAAGCGTGAACCGATTGGCGCCGGACTTATTTTGCATTAGAGTGACCGCCAGTGACGACTCATGTTTATGAAACCGAACTCTGGCTGCCGGTGCCGCGCGAAAAAGTTTTCCCGTTTTTCGCCGATGCCCGAAACCTGGAGATCATCACGCCGCCGTGGTTGAAGTTCACGGTCCTTACGCCCGGCCAAATCGAGATGCGCGTCGGGGCGATGATTGACTACCAGCTCCGCCTTCACGGCCTGCCGGTGCGTTGGCGCACGGAAATCACCGGCTGGGAACCGCCCTTGAGTTTCTGCGATGAGCAGCGGCGCGGACCGTATCATCGCTGGAGCCACACACACACGTTCGTGGAGCAGGCCGGTGGCACGCGGTGCCAAGACCGCGTGCTCTATGCCGTGCCGGGTGGTGCGTTGGTGAACTATTTCTTTGTCCGGCACGACGTGAAAAAGATTTTCGACTACCGCGCGGACGCGCTGAAAAAACATTTTGCCGTAAATTGAGGAGGCTTTGGAAACTGGTTCTTACGGGTTTGCCCTCGCCCCTTTGACCGGACTGATCCAATATTTCCGCGGCTACGCCGTTTGGAAAAGCCGTCCGCTCAATCCCTGAGAAAAGGCTCGCGTGATGGTGGTGAATGACTGAGATTAGCGCGCGTGCAACCAGGTCACGAACGCAAAGCCCACTCCGAATCGCAATATGAACTGCCGCTGGCCGGCTTCACCGGCACGCCGGAGGAGAAGGACCGCCAGTGGTTGGAGCAGTGTTATCGGGGCGATTCCCAGCGGCAGCTCACCGTCCGCGCCGTCGTCATGGGCGGGTTGCTCGGCATGTTCACCGCCATCGCGAATCTCTACACCACGCTGAAGATCGGCTGGAGTTTCGGCGTCTCCATCACCGCCTGCGTCATCTCGTTCGTCGTCTGGAATACCATCGTCAGAGTTTTTTCAGGCCGTGTCTCGCGCATGAGCATTCTGGAAAACAACTGCATGCAGTCCACCGCCACCGCGGCCGGCTCCTCCACGGGCGCCACGCTCGGCACGGCGCTGGGCGCGCTGCTGCTCATGGCCTTGCCCGGCACGCGCACGATTGACATCCAGCCGTGGATCACCGTCACCGCGTTCGTGTTTTTCACCGCGCTGCTCGGCGTGTTTCTCGCCATCCCGATGAAGCGCCAGATGATTAACCACGAGCAACTGCGCTTTCCTTCGGGCATCGCCACGGCGCTGACGCTGCGCAGTCTGTATTCGAAAAGCGGCGAATCGCTCAAGCAGGCGTGGTCTTTGCTCATCGCGCTGGGCGGAGGCGCGGTGGTCGGCGTGCTCCACAATTACAGCGCCCTCGCTGATTTGCTGAAAGAGAAAGCGCACCTGGCCCCGGGCGTGATGTCGCTCTGCAGCAAAATTTCTCCAGCCTTCGCCGGCTGGCTGGAGCGGTCGGTGATGCACGTCTCCGGCTGGACTCAAAAGGCGGCGGAGAAATTCAATCTGCCCGATCTGCTGGCGTTTCCCGCGTGGCTGAATCCCGTGCGCGCCTCCGGCCTCAACGTCAGCGGCCTCGGCTTCGAGCCGAGCGTGATGCTCATCGGCGCGGGCATGATCACCGGCATGCGCGTGTCGCTCTCGCTGTTTGGCGGCGCGATGCTGCTGACCTACGTCATCACGCCGTGGCTGATGGCGCAGGACCTCGCGCACGCCGGCGCGGCGGGTTATGTGCCGTCGTTCACGGTGAGTGAAGGCGAATTCAAACCCGAGCGCTGGGCGCTGTGGGGCGGCACGGCCATCATGGTTTTTTCCAGCCTCACGCAGGTGGCGCTGAACTGGCGCACCGTGGCCCGCGCGTTCCTGCTGTTCAAAAAAGAAGAACGCGCCGCCATCCACGACGCCGTGGATCCGGTGGAAGTTCCGAATTCCTGGCTCGTCATCGGCCTCATTCCCATCACGCTTGGCCTGCTCGCCGTGCAGTATTTCGCGTTCGGTATTTCCGTCTGGCTCGGTCTGGTGTCCGTGGCGTTCTCCTTCGTGGTGTCGCTAGTGTGCTGCCGCGCGACGGGCGAGACCGACACCGGCCCGATTGGCGCGATGGGCAAGGTCACGCAACTGCTCTACTCCGTGCTGCCCGGCGCGCAGGGCGTCGCCTCCATCAACCTCATGGCCGCCGGCACCACGGCGGCGGCGGCGGGCGCGGCGGCGGACCTGCTGACGGATTTGAAAAGCGGCTACCTGCTCGGCGCGAATCCGCGACGGCAGTTCCTCGCGCAATTCTACGGTGTCTTCTTCGGCGTCGTGGCCGTGGTGCCTGCGTGGTATTTGATGGTGCCCAACAAGGAGGCGCTGGAAGCCTACAACCCGCCCGCGACGAACATGTGGTATGCCGTGGCCAAACTCCTCACGCAAGGCGCGCACACGCTGCCGGCCTCGGCGGTGTGGGCCATCGTCATCGGCGCGCTGCTCGGCGCGTTGCTGCCGGTGCTGGAAAAAATCTGGCCGAAAGCGCAGCCGTGGATGCCGTCGGCGATGGGCGTCGGCCTCGCGTGGGTGATGCCGTTTCAAAACGCCTTCTCCTTCATGATCGGCGCGGTGATCGTGGCAGCGTGGCAGAAACTCGCGCGGAAAAACTCGGACACCTACACCATCCCGGTGGCGTCCGGCCTCGTCGCCGGCGAATCGCTGATGGCGGCGTTCCTGGCCATCGCCTGCACGCTCGTGGGTTTTCTACTGGCGAAATAAAGGGAGATCATCGCGGCGGTGTGTCGCGGCGGTGTTGGCTGCCAAGCCTGTTTTTGATAATAGCCCAGCGCTTCAGCGCTGGGAAAACCGCGCGCGAAAGGTCCGTCAGTCCCGCAGGGACGGAAGGCTGTTTCTGCCGTCCCTGCGGGACTTCTGAAATCTTTCCGGCCAGCCCAGCACTGAAGTGCTGGGCTACTTTCATCCTGCATTCCCAGCCGTCGCGCCAATTGGCTGGTTGGGTGGTGCCGGCGAGGCGGTTCGGAAGGCGAAGCGGCCAGTTAGGAATGCGCCAACAACCAGCGCTCGGCTCACGCCGGCAACGCTGGCGGCGACTCAATTTCCCCTGCCCTTCGCGGCCTGGATCAGCCTCGGCCAAAACTGGGCAAGTTTTGCCGTGTCAACCGGCTGTTTCCTAAAAAACATGGCAATGCCCTCAAAAACAGCCAGTTGGGCAGGAATCAACCTCGGTCGTTTGCCAAATCCGGCCGGTCGTTTGCTAAACGACCTGGGTCGCCGAGCAAAATACCCAGGTCGTTTCACGTCTCCGGCGGGTCGTTTACCAATCTACCGAGGTCGTCGGGCAGAATACCTGGGTCGTTTGCCACCTCCGGCAGGTCGTCGCGCAACTCCGGCAGGTCGTCTTCCAAACGACCGAGGTCGTCGGGCCGGCGACCCGTTCCGTTTGGCTGGGGAAACGGGTCGGTGACCGGCAGTTTACTTCCCTTCCGCCGCCGACTTGTCGTGGTAGCGATAGAATGCCGCCGCGCCGCTGAACAGCACCGCCACGAGCAGCATCATGCCGGCGTATTGCATGAAACGACCGGCGCTGACGGAGTCGGACCCGCCCGTGCCGCTGGCGAACAGCTTGGTCACGGTCACCACCAGCAAGTCGCCCATCGTCACGGTCAAGAGCCAGAAACTCATGATGGCGCTCTTCATTTCCGGCGCGGCTTCGCGGAAGGCGAATTCCAAGCCGGTGGTGGACACGAGCACTTCGGCGATGGTGAGGACCATGTAGGGCACGAATTGCCAGAGGATGCTCAGGTGCGCGCCGGCATCCACGCGCTGCTGGATGCCCGCCACGACCACATACGAGGCCGCGGCGATGAACATGCCGTAGGACATGCGCCGCAACGGCGACGCGAGCCGGCCCAGGCGCGGATAAAGCAGCAGCGTCATCAGCGGCACGAGGCCCATGACGATCAGCGGATTCGCCGATTGCATTTCCTCAGCGCCAATTTCCAGGCCGAAGAAATTGAAGGGCATCATCTGATTGCCCTGCATGACCCAGGTGGAATTGGTCTGGTCAAACAGCGCCCAGAACACGGGAATGAAGGAGAAGATGAAGAGAATGGGACTCAGCGATTTGGCCGAGGCGATGTCGCGTTCGCTGTGCGTCTTGGCGGCGCAGTTCAGGAAACTATCCGGTAGTTCCGTTCGGCCGGTAAAACTGAACGCCAGCACCAGCACATACCAAAGCACCGCGCACACCAGCGCCGCCCAACCGAGCGCCCGCACGAAGGTGAGTTCGTAAAGGGCGTCAGGAGCGGTGAAGGGCAAATGGATGGATTGATGCCACTCGCCCTTGCCGGAGAAACCGAGCCAGGTCATCAGCACCATCGCCGCGACAGGCAGGCCGATGGTCGCCATTAAATTGAGCAGCGGCACCCAGGGCGTGGTGGGACTGTTGCGCCACGCGGCGCCGAACACGGAGAAGAAACCGGCGTGCTTGGTCTCGCGGTTTGTGGGTTTGCGCACATAATACTTGCTGCCGAGCCAGAAAATCAGCGTGGCGATGGCCATCAGGATACCCGGCACGCCGAACGCGATGCCGAAGTTCCATTTGTTTTTGATCCACGGAATGACGAGGAACGCGAAGAAGGAACCGAAGTTGATGGACCAGTAAAACGCGCCGTAGGCTTTCTGCAGCAGATGCGATTGCTCGGGTTTAAACTGGTCGCCCATGAACGCCGACACGCACGGCTTGATGCCGCCGGAGCCGAAGGCGATGAGGCCCAGACCCGCGCAGAGCAGCGCCATCTTCATGTTCACCGATTCGGCAAATCCGCTGGCGGCCAGCACGATGTTGCCGAGGCAATAGATCATCGAGACGTAGAAAATGGTGTTGTAGCGGCCGGCGATCTTGTCCGCGAACCACGCGCCGAGCAGCGGCATGAGGTAATTGGCGGAGGTGAACATGTGGATGATCTCCGTGGCTGAGTCCTTCTCGTAACCGAGTCCGCCCTTGATGCCGCCGATGGCCTTGGCGGTGATGTAACCGGCGAGAATGCTGCGGATGCCGTAATAGCTGAAACGTTCCACCGCCTCGTTGCCGATGATGTATTTGATCTGCTTCGGCCAGCGGTTGTCGGTGGTGTTGGGTTCTGCGCTCATGGGAAATTATTTGCCGATGCCGATTTTTTTCAGGAAGGGATTGATGGACCGCTCGCGGCCCAGGAATTTTTCAATCGAGTCGTTGCAATCGCGCGAACTGCCGACGGAATAAATCTCCTGGCGCATCCGCATCCCGGCGGTTTTGTCGAAGTAGCCGTCCGGTGCCTTCTCAAACACGGTCGCCATATCGGCCGCTATGGCATCCGCCCAAGCGTAGCCGTAGTAGCCGGAGCCGTAGCCGATGATGTGGCCGAAGTAAGCTACGAACGCCGTGTCCGGTGGCACGGGAAACGAGACATCGCCCAACACCTGATTCGAGAGCGGCAACACGTCATCGGCATTCGTCGCGTGGATTTGCGTGTGCAGCCGCAGGTCCATCAGGCCGAACGAGAGTTGCCGGCGGTAGCGCGTGGCTTCCGTGGCGAGACGCGAGGCCTGGAGTTGATCCAGAATTTCCTTGGGAATTTTTTTATTCGGATCGCGATAGTCGGCGGCGAAGCTGTCGAGCACCGTTTTGTCCCATGCCCAGTTCTCCAGCATCTGCGACGGGGCTTCGACGAAATCCTGCGGCACGCTGGTGCCGGAGAAGCGCGAATATTTGGCGCGCGTCAGAATGGTGTGCATCGCGTGGCCAAACTCGTGGAAGATCGTCTCGACCTCATCGTGCGACATGAGCGACGGCTTGTCCGGCTGCGGCGGCGGGAAGTTGCAGACCAGCGAGCAGACGGGGCGCTGATAGGTGCCGTCCGGCAACAATTTTCCTTCGATGATGCCGAACTGCGCGAAGTGATTGTATTTGCCGTCGCGCGGGAACATGTCGAGATAGAACAGGCCCATCGGCTCGCCGGTGGTCGCGTCGGACACGGTGAAAAGCTGCAGGTCGCCGATCCATTTATACGGCGCTTCGACGCGCTCGAACTTCAGGCCAAAGATGCGTTGATAGATCGCGAACATCCCGTCCAGCACGCGTTGATACGGGAAATAAACGCGCAACTGCTCGGCGTCCACGTTGTATTTGGTCTTCTTCAGCACGTTGGCGAAATAGCGCCAGTCCCAGCCGTTGATCTTCGCGTTCGCGTCGCCGGTTTCCTTGACTTTCAACTGCCGGAACAATTCCAGTTCCGCGTCATATTTCGGCTGCAAACCGGTTTTGAGATTTTCGAGGAAGGTGATCGCCGCTGCGCCGTTTTTCACCATGCGCGTTTCGGTTTGGTAATCGGCAAAACTGCCATAGCCGAGCTTGTGCGCGATGTCGTCGCGCAAGATAAGAATTTTCTTCAGCAACGGAATGTTGGCTTCGCGCGCCAGATTGCACTGCGCCGTCATCATGGCCCGGCGCGTGGCCTCGACCTTCGCGTTGTCCTCGATCATCAGGTAGTGAAAGGTGATGTTGGCCATCAAGGTGTATTCGTTCGCGCCGGTCTGGATGCCTTTCTGCGCGAGAAATTCTTCCGGCACGCCTTCGAGTTCGGCCTTCGTGAACTTCAGCGCCTGCGTGGCCTTGGTGACGTTGTTCTCGAAATCCGTTTCCAATGCGCTGACTTCCTTGCGCAACTTCTCCACCTCGTCGCGCTGGGCTTTCGGTAAGTCGAGACCGGCGCGGCGATAATCCCGCAGCGTTTCGTCAAACAACTTCTTGTCCTCGCCGGCGAGGTTCGGCTGAGTGGCCGCGAACGCCTTCACCGCCGCATACACGTCCTCGCGATAATCGGTGCCGACGGACCACCCGGAGAGTTTCTTGATCGCGTCTGTCGCCGCGTCGCGCACCGCGGCGTTGGTGCTGGTTTGCTCAATCAAGCCCAGCCGATTCGCCGCCTGCATGCTGCGATAATTGGCGTTGTCCAAGGCGAGAATCGTATTCCCAAAATTCACTGCGCCCGGCTTGAGCTGGCCAATGACGTCAAGCGCGGCGTTGCCGTCGGCGATGGTTATCGCTGCCGTGGCATTGACCTCTGCCGGCGTGCTTTCAAACGTGGGCACCGTCACGACGGAATGGAAGCGGGTGGCGCGGGCTTGAAATTGTTGCAGATTGCCATTGGTAACGGCTCGCGGGGCCACGCTGTGGCAAGCGGTGAGTCCAACAGCCATGATGAATACGGAAATGCTTCTCCAGAACATCGCGTCAGGCTAATCACAACGCAGCGACATTCAAGCCGAATGCGAGAAAAATCCACCGGCGGCCTTCAGTAAAGTTCGCCCGCAAAACCCTTTTGCCGTAGCGCCTCAAACAAAACCAGCGCCACGCAGTTGGACAAGTTTAGCGAACGTGATGCCGCGTTGAACATTGGAATCCGCAGCCAATTTTCACGGTGCGGTTCCAACAACTGCGTGGGCAAGCCCGCCGTCTCGCGACCGAAGACCAGGTAATCATCCGCCTCGAATTTGACTTCGTTGTAGCGTATTGGCCCCCCGGATTCCACGAACCAAAGCCGCGCATCGGCGGGAAGTTTTTCCGCGAACGCCGTCCAATTCTGCCAGCGATGCCACTCGACCTGCTGCCAGTAATCCATGCCCGCCCGCCTCAAATGCGCATCGTCCAGCTTGAAGCCGAACGGCTCGATCAGGTGCAATCGCGACTTCGTGGCCGCGCACAATCGTGCCACGTTGCCCGTGTTCGGCGGAATTTCAGGTTCGACAAGAACGATGTTCATTTGATTTTTGTAGCAGCGGACGTGAGTCCGCTCATTCCAAAGTTTGAGCCGACTGACGTCGGCTGCTACGAGATTTGGAATAAAACACTTTCCACAAAACCAGTCCATGCGCTGGCGCGGTCATGCCCGCCGCACGCCGGTCCTTGTGCGCGAGCATCGCCTGGATTTCATCCGCTGGAAACCGGCCGTAGCCGATCTGCACCAGCGTGCCCACGATGCCGCGGCACATCTTGTAGAGAAAACCGTCGCCCTCGATGATGAACGTCAGTTGCGGACCCGACTTCTTGATATCGCACCGCGTCAAGGTGCGCACATTGGATTCCATTTCGTAACTGCGCGTGCCAGCAAAGGATTTGAAATCGTGTTTGCCAATCAACGCTTTCGCCGCTGCGCGCATGATCTTCAAGTCAAGCGGACGCGGCACATGCCATGCGTTGCGGCGGAGCAGGGGATTCATCGTCTCATGATTCCAGACCGAGTAACGATACTGTTTGCCCTTGGCATCAAAGCGCGCATGAAACTTCTCCGGCGCGCGCACGGCCGACAACACGCGGATGTCCTCCGGCAAAAAGGCATTCAAGGCCCGCGCCAGCCGGGCGACGGGCATCTTGAATTCCGCGCTGGGAATCTCCACATGCGCCACCATGCCCAGCGCGTGGACGCCCGTGTCCGTGCGGCTGGAACTGTGAATGCGTTTCACGCTGGGAAACATTTTTCCAAACGCCGCCTCGATTTTCTCTTGCACGCCCGTGCCGATCTTCTGCACTTGCCAGCCCTGATAAGCCGTGCCGTCGTAAGCGATGACGAGTTTGAATTTCAGCGTTTCCACAACAAAGAACTTAACCACGGATGGGCACGGATGGACACGGATAAGCAAGAAGCTTGAAGCGAAGTGCGCCATTTGACACGAATTTAAATGGCAAAAATTCGCGCCATTCGCGTCTGCCCCATCTGTGTTTATCGGTGTCCATCCGGGGTTAAAACGAAATTCCATCCAGATAACTCTGCAACAAGATCGCCGCCGCCATCTTGTCCACGTTCTCTTTGCGCTTGTCGCGGCGGACATTGCCTTGGATCAGCACGCGGTTCGCCTGCGCGGAGGTCAACCGTTCATCGAGCGTCTTGATGGGCACGGCGACAGCGTTGCGCAACACTGCCACGAACGTCTCGACCTTTTGCGCCGCCGGCCCGTAACTGCCGTCCATGTTGCGCGGCATGCCGATGAGGATGAGGTCCACTTCCTTCTCGATGATCAGTTTTTTCAACCGCTCCAGAAACGGCGCGAACGGCTCAGTGAGAATATATTCCAGCGGCTGCGCGATCATCTTCAACTCGTCGCTGACCGCGACGCCGACGCGCTTGGTTCCGTGATCGAGGGCGAGGATTCGCATGACAAGCAAAGTTTCACAACAAAAGCTTGGCGTGGCGAGCCGATTTCAATTTAATCAGTGCGCCGTTTTATGATCCAATATCTCGATTTGCTCCGCCACGTCCACGAACACGGAAAATTCAAGGCCGACCGCACCGGCACCGGCACCTATTCCCTCTTCGGCGCGCAAATCCGTTGTCCGCTGCGCGATTCCTTTCCGCTGCTGACGACCAAGAAGGTCCACACCAAATCCATTTTCTACGAGCTGCTCTGGTTTTTGCGCGGCGACACGAACATCAAATGGCTCAATGAACACGGCGTGACGATCTGGGACGAATGGGCGGACCAGGACGGCAATCTCGGGCGCGTTTATGGCGCGCAATGGACCGACTGGCGCACCGCCGACGGCCGCTCGCTCAACCAGATTGACGACGTCATTGCGCAGATCAAAAAAAATCCCGACAGCCGCCGGCTCATCGTCAGCGCGTGGAATCCGGGCGAGATCCAGGGCATGGCCCTGCCGCCGTGCCACTCGCTGTTCCAATTTTATGTGAGCGACGGCGAGTTGAGCTGCCAGCTTTACCAGCGCAGCGCCGATATTTTTCTGGGCGTGCCCTTCAACATCGCCAGCTACGCGCTGCTCACGTTGATGGTCGCGCAGGTCTGCGATTTGAAGCCGGGCGATTTCGTCCACACCTTCGGCGACCTGCACCTTTACGCGAATCACGTCGAACAGGCCAAGCTGCAGCTCGCGCGCGAGGTGCGTCCGTTGCCGCAGGTGAAATTAAATCCGGCGGTGAAAAATATTCACGACTTCAAATATGAGGATATTGAAATCGCCGGCTACGATCCGCATCCGGCCATCAAAGCGCCGGTGGCGGTTTGAATTTATGAAACAACGCGTTTACAAATTCCGCCGGCTGATCATTGTAACCCTGTTGCTTGCCATCGGCGCGGGCGGACTGACCTGGTCGGCCAATCGGATTTGCCAGCGCGCGGCGGCGGGCCGCATTTTTTCTTCCACCGAAACCGTGCCGGCCAATGACGTCGGTTTGGTTTTGGGAACCTCGAAGTTGACGCGACGCGGCAAGCCGAATCTGCATTTCAATCAGCGCATCGAAGCGGCGGCGGCGTTGTATCGCGCCGGCAAAGTCCAGCACCTGCTCGTGAGCGGCGACAATCACATTGCCAGTTACAACGAACCGGACGATATGCGCGAAGCGTTGATCGCCGCAGGTGTTCCCAGCAGCGCCATCACCTGTGATTACGCGGGTTTTCGCACGTTGGATTCGGTTGTGCGCGCGAAGGAAATCTTTGGTTTGTCGCATTGCACGATTATCTCCGAGGCGTTTCATGGCCCGCGCGCGGTTTGGATCGCGCGGCAACGTGGGCTGGACGCGATCGCCTTCGCCGCGCCGGACGTCGGTTTGAAAAGCTGGTCGCTGCGCGCGAATGCCCGCGAGCAACTGGCACGTGGCTGGTGCGCCGTGGATTTATTCGTGCTGCACCGCGCGCCCAAATTTCTTGGGAAACAGGAGCCAATTTTGCTTTCATTGGAGACGCCATGAAACACTTCAAAGCCATCGCCGCGATGTCGTTGAACCGCGTGATCGGGGCGGGGAATAAAATCCCGTGGCATCTGCCGGAGGATTTCAAGTGGTTCAAAAAAATGACTTCGGGCAATGTGGTGATCATGGGGCGCAAAACCTTCGAGAGCCTTGGCAACAAGCCGCTGCCCAATCGCATCAACATCGTGTTGAGTCGGCATCCGGGCCGATTGCAGCAGAGTCTGCCGGAAGTTTTCGGGCAGGCCTGGGTCGGCCGGGGCAAACTGCAGTTCCCGGACCAGCCGACGCAGTTCGAACTGCCGAAAGTCGGCGGTGCGGCCACGGTGGATTTGCGCCTCATCAAGAATTTCATGAAGCTTGATCCGGCGAGTTCGCCGCTGGAGTTTTTCATTTGCGGCGGCGCGCAGATTTACAAGAAAGCCCTGCCGTTCTGCTCTGATCTTTATCTGACCGTGGTGAAACGCGAGGTGGAAGGTGGCGATGCTTTCTTTCCGCCGTTCGAGGACAAGTTTGATTTGATCGAAACGATTCGCGACGAGGCGGAGTTTAAGATTCTGCATTACCGGCATCGCGCATTGTTTTCACTGGCCGCTTGAACTTGTCTATCTCGAAAAATTCATGGTGAAAATTGTAACGATGGATTCTGCCCAATGTCTATGTGGGTGGAATGAACACGCAGCCCACCGCGACGAAGGCTACAGTTTGCAACCCTGAACTCTTCCGCTTTCCGGCCGTCAAGAAGCGCCA
>CAINLR010000194.1 GCA_903850425.1 uncultured Verrucomicrobia subdivision 3 bacterium | reverse complement strand
ATGGTTGATGTTGGTGTGGCAAAGCAATCGGGCACACAGTCCCGGTAAGTGTCGAGGTTTCGGATCAGCGGATGGGTTTCCAGAAAGTCCAGTTGCGGCGACGGGACGGCCTGTTCGAGCAAGGTGCGCAAGTCGCGCAAGGCGGTGGCATAACTCCCGGCACGAGCGCTTCACTGCAAATCAGCAACCACGAACTGAACCTGCTGGTGTCCTTGATTCCGACGACGACCACCTTGTCGTCCAGCAGCAATCCCTCGACCTATGGCGTGAACGTCGATCTAACAGCGGCGCTGAAAACCAACGGCGTGGTCGTGGGGAGCGCCGCGGGCATCTATGTTTTTAAAGTGGATGGTCTGGCGGTGGCGACCAATCCCGTGAGCGGCGGTCTGGCGGGTTGCACCCTCACCAATCTTGCCGCCCGGGCCTACACCATCAGCGCCGAATATGCGGGTGATGCCACTTACGCCCCCAGCACCAATTCCCTGAGCCAGACGGTCAACCCGGCGGTCAGTTCCCTCAGCCTCAGCTCGTCCGCGCCCACCAACGGCTATCGCGCCCCGGTCTTCTTCATCGCCACCAACCTGCCGGTTGGCGCGGGCAGCAATGTCGTTTTCAGCGCCAACGGTGTGGCCTTCAGCACGAACGGCGCGGCCAATGGCGGCGCGACCAGTCTGGTCCTTACGAATCTTCCGCGCGCCGGGACGAATAGCATCGTGGCTTTCTACACCGGCGACGGCAATTACCTCCCGGCTAGCACAAATCTCATCCAAACCGTGACCAATCATCCGCCGACGGCGATGACCATGAGCGTCGCGCGATCGGCGGGAATCAGCTTGAAGATTCCGCTGGCTGATTTGGCGACCAACTGGAGCGACCCCGACGGCGATCCAGTGAGGTTGATGTCCATCAGCTTGAAGACCACCAACAGCGTGGCGGTGTATCGCATAAACGTCACAACCCAACCCGATGGCTCTTATGCCATCACGAACAGCGCTTACATTGGCGTTCCAAAAACGCCGAATCAGAACGACCAGATCGTCTGCGCCATTAGTGACGATCAAGGCGGAACCAACTACTTCTATATAGACATCGTGGTCTCCACCAGTCCGCTCTTTGGGCAGACCACGGGCATCATGCCTTCCGGCGGCGGTGCTGTGACCGTGAAATTTGCCGGCAATTCTGGTTACACATTCAATGTGCAGCGTTCTACCAATCTGGTCAGTTGGGTGACGATCTGGACCACTAATGCGCCGAGTGGCCTTTTCAATTACACTGACGGCTTTGGCGATTTGGGCGGCATCGCGCCCGGCTCGGCTTATTATCGGTTGTCCTGGTCCCCGTGATGAGATGTGATGATGACATCTGAATAACGATTTATGAAACCGCGAACATTAATAGGAATCCTGGCAACGGCGCTGGGGACGGTTGTCGCGCGTGGTGATTATTCTTTCACGGTGAACAGCCTTATCCCGGATGGCAATCCCGTGGGTGTGACCTCCGTCGGTTCGGTCAGCGGCCTGCCCACTGGCGGCTTGGTCTCGGGCCTTACCGTGGGATTGAATGTGAGCGGGGGTTACAATGGCGATTTGCATGCATATTTGCAGTCGCCGAACGGCATCACGGTGACACTCTTCAGTCAACCGGGCGTGACGGGCAGTGATCCGTTCGGCTATGGTGGGTCGGGCATGAACATCACCCTGTCGGATGCGGCACCGGGCGGCATCAATGACACGTTCGAGACGCCGGGCGCGCTATTGACGGGGACCTACCGCCCGATCGTGAGCCTGTCAATTTTCGATGGTCGGTCAGCGAATGGGGAATGGACATTGTTTGTTGCCGATCTGTCGCAGGGTGGCGGACAGGCCGTATTGCAAAATTGGAGCCTGAACCTGACAACGACCGCGGCCGTGCCGGAACCGGATCAAATCGCGGCCATGACACTGCTGGGATTGACTGTTCTGGTCGCTTTTACCGTTCGGCGATGGCTTCGAAAGCTGTCGTATGGCGGTCTGCAAAGACCGGCGGGGCATGTCTGCCCGCTTCACCCAGCCGATGGGCCTATGTTTTGATTGTCTACTATAGCAGTGAAATTCAACACTGGCACATTAACTGGCAGGGCGGACAGTCCTCTGCCCGCCGCTTGTTTGCCAACGAAATTGTTCTGATTCGCCAGGGCGGCGCGCACGGAGCAACGCGCCCTATCGGTCCCAAGGTTGTGAAGAATTGCTATATGTAAGCCAGCTGATGCCCGGCGTTACGAAGTTGAGTCCGTCAAAAGCAATTAGAAATGAATCTCTGCCAAAGGTGTAGTGTCGAGCCTGTGGCTCGATCGCAACGCGGCAAACCGGTGAATTCCGGCCATAGGCCGGACGCTACACCGCGCTGCGCGCGGCTTTTGCAGAGATTCCAAAAAATGACAGCTGGACGGATTCGGCAGATTGTTTGACACTTTCAAACGCTCCTGAAAGTCTGACGTTGGGGTGATCAATCGCATCGATTTATTTGGTCGCGGCTTTGGGGAATTGAATATGTTGAAACAGCAATTAAAAGAGGTT
>CAINLR010000193.1 GCA_903850425.1 uncultured Verrucomicrobia subdivision 3 bacterium | reverse complement strand
GTCGTTGGTGCCCGCACCGACGCTTCCAACGCCGTGCGTTGATCCGAATCCAGTTCCAAACCGCGTATGGGTCTTGCCATGCACCCAGTTTAAACAAATATCATGTTATGTCCACTGTATTCGAGAACACAACACTAGTGTGGTGGCGTAATTGTCGCAGATCACATGGACTTGCCGCTCCGCAGGCGCGGCGGCTTTGGCCAGATTAAGAAAACGGATCCACTCCTGGTGCCGATGCTGCTTCAGGCAGGTGCTGGTTACTTTTCCGGTGGCAATGTTTAGTGCCGCAACCAGCGAGGTCGTCCCGTTTCGTTTGTAGTCGTGGGTCAGGGTCGCGGCGCGTCCCTTCTTGAGCGGCAGTCCTGGCTGGGTGCGATCCAATGCCTGAATCTGGCTTTTTTGATCACAGGAAAAAACCACCGCAGGTTCCGGTGGGTTCAGATAGAGCCCCACGATGGCTTCCAGTTTTTCGGCGAAGGGTTTGTCGTTGGAGAGTTTGAAAGGGCAGCTTAAATGCGGATTCAAGCCGTGCGCCTTCCAGATCCTGCCGACGGTCGAATCGCTTAATCCGCTGGCCGAGGCCATGGTGCTGCGACTCCAATGAGTGGCCGCTGGCGGCGTTTCCGCCAGCGTCCTTTTTACCACCTGCTGCTTGCTGGCAGAAGAGATCTTCGGGATGCGCCCGGAACAGGGTGCGTCCGTGGCAATCCCCGCCAAACCCTGCGCGGCATACCGATCCCGCCACCGCGCGGCCCTTTGACGGGTGAGCTTAAGTCGGGCGGCAATCGCAATGTTTTCCTGCCCGGCCGCAGCCAGGAGAATGATCGCTGTTCGCCCTAACCAAAATGTGTCACCCACTTTTTCCAAAAAATGGTCTCCCAATTAACTCGGCGATTTGATCTAAACCGAGTCCGACGCAAACCACGTTCAATATTCATCTGATTTTGACTTTGAAACGGCCACGGCGAGAACATAAAATAAAATGGGCAAGCCTGTTACTGCTCTTTCATAGTGCAAAGCTTGCCCGCCAAATTCCGCCGCAAACAACTTGAAACGTCCTTTATTCGGCGACGGCGGGGTTGGGGATGTGGGTGAACTTGGCGACGGCCTGCGAACGCGAGCGGACGTGCAACTTTTCGTAGATGCGCCGAATGTGCGAGTTGACTGTCGGCACGCTGATGTGCAGCGAATCGGAGATTTCTTTGTAGAGATAGCCGCGCGCGAGCAATTCCAGCACTTCGCGTTCGCGCGGCGAGAGGTTTTCGGTTTCGGTTGGCGAGGTGTTGAATCTTTGGAACGACTGGACGATTTTGCGCGCGATGTTGCTGCTCATCGGCGAGCCGCCGGCGTGGACATCCTTGATCGCGGCGAACAGTTCCGCCCGGGGCGTGCGCTTGAGGAGATATCCGCTGGCACCGGACGTCAACGCCTTGAAAATATGGTCCGGGTCTTCATACACGGTGAGCATCACGAACTGCGTGTCCAGCATCTGCGGCTTGAGGCGGCGGACACATTCGATGCCGCTCATGCCGGGCATGTTGATGTCCATCAGCACGACCGAGGGATTTTCTTGCGGCAGGGCGGCGAGCGCGCTTTCCGCGCAGTCATGCACGCCAACGCATTTCAAGCCATCCGCGCCGCGCACCCACTCGGCTAAAATGCCGCGCGCCGGCGCGTCATCCTCCACGATGGAAACAGTGATGTTCACGGGCTTTACTTTAGCCTGAACGAGCCTGGAAAGATTGTCGTGAGTTTTCACTATGCCGGTGTGCGGAACAAAATTCGGTTCGGTCAGAACCTAACAGTGAGGGCGAGGCGGCGCAAATTTCTTTCCGCCATGGAATCTCACGGCAGCGGCGGGCCGAGTTTGACACGGTAAAAACGCTGCGGCTGGAGGAAATTTGTGTCCGTCCAGTTGAACGGCAGCACGGGCGAATTCGTGATGAAAACGTTGCTCCATTGCGTGAGGTTGGTCGAGGTTTCAATCGCATAATCCGGCCCGCTCTGACCGCTGATGTTGAAGCCAATCTGGCCGCCCGTCACGGAAACATTGTTGACCGACGGCGAGACGAGCGGATTTACCACAACCAAGAAACTCTGAGTTGCGGTCATGCTGGGCGTGCCGTTGTCAGCAACTTTAAGCATGAAACTGTTAGTCGAATTCGCCTGCGTGACGAGTGGGCGAAAGGAAAACGCGCCGCTGTTGGTGTTCAGCGTTGCATTCGTAGCGCCGGCGAGCAGCGCGAAGGTCAGCGTCTGCGGTGGCTGGTTGGTGTCTGTGGCGCTGGCCATGAAGGCGACAGTCTGACCGACGTTCACCGTCCGGTTGGTGATGGCCGCCCACACCGGCGGTGTGTTGGGTTGCGTGACCGCATTCAGCGTGAGGGCGATGGTCTTCGCGTGACTGATCACTCCAGCGCTGGCAATGACAGTCACGTTCGTTGTGCCGGAGGTGACGCTGTTGGAAGCCGTGAGCGTCAGCGCGGTCGCCCCACCGGTAATAACATTCGTGGCGAACGTGGCTGAGACTCCGCTCGGAAGATTGCTTATGCTCAGCGTGTAAACTGCGTTCAAGCCATTGGTCGCTGCCACCGCGATCGTGCTCGTGACGTTCGTTCCGCCATTCAGGGTCAGGCTGGTTGGACTCGCCGCTAAGCTGAAATCTGGCGCAGGAGTATTCCATGAAATAGAATCAATGTAGCAGGTATTCGTCCAGCCGGCGCTGATGTTAAACTGAATGCCGAGATTATGAAACGGCGCCACGGCATTGGCTGGCACTGTCAAGGCAAGTGTGTTCCAAGCGTTGGGTGTGAAGCTGCCATACCAACTGCTGGCCCAGCCCCAATTCTTGTCCTGCAAGTAAGGCTGGAGGTTGGCGATTTTATGACCGCTCGGAATCCAGACCCGAAAGGTAATCGTCATGCCCGGCAGAACCGCGACATCGCCAACCGATACCGACGATGAGTTCGCGTTCGTGCTGTTGATATTCACGGCCAGCGACTGATTGCCTGCATAGTGTTGCTCCGGTGAAGTCGCAATTCCCGCGATGATGCCGCCGCCGCCAAACCAACGCTGCGGGTCGGTTTCAAAATTGAATTGCGCCGAGTCCGGGTTCACGCCGGTAGTCGTTGCGTAAGCTTCGGTCGAAAAACCTGAAGGTCCGGAGCCGTTGACCGCAACCACCTGGTAATAATAAGTCGTGCCGCTGTTGAGATTGGTATCCGTGTAGTTTGTGCTGGTGACGCCGGTAACGAATGGCGCAATGGCACTTTCGTAGCCGGATTCGTTCGCCCGGTAAAGACTGTAGTTGGTCGCTCCGCTGCCAGCAGTCCAGGACAAAATCACATTGTTGTTGCTGACCGTGGCGGCGAGGCCGGACGCGGCGTAAGGAGCCCCGTTCGGCGGCGGCGGCGCGACTCCGCCGGTCAAAACGGAAATAAGTTGTGCGTCATTTACTGCGCCGGAGGTCCAATCAAATGGAGTGCCGGGAGTGCTCCAAAAAAACGGACTGAGTCCGTGAGCGCGGGCGGATTCGCCAACATACTTGTGCCAGTAATACGAGGAAGCGCGATTCCACGCTGACTCCGTGGCGTTGGTTGCGGCAAGCGATGGCTTCGAGGCGGCCCCGAACTCACCCACCAATACCGGAATGCCTTTGCTGACGTATTGATCCGTCAGTTGTTGGAAGCCTGCGTCAATGGCCCCTTCTTCAGGCGCGACGCAGTTGCGAGTCGGGTCGCCCGCGTAATGGTAAGCCGGCCCCCAAAAATATTGCACAATTCCCCACGATGCATCGCTCGACAAAATCGCGAACTGGGCTGGCGAGTAGCAATGATACTCCACCATCAGACGATTCGGGGTTGGGTCTGTCGGCAAGGCATTCAGCCAGGTGGTATCCCCACCGCCTTGCAGCACCAACCAGCGATTGGTGTTATTGCCGCCGCTGCCGCGCACTGCGTTCACAAAAGTCTGGTAGTAAAACATCAAGGTGGTCATGTCCGCAGGACTGTTGACGTTTGGCTCGTTCGCTCCGGCAAACAACAGATGATTGTCGTATCCGGCAAAAGCGGTGGCGATCTGGGTCCAGTAGGATTTCATCTTCGCATTGATGACTGGATCCACGTTGGTGGTGATGTTGCTTTCCAGCCAACCGTCGTCCCAGTGATCGTTGATCATGACATACATTCCCGCGTCGAGCGCCCAATCCACCACCTGTTTGACCTGCGCCATGAAAGCGGGATTGATCGGATAGTTGGTGATGCCGCCACTGATGTTGGTGGTGGCATTGAAATCCCACGCGACCGGGATGCGGACGGCGTTGAACCCCGCGTTGGCAGCCGTGTAAAACGGCGCGGCGGTCCGATTCGGCACACCCCACGTAGCTTCCATCGTATTTCCCAAATTCCATCCGTAGGTAGGCATGGGCAGCGGCATGTTGGCGGGGATGTTGGTGGCCACTGGTTGCAGCCCCAGAGCGAACACCGCATCAAAGCTGTGACTGCCGCCGGCGGTGACGGTGCCGCCGGCGGTGGGAATGGTCACGATTTCACCGCCTGCGTAAGCGTTCGCAGCCACGGCCAGCGCCGCCCAGCCGCCGCCGCTCGGCTTGATGCCGAAGGTGAACGCATACGTCCGATTCGTGCCGAGCGGCACGTTCAGCCCGCTCCATTTCAGCCAATTGCCATCGGTGAAACCGGGGTTCGGCGCGCTGAAGGCAGTCAGGAAAGTCGCCGTGGTGTTGCTGATCGAATAGATGCGCAGGTAATAGGTCGGCGTGGTCGCGGGCGTGCCGTAGCCGCCGCCGGAGTTCAATCCCGCTGTCTTGATGGCGACCGACGTGAGACGCGTCGCGTTCGTCCCGGTGGTAAATTTCTGACCGACCGGTGGATTGTTGTCGGTGAAGTAATTGATCCCGTCTGGAAACGTCGTGTTGCCACTTATCGAGAGTTGGTAAATGTCGTTCGTGCCCGGGCTTGGCGCGGCAGCACCAAGGTTCGCAAGCGTTTGCGCGTGCAAAACGCCCGCCAGCCCGATGGCGAGAAGTCGCACCACGAACCACAGCGGGCCGATCATTTGGCGGAAAATCGGCATGCAAATCATGCTCGCAAAGGAAGACATTGATATTATCTACTGCAAATCATCAAAGCCAACAATCGTCAGTTTTAACGACAATAGTCGCGCCGTTAGTCATTACTCCGGCCAGCGGGCAAGACCGAGATTTCCGCCGCGCTCGTCCAACCGCTGTTCCAGATGGCTTGCAAGCTGGTGAAGCGAAAGTAACGGGTGCTCACCGGCGCGAAGCTGATTTCCTGAAGCGACGGGTTATTTTGAATGTTGGCGAAAGAACCATCCGCGATGTTCGTCGTCCAAGTCGCGCCATCGGCGCTCGTTTCAAAGCGATATTTTTCCACCACGCCGTTGAGCAATCCATCCTGGCGCGGCAGATAAGTGAAGCCGGCGATGCGATTCGTTTTGCCCATGTCCACGGTGATGGAATGCGGCTGATGCTGGTCGGCATTCCAGCGCGTGTGCCAAAACGTGGATGAATCACCGTCAATTGCGCGGGCAGCGGAGTTGTCTGCGCCCGCAGTTTCTTCGCTGTCCACGCTGATGACCTTCCAGCCGATGGGCATAAGGCCGGCGAAAATGCGCGAACCCTCGATGCCAAGCTGGCCATTGAGCAACAAACTCGCGGTGCGCACCGTGACGCTGCGATCCATCGGCAATGTGATGGGCGCAGTGTAAATGGCCGAGCTGGTCGTCGGCGCGCTACCGTCCACGGTGTAAACCATCGTGTTGCCGGCAAGGTTGCTCAGGCTCACGGTGCCGTTGGTGCTGCGGTCGGAAATCGTCGGCGGCAAAGTCGTAACGGATTGCTTGAAAAGGCCCAACTCGGCGAGTGTCGGTTCGAGGCGCGAACTAGTGATGCGGATGCGCATCCGGTCGGTCGTCACCGGCGCTTTGAAACGGATCAAACGACGATGACCGATGGTGGTGAGATCGTCGGACTGGATTTTCTCGGCGTTGCGCCACGCCGAGCCATCCCATATTTCGATGGCAAAGGATTCAATTCGCTGCCCGCGATGATCCACGGCTTCCTGCAACGAGACGACGTCGAACGTAACCGCCTTTGGCAGCGTGAGCGTCACCGTGCCGTTGGTCTGGCCGGGCGCGGCTTCCCACCAAGTGTCGAGATTTCCATCGAGCGCGAGCGCCGCGGCGTTCGCGGCGTTCGAGGTGTCAGCGGTGACTTTGCCACCAGCAGCGAGATTAGTGGCGAAGGTTTCATTGATGATCTGCGCCGTCTTATTCAACGCGTCGAGTTGATTGTCGGGAACGAGACCGCGTTTATCGGGAGAGAGATTCAGGATGAGATTTCCGTTGCGTCCGACGGATGTGTAAAAGATGTCCACCAACTGCGTGACAGTGCGCGGATGTTTATTGCGCGCCCAAAACCACGCATTGTTCTGGAGCATGGTGGTGTTTACTTCCGTCGGATACCACCAGAGATGTGAACCAGCCGTGAACTTCGCGCGGCTGCCAAGGTCGCCGCCCGTCATGTCCGGCCAGGTGAACTTATCGGGTGATGTCGGCAACGGAATCACGCTCCATTCCGTGGTGCGGCCCACGCCGCTTTCATTACCCACCCAACGACCATCCGGCCCTTTACCGAAAATGATCGCGCCGGGTTGAAGCTGACGAATCAAATCAAACCATGCCTCGTAATTGTAAGTTTCATGGACGCTCGGATCGGGATTCGCGCCGTCAAACCAGACTTCGCCAATCGGCCCGTATTCCGTCAGCAATTCGTAAAGCTGGTTCAGAAAGTAACGATTATAGTCGTCCACAACGTAAGTGAAATTCGTGAAACCCGGCGTCGGCGCACGCCCCCTGGCGGGATCGCTCTGGAAACTCGCGGGATCGGTGGGGATGACGGAGAGCAGATTGCTGCTGCCGTTGCCATAATAGCCTGCCGGGTTTTTCGGATTCGTCCGCAGTTGATAAAGATCAGCCGGCGACAGATAAACGGCGAGCTTGACGCCGTGCGCCTTCGCGGCATTGGCCACATCGCGAACTTCATCGCCTTTCCCATCACGCCACGGACTTGCCGCAACCGTATGCGGCGTGTAGCGGGAAGGCCAATAACAAAAGCCGTCGTGATGCTTGCAGACGAGCACAATCATCTTACCGCCAAAATTCGTCACGGCATTCAGCCATTGGTTTGCGTCGAGTTCCGTCGGATTGAAAATCGAAGCGTCTTCGCGGCCCGTGCCCCACTCGACTTGATTGAACGTGTTCACACCAAAGTGCAGAAAAAACGTCCGTTCCAGCCGCATCCAATCGGTTTGATTTGCACGCGGCAAAACCTTCGCCGCCTTTTCGGCGATGACGGCGGGGGAATCGCCTGCGTGGATCACCTGCTCCGTGGCGAAAGGGATCGGCGCGGGCACGGTGGTGCTGGTGTTCACGGGCGTTTGCCCGCGAGCCAAAACCAGGAGCATTAAAAAACCTGCCGTCAATGCTTTTGTAATGTTGGCGTTTTGTCGAAATAACAATTTCATTGGTCAAAATGTGTGTTTCACAGAGTCAATTGGACAACCATTTCCTTTTGATCGCGAGAAATTCTGATTTGCAAGGAACTGCCGGCGGGCAAAGCTGGCGCTTGCCGCAGCAACGCCGCTGTGTCCGCCGTCTTTCCGCCGTTGACGGAAAGAATGACGTCGTTCATTTGCAGCCCGGTCTTGGCCAAGGCTGAATCCGCCGGAACGTCGAGCACCAAAACGCCCGTCACGCCGGACAAACCGAATGCGGACATTTCGCCTTCGTTGGCAATGTTACGAACTCTGGCACCAAGCCATTTCACGGGCGTCGTGTCGCGCGCGGTGATTGCACTTGCGAATATCTTTGGCTGCGGCAATTGCGGCGTGCGTGCGATGGCTTTGAGTTGCGGCTTCTGCACGCCAAACTGGTCCATTGGGAAATTGACAAAGCCCTGTGCCAGAGCGGGCGAGCCGTCTTTCACGCGATAATCCCCGTGGGCCGGATCAACGAACTGCGCATCGGCCACGATGGAATGTTCATCGCGCCCGCTTTGTTGCTGCAACTGCGTCGCAGGCGCGCTCATCGCCGCGCCTGAATTTTGCACCAGGTTGCGATCCATTTCCAAGCCCCACGGTGGCTGGGGCATGTTAGCCGGCCGATACGCCGTCCAGACGATATTCCGACGAAAAACGTCACCACACTCGACATACCAAAGGTGCGGATGATAGCCGTTGTCCACCATGACATTATTTTCGACGATGCGCCGAAAGCCCTCGCGATTCTTGATGCCACCGTGCAGGCAAAAATTGTTCGTGATGATGTAATTGGACGATCCGTCGTCGAGGTCAATGTCCCAGCCGTGATCGCAGCGCCAGCGATTGTTGGCAAGGACGATGGGTTTCACCACGTCGAGCAGCGGCAATTCGGGAGCTTGCTTCACCCACGCGTTAACTTCGCCGATGTTGGGCCGCCAGAAACGGTCGCGTCCCCACGAGTTGAACGAGCCGTGATCGCCGGTCTCCTTTACCGTGTCGAAAATGTCGCACCACTCGATGACGTGTCCGCCCCAGCAGCCGTCGCCGATGTTGATGCCGGCGCGCGGCAGGTCGTAGATCGAACAGTGGCGCACAATCATGTTTTCCGCGAGATCAATTTCCACGCCGGCGGTTTGTTTCTCCACGCGGCCGGTCAGATGAATCAGACAATCATCCACGAGGCAATCCGCCGGATAATTGTTACTCTTCGGCCCGGGCGTGCGGTCAATCTCGGGAAGTTTATGAGTTTGATTGTAGTTGAACAACGGACTGCGCGCGGCTTGCGGATCGCCGACGAAACAAATCCCGCTCGCGCCCACCTTGGCAATCTGCGTTCCGCGAATGGTGACGAGGCGATTGTAATTGTTGACGAAAACCGCATTGCCACCGACTTGATCAATGAAGCTGTCTTCCAGCGCGCAATCCTCCGCACCGTTGAAGAAGATCGCGCCGCCGCGATAAATCGCCCAATCGGAACGCAGCAGTGGTTCGCGCGTATCCATCACCGTGCGCGCCGCCTGGCGGAAAGTGAGTCCGCAAAGCGTGATCCACTTCACCGGATGCGCCTCGTCGCCGCGAAATTCCACCAGCGTTCGCAGGCGCGTGGCCTCCACCACGGCGTTTTTCAAATCGAGTCCGGCGGGCGGATAAAAATATAGCGTGTGGGTTTTGGAATTCAGAAACCATTCGCCGGGCGCGTCCAGTTCCTCGAAGATATTTTCCACGAAGCGGATTTTCTCGTGCGCCGCCGCGCCACGGTTGTTCTGCCAGCCGCCGTCAAGTTGCACATGATTGTTCGTGTCTTTGCCGGTGATGAGCCAAGTGAAATCGCCCCACAACGCCGGGTGCATCGCGTGAAAATAACCGCCGACCGGATTCGCCCAGCGCGCTGCCCGCTCCTTGGAAATGGCGTCTGCCGCAAAGCCGTCGAAGTATTGCGCCTTCGGGTCGAAGTTCGGATAACGCGCCAAAACCTGCCGCTCGCCGTTGATGAAAATTTCCT
This sequence comes from uncultured Verrucomicrobia subdivision 3 bacterium, assembly GCA_903850425.1. Lineage (GTDB taxonomy): Bacteria > Verrucomicrobiota > Verrucomicrobiia > Limisphaerales > UBA11358 > UBA11358. The sequence continues at coordinate 57,434 of CAINLR010000193.1, read as the reverse complement.
CCGTTTGCAAATCCACCGGAACTTGCGCCTGAAGAATTCCATTCGTGAACAGCTGCCAGTTTAGATTGTCGAGCTTGATGCCGCCGCTGATGACTGGCTTTTCATTCTGATAATTCTGGAACACCAACGGCGCGTCCTTCGTGCCGGAATCTTGCGCGATGAACACGAGCGACGCGGACAGATAGTAAGTGCCGCCGCGCAGGAAAACGTCGCCGTGCTGCTGGCGCGCCGCCTGTTGCGCGCGCTGCAGCGTCGCGAACGGTTTTTCCAGCGTGCCAGGATTCGCATCGTCACCCGCCGGCGAAACGAAATACGGCTGCGCACCGCAAAGGCACGCGGAGCACACCGCCATTGCGCAGAGTGAAGCGATTCTCAATCTCACGGCAACGATGGGCGCGGCGCGCTAAGTTTGGTTTGCACATTGACCGTCGCCGGCGCGAGGCCGTTGGCGGTGGCCGCCAATTTGATTTCGCCGGCATCCTTCGTGGATTGCACGATGACTTGCGCCAGGCCGTTGAACAGGCTGCGCGACCACGGCGCGGCAGTGACATGACCGACAATCTGCACGTTCACATTGGGATTCAATCCGCCTTGGGCAACGCCGTTATACACGCCCACGGCAATGACATTGTCGCCAACGTGGAGATATTTTTTCGCATCGAAAATCGGCTGCGCCTGCCAGTCGTGCGATTCTCCGACGAACTGGTTGTTCACAAAATACCAACCTTCGTCGTCGCAGCCGCTAAAGCAAATCATCGCGCCTTCACCTTTCAAATCTTCCTCCGTCAGCCTGACGTGCGCACGATAAATCGCCGCCGTGTCCGGCGTTTCGATGGTCGGTCCGCCGCCGCTGATGGTTTTCCAGGCGGAGTCATCAAAATCATTCGCGTATTCGGGAATCGCCTCGTGGCTCTTGGAAATTTTCCCAATCTCCCAGCGCCATTTGTCCACCGGAACGTTGTGCGAGGGCGCGGTGGGAACATACACGTCCGGTTCGTGGCAACTCGGATCGCCGTTGCCCACGCCGATGATGCCGCCCGCGCCTTCGACGGAAAAATGAACTGTGTTTTGTGCCACGGGAACAACACGGCCTTGCGCGTCCACGGCCGAAACGGTGAATACCGACACGTCCGCGCCGTCGGCGTTGATAGTTTTGCGATCCGGCGTCAGTTGAATTTGCGCGGCGTCGCCGGTGGTTTCCACCTTGGTTTCGGCGATGACGTTACCCGCGGCGTCAAAACCTTTCGCGCTCAACGTTCCCGGCGCGTATTTCACCTGCCAGCTCAATTTTGAATTTGGCGGCATCGTTTGTTTTCCGAGCGAAGCCCCGTTCAGGAAGAGCTCCACTTGTTTGCAATTGCTGAAGGCTTGAACGAGGATTTCCTGGCCTTCCCGACCGGGCCAGTTCCAGTGCGGCGCGAGGTGCAGCACGGTGTTCGTCGTCCACCACGATTGGTAGTAATAAAAAGCGTCCTTCGGAAAACCGCAGGTGTCGAGAATGCCGAAGTGCGAATTGACGCACGGCCACCAATACGGCGTCGGCTCGCCACGATAATCAAAACCGGTCCAGACGAATGCGCCGGAAAGCCACGGCCGGTCGGCGAAGAAACTCCACCAGCTTTCGGCGGTCGTGGTCCAACCCGGCCAAACGAGATCGTAAGCGGCAACGTAACCGGCCGAATGGTCGTTCGTGTAGATGCCACGCGTCCCGACGACGCTGGCCTGCTCGCTGCCAAAATTCGGCTGCGTCGGATGCGCCGCGTGATAGCGATCCATTTGCGGGCCGTAATGATAATTCCAGCCGCGCACTTCGATGACGGAGTTGATGCCGCGGAATACGTCGTCTTCCGGCGAGGCGTAGGTGACGGGGCGCGTCGGGTCGAGCTGCTTGACGTAGTCCTGCATCGTGTGTGCGACGCTCGCGGCTTGCGGCGTGTCCTGCACCATGAACTGCTCATTGGCGATGCACCACATCGCGACGCTCGGATGATTGCGGTCGCGGCGGATTTGATCGTCCCACTTTTTCAGGTTCGCCGAATCGCTGCCCATCAAACGGCTCTCATCCATGACCAGCATGCCGAGCCGGTCACAGGCATCGAGCAATTCCGGCGTGGGCGGATTATGCGACATGCGATACGCGTTGCAGCCGAACTCCTTCAATTTCTTCACGCGAAACTCCTGCAACGCGTCGGGAATCGCCGCGCCGACACCGGCGTGATCCTGATGATTGCAGGTGCCGTAAAGCTCGTAATGCCTGCCGTTCAGCAAAAAGCCGTTCGTCGCGTCAAAGCCCACGGTGCGGATGCCGAAGGCGGTTTCTTTTTGGTCAACAATTTTATCTTCGGCAAAAACTGTTGTGATAAGTTTGTAAAGTTTTGGCGATTCCGGAGACCATAGTTCGGGAGAACTGACACGCAGGTCGGTGTCTCCAGATAGAACGGATCCTTCAAGTATTTCCCCAACGTTTCGACTTTCCCAAGATTCCCAGCCGCTATCAATCAGATGTCCGTCAGGACTGTAAATTCGATTCGAGACTTTTAGCTTACCGTAGTCAGGGGCATGGAAAACCAAGGTAAATACGGCGTGAATTTTCGCCGGACCTTTTGGCAAGTTATTCGTGAAATCTGACCAAACAAAAATCCCATCCGGCGCGATGGCCACCGGCGCGGTCTTGTCCAGCCAGACGTGGCGGTAAATGCCCGCGCCTTCGTAGAACCAGCCCTCGACTTTCGTCGCGTCCACCAGCACGGCGATGGTGTTCTTGCCGCCATAATGCACCACGTCCGTGATGTCCTCGCGGAACGGATAGTAACCGCCCTCGTGATGCCGCACGCACCAGCCGTTCACCCACACCGTCGCGTCGCGGAACACGCCGTCGAACGTCAGCCAGATGCGCTTGCCCTCGTCGTCCTTCGGCAGATCAAACGTGCGGCGATACCAGGCGATGCTGTTCGTCTGATATTTCACGCCGAGCGCGTGAAAACCGTGGCTGCCATCGGCGGCCCAATCGAACGGCAGTTCCACCGCCCAATCATGCGGCACGTTGACAGTGCGCCAAAAAGAATCCGAAAACTTTTCCGACGCGGGTCCGCCACCGGTGCCGGAGTTCATGAGAACCAGCGCGTCCGGCCAGTCGTCGCCCAGATGGAATTTCCAGCCGGCGTCGAGCGAAAGATGTTCGCGCGGCGATTCGGCGGCGGAAAGCTGCGTGGCCAGCAATACGGCGCACGCGCCAGCAACAAGGATGCGAAGGAGTGCAATGGTTTTCATTTTTAAATTCAAATTTGCGATCCATGCGGCGACACTACTAATGTTTGCGCCGCCAATCAGTGGCTCATCATTTGCGCAAGTATTGTCCAAACACGCACCCACGGCATGTCGTCAATAATAACGATGTTTAAAAATAGCAACGCCAGCACCACGAGCGAAAAACGCCCGTGTTGCGCACTGGATGAAAGGCGTTCGCCATTCATGGTGCCGCTGGAGACGTCCGGTTCCGCAAAAGCGGGGCATAACGCAGGGCGGTTGCATCATTGGGGTTGCGCTGAAGCACGTCCTCAAATTGTTTGCGGGCATCATCCAGCTTTTCCTGTTCGTATAAGGCGATGCCCAAGTTCACCCGCGCCTGAATAGAATTGGGATCAAGGCGTAGAACCTGGCGAAACTCATGCTCGGCCGGGGCGGGCTGCTTCAGCCGGCCAAGCGCAACCCCCAAATGCATGTGCGCTTGCACCTGCTCGGGTGCCAGTTCAACGGCCGCCAGGTATTGTTGCACCGCTTCGTCATGTCGCCCGAGGGCCGTCAGCGCCCCCCCAGCATCCATGCGCAAGCTGGGATCCGACGGGCTAAGCGCAATGGCAGCAGCAAAATTGGTGACGGCCAGTTCAAACCAATGGCGGCTGGCGCAAAAACGCGCCAGATGGGCCAGATCCTCCATTTGGTTGACGCGATTGGTCAACGCCTGGTTGAAGCATTGTGCCGCGTCGTTGGTGCGCCCCATTTCTTCATAGAGTTGCCCCAGCGCCAGCCAGCCCGTGCCATAATCCGGTTTCAGCGCCAAGGCGCGTTTGAACTCGATGACCGCCTCGTCGCGGCGCCCCAGCAGTTCCAGGCACGTAGCGCGATTGTCCCTGGCCCAAACGGCCATCGGATCAAGCGCATAGACATGCTGAAACACTGCGGCGGCTTCCTCGTATTTCTTTTCCTGCGCCAGCAGCAGGCCCGAAAGCATCCAGCAACTGGCGCTGCTGGGCACCCGGTCCAACGAATGTTGAGCCGCCGCCGCCGCCCCGGCATAATCTCCCGCCGCTTGCTTGATTTCACCCAACTGCTCCCACAGCACGGCATCATCGGGCCACCCCGCGAGCGCGGCCTCGGCGGCGGATTGAGCTTCGCGAAGCGACGCGGCTGAATTGGGCGGCGGCAATTTGCGCGCGGCATCGGTCAGCCGGCGCATTTGCTCGTCGTGGTTGGCTTGAAACGTAAAGGGAACGTCCCCCAGCCGCCCGCGAATTTCTGACCAGGCCAGTTGGGTATCGCGCGACGTGTAGCCGAGGCGTTGCGCACATTGGGCAATGTCCGGCCACGGTGCATTTTCTGACAGCGCCAACATTTTTTCCACCTTCTCCGCGATGACGCGGGCAAGCACGTAGTTGCCCTCAAATGTGAGATGAACATGTTCATGAAAAAAAACGGTGCCGGGGATGCCGTCTGGACTTGCCTCCGCCAGCGCCCGGTCACTGTCGGCCAGCGCCACATCGCCCGCCGCCTGTTGCCGGATGATTTCATTGAGCCGGCTGTCACATCGAAAACGCAAGACATCCAGATCGCGGGCGGCGATAAATTCCCTTTGGGCTCCCGCAATGTCATTCAATTCCAAGACGCATTGGCCGCGGCGAAAACACAATTCCGCAAAGCGATCGTCAATCCGTTCCGCTTGAGCGAAGTCGGTGGCCGCCTGATGAAAGTCCCCGCTCGTCTGGGCTTTCACGCCGGCGTCAAAGAGGCGGTTCCACTCATTCATCTGGGATTCCGAAAGATCGGAGCGGTGCAGCGATGCGAACGGGGCGCAATCCTTCAAGTCCACCGCCACCGTGCTTAACACGATTTTCGCGCCGCTGTTTTGGCCGGCGGCGATGATATCTTTCAGATTTTGCCCGAAATTTTCATAGACCGCGCCGAGGCGCGGATCGGAACCGGCCACTTTATATTTTACGAACATCGCCATGCCCTGCCAGGCACCGCTGCCAGCGGCGTCCTTCTGCGCCGCTCGCCGCAATGCGTCGAAACTTTGGCCGATCCGGGTCGTTTTGAGCGCGAGTCCGGCGCGGATCAAGGGCAGCGGCATCGTTTGACTGCCAAAGACCGTCCCGGCACCGAACGGCCCGACCACCTCGTTGTTCCCCATGTAAATCACCCAAACGTCCGCGCCGGCATTGGCGCAGTCGCGGGCCAGGGGCAGGATGACGTGCGAATTGATGCCGGTCATGGCGGCGTTGACCACCTCAAACTTCTTGTCGGGATGACGCAACTGAAGCATGGCTTCCAACATGCGGGGCAAGCCGAAGCGCGGTTGCGGATCACCGTAGGCGGCCGATTCGCCGAAGACAAAAATCCGAATCGTGCCGGGCGGTTTCTCCCGCAGGATGGACGTCGCGTCCGGCAGGCGGGCCGCGCGCGGTCCAAAAAAACGCCAGCCGAATTGGTTGTTCTGCACGAACGTGTTTTCGCCCTGGTTGACTGACTTCAGCAGAAACGCGGTTGAATATCCAAAACCGGAAAGCCGGAGGACTAATTCCAACAGGCCCAATAAAAGCAGCGGCACGCCGATCAAGGCCATCAGCCGGAATTGCCACAATTTGCGCCGGGATAATGGCGCGACCGTTTCTTTGGCGGCCTTTCTCTTGGTTTTCTTCCCGCTCATAACGGTTAATACAGATGATCAAGTGAACTGTCTTGTCTGGCCGGATGCCAAAAAGTTTTCTGGTTTTCTGGCGATTTAAGCTGGAGAAAATCCTTGCCCAGCAGTCGCAGGATCCATCCGAATGGAGTCAGGATGAAGAAAAAAAGCGCCACCAGAACGACCTTGCCAACGATTTGGGTGGTATAAAACCCGAGCCGGAGCGTGAACCGGTAATGTCCCCGGAACCAGCGGGGCCGCAGGCAAACGCACAGCGCCGCCACCGCGATCACCGCCAGCACCACAATCAGAAAGCGCGTGGATATCACGCCGCGCCAGCGCAAAATTCCGGTGATCACGGCCGGGCCGATCAGGCCGATCAGCGTGGTCTTGCGCCATTCCCGGGGATCTTCCTTGAAGTGCAGTTTCATTTAATCGGCTTGCAGCGCGACGCGTCGTTCGACTTTGGCGCCGGGCTGGGCCAGGCGTTCGATGATGAAATTGCCGAGGACCAGATAATCCATCTCCGTGTTCATGAAACAGCGGTAAGCATCGTCCGGGGTGCAGACGATCGGTTCGCCGCGCACGTTGAACGAGGTGTTGACCAGAACGCCGCAGCCGGTGGTTTGTTCAAATCGCAGGAGCAAGTCGTAAAGGCGCGGATTGATCTCGCGCGAGACGGTTTGGATGCGCGCGGAATAATCCACATGCGTCACGGCGGGAATCGTCGAGCGCCCGGCTTTGAGCAGATCAAATCCTTTCGTGCCCGCCGGCAACGGCTGGTGCAAACGGGTTTGAACCGGCGCCACCAGCAACATGTAGGGCGAATCTTCATCCAACTCGAAATAATCCGCCACCCGCTCCCGACGCACAATCGGCGCGAACGGGCGGAAGGATTCGCGGAATTTCACTTTGAGGTTCATCACCGATTGCATGCGCGGTGAGCGGGCGTCGCCGAGAATGGAGCGATTGCCGAGGGCGCGCGGACCAAATTCCATCCGGCCCTGAAACCAGCCCACGACTTTTTCATCCGCCAGCAGTTGGACGGTTTTCTCCAACAATTCATTGTCCGAATAACGGGCATGGACGGCGTTATGTTTTTTGAGGATGGCTTCGATTTCGTCGTCGGAATACGCGGGCCCCAACAGCGAGCCACGCATGGAGTCATCGGCCTCCGGGGTGCGCGCTTCGCGGCTGTGCCATGCGGCCAGCGCCGCGCCGAGAGCGCCGCCGGCGTCGCCTGCGGCCGGTTGAATCCAGAGGCGCTTGAACATTTTTTCACGCAGGAGGCGTCCGTTGGCCACGCAATTGAGCGCCACGCCGCCGGCCAGGCAAAGATTGTCGCAGCCGGTCACGTCGCGCGCGCGACGGGCCAGCCCCAGCACCAGCTCTTCGCAAACCATCTGGATCGAGCGGGCCACGTCCATGTGCCGTTGCTCGATGGGTTCTTCGTGACGGCGGGGTGGGCCGCCAAACAACCGGTGAAAGCGGCCGTTGGTCATGGTCGTGCCACCGAGAAAATTGAAGTAGTCCAGGTTTAACCGGAACGAGCCGTCCGGTTTCAGATCCAGCAGATTTTCGCGGATCACGCCGGCATATTTCGGCTCGCCGTAGGGTGCCAGCCCCATCAATTTGTATTCGCCGGAATTAATGCGAAATCCGCAATAATCCGTGAATGCCGAGTAGAGCAGACCGACGGAGTGGGGAAAACGCATCTCTTCGATCAACCGGATTTTCGCGCCGCGCCCGAGGCCAATCGTGGTGGTCGCCCATTCGCCGACGCCGTCAATCGTGAGGATGGCCGCGTCGTTGAACGGCGACGGATAGAACGCGCTGGCGGCGTGGGACTGGTGATGTTCCGCAAACAGGATGGCGCAAGCGGTGCGGAGTTCCGGCAGTTCCTTGCGCAGGGTGCCGCGCAAATCGAGCCGCTCGCCGAGCCAGTTCGACAGCACGGTGGGAAACGTCCGCCAGCCGCTGGGCGCCACGGCCAGATACGTTTCCAGCACGCGGGAGAATTTGAGAATGGGTTTGTCGTAGAACACGACGGCGTCCAATTGGCCGCAAGTGAGATTGGCCTGGCGCAGGCAGGCGGCGATGGCATGGTTTGGAAAATCCGCATCGTTCTTCTTGCGCGTGAAGCGTTCCTCTTGCGCGGCGGCGGTGATGCGGCCATCGCAGACCAATGCCGCCGCGGCATCGTGGTAATAGGCGGAGATTCCCAGGATATTTCGCCACGGCGGCATAGCTCAGAAGGGATACAGTGACCAGACGATGCCCGAACTGGTCGCGAAGATGAGGACGACGGCCAGCAGGAGCAGGAGAATGACCAATGGCAGAAGCCACCATTTTTTCTCACGCGCGCAAAATCGGAAAAACTCTCGAAAAACAGTCCACATGGGTGCGGCAAGGATAAAGGCAAGGTTGGATTTGGTCGAGGGCTATTCGGGCTGAAGCATCAGTGAAAAAGAGGCAGAGGTGTGAACGTCTGCCGTTCTGATTGATGATTTATGTCTTAGTCGATGCATATTTGTGTAAGCGGGTTAGGAATGCTGTGTTATTCGGAATCGAGTATTACAAAAATGCTCCCGCTGGCCAGGCACCCATTATATGCCACGGATCTTTCGTTGTAGTTCCAGCGCCACCGGATTGGCCGGCTCCCGGGCCAGAACTTCATCCACCTGCCGGACTGCCTCCGGTTCACGTCCGAGGTTCAACAAAGCCGCAGCCAAGCCAAGCTTCGTTTTGATATGAGCGGGATTAAGGCGGAGGGTTTCCTCATATTCCAAGACGGCATCAGAAAACCGGCCTTCCTGGGCCAAGTCGTCGGCCAGCCGATAATGCGGTTGCCAGTCCGACGGTGCCAACTGGCTCGCCTCGTGCAAACTGGCCAGCGCATCGTCGCGCCGCCCCAGCTTCCACAGCACTTCCCCCAAATACAAGGGAACCTTTGGGTCTTCGGGACTGAACCGGCGCGCCGTCTCCAGTTGCTGCCGCGCCGTTTCCCATTCGCCTTGCCGGGCGCAGACGATTCCCACTTCCAGCCGGATGTCACCGCCATCGGGCTTCAAGGCGGCGGCTTTGAGCAGCACTGCGCGTGTTTCCGCGAGCGCCCCAGACTCTTTCAGATCCATGCCCAACGTGTAGTAAGGAAAATAGGTATAAGGAATCAATGCACATACTTTTTCCCGCTCCGCTATCGCGGGTTTCAACTCATGCATGGCCTCCAAAAATTCCGCGTAGTTCTCATGCAGACGGAAATTGTCCGGCGCCCGGCGCAAAGCCCGCAAATACGTCGCGCGCGCCGGGATCGCCGCCTCGCTCGTAAGCCGGGACTGCAATTTGTCCATTTCGTCCCGCAAACGCGCGATTCGTTGCCGGTTGTCCAACTGACCGCTGAACGGCGGATGCTCAAGGCGACGGAGGATTTCCTCGAGAATGGAAACCCGGTTCCAATCCGTCAGCCCCAGCAACTGTTCGCACTCGGCTGGCGAAGCCCAAGCCGGGCGGGCACCGCTTTTGAGCGCGGGATTCAAGAGTTTTTCCACCTGTCCGGCCCAGGCGAGAGCCAGCGCGTAATTGCCCTTCGGATTCAGGTGAACATGTTCGTAAAAGAGTTCCTCGCCGGGAATACCGTTCGGGCTGCCCGTGCCCAGAACTTCGGCGGCGTCGCAGAGCGCCAGGGATTCACCCGCGAATTTGCGCGCCGCCGCCCGAATGCTCTCGTTGATCCGCGAATCGGCACGGAAGGGCAAGGTATCCGTATCCACGGCCTGCTGGAAATGCGACCGCGCCGCCGTCCCGTTGGTCAAATGCAACAGACAGGTCGCCAGTTGAAACTGTGCCTCGGCAGCCTGTGGAGAAAGTTCGGTCGCGCGCTGGAAATCAGATTGAGCAGCGGTGAAACGGCCTTGCGCTTCGGCGTCCGTTCCCGCCTGACAAAGTTCCTCATAGGCCGTGCGGTCGGACGGCGACAGGTTGCCGAAAGGCGGACAGTCTTTGAGATTTACCGCCACCGTGGACAGAACCACCTTGACCCCGGAAGCCAGGCCGGCATGGAGGATTTCCGCGAGGTTCCGCTCAAAGTTGTCATAGACTCTGTGCCGGCGCGGATCGCTGGGCGGCACTTGATTCCGCATGAACATTTCCATCCCGTGCCAACTCGCGTTCCCAGAACCGGCTTTTTGAAATTTCTGGCTGACCTCAAGCAACCCTTGAGCCAGGCGGAGTCGTTTCAATTGCAGTTGAGTTTTGACCAGCCAAATGGGCGGAGCCTGCAAGCCGAAAACCGTGGCGGCACCGAACGGCCCGACCATCTCATTGTTGCCCATGTAAACGAGCCAGAGATCGCCTGATTGCCGGGAACACTCCTGGACAATCGGCAGGATGACATGGGAGTTGATCGCCGTGATGCTCGTATTGACAATCTCGAATTTGGCCTGGGGGAAACGCTCGGCCAGCAACACTTCCAGGTAAGTTCCGGCCCCGTAGTTTGGGCGCGGATCCCCCAACGCGGCGGATTCTCCAAAGATAAAAATGCGGAAAGTGCCCGGCGCTTTTGCGGCCGGCATCACCACCGGCGGCGGAGTGCGCACCATGCTGCGCGGGAAAAACCTTAACCCAAAGTCCGCATTGGCCACATAACAATCCTGGCCGCCAATCTTGGCTGGCTTGAAAAAATGCGGATCGAACCCAACTCCGAGCAGCCGCAGCAGAAGCTCCAACCCACCCAATAAAATCAGGGGCAGAACCACAACCGTTAGCAAGCGAAACAGCCATTGGCGGCGGGGCGAAAGCGGGGCAGGCAAAACCGCCGGTGAGCCAGAAAGGTGCCCGGCAGCCGGCGGCCGCTGCCCTTGCTTACGGCTGCGTTCTCGTTTCATGCTTCATTGTCTAATTTATCCGGCGCGAGGCAATGCGCGACTGTGCAAAACCGCCGACGCTTTGGTGTATTTCTGGATTTCACCCGGCTTTCAACAGAAGGGCCGCGAGGGGTTTACCCTCGCGGCCTTGATTAAATGCAAGCTGAACTAGCGTTACGGATTGCTCAGTTTGAAGAACAACTGCGGTTGCGTCGGATCAATGGTGATCGTCGTTGGCGAAACCGTCGAGTTCGTTGTCCACGGCCCCGTCAGATTTGTCGCTTGAAGTAGCGTGCCGTAGGGGTAGGTGAACACCAGTTGCTGATGGCCGTTGCCATCAGTGGTGGTTTGCGAGGTGAACGTCGGCCGGAAGTGGCCAAGCGTGGCAATCGCCCCCTGCGTCAGCGCGTAGTCGTAGATACGCACGTCATACAGGTTACCGTTGAAGTAATTGCCGATGCCGCCGTTGTCTCTGGCACCAATCATTAAACGCGAACCGGAGGCCACCGTATAAGGTGTTTGGCTCGTCTGTTGGTTCTCCAGTATTGTATCCACATACAGAGTGCGGTTACCGGTCGTCGTATCAAATGTGCCCGCATAGTAGTGCCACTGGCTTAGGTCAAAGCCGTCGCTAGGATAGGGGTCAGCATCGCCACCCGAGCCACGCATGGTGAACGTCGGCCGGTCGGCAGACCAACCAAGTTTGCGCATCTGCCAGCCACTGCCCTCGCCATTCTTGGACACCCAAGGATCCCAACTGTTGGGATTCCCTTTTGCCCAGAACGCGATGGTGAACTGGTTTTTGATGTTGCCATCGAAGGTGTCAACCACGTAACCAGCATCACTGGCGACAGTATTGCTGATGGCGACACCAGCGTTTATGAGGTAGAGCGACTGTGCGCCGGACGGAGCGCCAGGCGGCACGTCATTCGTGAAGGAGTAAGTTCCGGCGCCGACGATAGCGCCGTCGTATACGCCGGGTGCCACATAATTCGCAGTGTCGGCAAGACTGGCCGTGCCACCGATCCAATGGCCCAGCATGTTGCTGGCGTTGACCCGAGCCGCGACGGTGACGGTCGCAAGCTGGCTGTTGGTCGAGATCGGTTGCAGTGCTTCGTTCGCGTATCCCAACGCCCGGACGGCGCAATAGAACTTCGCGCCGCTATCGGCGACCGTAAGCGGTCCGACCGCCAAGGTGCTTCCGACGGCACCTGGGATGGCATTCGTGACGCCGCCGAATACTTTATACCACTGGCCGAATACTTTTTGGGTGGGCTGAGCCGTCGTGTAACCATAGGAGCTACAGATTGTATATTGGGAGTCGCTCGTGCCTGCCACCGAGAACTGGGCCGTGGCACCTTCCAGGACCGCAATGCTGGCGGGCTGTTGCGTGATCGCGACGTAAGAGCAACGGATGGCGGTCATGCCGACGTTGGTCCCGACGGCGTTCGGGTAGGAGCCATCAGCGGGGGGATTTGCACCAATCATATCGTAGGCTACGCCGAATTGCTCGTTACCCCACTTGCTGGTGGTGTGATCCACTTCCATGTAGTAGCGCTGCCCCGCCACCAGCGGAATGCCAGCGGAATAAGGGGTGGTGGCCCCATTGTCAGGGGTATATGAATCCGAGCGTTTTTGGGAGACGACGGTGCCGCCACCGCCCGCTTGGTTCCATGCCCAATTGCCCGACCACCCTGCTTCTTGGGCAACGCGCCGTTTGCTGGCCGGCGTGTTGTCTGTGCTCAAGAACAGATCGCCGCCGTCATGCGAGGTGATAAAGAAGACATAAGGCCCGGTGGCTGGCGCAACAAAATATCCAACTTGTTGAATCGTGCTGTCGCCATTCCCGTTAAACCAACTGCCGGGGTTGTCAAGCCCTGCCAAGAAACCATTCCGCACACAGGTGATGGTGGGAGTCCCGAGTGTGCCGGCTTCAGCCCCGCCCATGTTGAACGTGCCCATCCATTTTTTCTCCGCAACAAAGCCGGGTTCAAAAACCGACTGGATCACGGTCAGAGTGCAGACCGAACTGGTAATGGAGAGGCTACCCTCCTCCGCGCTGGCGACGCAGTAGATTTGCCCGTGGTTATAATTGGGAGCGATGAGCGACAAGGTGATATTCGTGCCGTTGGGCAATTTCCCTGTCAGGGCAGTGCCGGGAAGAGTGCCGCCGTTGGTGACGATGAACCACTGATAATTGGGCACCATTTCCGCATCGCAGCTGGCGATGGCCGAGAAGTTGGTGCTCTGCCCCTCATTCACAGTCAAGCTGGCCACCGGCTGGAGCGTCCAGTTGATGCTGGTGCCCGGCCAGGTGATGACGGCGATGTTGTTGCTGGCCGCAGTCATCCGGGAGGCCGTGCCATCAGCAGGCGCACCTTCAGCTACAGTCTGGTAGGTGATGGCCCAATTGTCGCCGCCACCGCCTTGGTGCATGACGGATTCGATGTAATACTTTTGCCCGGCCACCAGATTGATACCAGCGGAATAGGGCGTGGTGGTTCCACCGTCCGGTGACCATTGGTCGGAACGTTTCTGCGAAGCTGTGCCACCGCCTCCAACGGTTTGCCAGTTGAGCGCGCCACTCCAACCGGCTTCTTGAGCGATGAGCTGCTTGTTGGCTGGACCGCTGTCGGTGCTCAGAAACAAGTCGCAGTCATCATCGGAGGCAATGAAAAAGACATAGGCGTCGGTGGTCTGAGGGATGAAGTAGCCGCTCATCCGCTGGCTGTAATTGTCGCCGTTGCCACCTGGCAACTGCGCTTGTGAAACCAAGCTGATCAAGCCGGGGACGGTGTTTCCAATTTCAGCGTTCTGACGGGTCGCGCCAGCGAAGAATTCGCGCTTGAGGCCATTAGTATAAACAGGGGTGCCAGGAATTAAGGTGAGCGTAACCACCGAACTGGTGACCGCAAGGCTGCTGAAATTGGTGTCCGCGACGCGGGCGACGGCATAGATGCTCTGGGCATTATCACTGGGGACGGTCAGGAAGGTATAATACGGCCCCATCGCGTTGGTGCTGACGAGCACGCCGCCCTTATACCAGGAATAGGTCATCGGGAAGCCAACGTCATTGGTGGTGCCGATGGGCGCGTCGTTGGTCGTGGCAAACTTGAAGGAGACTTCAGAGTATTCATGGACGCTGGCCGGGGTGATTTGGGTCACGACGATCGCGTTGGTCGGAGGGAAAGCCACAACCGTGAAGGCGGCGGCACTGCTCCCACGGAGCGGCTCGGTGCTAGTCACAATCACCTTCAAGGCGGTGGCCACGATGGGCGACGTAGCGGGGACAGTGAAAGTGTTGGTGAATACGTTGGCACTGGCTTGCACCAAGTTCGCGTTAGTAGATAGACCAATGACACCCAAATTCACCGTCGCGTTTGTCACCGTGCCAACGTTGGGCGTGGCCGTGGCGGTAACGGTGAACGTTTGCCCGCGGTAGCGGCTGGCAGGATTAACCGTCACGGTGACCGGCACACCAAAGGTTTTGCTGGCAAATAGCGATTGAATTTGGGACTGGCTCAACGTCTGGTCAAACACATTGACTTCGTCAATCTGGCCGCCCAATCCCACTTGGCCGTCCCCTTCGCCGGTGCCATTGCCGCCAATGTATAGCAAGCTGCCCGCCGCATTAGCGCTCCAACTGTTCACCGATATATTGTCCACGACTCCGTCCACATACATGGTTTTGGTGCCGTTGTTGCACGTCATGGCAATAAAATGCCACAGGCCGTCGTCAACAGCTGTCGTGCCAGTTTCCCAACCTTGAGCATAGCTAACACCACCAATCTGGTGCCCAGTAGTGCTGCCATTGTTCAGGTAGAAAGTTCTGTTGGCGCTGGCCCAACCGCCATCGCCCTGATACATATAGGTGCCGCCCGGCGTGGTGGTTTTTATCCACATCGCCCACGTCCAAGTTCCGGAGTTGTCGAAGCTTACCGGCAGGCTGCTGATCGCAACATAGGCGGCGTGCGAATCACCCGCCGGAATGCTCAAGCAGTTGCCATTGCCGCCCGCAACCACCGTGGCGGTTCCGGTCAACGTGCCGTCGAACGTTGAACCGCCGGAACCGTCATTGCTCACGGTCGAGCCGCTGACATTGTCGAAAGACAAATGCAACAGTGGAGTTTGGCCCTGGACGCTTGCGCACAGTGACGCAAACAACGCGCCGAGGACTAGGATTTTTGCTTTCATAATTGGTATTCGAGCCTGCGGGCTTCGCGCTGATGAAACAGGTGATAGGTTGTTTGGATTCATAATGGTCGTTGATGGTTGTTTATTTAGTTAATTATGGGTTTTTTTGGGGTGGGTCATAGTTATTAAATAGAGAGGCGAAAAAAGATAAATATGACAAACGTCATAGAACTTGGCAGGCCGCATTACATGGCCGCCCCCTAAGAGAATGTAGGTTGACTGAATGAATTATTTTTTTCATGGGTTTTGGATTATATTTATATTTACTGGTTTCGGGTTTTGGACTGAAAGCATCCGGCTCTCATGCGAAACAATTCCCGGCGCGCCGACTGAAACTCCGCCTTCACGGTGACAAGAATTCACGCGCGCAAGGCAGGTTCGCCAAACGGTGGGGATTTGCATGGTGCGAGTATCGTCCAAGCGCGCTAGCACGTCACCTCGTCAAAACTAACGATGTCTGAAAAAAACGCTAATGACCTGTTTTTCCGCCGGCTGAAACCTTGAATTGCACGAAAAAAGTCACCTTCGTCCCCACGCCGGACGCGCTTTGGATTTCGCAGCTTCCACCGATGGCGGCCAAACGCCGCCGCATGTTTTCCAGCCCGTTGCCCGATGCCGCACGGCCTTGAGACCAGAAAACAACCTCCGCTTTTTCACCGACGGCAAAGCCACGCCCGTTGTCCTCAACGGTCAGTTCAAACGACTTTTCCTTCACCGCCAGCCGGATGAGCACCTCCGATGCGCCGGAATGTTTTACCGCGTTGTGCAGCGCCTCCTTGAACGCGAGAAATACATTGTGCCGCACTTCGGACGTGAGGTGCCATTCGGGAAATTGCAGCGGCAAGTCCAAGCGGCAGCGGATGCCAGCGGTGCCCAGCCAGTCGTGTGCGAATTTTTCCAGATACGTCGCCAGACTTTCCAAGGTGTCGTGGCGCGGGCTAACCGCCCAGACGATTTCATCCATGCTGCGCGTCAACTCGCGCGCCGTGTCGTAGATTTTTTCCAGTCCGGCGGCGGCGCGACCGGGATTCGCCAGATCGCCGCGCGCCGATTCGCTCATCATTGTGATGCGGGTGAGCTGCGCGCCGAGGTCGTCGTGGATGTCGCGCGCAATGCGCGTCCGCTCGCGTTCGATGTCGCGCTGGCGTTCGGCGTGTTCGACTTTGCGGCGCATCCGTCGGCGCGTGTCGAACCACACAAGGCCGCCGGCCAACAGCACCGTCACCACACCGCCGAGAACATGGAACCACGTCGTCTGCCAGAAATACGGCAGCACTTGAAACGACAGGCTCGCGCCGGTTTCATTCCATACGCCGTCGTTGTTGCATGCGATGACCTGAAACGAATAATTTCCGGGCGGAATGTAATTGTAGGGTGCCACTCGCTTGGTGCCAACGTCCGCCCATTCATTCTCAAAATTGTTTAGCCGGCATTTGAACCGCACTTTTTCCGGCGCGACAAAACTCAAGCCAGTGTATTCAAATTCAATGTGATGTCGGCCCGGCGGAATTTTCAACGGCCCGACGTCATAGCTATCCGCGAATGTTTTGTCGTCCACGCGCATTGCCTCGATCCGCACTGGCGGCGGCAGCGGATTCATTTTGACGCCCGCTGGATCCACGGCCACCAGTCCTTTCGCCGTTGGAAACCACAACCGCCCGTCCGCGGTTTTACCGCCCGCCGATTGCAAACCCTCGGAACATTCCAGCGTCGGCAATCCGTCGTTGATGCCGTAATTCAAAAACCGCACTTCTGCCAATTCTCCGTCGGCGCAGCGGTTCAGGTCCTTTTCGCTCGCGCGCAGGATGCCGCCGTAGGAGCTCATCCAAAAATATCCGCTCCCGTCCGATTCGATGTGCCCAATGACGCTGTTGGGCAAACCTTGTTCGCGATTGATGACGGAAAATTTTCCGTTCTTGAACCGGTTCAGACCGCCGCCGAAGGTGCCGACCCACAGCGCGCCATCGTCGGCAAAATGCAGGCACTCGACAAAATCGGATGAAAGCCCGTCCGATTTTTTGAACCGGTGGAATGCTCCGTTTTCACGGCGCACCAGACCGCCGCCTGCCGTGCCAAACCACAGCGCGCCGGATTTGTCCTGCGCAATGGCACGCACGTCGCCGAATGGCTTTCCGTCTATTTCGCTGAACCACTGCAATTTTCCGTTGTTGTAACGCACCGCGCCCGCTGTGGTGCCGATCCAAAGTTCATCGCGCACAAACAGGAGCGCCGGAATCGGCGCGCGAAAATCTACCAACCCCGGCGCATAATCAAACGCATCGTCTTTCTGCACGAACAATCCGCCGCCCCACGTGCCGGCCCAAATTCTTCCGGCGCTGTCCGCGGCCAGCGACCAAACATAGGGATTACGGATACTCTGCACCGAATCGAAATTCGTCCAGCCGCCGTTTTGCAGACGATACAAGCCCGCGCCTTCGGTGCCGATTCACAGTGCGCCGTCGGGCGTCGGCAGCACGGAGAGCACGGAACGGCTCTTCCAATTGTCCGGCGGTGAAATGGTTTCGAGGTTGCTCGGGCGGATGACCACCAGCCCGGCACCGGTGCCGCACCACAGATTTTTTTCGCGGTCTTCCCACAGCGAAATCACCCAGTCAGACGGCAGTCCGTTGGTGCTGGTAAAGTGCAGCGCGGAGGTGTTCGTCTGGCCGGGAAAAGCCAGCCACAGGCCGTCGCTGGACGTGCCGCCCACCAACACGCCGCCGGAAGTTTCCATGAAGTTCGCAACGGTGTTCCATCCCCACGGCGCGTTTCCCAAATCGGCAGCCCATCCGCCGTCTTTCCATTTGCGGATGCCCCCGTTACTGGCCACCCAAAGCCCGCCATCGCGGCTCGTGGCAATTCCCTGAATATAAGGATAGGTTTCAGAGTTAGTCGCCGCAAATCCAACGGGCTGCAACTGGCCTCGCGTGAGCAACGACACCCGTCCCTCGCGCTCGACCCAAATCGTCCCATCCGGTCCGCGCGCCAGCGACACCACTTTGGCGACAACGCCGGCTGGCGGCGACAACGTTTTTCCATCCCGCACACGCGCCAGTTCACCCGCTTCATTGAGCAGCCACACTTCGCCTGCGTCATCGGCGGTGATGGCGTAAATTTTTCCGCCGCTCCAGTTGGCGCGCCGCGGCACGGCGGCGAAATGGCCGTCCTTGTATTGCGCAACGTCGCCAGTTTCCGTGCCGATCCATAGCGTCCCGTCGGCGCTCTCAAACAGACTTGTGATCCGGCGGCTATGCAGTGCCGGAGTGTTGTGGTCGTTAAAAACTGAAAAATGAACGCCATCGAACCGCGCCAGCCCATTGTAGGTGCCAACCCACAAATATCCATCGCGCGCCTGCACCGCGGCCGTGACCTTGTTTTGCGGCAACCCTTGCTCCACCTGCCAGGTGCGGGTGAAATAATTCGGCGGCGCGGCCAACGCCGGAAACAATCCGGCGGCCACCATTGCGAAAGTCAATGCGAACCAGCCAAGAAACTGCTTTTTAGTTTCGCAACGGGGCATGGGCTCATTTTGTCCGCCATGCCGCCGCCGCCGCAAGCGAATTCAAGCACCGCACGCCTCATGCATTTTGATGACAAGACGAAAGCGCCAAAATCGGCGAGAGTGAACGACGCAATTGCCGCCAAACACGCATTTATTCTGCCATGATTGCTTTGAACAAAATCGCCACCACAGGTTTTTTCTGCCTTGCCGTAACCGTCATCGCCGCCACCCCGCCAACGATGCTGAATTCGCCCGTGGATATCAGCGGCGATTTCCGCGCCATGGAAAATTTTTACTACGTCGCCGATCAAGTCGCAGACTTCGACCCGGCCACGCACATGGGAAAAATTGTCTATCAACGCTCGCAGTTTGTCCCCAAACACGCCTTCGACAACGACCTGCTGGCCGTCACTCCGGCCAAGCCGAACGAATTCCCCGAAAATCAATACGCGGCTAATCCGTCGCTGCCCTTCTCGGTGGAGTTCATCTCGCCGCGCGCGGTGCGCATCCAGATGACCAGCGGACCGCAGTTTCAAAAAAATTCCGAGGAACTCATGCTCGCCGGCCCGGTGCCGCACGATGATGCCTGGAAATATGAAAAAATCTCCGGTGGCCACCGCTACACCAGCGCGGCCGGTTCGGTAACCATCCGCGAAAATCCGTTTCATATCGAACTCCGCGACGTCACCGGAAAATTACTGACCAAGACCGATCACGACGCGGACAACAAATCCTCCTTCACGCCCACCATGCCGTTCGCCTTCGTGCGGCGCACGGCGGATTATTCGCGCAGCTTCAACGCGGCGTTCACGCTGTCGCCCGGCGAAAAGATTTTTGGCTGCGGGGAATCTTTCACCAGCCTTGATAAGCGCGGACAAAAGATTGTGCTGTGGACGGATGACGCGAACGGCATTGAGAGCCAGGAAATCTACAAGCCCATTCCCTTTTTCATGAGCAACCGGGGCTATGGCATGTTCCTTCACACGACCACGCCAGTGACCTGCGACTTCGGCCACACCTTCAACGGCATCAACTCGCTGATGATCGGCGACGACGCACTAGATCTATTTATCTTCCTCGGCACGCCCAAGGAAATTCTGAACGAATACACTCAACTCACCGGCAAATCACCGATGCCGCCGCTGTGGTCGTTTGGCCTGTGGATGAGCCGCTGCACTTACAACGCGGAACAACAGGTGCGCGACATCGCCGCCAAGCTGCGGGAGACCAAAATTCCCTGCGACGTGCTGCACCTGGACACCGGCTGGTTCGAGACGGACTGGCAATGCGACTACGAATTTTCCAAGACGCGCTTCACTGATCCGAAGAAGATGCTCGCCGATTTAAAAAAGGATGGCTTCCGCATTTCCTGCTGGCAACTGCCGTATTTCGTGCCGAAGAACAAATTGTTTCCGGAACTCGTGGCGCAAAACCTTGTCGTGCGCGACGCGAAGGGAAATTTGCCTTACGAAGACGCCGTGCTGGATTTTTCCAATCCCAAAACCGTCGAATGGTATCAAGGCAAGCTGGCCAACTTGCTGAACGAAGGCGTCAGCGCCATTAAAGTGGATTTTGGCGAAGCTGCGCCGGCCAACGGAATTTTCGCCAATGCCCGCACGGGTTTCTACGAACATAATTTGTATCCCCTGCGCTACAACCAAGCCGTCGCTGAAATCACCAAAAAGACAACGGGCGACAACATCATCTGGGCGCGCAGTGCGTGGGCGGGCAGCCAGCGTTATCCGATCCACTGGGGCGGCGACGCGGAGAGCACGGATCAAGGCATGGCGGCGGAATTGCGCGGCGGCCTTTCGTTCGGCCTGAGCGGGTTTTCCTTTTGGAGTCACGACGTCGGCGGTTTCACGGCGACTTCCATCGAGGGCATGGACAAGGATTTGTTCGCGCGCTGGCTGGCGTTCGGGATGTTGAGTTCACACTCGCGCTGCCACGGCATTGCGCCGAAAGAGCCGTGGCTTTACGGCGCGGAATTCATGGACAAGTTTCGCACGATTGACGAACTGAAATACAAACTCATGCCCTACGTTTATGCCCAGGCGAAGGATTCGTCCGCGCACGGTCTGCCAATGGTGCGCGCCTTGTTCGTGGAATTTCCCGACGATCCCGGCTCGTGGAACGTGGACGACGAATATCTCTACGGCTCGCAAATGCTGGTCGCGCCGATCATGCACAAAGGCGAAACCTCGCGGGACGTTTATCTGCCGCCGGGAACGTGGATTGATTATCAGACTGGAAACAATTATTCGGGCGGTTGGCAAAAAATCGACGCCGGAAAAATTCCTGAAATTATTTTGGTGCGGGACGGCGCGGTCATTCCGCACATCGCGCTGGCGCAAACCACGGCGCAGATGGACTGGTCGAAAATCGAACTGCGCGTTTACGCGAAAGACGCGACGACGGCGAAAGGCTTGATTTTCCTGCCGAACGAAACGGAAGCGCATGAATTCACGTTGACCAAATCCGGCGACGATTTCAAACTGGACGCCGACCCGTTGGCTGGAAAAGTCGCGTGGAAAATCTCCGTCGGGGAAATCCATTGAGTATGAAGAAAATATACACATGGCGGCTGATCGCCGCGCTGCTGACCGCGCCGCTGTTGGCTTGCGCTGGGAACTACACCAATTTTTCCGTCGCCATCTACATTCCCATCAACGTCGTCCAGGGCTTTGACAATCCGCAAAAGCTGGCGGACGACTGGAACACCATCCACCGCCAGTTGAAGGTGGACAAGGTTTACATCGAAGTGCAGCGCGACCGGCGGCTGCTCACCGACGAGCAGGCCGAACGCACGAAAAAGTTTTTCCTCGACCGCGGCGTGCAGGTCGCTGGCGGCATGGCACTGTCGGCGGGCAGCATCGGCGGGCAGTTCCAATCGTTTTGCTACACCGACCCGCAAGATCGTGCGTTTATCAAAAGCGCGGCGGAATTCGCGGCGAAACATTTCGACGAGGTGATTCAGGACGATTTCTTTTTCATCACCACGAAAACAGATTCGGATATCGCCGCGAAGGGCGACAAAAGCTGGTCGCAGTTCCGCATGGAGTTGACCACGGACGCGGCGGAAAATTTGATCGTCAAACCCGCCAAGGCCGTGAATCCCAAGGTGAAGATGGTCGTGAAATATCCGAACTGGTATGAGCATTTTCCGGGCGCGGGCTTTGACCTTGAACACGGACCGAAGATTTTCGACGGCATCTACACCGGCACGGAGACGCGCGACCCGGTGATCACCGACCAGCATTTGCAACAATACGAGAGCTTCCAGATCATCCGCTACTTCGAGAACATCGCGCCGGGCCGCAACGGCGGTGGCTGGGTGGACACTTACAACCTCCGCAACGTGGATCGCTACGCCGAGCAGATCTGGGACACGATGTTCGCGAAGGCGCGCGAGTTCACCTGCTTCGAATGGTCGGGATTGACGCGGCCGTTTGAAACCGGCGACCGCGCCGCGTGGGGAAATCTGTCGACCAGTTTCAATTTGTCCGAAATGACCAACGGCGTTTCCGCGCCAACGTGGGCGCGCGTCGCCGGCTATTCGCTGGAACAGGTGGACAAGTTTCTCGGCCGGCTGGGCAATCCCATCGGCATCACCAGCTACAAGCCGTTTCACTCCAGCGGCGAGGATTTTCTGCACAATTATTTCGGCATGAT
The DNA here is from genome assembly GCA_903850425.1 of uncultured Verrucomicrobia subdivision 3 bacterium. GTDB lineage: Bacteria > Verrucomicrobiota > Verrucomicrobiia > Limisphaerales > UBA11358 > UBA11358. The sequence continues at coordinate 35,305 of CAINLR010000193.1, read as the reverse complement.
CGGCATTCCGATTGACCTGCGCCCGGAATTTCCGACAAATGCCAATCTCGTTTTGCTGACCGAGTGCGCGAAGTTCGATCCCGACATCGTCGCGAAAATCAAAGGCCGGTTGTGCGCCGGAAAAAACGTCGTCATCACGTCCGGCCTGCTGCGCGCGTTGCAGGACAGAGGCATCGAGGACATCGCCGAAGTTCGCTGCCTAGACCGGAAATTTCTGGCGCACCAATACGCGGGCGGGTTCGGCGCGGGAAGTTTTTCCATGCTCGATGCCGGAACGAATGCCGACGTGCTGTTTCCTGAAATTGATTTCCTAACGAATGACTCGTGGTCGCTCGTTCGCGCTGAAGCCAACGGCAATGGCTTTCCGCTGTTGCTGCTGAACCGTTACTCGAAGGGAGTCCTTTACGTCTGGACGATGCCGGACAATTTCACCGACCTCTACGCCCTGCCGCCAGAAGTGACCAGCGTGTTCAAAAATTATGTGATGCGTGGATTTCCCGTGCGGCTGGATGGCCCGGCAAAGGTGGCGCTGTTTGCTTACGACAACCATGCATTCATCGCTGAAAATTTTTCGCCCGCCGCCTGCGACGTGAAAATTTCCACGCTCGACAAGGCGACGAAATTGAAAAATCTTGTTACCGGTGAACTCGTCGAAGGCAAACTGCCCTCGCCGCGCGGCTGGCATTGGCAAAACGAAACTGCCGAGGAACGCGTCTCGTTTAGCGTCCATCTGCCGCCGCACAGCTACGCGGTGTTCGCGCTGGCAGGCGCTCGCGAAACCGCCAGCGCGTCCGCCCATTGAAAGCCCGCGCTGGCTCGCAATTTTTATGACCCGAAGAATTGAAATGAAACCGAAATTGTATTCTCTCGCACTCGGCCTCGCGGCGTGCTTCGCCGCCGTGGATTTTTCACGCGCCGCCACCAACGAAACGGCCCGCGTCATCTCCGCCGATCTCCAACAAGCAAACGGCCCGCTCAACACCATGTTCAAATTCTGCGTCGGCGCGGGCCGCGCGAATGAGGGACTGCGCGCTGACTGGCAGCGGCAGTTGACCATCGCGCATCAGGAGTGCGGCTTCCAATACATCCGCATGCACGGCCTTTTTACCGACGACATGGGCGTTTACCGTGATTACGGCCAGCCGGAATACAACTGGCAATACATTGACGAACTTTATGATTTTCTCCACAGCATCGGCATGAAGCCGTTTGTGGAACTCGGCTTCATGCCGGGCGGGCTGGCCAGCGGCTCGAAGACGATTTTCTGGTGGAAGGGCAACGTGACGCCGCCGCGCGACATGCACAAATGGGCGGACTTCATTCGCGCCTTTGTCGTCCATGAGCGTGAACGCTACGGCGACGCCGAGGTGCGGACGTGGTATTTCGAGGTGTGGAACGAGCCGAATCTCGACGGCTTCTGGGCCGGCACGCAGCAACAGTATTTCGACCTCTACGCCGCGACGGCGCGCGCCATCAAGAGCGTTTCCCCGGATTACAAAGTCGGCGGCCCGGGAACGGCGGGCTGCGGCTGGATCAACGAGTTCCTTCATTTCTGCGAGACGAACCACGCGCCGGTGGATTTCGTTTCCACCCACACCTATGGCGTCGAGAGTGGTTATCTCGACGAGACCGCCACGCACGGCACGGCGCTTTCCCGCAATCCGAATTCCATTTTCGGCGACGTCAAACGGGTGCGCCAACAAATCGCTGAATCGCCGATGCCCAAGCTCGAATTGCACTTCACCGAATGGAGCAGCTCCTACACGCCCGCCGATCCGATGCACGACAGCTATCACAGCGCGGCTTACATTTTGGACAAGCTGAAGCATTGCGGTGACGCCGCGCAATCCATGTCCTACTGGACGTTCACCGATATTTTTGAAGAGTCCGCTCCGCGCTGGGAAGCCTTCCACGGCGGCTTCGGCTTGATGAATTATCAGGACATCAAAAAGTCGGCGTATTACGCGTATCAATTTCTGAACCGGCTCGGCGCCACGGAACTGAAGAACAGCGATCCTTCCTCGTGGATTTGCGCCGACACGGAAGGCGGTGTGCAGGCATTGGTCTGGGATTTTACCAACACCTTTCCGCGCACGAACATGATCAACCAGGTCTATTTCAAACGAGATCTGCCTTCGCAACCGAAAGACAAAGTCACGCTCCACCTGTCGCATGTGCCGAAAGGCAAATACATCGTCGAGACTTACAAAGTCGGCTATCGCGTCAATGACGCCTACGCCACCTACCGCGATTTGGGCGCGCCGAATCAACTCACAAAGGCGCAGGTAGCCGAAATCAAGTCCAAGAACACCGGCACGCCGTTGGAAACCAAGACCGTGAAGATTGGCGGCGACGGAAAATTCGAGCAGCAATTCAACCTCCGCGAAAATGACGCCGTGCTGATCACGTTCAAGCTACAGAAGTAAACTGCCTTGCTGAAACGCAAAGGGAATTGGAATTGGTTGGGCGCGTCCAGAGTTCGACTCTCAACGCAACCCTGATCACGAAGCAACTTCCTTTTGCGATTTCTTGTGGGCTTGCTATCAACTCAGCGGGATAAGAAATTGGTCAAGGGAGTCTACCCGGAAATGCCCGGTTCACCGCCACATTGATACAATCTGTTTGGTCTGAATAATTCTTTGCTTACGGTTGGTTTTGGTTTTCGAACAACTATGCCGGCATTTTCTGGCTTCAGCGAAAAATTAGTTGGGAGAACAGATACAAATCATACTTCCAGACATTAAAATCGTGGCCGCCGGAATCCAAGTGCCAGATGTGGTTAACATTCTTTTCTTTCAGATAGGCGTGCGTGCGCTGGCCGATGTTGATCAGGCCATCTTTGTCGCCGTCTGAAATCCAGAGCAGCTTGAGCATTTGAGTGGCCCTGGCCGGATCGGGGACGAGCTGTTCAGGTGGGTGGGTGTTGGGCGCGGAGGAGAACCCACCAATCCACGGGAACAAATCCAGATGCGCGAGACCGAAGTCCAACGACTGACCGCCGCCCATCGAAAGTCCGGCCAACGCCCGGCTCTCGCGGTTGGTGTTCACGGAATACTTGGATTGAATATAGGGCATGAGGTCATTAATCAAATCGCCTTCAAACGTCGCGAACGATCCGGCGGCCCCCATGCCCGCGTTGGCCCGGTCATCCTTCTGGGCGCGGCCATTGGGCAAAACAATGATCATCGGAACGGCTTTCTGGTCGGCGATGAGGTTGTCGAGAATGATTTCGGGGTGACCTTGCCGATGCCATTCCTCCTCGTCACCGCCAATGCCATGCAGGAGGTAGAGCACGGGATATTTTGTGTCGGCTGAATATCCCGGTGGCAGATAGACCAGCGTCTTGCGTTTATTGCCGACGGTGGTCGAATCATATTCGACGGTTTCAATCGTGCCGTGGGCGATGCCGGCGCGGACTTTGTCAAAACCTTCCGGCGCTTTCGGGAAAGCCGGTTTGTCGTCCGGGCCAAGCACGATGGGTTGATTGCCACGTCCACCACGCGGACCTCGCGCGCCAACTGACTCTGGATTCGCCGCTGCCGGCTTCGCTGCCGCGGAGCGTTTGGCGATGGCTTCCGAAGATCCGAAATCGCCGACCTGACGCTTGAAATTAATCTCGTCACCTTTAGCCGAGAGCTTGCCGGTGTAGGTGATGGCGATGTCGTTGCCCTGAATGCTCAACGGCTCCGTAAATGTCACCACATCGCCTTCAATCTTGCCCTCCTTGAACTGGGCCTCGCGTTTTTGATCGGTCAGCTCCACGTCGGCTTTGCCGGTCACACTGGTGCCGTCCTGCTTGAAAGTGATGGTGTATTTCTGCAAGCCTCGCTGGGTGTCGAACTGCGCTTTCCACTCGCCAGAAATATTCGCCCCAACCGCCACGGCGGCGGGCGCTTCCCGTTTGGCGACGATTTCTTCCTTGGCAAATTCGCCGACCTCGCGCGTGAATTTAATTTCATTGTCGCCGCTGGTGAGCTTGCCGGTGTAGGTGATGCGAATATCGTTGCCCTGGAAATTCATCATCTCGACAAACGAAATAGCGTCGCCGTCCACCTTGCCCTCCTTCAACTCGGCCTCATGTTTTTGGTCGCCAATTTCTGAGTTGGCCTTGCCGGTCAAGTTTGTGCCGTCTTGCTTGAGCGTGTAGGTGTATTTCTGGACGCCGATTTGCGAATCGAATTCGCTTTTCCAAGTGCCGGTGACATCCCCCGCGAAGGCCGCGAGCGGCAGGATCGCAAAGCTTAGATAAAATATTAGATTTTTCATTTTCATAAATTTTTGCAATTGGATTTTGATTGAATAAGGGTTCCGCGCTGTATCAATCCTGAAACAGCAACGGCGCGAATTCCCGCAAACTGCGCCGCCAAGTCTGAAACTCGTGGGCCGTGTCGGGCGACACATACGCGGTGTTCTTGATGCCCAGCTTATCGAGGGCTTCGTGATTGGCGTTGATGTTGCCGGGATTCTCGCGACCGCCGCAACTACAGAACACAACTTTGACCTTTTCCGTGAAGCTGGGCGTGTTGGTGACATCCGCCGGAGAGATGACGCCGCCGCTCAAGAGGCCGATGTGGGAAAATGTATCAAGATGCTTGAGCGTGATGTTATGCGTCTCCATTCCTCCCATCGAAAGGCCGGCCATGCCGCGATGCGGCTGATCGGCGAGCGTGCGGAAGTTGGCGTCAATATACGGAATCAATTCGTCCACGAGAACGGTTTCGAATCCCGCAACGCTGAAATTTGGGAAGCCGCCGCCGCGTCCGCCAGGCCCTCTAGCCGGAGCGTTGCTGGTGGTGTTGGCAGCGACTGAATTCGTGGTTGCGCCACCGCCCGGTCCGCCTGGTCCGCGACCTCCTGGACGCATGCCTTCGTTCGTCATTCCGTAAGTCATCACGATGATGAACGGCCGCGCTTTGTTGTCAGCGATCAGATTGTCCATGATCAGATTGGCGTGGCCTTGGTTCCACCAGGCATATTCATTTTCGCCCCAGCCATGTTGCAAATACAAAACCGGATAACGCTTCGTCGGATCCTTGGCGTAATCCGGCGGCGTATAGACGAAAGCGGTGCGCACGGGGATGGTGTTGGTGTATTTCGAGGGGAAGAGCACCATTTGCACCTGACCATGCGGAACGTTCTTCAACGCGTAAAAATCCTGATCATGAGCGGGGATTTCAATGCCGCTCTCCCAACGAGTCGAACCGTAGAAGTTCCCGGTGCCGGGATCATTAAAAGTCCCCCCGTCAACCGAGAGATGGTAATAGTGGAAGCCTTCATCCATTGGCCCCGCCGTGGTGCCCATCCAAACGCCGTCATCGGCTTTCTCAAGTTTTGTGCCCCCTCGTCCACCCAGGCCCAAACTCACGGTGACACTTTGCGCATTCGGTGCGACGACGCGGAATCGCGCGTAGCGTTGGGAGTTGACCTGCGGGTATTGCTGGCCGGGCTGGTTCAAGCTCGAAGGCTTGAAGTCCGCCAACACTTGGTTCGTTTGAGCCATGGAAAGCTGGACCGCAGCAGCGGAAGTAAGCGCCAGCAATATTAGTTTCGTCTTCATGAATTATTTTGTTTATTGAATTGATCTGCGATGGCCCAAGCCAATGGGCGGAAAATGAGATGTTTCCATTCGTGATATGGTGAATTATTGCGCACAGCTTCGGATAAAGCTGCCGCTTCGGCCAATATGACAACCGTCATATAACTTGCCGACCACATTTCAGATACATTCTGCGCCGCACCAAAACAATTGTCCGACGAACGGACAAAGAACTGGTCAATTTGACGATTTGCAGTTATGGATAATGCCTGATAAGAATTGGCAACGCGCCATGTTCACTGAATTCAAAAAACTATTTTTCCAGTTCCGCACCGGCTTGAATCCGATTGCGCGCGCGGAAAATAAATTCCGGTCAGTTTTCATTCTTCGCGCGCTCATCGTCACCAGCCTGGCTTCCGAAATTGTCTGGGCGCAAGTGCCCGGTAGCGATCCCTCGGCCACCGGCAACGTCTCAACCGCTCCGACCAACCGTTCTGCCGCGCGCAACACAACTCCAGGAAGACCTCGCGCCAACCGGGCGCCCGCGCCGCCGCGTAATCCGGTGCCGATCCTGCCCGCACTGCCGGCTCCGAACAACACGTCGTTTTATGCGAGCAATGACGTGCCGCATGGTCGGATGGAGATGGTGCATTATAAAAGTTCCGCCGGCGTTGACAAGCAAATGCACATTTACCTTCCGCCGGGTTACGACGCGGACACGGACAAACATTATCCGGTGCTCTATCTCAACCACGGCGGCGGCGAGAATGACACCCATTGGAGCGCACATCAACGTCAAGGCGGCTATGCGGATTTGATTCTCGACAACCTCATCGCCTCCGGAAAGGCGCGGGCGATGCTCATCGCCATGCCGAATACCGGCGGCGTGGTTTCCGGCACGCCCACCAAGTTGGGAGAGGACGATCCCTGCACACAGGAATATTTGAAGGACATTATTCCTTACGTGGACGGCCATTACCGCACACGCAGGAATCGCGAGAGCCGCGCCGTGGCTGGTCTTTCCATGGGCGGTTTCGTGACGCTCAACACGGGGCTGACGCATCTTGAAACCTTTGGCGAACTCTATGTGTTCAGCTCGGGCTACTGGCCGGACCAGCTTCCCGCTTTTCAGGAGAACATCAAATCGCTGCTCGGCGCAACGAACATCAACGATAAATTCCGTATGCCGATTTATTTTGCCGCCGGTGAAACCGACATCGCGTTGTTCAACAGCCAGAAGACGCTGGCCGTGTTCAACAATTATGGCGTCCGCAATTTTTGGGTCTTAAGCTCCAACGGTCACGAGTGGTTGAACTGGCGGCGCTATCTGTATCAGACTGCGCAGATCATGTTTCCCGATGATCGCTGATAGTGAGCGAGCAAGCACTCATGAAGTAAGACATTTGATGAAACAAGAATTCTGAAACGACAAATTCAACTATGAACCTGATTAAATCACTCACCCAACGCGTATCACTGTCCCATACCGCCACGGTTTTGTTTGCGGCTACCGCCATCACTGGTTTTGCGCAGACGAATGCGCCGGTGCCGGTCATCCAAGTCCAAGCCGACAAGGTCACGGCCAAGATGCCGCCGACGTTTTACGGCCTGATGACCGAGGAGATCAATTTCTCCTACGAAGGCGGGCTTTACGGCGAGCTGATCCGCAACCGCGCTTTCAAGGCGGACGCCATCACGCAGAATCTCAAGGCGAACGACTACGACCCGGCATTACATTACCCCGCCAAATTTGCCGAGAACGTCTCCCCGAAATTCTGGAAGAGCATCGGCGGCGCGACGCTGGTGCTCGACACCAACACGCCGCTCAACGAAGCGCTCAACGTGAGCGTCAAGGTGGACGCGTCGTCAGCCTCGAAAACTTCCCCGGCGGGCGTCGTCAATGGCGGCTTTTGGGGAATTCCGACCGAGCCCAAAACAACTTACACGGTTTCCTTTTTCGCCAAAGCGGCCTCCGGATTCACCGGCCCGCTGACGGCCAGCATCGAGAGCACGAATGGAAAAGTTCTCGCGAGCGCAGTCATTTCGGGCGTCACCGGCGAATGGAAGCAATTTGAAACGACGCTCAAGACACAGAGCGGAAAGCCATCGAAGGACAATGTTTTCAAACTCACGACGACCGCGCCCGGAACGATTTGGTTGCAGGAGGTTTCGCTGTTTCCGCCGACTTACAAGAATCGCCCGAACGGTGACCGGAAAGATCTTTCGCAATTGCTCGCCGACGCGCAGCCGAAATTTTTGCGTTTTCCCGGCGGCAATTACGTCGAGGGCAACGATTTCGTGAACCGGTTCAACTGGAAACAAATGATCGGCCCGGTGGAACAGCGGCCCGGCCACAAAAGTTGCTGGGGCTATTGGTCCACGGACGGTTTTGGTTTGCCGGAATTTCTCGGCTGGTGCCAGGACATCGGCATGGAACCAGTGCTCGCCGTGTTCGCCGGTTACACGCTGAACCGCGATCACGTCACCAACAGCGCGGCGTTGGAACCATACGTCCAGGAAGCGCTGGAGGAAATTGAATATGTCACCGGCGACGCCTCCACGAAATGGGGCGCGCAACGCATCAAGGACGGTTATCCAAATCCGTTTCCGTTGAACTATGTCGAAGTCGGCAACGAAGATTTCTTTGACCGCTCCGGCAGTTACGAATGGCGGTTCGCGCAATTCTTCGACGCCATTCGCGCCAAGTATCCGAAGCTCAAAATCATTTCCACCACGGCGGTCAAGAGCCGCGTGGCGGATGTGATAGACGATCACACCTACGTCAACGAAACGGCGATGGAAGCGCAGGCGTTCAAGTATGACGCGCGCGACCGCAGCAATCCCACCAAAGTTTTCGTCGGTGAATGGGCCACCCAGCCCAGTTCGCCCACGCCCACCATGGCCGGCGCGCTGGGCGACGCCGCGTGGATGTGCTGCCTCGAACGCAACGCCGACGTGGTCGTCATGCACTGTTACGCGCCGTTGTTCGTCAACGTCAGCAAGCTCGCCGGCCCTGACCGTTCGATGCAATGGAATTATAATTTGATCGGCTACGATGCGTTAAACAGCTACGGCTCGCCCGCGTATTACGCGCAAAAAATGTTCAGCCTGCACATGGGCGATGAAGTCGTGGCCATCTCCGCGCAAAATCTGCCAGTCCGGTCGGCCCCGGCGGGACGCAATGGCGGCACACGCGAAGTGAAATCGCTGTTCTACTCCGCCACCCGCGACAGCGCGAGCGGCAAGCTCATCGTGAAAATCGTCAACAGCGCGGACACGGCGCAACCGGTCACGATTGACATCAGCGGCGTGAAATCCGTCGCCGCCAAGGGCACGGCCACCGTGCTCAAGGCCGCGAGCCGCACCGAGACTAACGACCTCAAGAATCCGCAGCACTTAGTTCCGGTGACTGAAAAAATCAAGCAACTCGGAACCAATTTCACCCGCACGTTCCCGCCCTGCTCCATCACGGTGTTGGAATTGCAGGCAAAGTGATCCGGCTGCGCCAACCATCACGGTTGACACGCGTCGCTTACAACAGTTCAGGTGGCGCGCTGCGGTAACGAATGCCGTGGTGTGCTGCCGAATCAGTTGGGTTGCGATGTCGTGGTTGTCATGTTTTGGAAGCAAGGTGATTGGAGGCCGCCAGGGTCTTTCAATCGGGACGCGGAACGGATGGATAACGATGTAAGGAAATGACGAAATGAAAATCTACAAACTTTATCTGTTGGCGCTGGGTTTTGGCGCTGGGTTCTTAACCGACACCTTTGCCACAAATCCTCTGATAATGGACCAATTTACCGCCGATCCGACCGCCAGAGTGTTTGAGGGCAAGATTTACGTTTATCCTTCGCATGACATTCCCGCCAGCCCGGGCAGAGGTCGGGCGAACTGGTTTGTCATGGAGGACTATCATGTGTTCTCGTCCGCAAATCTAACGGATTGGACAGACCACGGAGTCATATTGAACCAGACCAATGTTCCCTGGCTGAACCGAGCCTCATTTGATATGTGGGCACCGGACTGTGTCTTCAAAAACGGAAAATATTATTTTTATTTTCCCGCTGGAGGCAAAATTGGAGTTGCCGTGGCGGACAAGCCATACGGTCCCTTCAAGCCAGAGGAAAAGCCACTGGCAGGTGCGGGCGGAATAGATCCCGGCGTGCTCTTGGACAAGGATGGCAGCGCCTATGTTTTCTGGGCGCGGGGTAGAATATCGGTCGCCAAGCTAAAGGATAATATGCTGGAGCTCGATGGTCAGCCGCAGGTGATCACCAATCTTCCCACCGCCGGGCTCATTGAAGGTCCGTTTCCGTTTGCGCGGAATGGCATTTATTATCTGACCTATCCGCATGTGCAAAACAAGATCGAGCGGCTGGAATATGCCACCAGCACCAATCCGATGGGCCCTTACAAGCAAGCGGGAGTCATCCTGGATGAAGCCGCCAGCGGTTGCTGGACGGTTCATCAATCCCTCGTTGAATACAAAGGCCAATGGTATCTGTTTTACCACGACAAGGATTTGTCCCCAAACTTTGATAAGAACCGGGCCATCCGAGCCGACAAACTTTTTTTCAATGAAGACGGGACGATCCAGAAGGTCATCCCCACGTTGCGCGGCGCTGGGATCGTTGACGCGAAAGGTAAAATCCAAATTGACCGGTATAGCGCCATCAGCAAGGAAGGCGTGGCGGTTTCATTTCTGGAGGCGACGAATACCTTTGCCGGATGGAAAATCTCGCTCAACGGCAAGAACACCTGGGTTCAATTCGATCGGGTTGATTTCGGGAAAAGCGGATTGAAGTCAGTGAACCTCCGCGCAGCCTCGTCCACCGGAGGATTGATTGAAATCCACTTTGATAAATTGGATGGTCCTTTGCTTGCACGAGTTGAAATCGGAATAAATCCCGAATGGCTAAACATCAATACAAAACTCCAGAACACTCCGACCGGTGTCCACAATCTTTTTGTCATTCAGAATGACAACAACAATGTTGACCTGGATTGGATTCGTTTCGAATAAGCGTCAACCACAATCGCTCAAAGCCAATTATCTAAAATAAAACTGCGAGGTTCTGCGCGACCAATGAGTTGTCATTCGAGCTTGCAGACAACGGATGTCGCGAACGGCATCTCTGCCGGACAGGTGATCGCAAGTCCATCGGCTTCTTGCTTCCATTGCAACTCGCCGTCATGTCCGAGCAGCTTCACTGATTTAATCGGCTGCCCGAGGTTTTTCGCATCCGTGCCGAGCGACTTGTTTTTCAATAGCTCGTTTGCACGACGGGATTGTCCGCGCGGCAAACCGTTACCATGGTGGCCGCAGCCGCCACTGCAATCCTCGCAATCAGTTTTCCAGACGTCAAATTAGTCATCGTTTTTCCATGCCGGAATGCTGAATTAATTACTTCAGTTGAAGTTCGTAGATATTGATGCTGAACCGTGGGAGCGTAAGCGCACTCGGAATGGAATCAATAGGCGAACTGGTGATGGTGGGATTTTGGCCGTCGCTTTCAGTGGACGCGAGCCGCCATAGCGTGCCTTTGCCGGACAAGTTGGCCCCGGCAATATTAAGCTTAAGCGGTTGTTCAACGTCAGTCGGATTCAAGATGGCCACCGTGAGGGCGCGGCGATCACTTGTCCAGGCGGCACACACGTCCAAAGGAAAGGTGTCGCTGCCGGCATTGACCACGGGCTGTTCGCCACCCGGCGGATCGGTCGGCTTGGGTTGGGGTGAATTGCCGGAGACCGTCACGGGTATGCTGCCGAAATGGTTGGCATAAATTTTAAAGACAAGCCCGTTGGCATTGAGTGTGGTGTTCGTTCCACTGCGCGTGATGAGCGAAGTGGCGAAAGTGTAATTCCCCATCTGAATGATGTCCGAGTGACGGAACATCTCCTGAAAAATCCAGGCGATGGCCGGATAGGCAGGATGGTTACCACCCATGTAAGCCCATTCACTGATGGCTATGGGCTTCGGCTGGGAGGCAAGCTGCGGCAGCAACCGTTCGTAATCTTTGTAGTGCTCATATTTGATCCGAACGTGGTTTGCGCCGCGGCGCATCCAGTCCGTTATGGGTTCATTGGGATCGTTCGGCACCTGCTTCGCCTCAGCCAGGCTGAAGTGGGTATTGCCGTAGTTGTAATAGTGTTCGCTGATGTATTCGAAGTTATTAAAGCAATTGGAGAACAACATGCCCGTCCAATCCGCCGGGGAGAAATAAGCCGGCACCAGATTCGTGCCGAAGCTCAACGATTCCTTGGAACCGATCATCGTGTCCGGCATCGCGCCGCTGGCCAAAAGAATAATGCTCGGATCCGCCTTGCGCATGGCTTTGGCAAACTGGTTGTGCTTGAACGCATACTGATTGGGCCGCATGGCACCATACTGGTAGGTGTTGCCCCACATTTCATTCCCGATGCCCCAGAACTTCACCTGGTAGGGTTCGGGATGACCATTGGCGGCACGCTGTTTGCCCATCGGCGTTGAGAGATTGCCGTTCGCATATTCCACGTATTGAGCGGCTGACCAGGCGTCGCCGGTGCCCGCATTCACGGTGATGTAAGGCTCGACCCCAAGCAGCTTGCACAGTGTCATAAACTCATCAGTTCCGATGTCGTTCGGTTGCGGGCCACGCCGGACCGGATCCCAAGTGGGCGGACGTTTGTCAGGGTCGCCGATGGCGTCGCGCCATTCATGGGCGGACACGAAATTGCCGCCGGGAAAACGATAGACACCTGAATGCAGGCTCTTGAGAGGAGCGATGGCGTCGGGTTTAAAACCTTCGAGGTTATCGGCGGGCATGAGCGAAACCGCTCCGACATGGAATGAACCAGTGCCCGTGCCGATGATTTCAAATTGTGCCGCGCCGGAATGTTTAGCCTTGAATGAGAACGCCAATTTCCTGTATTCCGCGCTCAAGTCGCCGAGCGAAACAATCTGACGCATAGCGTCGGGGTTGGTGCCCCAGATGAGGTTGATGGAAATTTTCGCAGTCGGGTCACCCGCCAATTGGACGCGGCCGGTGTAGGTGACGCCTTCTGTGAAATTAACGCCGGTCTGACGAATGCCGCGCGGCTCGGAACCGGCGAGTTGGATCAACGGCGTGTGGTCGCCCGCGAACGGTTGGTTGGTATCCATGACCACCGAATCAACGGGGCCGATGGGATTCCAACGCCCCGGGCCAATACCGCGTCGGCGCGGGCCGCCGAAACCACCTTCCCCGCGCGTCGGAGCATTGGTTTCCTCCGGCGGCTTCGGCATCACCGCAAAATAGAACTTCCGATCGTCAAGCATTTCGCTCCAGAGCCCGCGATAAATGAGGTCGCCCGCGTGCTCGATAAACTGCCCATAGATGTATGGAGAAATAGGCGGACCCGTCTTCGCGGCATCCACGGTCGCAACGACCGGCTGGCTGGGAAGTGGCGATTGTGCCGAGGCGACCATCGCGCTTAACAGCAATAATAAAGGCCACGTTGTTTGAATGAATGCTTTTTGCATATTGTATTTTCAGTTACCTATGATTGGTTTGCCATCGCAGTAGTCCCTACACTCGCACTCCTTCTTGCAGCTAGTTCATCCGCCATCTGGATGGTCAGTTTCTTGTTCAACTGATAGGCGATCAGCAGCAGCGTGCAAACGCCAAACAGTATTGCGACCACGAGGCCGCTGCACACGCGATAACCTTGCACCGCTTGTGCGGCATCTGGCAATTTCGTGTCGTAATTGAACAAACCGGCCATGATCCACAGGAAGGAAGCGGAGCCGAGGGCTAGGCCGGCTTTCAGGCCAAAACCGATGGTCGCAAAAACCATCCCCGTGAAGCGGTAGCCGGTTTTCCACTCCGAATAATCCGCCACGTCAGCGTAGATCGCCCAGATCAATGGAATCGTTGGTGCATAGGCGACCGCAGTGAACGCCGTCAACCCGACCATGCCCCACACATTTGTGGGCGAGAGGAAATAGAAGGCTAGTGAACCGAAGCCGGCCAGAGCGAAGCCGATGACGGCGATGGCTTTCTTGCCGAATTTTTTAGCCAGCGGCGGCGAGAGCAAAATCACGATGATGGTGATGCCCGTGCCCAGCATGTTGATAATGCTGTTGGCCACGTCGGCCACGTTTGAGTTCGCCAGATCGGCCCGGTCGCCGTGGACGATGTATCCCAGCGTTTCCAAAATTCCTGATGCCTTCGCGCCCGCCGGCACCACGAGGCCGAGTTGTTGCACCCAGTCATACATCGCCGCGCGGTCGGCGTAGTGATGATAATAATTGTAAAGTGCACCGCCGCGAAACGAGAGGATGCAAAAATGGCAGAGCGTCATGAAAAACATGATTTTCCACGGATTGTTTTTAAGCAGGTTGAGAAAATCTTGTTTTGGCGAAGTCTTTTCTTTCGAAACCGGCTGGATGCGTTCCTTCGTCGTCGCAAAGGTGATCAAAAATAAAACCAGGCACAACACCGCCCAGATGGTCATGGTCATCTGCCAGCCGTATTGCTGATCCGCAACCGCGATGGGTCCGCCCGCCGCGTGATGCCGGGCAAGCTTAGCAACCAGCGGTAGCGTGAATCCGCCCACGATGAACTGCGCCGCGTTGACGGCGATGAAGCGGAACGAATTCAATTTTGCCCGCTCGTTGACATCGCCGGTCATCACGCCACCGAGCGCGGAATACGGCATGTTGTTCATGGAGTAGATGGTCATCAACATCGTGTTGGTGATGACGGCGTAGGCGGCCAGAGCGCCCACGGTCCAACCTTTGGGCGTGGTGTAGGCCAAGATCATGATGATGAACCACGGCACGGCGGTGAAAAGAATCCACGGACGGAACTTGCCCCAACGAGTCTTGGTGCGGTCGGCAAGGATGCCGACGATCGGATCAGCGACGGCGTCCCACAGGCGCGGCCACAGCAGGATGGCGGCAGCGGCACTGGCGCTCAACCCGAACACGTCCGTGTAGAAGTTGGTTTGAAACAGAATCATCGTCATGAAGACGAAGTTTGCGGCAGCATCCGCCGCGCTATAGCCGGCTTTCTCGATGAACGGCAGTTTTTGCTGGAAGTGTTGTTCGGCCATATAAATTCGGTTTATTTCGTCACCGTCAGAATCATCTTCTGCAAATCTTCGTTGCGACAAGAGGTGCCAACCATGATCGCAAACTCGCCAGACGCGACCACGTATTTCATGTTCACGGCATAAAACGCCAACGATTCCGGCGTGAGGTCGAGCGCGACGGTCTGCAATTCTCCAGGTTGCAGTTCAATTTTCTTGAAGTCCTCAGACTCCTTCACTGGGCGGGTTACCGAAAGCAGGTCTTTGCCCCGGAGGTGAACGTCATTTTTCCGATCCTTATAGCGAGCCATCTGCGACGAAGGTGATTTGCTCCGAGTTGCTTTTTTGCCAGAACTCATTTTATGTGCGTTGGTTTGCGTGTGAATTGGCAAATACTATGGATGCAAAGCGGTGCGCCCAATATGACGTTTGGCAGATGGTTGGACTTGCGGGCACAACCGTTGATCCGCCGCCCCAAAACTTGCCATCACGAGGCAGGCTGAGGCATATCGCGCCGACCAGATGGTTGGGATGAAAAGAATTTAGCCGCCGCTTCGGTTCGGCAACGAACGTGCAGTTTCTCGTAGATGTGCGACAGGTGTATCCGCACCGTTCCGGCGGTGATATTCAACTGGCTTCCAATTTCCTTGTTGGCGCGACCTTTCGCAACCAGGGCCAAGATCTCCATTTCGCGGGGGGAAAGTTGCTCCGTTTCAGAATGGTCAGAGGCCTCTTCCAAGAATGACCGGACCACCATGCGGGCCACCTGACTGGTCATGGGCGCGCCGCCCGCGCGGACTTCAGCAATCGCGGCCAAAATCTCCTTTTCATCAGCGCGTTTGAGCACGTAACCACAGGCGCCAGCCTTGAGCGCCTGGAAAATCATCTGGATGTCCTTGTAAACGGTCAGCATGATCACTTGGATCTTCGGCATTTTTTCACGAAGTCGGGCGGTGCAGGCAATGCCAGATTCCCCCGGCAAATGAATATCCATCAGCACGACATGCGGCCGTTGAGCGGGGATTTTTTCCAATGCCTCCTCGGCAGATTCACAGGTGCAAACACACCGATAACCAGGGGTGTTGGTGATCAACTCCGCGAGATACTGACGCAACGTGGGGTTATCCTCAACGACAGCCACTTTCGTTGTTGCATAGTCATCACTGGCAAGTTCAGCAGGCATATTTTGGTTTCGTCATCATCACATTACCATCACGCGGCTGCACTTTATGACGTTTTCTCCTTAATTCGTATATGCTAAACGTCATATCAGGCGTGATCGCTCGCCGGCATCGTCTCCGTCTGCGGTGATAAACGTAATCCAATAGTGACCATTGTCCCATTTCCCTCCGAAGATTTGATATGATATCGCCCGCCAAGTTTGGCGAGCCGAAGCGGGAGATTCTTCAAGCCGTTGCCCCGATGCTTGGTTTTTGTATCAAAGCCTTTTCCATTATCAGAAATGACAATTTCAAGTTGGTCCTCGGCAACGGCCATCCGAAACTCCATCTCGGTAGCTTGGGCGTGGCGTTCAACATTGTTCAATGTCTCTTTGACCGCCAAAAGCAAACCATGCCGCAGCCGGCCATCTAAAACAACTGACGGCAATTCGACGGGGATATCGAAGCGACAGGCGACTCCGGAATGAGATAAATATTCACTGGCAAAGTCGCTTAAATAATCTGCCACGGACTCAAGGGAATTATCCTTGGGATCAACTGCCCAAACAATAATATCCAGCGCGGTCACCAACCCGCGCGCCTTGGCGGCAATGGCACGGAATAAAGTCGTGAACTCGTCCAGCGTGCGCAACCGCTGCCCTTTAACGGCCAGCACGCTGATTTCGGTAAGGCTGGAACCCAGGTCGTCGTGCAGATCCCGGGCAATGCGTGAACGTTCGGTTTCCAAAGTCCGCTCGCGTTCAGCCACTTCACGCTCGCGGGTTTCCTTTTGGAGTAATTGAGTGCGCTGTTCCACGAGCCGATGTAGTTGTGAAATCCAAACCGCCGCCAAGACAAGAATGACAAACAACAATCCAACCATGATGAGCAGTCGGCGGGGCGTCCACCAAGAAGGTCGCGACAGCACGGTCAACTGTGAGGGAGAACTTAAGAGCAGCTCGAATCCGCCTGGCTTGCCGCCCTCCGACCAAGTCATCGTTTTTCCAACGTAAACACCGGTAAGGGCCAACCGACTTCCCGTTCGCAGCGAAACTGGTTCCGCTGTTTCGGGCATGCGCGCCAGAAACAAATGTCCGTCGGCATTCATTTCCAGAACCCGCGAATCCGGTTCAGAATGAATTCCCATCAGCGTCGCCGAGATCCGCACCAGCATCGAATCAACCTTGTCTTGGGTCAGCTTGCTTCCGTCCAATATCAACGGAGCGGGATCATTGGTCCGGCCGGTTGGGCGCAGCATGGCCTCCCGCAACAGCGGTGCGGGGCCGCTAATGTCGGGATAGCCAATCACTTCAATCTCTTCGCCAAACTTTACATCCACTGGCTCGACGGTTGAAACCTGGATGCCCCGCATTTCATCCATCACGAATATATGTTTTGAATCAGCATAAATCACCGTTCCACGAATTTTCACCCGCTGGAACGGCGATGCGCGGGGATCAAATTGATATAGTTCGCTCCAACTTTTCAAAGCCACGTCAAATGGATCACGGGGCGCCACGACATCAACGTCCACGACCAGATTGCGCAGCAATAGATGACCAACCTGAACCGCGCGATTGGTGTTCCATACAGCGAAGAGCACGCCACGAACGCGGACGACTGCTTTCTCAAAGGCTTTCAATTGCGCCTCAGAATAAAACTCGGCTTCAATCTGGATCTCTCCCTCCGGAAGAAGGAGGGACAGATGGTTGCTCCGAACTGCCGTAACCAATCCTTGAAGTTCAACCCATTGAACATCCATGCTGCCGTTGATTAGTTCCTTCCAAGTGGGATGCGCTGGTGAAGGCATTTGTCCTTTGCCTGACGCGATGACTTCCTTGGCAACAACAATGGGAGCGAAATCGCCGGCATCAGTGTAACCAATTACCTCACAAAACTGGCCCACATCCGCAGCCGACTCCGGGGATGACGGTAGCCGCACAAAGATACCGCGCGTTTCATCCTGAACGGACATGAAGCGAGAGGCGGAGGGTGAGACGCTGGTTATGACCCCCTGAATCCGCACAGGCAGATGGCGGGTAGCTTCTTCTTTGGAAAGGCTCTGAATTTGCCCAACCGCTCGCAGCGTTGGTGCGGAATCTGGAACAGATGTCACCGCTCCCGAATCCTGAAGAACCGTTATGTTACCCGCTGTGGCAACCGATAGTTCGCCAAGCATCCGATCCCGGTTTGGAGCCATTACAGCTCGCCCGACACCGGTGATTCGAATCCGAGAATTCAAGAGGCGTTGAGGATCCAGTTCTCCGGTATCCGCCACCATGACCCAAATGGAGTCCGGTGGGGATCGAAGCTCAAATCGCAACCCCCTGCCTGATCTGGAAACAAAAGCCACGCGACCTTCGGCGCTCATCCATCTGGGTGCTTCGGAATCAGCCATCGGCAAATGTAACGAGGAGACGATCGGGGCCGGAACATCTTCGTGACCGGTTATTTTCAAAGCAACTTCAGCCGCATCCAGAAAGAGCAAGCTTCCGTCATCAGAAGCCAGGTTGAATGTATATTTTCCATCCACCGGTGCCGCGAAGAACCCTTTGAAACGAATCCCGAATAGTTCTCTCGTTGGTCCCAACGCTGGATCAAGGTTGGTCGTGGCCATCGTTTTGACGGGCTGCAACAACGCGAAGTCGGGCACATTCAACCAACTGCCCTCATAGTATGTGGCCTCCAACCCATTATCCCTATTGGATGCGAACGCAGCACCGCCGTTGGTTCGGACGAAAGCACGATCAACCCCAAGAACCGAGCCATCCGGCAAGCGACAGTTCAGTTCCAGACCAAAAGCCCCCATATGATTAAAATAATCCAGTTGAAAAGGGTGGAGACCTGCGGTGAGATTCACCTCAGAAGTGACAGTCCGCAGCCCGTGAGTTCCGTCATTGGCGAGGTCTGGCGCTTTTGTGATCTGCACTCCTATTTCCCGTCGCTGAAGCAAGTAGTGCTGGCCTTCGATATGAATAACATCACCGGACGCGATAGGAACTGCGCGAGATCCCAATTCCAAAATCTCACTTCCCGTATTATCCTTTACCGCAATCACCCCGATTGCCGCCCGACTGGTCGAGCAAACAAGGACATCCAAACGGACATCGGCAATGACTCGCGCGGACGAGTCGAGTAGTTTAGACAATTGCAAAAGACTTGTGATCAGCAGCGGTGCTCCGGAAGGTTGCGCTAGCGGGACGGCTGGCTGCGCCCCAAGGCTGGGAACAAAACATGAAACGAAAAGGAAGCCGACCGCAACCGCAAGCCAAAGCCTGACTGGGCCAAGGGATGGATTTGTGCGGCTCATGCAGTGTGAGTCTAACTGGTAACAAATCGGGGCGGCAACGCTTAATTCCCACCTAATATCAGCAAAAAGCATGATCGCGCGATGAGCGTGACGCACATTTTACGGTGCCCATCCTGGAAACCGATAGCCGGCTAAACAAAGACGAGCAGGACTCGTGATGCTTATCTCCACAAATTCCCGGCGCGACATTTTCATGGCGTAATCAAAGATAAAACTCTGTGAAATCCGCTCACCAAACCCGAAACTCCCCGCTGCAATGCAACAGCGCCATCATGTAAAGCAACCCCTCATAGTAACGCTCCAAACCATCGGGCGGCGGCGTATTCCAAAGTTCCGCGACAAACTGTTTCGCACGCGGGTGCGTCGCGGCAAGGCTGGCAACCGCGTTGATCGCAACTAAACCTTGTGCATGGCGCACCTCCAACGGTTTTCCATCGAGGGTGAAAACGCAACCGTAGTTCGTTCCCTGTGATTCAAAAAACGCCTGCAGCTTGTCGCTCAGTTCTCGTTGCCGTGGATCCTTGCCCCACCAAGACCAGTCCACTGACCAGTTGCCGGCAGTGCGGAAAGCGTCGTAGCTGAAGTTGGTGCCATAGCTGCCGGACCGCTGGACGATTGAGGCGTCAAAGTTCGCATAACACGGATTCAACGCCGTGACCGGGTGGGTCACTTTGATGAAGAAATCCCGACTCACGTCGGCCGCCTGCTTCCAAAACTCGGCGTCTTCCTTCGGCCCCCAGCGGGACCAAAGTTCGTAGAAGGCTGGCAAGTGGTAGGAAGCGTCGGTATATTGCGTCCGTTCCGAACTTGGCGAGAACAAAACCATTTTGTGCTCCGGCTGAAAGAGCGGCCCGGCCGTGACCATCATCACGTTGGTGCCTCGCCGTGGCGACGGCACGGGGCCGGTGATTGTCGGACGATTCCGCATTCGCGAAAGCAATTCATCGGCCTGCGCTTTGTAATTGTAAATGCCAACTCCACTTCCCCAGCGGTGCGCGGCGAGATACAAGGCGGTGACATAATATTCCTCGCCGTCCGGCGCAACGAACTGGCTCATGCGCACGCCGTTGGTCCGTGCCTGCCAGGCAAAAAATCCGAAGGCCGGATGGTTTGTATCTGAAACATACAGATAGGTTTTGGACCAATTCCACAGCGCATCGAACTCGGCTTTCTTGTTCAACTGCACGGCGATCATCATGCCGTAGGATAAACCTTCCGAGCGCACATCCCGGTGCTTGATGTCCGTGGTGAAAGCGAGCAACCCGTTGGCATTGGTCCCGGCCTCGTAATAGACTGTCTGCGTGCGTGGATCGCCGTGAAACAATTGTTGAAACGCCGAATCAATCTTCTGTCGAATCTCCGTTTGCGAATGACCGGCTTCGGCAAATAGCTTTCGATACTGACCAGTGGCATAAGCGCCGTTCCCATCCGCGCCCGAAGGTTTTTCTGCTCCCGCCACAGTCATCCAGCTCGATGACAAGACCAAGAGCGCCCATTTGAGTATTGAATTCATTTTTTTCTTGCGAGTAAACTTAAACAATTTTTTACTGGACGATCTGGATTATTTCATCAACCAAACCTTGCCTCGTATCGGCGGATAGTCAGCTCAGTTTCCACGGCGCGCGGTATTCGCGGGTGAGCAGTTTGCTCGCGTCGGCATCGCCGATGATTTCTTCCTTCGCGACGTCCCAGCGGATTTTCCGACCCGTGAGCATCGAGATCAGACCAAGGTGTCCGGGCGTGGCGGAATGATGGGCGGTGTCCACCGGCGCGACCGTGGGCTTGCGTGATTTGACACAGTCGAGAAAATTGCGGACGTGGCCGGGGGATTCGTAAAGTTTCACTTTACCCAATTCATCGGGCAGGTTCTTGGATCCCGAAAATTCCGGTTTGGAGCATTCCACGCCCCACTCGCCGGCGAAAACCCATCCGTCGGTGCCGATCCATTTGGCACCTTGTTCAATTTCGGGATAGCCACCAGCAATGGTCATGGCGATGTCTTGCGGATACTTCAATTCGATGCGGTATTTTGTGCAAGTATTGAAAACGTCTTCCTTTGGAGGAAAATCGCCGTGGCCTTCGATTTCTGACGGGCCGGAACGATCGCAATCCATCCCCCAATGCGCAATATCGCAATAATGGCCGATCCAATCCATCAACATGCCGCCACCGGTGTTGTAGTTCCAGCGCCAGTTCCGGTGGATGCGAGCCTGGATGTAGGGCTGCATTTTGGAGGGGCCCAGCCAAGTTTCGAAATCAAGTTCCGCTGGTGGCTTCTGGACTTCAAAACTCGCATCCGAGCCGCCGAATTGCGAAAGAAAGTCAATGTGTCCATCCAGCAGGCCAACCTCGACTCTTTGGATTTTTCCGATGAGACCGTTGCGGACGATTTCACACGCGCGGCGATACGACGCTTGCGAACGCCGCCAGGAGCCGGTCTGAAAAATTACTTTGTTCTGCTGAACCGCGCGAACGATGGCCTGCTGCTCGGCAATTGTTTTGGCCAGCGGTTTCTCGCCGTAAATATCCTTCTTCTGCCGCGCCGCTTCTGTGTAGGCGAGCGCATGCCAGTGGTCGGGCACGGCAATCATCACGGCATCAATATCCTTTCGGGCGAGCAATTCGCGATAGTCGTGATATGCAGCGCAATCTTTGTTCTTGTAATTATCATTGATGGTGTCTACCGCGTCCTTCAAATGATTTTTGTCCACATCGCACGCGGCCACGACCTGACAGTCTTTCTCGGCCAAAAAGTTATTGGTGTTATCGGGTCCCTGCATGCCCCAACCGATGACGCCCACCGTGATGCGCTTGGAAGGCGCGTTCTGACCGAAAATGGAACCCGGCAAAATCATCGGCACAGCTATCGCGGCGGCGGCCGTAGTGATGAATCGTCTCCGATTGATGCGGTTAAATTTTTTATTCATGGCTAACTGAGTCTCACTGAATTTTCGCGCTCACGTGGAAATAATCAAAATCGGCATAACCGCCGGGCGTCTTGGTCGCAAAGTTGAACAGACCGAACCGGTAGCCCATGAAGTGCGGCAGCGTGTAGGACATCTTCAATTGGCTGCCAATCGCGATCCACGACTTGCCGTCAAGGCTGTAGAAAAACTTAGCCTTGTCGGCGCGGTTCTTGAAATCACATTCAGCCTTCAAGAAGACGTTTGATTGCGTCAACGGAACGCGTTCCACCTCGACGGGCGAATGGTTATCGGCGCTCACCATCACGATGAAATTGGTGCCACCGTCAGACTTCACGCCGACCAGTCCGTAATTTTTCTGCAAGAGACCAAGCCCTGCGAAATCGCCGTCCTTCAGTTTGGAAACGTCCAAGGCGATCGTGCCCGAGCTTTCTGGCCCGAAGGTCCGTTGCGTGAGCGTATTTCTGGCGGAAAGGAAATCAGCGTCAACTCGGCCCGTAGTCAAACGCAGAAAGCCGGGCCGTTGGGTGAGCGACCACAGTTTGTTGTCGGGATTGTGGTTCCACTGCCAGACCAGCGGAAGCGCGGCATCACCGGAATGCCGGTCAAACTCATCAGAAGCCACGATGCCCGGGCTGACGCCGGTGCTGGCGGGAAGGTTCAACGTATCGGGCACCTTGCCGTTTTCACCGAGCACCGGCCAGCCATCCGCCCATTTCACCGGCACGAGATACGGGATGCGTCCGACCGCGCCGTGATCCTGAAACAGATACGCATACCAATCGCCCTGCGGCGTATCAATCAAGCCGCCCTGGGCAACACCTTTATCCATTAGGGCAACGCGACCTTCATACGGTCCGGTGATCTTGTCCGCGCGATGAATGATCACCGTGCGCATGCCGCCGCGCGGCCAGGTAATATTGAATAGGTAATACTTGCCGTTAATCTTGAACATCTGGGAGCCTTCCGCATTGAGGCCGACATTTGGCCCCGCCACGGCACTGGCATTCGTGATGATGACTTGGTTGAATCCATCGGGCTTGATTCCCGTCACATCCGCAGTCAACTCGGTCAAACGGATGTTGCCGCCGCCGTTGACCATATACACGCGACCATCATCGTCGAAGATCAGCGAATGATCGTGCAGCGAGGGCCGAAAGGAATTCTCGGTCCACGGACCCTTTTCGATGTCCTTGGTCCGGTAAACGTGCGTCTTGCCTGTGGTGCTGGAAAACGTGGTTACATAAAAGACGCCGTCGTGATAGCGCAGGCAACTGGCCCAAGAACCGGAGCCATACGCATTTTTTCCGTTTTGCAACGTCAGCGCGACATTGTCCCCGAGAGTGTCATAGGCGTAGCCGATGAGCTGCCAGTTCACCAAGTCCTTCGACTTCATGATCGGCAACCCGGGACTCATGTGCATGGTGGTGCTGCTCATGTAATAGGTGTCGCCGACGCGAATCATCGCCATGTCCGGCACGTCCGCTTGGATGATGGGATTCTGCGCGTTGTCGGCCCGGACCTGCAGGACAAGGCCTGCCAGAACGAGAGTGGCTAGTTTGAGGAGGGTGTTTTTCATATTTTTGACATGACCGGAATTAGCGGACGATTAGGGCATCCACGGCCACCGGCCCGGGACCTTGGTTGATGATGCTGATGGTGTGCTTGTCTGAAGTCAACCCCCTGACTTCACACACCACTTGCTGAGCCTGGTGAGTGCCCGTGGTGGATAAATCCGCCGTCGCGCGCGTTTGGCCGTCAATCTGGACTTCGATTTTTCCTGCGCCCGCTTCCTTCGGCGCGATGACCGAGACGCTCGTGCCGGTAAATGAACCACTCCAGACATCGCCGGGCGTGTCGCTGGTGGTGAGGTCGTTGTTGAAATCGCCGGTGCCTAGATTGCAGCGGTGAACCCATCCAGCCGCGACGGCTCCCGGATCGTCGTCATTGATCCATCCCTTGTCGTGGGTGATGCGCAGAACCCGGCAAACCGATGCGAGTGACTGATTGGTGATTCCCGGCAGCGGCTGCACCGCTTCGCCGGGCGTTACCGTCAGCCCTTGATCGTTCTGAACGAACGTAAGCGCAACGTCGGAGCCGAGCAGTTCGACTTTCGAAACTCTACCCAAAGTTGCCCCGCCGATGTGAAGTGCCTTGAGAGTGATTGGGCCGCCTTGCCAGTCCAGAAGCGCGGCATAGACATTGCCGTTGTTGCGAGTGAAGCAAATACCTTTCTCGCCGTAGACTTCAAACGGGCGGGAGGCATAGACCGCTTCGCCGTTGACTTTCAACCACGCGCCAATGTCCCTGCAAATTTGAATCACCTGGGGATCAAGATCGCCGCGACCGTGCTGGGTAAGGTTAAGCAACATGGTTCCATTACGACAGACGTTCTGCATCAATAACTCGATTACCTTTTTGGCATCAATGTATTTCTGCCCGGTTTTGTAATGCCAGTCGGCAATGGTTGTCTCGGTCTGGAAAGAATATGCCATGATTTCCGGTTCGATGACAGCTTCGGTGCTCTTGACTAGAGATTGGTCAACGTAAGGAAGCAATTCGGGGCTATTTTGAAAGCTATTGTAACGTCCACCCACGCCTTTAAGATTGAGCACAACCTCCATTTTCCCCTGGTTCCACTTGATGGACTTGTTGTAGTAGTTCGCGATCAGCGGCGGGGCGAGAAATCCCAGTCCCATGTGAACGCCCAGATCCACTTGGGAATCGCCCGCATGTTCGTCAAAGTAAATCACATCGGGATGATACTTGGTGATGGCGTCATCCACCCGCCACATAAACTGGTTGGCAAACGGCGAATGCAACGGATCTTTCTTGTCGTGAACGGGCCCATAAAGATCCACCGGGTCCATGCCTTCCCACCATTTTCCTTTTCCGTCCAGAATCGTTTGCAGCGCATCGTAAGGCACGCCTTGCTTCGGCCCATTTTTGTCGCTGGTGTAACGCACTGGCATGAACTGGCCCCACGTTCGACCCGGCGTGTTGTGAAAACCGATGCCGAAACGCAGACCGTGTTCGCGCGCGACTTTTTCCCATGTGCCGACAACGTCAACCTTGGGGCCAATATTCACTGAGTTCCACGGTTGGTAAGGCGAATCCCAGTTATCGAAGTTGTCATGGTGAACGCCCATGGCCATGAAATAGCGCGCTCCCATTTCAACATATAAATCCATCAACTCATTTGGATTCCATCGGTCAATCACCCAGTTGTGGGCGATGTCCTTGTAACCAAATTCCGACGGATGGCCGAAGTGATTGAGGTTGTAGTTATACTGCGCGTTACCTTGAATATACATGCCGCGCGCATACCAGTCGCCATCCTCGGGCATGGACTGCGGATCCCAGTGCGACCACGCGCCGAATTTGGCATCGCGCCACCATTCAGGAACCGTGTAAAGCCGACTGATCGCCTTCCAGTCGGCGGAATAATGACCGGCGGCTACCGGCACCGGCGGCAGGTTCCAGATATCCGGCGGCAACTCTAGGTTTCCGTTGCCGACAACAATGCGATCAATAGTCACCGCCACATCGTTGGTCGCCAGACTAATGGTCAGCGTGGCCTGGGCAGGAATCGTCAGCTCCATGATGGCATTGAGAAAAGAATTGCTAACCGCCCCCGAGGAATGAACGTTCACCTTGCGCACCGGTTGATCGTTGACCGCGACGCTGATTGTGCCTACTTCGACCGACGCATAACGAATCGCCAATTTGCTTGCAGCCGGCAGGTCCGCGAATTTCACGCCGTCGCCGGGCTTGCTCAAACCGACCAGGGAACCTCCCGAAGCCGAACCATCAGCCACTTTGGATGACTCGCCAACGAGCCCGGCAGCCCCCGCCTCGAACACCTGATTGCCGGCAGCGAACGACTGGCCCGCGATGACAACCGACAACAGCATCGGCAAGGTAGTGCGCAAAACCAGGAACGAGCCTCTGATGGAACGCCATCCCGGTGTCGTATGGCCATGACGTTCCCTTAGCTGTTGTCGCAATGGATTTATGTGTATTCTCAAAGATTGCTTAAGTGGTTGTTCAGTTCATTATTCGGACAACGGGACTCGCCTAGGTGAACCCATTCGTCGGATTGTTGCTGGCCATATAATCCATGCGCATCTGCGCTTTCGGGGTGGTCGAATAGGAGAAATAGTAAGTTCCGAGACGCTTCAAGACCCAGGCGGCCTCAAAAAAATTGGTCGCGTTCATTTTCATGACTTCGCCATCGAGACTGATCATCTCACGGTTGAGTCTGGCCGCACGGAGGTTGTTGTCGCCATTGCCGCCAAAATAAATGCAGGCCTGACCGTCATCGTCAATGAAAAAGCCTGGATCAAAGAGCCACATGTTTTGAGCCGGCATGACTCCCGGCGTTCGTGAATTGATCAGACATTTACCCAAAGGTTCGGAGAACGGACCGACCGGAGTTGGAGCGGCAGCCACGCCAATATCCGCGCCGCCGTTGCCGAAATAGAGGAAGAACTTGTCATCCCGCTCAATGGCGGCCGTTGCCCAGATTTTCTTCGCCCAGGTGGTGGCCTTTGCCGCCCGGAAAACCGAGCCATGATCAGTCCAGTTTTTCATGTCACTGCTGGAAGCGCAAACGACATCCGGAATATGGTAGCTGCCTTGAACCGAGCTTTCATCCTCGTCGGAGCAATAAATGTAAACACGATCTTGGGTGACCAGCGAAGACGGATCGGCCAGGTAACGCTGGGACATGATGGGATAATCCGCCATCAGACGCGGGGTGAACGCCGAGGTCGCAATCAGGCTGTAGATGGTCAGGAATTTGTATCGTTTCATAATAACAGATGCGCGGCTAAACCAGTTCACCGATAATTGGTTCAAGTGTTGGCACATGGGCTTCTGCAAGCATCAGGAATGCAGGCACGCTAGAACGTTGTTCCGTCGGACAAACGTAAATTGTCATGAAATTATGGCGTCAACAACGTTGGTGAAGACGTTTGCCATACCTCCAGATGCTAAAACATTTCATTTGGGATTAATTCACGGTTTGGAAATTATTACAATTTTGCTTATGGCGGATGCCAGCGTGCAATATGATTGTTGTCATATTGCCAAGAACGTGAGCTTTAGTCGAAATTGCTTGAACTGATTCCATGCACCACGAATGCAATTTATTCATTTCATTTCAATGATCGTCAGCCGTGCCGCTTTGATATGCGCAAGTTGATTCCAATTTTTGGTGCACTAATGATTCTGGCGGCGATTCCGGCCCAGGCGGCAACGACGACGATTGACGCGACCAAGAAGTATCAAACCATCGAAGGGCTTGGTGGTGCGACGGCGTTTTATGCGGGCTGGATCACTGCCCATCCTTACAAACAGGAGATTTACACGAATGCCTTCGCTGGACTGAACGTCTCGATGCTGCGGCTGGGGGATTGGTATCGTTACCCAACGACCCTGGCGGGCTTCGATTCAGCCGCCACCGAAATCGTTGCCAACGGCAATCGCGTTTTGGGGCATTCGGTTCCGGTTTATATGAGTTCATGGTCGCCACCGGCGTTTTTGAAGAGCAACGGCCAAGTGGCCAACGGCGGGACGCTGATAACCAATGCCGACGGCAGCTTTGCTTACACCAATTTCGCGCAGTATTGGTATGACTCAATTCAGGCGTATCAGTCCAATGGCGTTAATCTCACCTGGATTAGCATCCAAAACGAACCGGACTGGGTCGCCTCCTACGATTCTTGCATATTTCATCCGACCGAAGACACGGTGAACGGCACAAACTACGCGAGCTACTCCAAGGCGCTGGATGCGGTCTATAAAAAGCTGACGAATCTGCCGTCGCCACCGAAACTGCTCGCGCCGGAAACCGTCCACATCTCCTACAACGACCTGAAGAACTACGCCGCGACCATGAACTCGAACAGTTTCTATGGCGTGGCGCACCACCTCTACGGCGACGGCGGCGGGACGGGGGATTCATTCCTCACCGCGATCAGCTCGGCGACCAATGTGTTTCCCAGCAAGCCGCGTTTCATGACCGAGTATGGCGATGTTAATGACCTGATCGAATGTGCGAATTTGATCCACAACTCCCTGGTCGTCGAATCGGTCAGCGGCTACAACCACTGGAATCTGGTCTGGCCGGGCACCAGCGGCGGGCTGATTCAGATTGAGAATCCGTTTGCCGCCCAGTCCACCTGGACCAACGCGCCGCCTGGCACGCCCACGCAGTCACATGGTTGGTGGTATTCGCCAAGTTACTGGTCCATGAAACATTTTTCGTATTTCATCAATCCGGGTTACAAGCGCGTGAGCGCGACGGACAACGACAACAACGTCCGGTCTTCAGCGTTTATTTCGCCCGACGGTCTCCGGCTCGTGGTGGTTTTGATCAACACCAACGTCAGCGTCTCGTCGGCGATGAGTTTCAACTTCGGCACGTTTAGCGTCGGCAAATCCAGCGTTTATCAGACCGCCAACACGAATTATTATTTCCGGTCGCTCGGCTCGTTGACGAACGGACAAGTGCTGCCGCCGCGTTCACTGACAACGGTCGTGCTCGACCAGAATGTTTACGTCGGTCCGGCCACGAATCCGTCGCCCGCCAACGGTGCCGCCGGCGTGGCTTTGAGTTCCGCGTTAAGCTGGCAGCCGGGAAGCAACGCGCTGGCGCATGTGGTTTATCTGGGATTTGATTCCAATGCCATCGCTCAAGCCACGCTGGCGTCGCCGCAATTTATGGGAATGACGACCGCCACCAATTTCTATCCATCGCTGGTGGGCGGGACGACCAATTTCTGGCGCGTGGATGAAGTCATCGGCGCCAATACAAATGTCGGTGCGGTCTGGTTCTTCAGCTCGGTGCCGGTGCCCGCGCTCACCCACCGCTACAGTTTCAGTGAGACTGGCGGCACCAATGTCGCGGATTCCGTGAGTGGACCAGCGTGGACCGGCACGCTGCCTGTTGGCGGCGCGTTTTCGAGCGGCCAGTTGAACCTATCCTCCAACTCACAACAATATGTCAGCCTGCCGACAGGCATTGTCAGCGCGTTGACCAATTTCACCATTGAAACCTGGGTGAAGCTTAATACGACGGCCAACTGGACTCGCATCTTTGATTTTGGCAACAACACCACGACCTACATGTTCCTGACGCCGCAGAACGGCAGCACCAGTCGGCTGCGCTTTGCCATCACCACCAACAGCCCCGGAGGCGAGCAGCAAATCAATGGCGCTTCAGCTTTGGCTACGGGCACGTGGAATCATGTCGTCGTGACGCTCAGCGGGAACACCGGGGTTCTGTATTTGAATGGCGTTCCGGTGGGAACCAACACCGCGATGACGCTCAAGCCATCGAGTCTCGGCAATACCAGCAACAATTACCTTGGTAAATCACAGTGGGCGGATCCTTACTTCAACGGCTTGATGGATGAGTTTCGCATCTACAGCGTCGCGCTTTCCCCGGCCGAGATTGCTGCAACGTATGCCCTGGGTTCCAGTCAATTGTTGAGCGCCGCCAGCCCAACGCTCACTTCTTCAGCCGCTGCAAATAATCTGACCCTTTCATGGCCGCTGACTTCCGCCGGCTTCACCGTGCAATCGCGCACGAATCTCATCGTGGGCAACTGGGTGAGCGTCCCTTCGCCAGCACCGCAAATCATCGGAGGTCAATGGCAGGTGACGCTGCCGACAGTAGTCGGCACTCCATTGACATTTTACCGACTTTTAAAGTAATGACTCAACAAACTGCCTAACTAATAATGCAAGGCCCAAGCTTACTCACATGAAAACACACAACTCAAATTTCAACTCGCGCATTAGCTTCCTCACCGCGGCGCTGCTGGCCATTGGTGCAACGGCCCAATCGGCTGACAACAAGCCTACCACCTTCAAAGACGCCTACAAGGATCACTTCTATGTCGGCGTCGCCATCAATCGCACCATTCCCACCGGCACCTCGGTCCAGGCCGACAACGTCAATCGGAACATGGATCAGGTCAAAAAGGACACCGCCGTTGTCTTGGAACAATTCAACCAGATCGTCCCGGAGAATGACCTGAAGTGGGCACTGGTCCAACCACGACCCGGTGCCGATGGCTACGACTTTGGGCCGGCGGACGCCTTCGTGGAATTTGGCATTAAGAACAATCTGTATCTCGTGGGACATACCCTCGTCTGGCATGGACAGACACCCAACTGGGTTTTTCAAGGGACTAATCCTCCGCCGGGAATTACCAATATCCCTGCCCCGGCTCCGGTGATAGCTACCACGAACAGCGCACCAGGAACGAACGCGTTGGGCCGTCGGGGTGGTCGCGGTTTCGGCGGCGGCTTTGGCCGCGGTGGATTCACAGGACCACGCGCGTCTCGCGATGAATTACTGGAGCGGATGCGCGACCACATCCACACCGTGGTTGGTCGTTACAAAGGCAAGATCAAGGTCTGGGACGTTGTGAATGAAGCACTCTCTGACGGTGGCACCAACGTCCTGCGCAACTCACTCTGGTCCGAAATCATCGGGCCGGACTTCATCGCCAAAGCGTTTGAATACGCGCACGAAGCCGATCCGGATGCGATCCTACGCTACAATGACTATTCGCTGGAAAACTCGGCCAAACGCAAAAAGCTCATCACCTTGATCAAGTCACTCCAAGCACAGGGTGTCCCGGTGATGGCCATTGGTTCGCAAACCCACGTCAGCGTTTCTTCGCCGAGCTTTGAGGAGGAAGATAAGACGCTAACAGAATTGGAGACGCTCGGTCTGCCCATTCACATCACCGAGCTGGACGTCAACAGCGCGCAGGGCGGCCAGCGCAGTAACAGCGGAGATGTTGCTGCCAACGCCGCTACCACACAAGGTGGCCTGGTGAGCAATGCCGACAAGAAACTAGCGGATGCCTACGCGGGACTCTTCCGCGCGTTCCTCAAGCACCAAAATTCTGTGAAAGTGGTCACGCTCTGGGGTGTGAATGACGGCGTGTCATGGCGCGCCCAAGGCCGCCCGCTGCTGTTTGATGCCAACGATCTGCCCAAGCCTGCGCTTGCAGCGGTGATCAAGGCGGCAGAGGGCGTGCCGCCAGCAGCCAAATAGTATCTCTACCTGACCGACACTAAGGATTAAGATGCGCCGCCTCATGCTAAACAAAGCCCTCATCCACAGACTCGCAACTCTGGCTCAAACCTGTCTTGCGTTGCTATTGGCACTTCCGGTTGCACTAGCTGCGGCTGACGCCATTCCCGCTCCCGGAACAAAACTTCCGGCGGTGACAGCTGATCGTATGATCACCGCTGCCGATGTCACGGTGGAAAGGGTGGGCACTTCGATCCCAGCCGACGCCATCGGCGAACCGGTCG
The DNA here is from genome assembly GCA_903850425.1 of uncultured Verrucomicrobia subdivision 3 bacterium. Classification (GTDB taxonomy): domain Bacteria; phylum Verrucomicrobiota; class Verrucomicrobiia; order Limisphaerales; family UBA11358; genus UBA11358. The sequence goes on along the minus strand of CAINLR010000193.1, from coordinate 3,982 downwards.
GCGGGGTCACGTTATCCTCGCCTCGCTGGGTCGAGGCCACGGGCAACTCGGTGGCTTACGCGACGGTGGACGGCTCGATTGCTCCGAAAGGTCCAAACGGAAAACCGATTAATTTCCGCGTGTTGCTTCCAGCCAATTGGAGTCGCCGGGCGATTCAAATGGGCGGGAGCGGCATCAACGGATTCGTCCCCATGATGCACAGCGATCGTCCCGGTTCATTGACGGCCGGCTTTGCGCGCTATGGCAGTGATTCCGGTCACCAAATGGGCGGGTTTGGCGGACCAAGTGCCGGACGTGGCGGTGACGATTGGGCGCTCAATGAAGAAGCCATGCGCAATCTTGGTTACCTGCAGATGAAGAAAACCCACGACGCGGCCATGGTGATCATGGAACGCGTGTATGGCGAACGGCCGCGTTTCAATTATTACATTGGCGCGTCGCAAGGCGGACGTGAAGCGTTGACCGTCGCGCAAAGATATCCGGCGGATTACGATGGCATTGTCGCGGACGTTCCGATTGTGAGTCTCTCCACTTTGATGCTGGCGCCGGAATTGATCCGCATCCAAGAAAAGCCGCTGACGAATTGGGTCACCCGCGCCAAGGTCAACGCCATCCGCGCCGAATTCATGCGCCAGGCGGACAAGCTCGACGGACTGGCAGACGGAATCATCAACAACTACATGGCGGCCCGCGCGCTGTTTGACCTGTCGCAAGGTGATCCCAAGCGCAATCCTTGGGCAGCCTTGCGCGCTCCGGATGGTGTGGATTCGAACCCGGCAGACACCTCTGCCAACGCTCGTCTGACCGACGGCCAGATCGAAACCCTGAAATTTGTTTACAGCCGCTATCCCTTCGCCACGCCGCTGGCGAACGGTGTCCGTTCATTCGGCATGTGGGTTCCGAACACTGATCCTTCGGGCAGCGGGTTGATCGCCGACCGGCGTTTTCGCGGACAAGAAGGAGCCGGAGACAACGCGCCGATGCACGGGCATTTGGGCGTTCTCGGCGTGACGGGATTTCTCATGCAAAATCTTTCGGCAAACCCGCTCGACTACGCGGAAGGCGGCTCGCTCAACCCGCGGCGTGAAGAAATATCGCAATGCTTCGACTCGACCAATCCCGATCTTTCCGCGTTTTACAAGCGCGGCGGCAAGATGATTGTGACGATCGGGACGGATGACACGTTGGCGTCGCCTGGCGCGCAGATGGATTATTTTCAATCCGTGCTCGACAAGATGGGGCGAGAGCAGGTGGATGCGTTTGCCCGGTTCTTCGTCATTCCACAGACCGGCCACGGTTTAAGCGGCCGGAGCAGCGGAACGACTGGCGACGGACAATCCGTTCCTACGTTTCAGATTCCAAACCAATATGACAAGACCGCGCTGATCACCGCCTGGGTGGAGCGCAACGAAGCTCCGGGCAAGACGCTGGTCGTGACCGCCGCTGGTCGCAGCCTGCCGCTGTGTTCGTATCCAAACTATCCCCGTTACAAGAGCGGGCCGCCCGAATCCGCATCGTCCTACGAGAGCACCGCGCCTTGATAATTACCTGGCAATGTCCCTTTACCTGCATTAAAAACAAATCCATGATTATTAAACTGAACCTAGGAATTTTTCTGCTTGCCGGTTTGATTCTATGCGGCACGACCAGTTGCAGCACGACCAGCGTGTCTTCCCATACGAGCAAACGCTTCATCTTCCTCTGCTTTGGACAGTCCAACATGGAGGGCTTTCCGGGAATTGAGGAACAGGACAAAGGCCCAGTAGATGAACGCTTTGAAATGTTGGCGGCGGTTGATTTTCCAAAACAAAGTAGAACCAAGGGGAATTGGTATCCCGCCGTCCCGCCGCTGTGTCGCCCCTCGGCTGGTCTTTGCCCGGCGGATTACTTCGGCCGAACCATCGTTTCCAATCTTCCGCCAAACCGGAAGATCGGGATCGTCAACGTTTCTGTCGCCGGCTGCAAAATTGAACTGTTCGACAAGACTAATTACGAATCATACGCGTCAACAGCTGCACCTTGGATGAAAAACATCATCAAGGCTTACGGTGGAAATCCCTACCAGCATCTGGTGGACATGGCGAAACTGGCGCAGAAAGATGGCGTCATCAAAGGAATCTTGCTGCATCAAGGCGAATCCAACACCAACGACAAAGAGTGGCCGAACAAAGTCAAAAGCGTTTACGAAAACCTGCTGAAGGATTTGAATCTTAAGGCCAAAGATGTGCCGCTGATCGCCGGTGAAGTCGTGAATGCCGATCAAAAAGGCGCTTGCGCGAGCATGAATAATATCATCGGCACCTTGCCCAAGACGATCCCCACCGCACACGTAGTTTCGTCGGCGGGCTGCACCAGCCGTCCGGACCATCTGCACTTCACAGCGGCGGGCTACCGGGAATTGGGAACGCGTTATGCGCAGGCTATGCTGCCGCTGCTTGGCTACAAGGTTGCGGAACCAAAATGACGGTTGGCGCTTGTCTGTGGTCCTAATATGAAATACGAACGCTGGATAACTTCACTTTTGGCGCTGTTGGTCTGTGCGAGCGGTTTGAGCGGCTGCCAGTCTGGCACCGAACGCTCTGCGTCCGCTTACGACGGTGCGGACAAAATTCTAGTTCCAAACAAGGCGTGGCCTTGCGGGATGGCGGAGGGCATTCCCGTGCCGGAACGTGGCGTGCCGGTGTTGGTGGCCACCATGAAACTGGAGCAGATTTATGACTTGGGTAAAACGCCATACGGTCAACGGAAAGTATTTGTCGTTCAGGGCGGCGAGGTATCGGGCGCGAAGATCACCGGTTCGGTGATGCCCGGCGGGCTGGACTTTCAGTTGAACTTTTCCAACGGTGCGATGGAGATTGAACAGCTCCTTGTGCTGCGAACCAGCGACGGCAAATACATCTATCTGCGAAACGCCGGCACGGCAGCTAATTCGAGCGACGTGAGAATGGTGCCGGATTTTGAAGCGCCCAATGCGAGTAGCTATAGCTGGCTCAACACCGGAAAATACGCCGGGCGGCGGGAAGTGGATTTGGCGGCCAAAACGATGAGGATCACCGTCTATGATGTTTCGGGTGTGGTTCTGGTGCCGACGACGGCAAACTCGGTCCAACTGAGCAAGCCGACGGATGTTCAAGATCAGTCGTGGGACTATCGGAAGGCAACCGCCGGAGAGCGCAGGGGCGACCAGATCGTAAGCGAAAACGTGACCTTGGGCGCTAGTCAATCGGTAGGAGCGATGAAGCGCGGCAACCGGAACATCATTCCCATCACCGGCGGAACCATTCGCGGGAGGATCACCGGTAAAGTCGTCGCTGGGGGTGCGGATTATCAGAACTTGAAGAATTCGATGACATTGGATGCGCGCTATCTCTGGCAAGCCAGCGATGGGGAAGTGATCATTGTCCGCAACGGCGGTTCAATGGGATTGCTGGCTCCGATGTTTGAGGTTCGAGTGGACAGCCCCTATGCGTGGTTGAACAAGGGATTCTATCTAAGCTCGAATCCCAGCATGGGATCCAGTGGCGTCGGCCTCAAGTTCTACGAGTGCCTACGTTGATTTAATGAAAGCATTGGGTCGGTCAAGCTAGCCCGCCGCGCGAAAGCCCAAACTGGAGGACTCTACAATTGAAACCCTGAAAAATAATAAAGCTGGGAACAAGTCGTGCCCACGCAGGCAACGACATTGATCCCAGCCGATCTGATTTTCAAACCGCAGCAACCGGGCGCAATTACGATTGCGGCACAAGCTCGATCGCGTTGATTTGCGGATTTTCCACGTTGCTCGTGAATGTGATGGTGAACTTGCCATTGGTGACTTCCACCGGGACGGTTTCGATATATGCCTTGTTAGCACACCAATCCCGTCCGACGGGGAACAATGACCAAAGAAACTGGCTTGCGTTGGTTGACATTCGTTGGCTTGTTGGAGTTGCGACGGGCGGGCGGCAAGTAAACCGGCCTGCCAATGGTGCCTTATCAAAGC
>CAINLR010000192.1 GCA_903850425.1 uncultured Verrucomicrobia subdivision 3 bacterium | reverse complement strand
GAAAACAAAATTCCGACCTCGCCAAATCCCGGTCAGACTGTCGGCCTGTATCTCAACACCTCGAACGCCTGTCCCGGTTACACGCTGATGGCGCCGAAGCACAACACCGTCACCTACCTGCTTGATAACGAAGGCCGTTATGTTCACCAATGGAAGAGCGAATACGAGCCGGGACAAACCGCCTATCTGCTGCCCAACGGTCATTTGTTGCGGGCTGGAATGCTCCGGGTGCAGGGCGGCACCGGCGGCGGCGAAGGCGGGCGCATTGAGGAATTCGACTGGGACGGCAATTTGATTTGGGGGTTCAACCACGCCACGCGTGAATACCAGTTGCACCACGACATAAAGCCGATGCCGAATGGTCACGTGCTTGCACTCATGGTCGAACGCAAAACGCGCGAACAGGCGATGGCTGTTGGTTTCAATGAAAGTCAGATGCGTGATGAATATCTCGTGCCCGATGCTGTCGTCGAAATTGAGCCGGTCTATCCGAACGGCGGCAGGATTGTTTGGGAGTGGCACGTCTGGGATCATCTCATCCAAAACTCCGACCAATCCAAACCCAGCTACGGCGAACCCGCTGCGCATCCCGAACTGGTGGATGTCGCCTGCAACGGCCGCGCCACGCCCGCGTTTTGGAATCACATGAACTCGCTCGACTACAATCCTGCGCTCGACCAGATCGTGCTCAGCGCCCGTGGCTGCAACGAAATTTGGATCATTGATCACAGCACCACGATGAAAGAAGCAGCCGGTCACACCGGCGGCAGGCAAGGCAAAGGCGGCGACCTCATTTATCGCTGGGGCAATCCCGCCGCCTACGGTCGCGGCACGATGAGCGACAAGCAACTTGTGCAGCAACACGACGCGGAATGGATTCCCGACGGCAGTCCCGGCGCCGGCCACATGACGATTTTCAACAATGGCTACGATCGCGGTTGGTCGAGCATTGAGGAAATCGTGCTGCCGGTGGATTCTGCCGGCCACTTCCTCCTTGCACCGGGCAAAGCCTATGGTCCCGCCAAACCGGTCTGGCATTACGAAGCGAAAAATCGCACCGACTTTTTCTCGTCGGAAATTTCCGGCGCTCAAAGATTGCCCAACGGCGACACGCTGATCTGCGGCGGCATCGTGGGCAACCTCTTCGAAATCACCCCAACCGGCGAGATGGTCTGGCAATACGTCAACCCGATGGTGCGCGGCGGCATTCTGGCGCAGGGCGAAAATCCTGGCAAAGACATGCGCGGCCATCTGTGGAACGCCGTTTTCAAGGTCCACCGTTACGCGCCGGATTATCCCGGCCTCGTGGGCCGGGATCTCACACCGAAAGGCGTCATCGAATTGCCGGCCTCGATGAAAGGCAAGACCGGCCTGGAGAACATGACTGAAGCCCAACGTCCCGACCGTGGTCCCGGTGACAGAGGTGGAGGCAATGATGGCAACCGCGACAACCGTCCACCACGCAACCAATGATAAGCGAGCCGTGAAACGCATTTTCATCATCGTCGCCATGCTGGCCGGCAGCGGTGCGTTCGCGCTCGATTTCAATTCTCCCCTGGAGAAAATAGCCGGCGACTTCCAGTTTACCGAAGGCCCGGTTTGGATTGCCGCGAAAAGCGAATTGCTCTTTAGCGACATCCCAGCCAACCGCATCATCCGCTTCAAAGACGGCAAGTTCGAAACCTTCCGCACACCCAGCCACAACTCCAACGGTTTAACGCTCGACAAACAAGGCCGGCTCATCGCTTGTGAACACGGCTCGCGCAGCGTTACTCGCACAGAAGCTGATGGCACCATCACTACGCTCGCCGATCACTACGATGGCAAGCGCCTCAACAGCCCGAACGATGTCGTCGTCAAAAGCGACGGTGCCATCTACTTCACCGATCCGCCGTTCGGCGTGCGGCGCGGCGAGCAAGAACTAGATTTTCAAGGCGTCTATCGCATTGCGCCTGACGGCAAGACGCTGACCGTGGTTGTGCGGGATTTCGTCAAGCCGAACGGACTCGCTTTCACGCCCGACGAGAAAGTGCTCTACATCAACGACACCGAACGCGGCCAAATCCGCGCTTTCGATGTTGCCGCCGATGGCAGTTTGAGCAACGGGCGCATTTTCACAGCCGACGCGCCCGGTGCCGACGGAATGAAAGTTGACCTCGAAGGCAATGTCTATTGTGCCTGCAAACCTGGTGTGATGATCTTCGACCGCACCGGCAAACATCTTCACACTTACACCCTGGCCGACCAACCCACCAACCTCGCGTTTGGCGACGGTGACTGGAAAACTCTCTACATCACCGCCCGTCCCAGTCTCTATCGCGTCGGCGCAACTGTGCCGGGCATCAAATTGCCGTAGCAACCAACAATCCAATTATGAAATACAAACTGTTACTGCTGATTCTCATCGCCAATTCGGCATTCGCCTACGAACGTTTGCAAGGCCCGACGGAGTTGCTTTTCTGCGACACAAACCAAGCACAGCCCGGCTACACGCTGTTCGGCGTCGGCAACCGGACTTACCTCCTGGACCTGCAAGGCCGCGTGGTTCACACCTGGCCCGTCGGCACGAATCCGCATTTGCTGGAAAACGGGAATGTCCTCGACGCGTCGAAGGATGATCCGAGTGGTTTTCAAGGTTTCAAGGAAGTGGACTGGGACGGCCGCACGGTCTGGGAATACACCGAGAAGCGCGCGGACTACGCGCCGCATCACGATTGGGTGCGCATCTTCAACAAAAAACTCCACGCGCCGACCACGCTCTATATTGCGAACAAATCCATCTCGTATGATGATGCCGTCGCCGCCGGCGGCGACCCGAAGAAAGTGTCAATGGATGGTGGCCAGATGGACGCCATTGTGGAGGTGGATATGCAGGGCAACGTGATTTGGGAATGGTGTTTCTTCGATCACGTCGTGCAGGATTTGGATGCGACGAAACCAAACTACGTCGGTGCGGGCAAAACCATCGCGGATTATCCGGGTCGTATTAACATCAATATGCCCGGCAAGCCGCTACGGCGCGACTGGCTGCATTGCAATACGCTTGATTACAACGCGACGTCGGGGCACCTCGTCATCAATACCGTGCAGGGCGAACTCTACGTCATTGACCACGACGGCACTTTTGTCGCCGGCGATCCCAAGGGCAGCATCGCCAAGGCGGCGAGTGTGGCGGGAGATTTTCTGTATCGCTTCGGCGATCCCGCGCGCTACGGCCAGGGCGAGCCGCCGAAGATTTTGGAAAACTGGGACAACGCGACGACCGGCGACAAGCAGATGGGCGGCTCGCATCACGTCTCGTGGATTCCGCCGGGGCTGCCGGGCGCGGGTCATCTGCTGGTCTTCAACAACGGCCAGTATCTTTACCAGCGCACGCCGGGTTCTTCGATTCTGGAAATCAATCCTTGCCTCGACGCGGACGGCCACGACACCGGCAAATACGTGAACCCGCCCGTCGCTGGCTACCGGCGCGAAACTTACGATAAAGACACGCACAACGCGCCGCGCGAAATCTCGACGCAAATCGTCTGGAGCTATCGCTCCCAGAACAGCCACGGCTTTTTCAGCCACATCGGCGGCAGCGCGCAGCGGTTGCCGAACGGCAACACCTTCATCTGTTCCGATACCGAGGGACATTTCTTTGAAGTCACCACCGACGGCAAACTCGTCTGGGAATATATCAATCCCGTCACGCGCGATTTCGGCACGGTGAAAGTGTTGTCCGACGCGCTGCCGATGGTGAACAGCGCCTTCCGTGCGTTTCGTTTCGCGCCGGATTTTCCCGCGTTCAAAGACCGCGACTTGAAACCGCTCGGCACAATCACTGACGCCTTTGCCCAAGCGCCACACCCGAAGCGTCCACCCGGCGACAACGATCCCAATCGCGGCGGCAACCGGCGCGGTGGCGGGCGGGGCGGAAATCAAGGACAACAATGAAATGCCCAGCCGCCATTCCGTTGATACGGGCTATGAGCGTTTCACTATCTTACGAACGCGCATGAAGCCACCGACAAAACCAAACGGACGACTTCCTTTGCGCTTGTTTTTTCGTCGGCCCCTGCCGCTGGAATCAGAGACGTGCTGGTTCCTGCTGCTCGGGGTGCTTGATCTGGTTTTGACGACCATGCTGCTTGCTCCGGGTGGGGTGCGAGAGAGCAATCCTGTAGCAAGATTTTGCCTTCATGCGGGTGGGTTGCGCGGTTTGATCATCTTCAAGTTCGGGATGCTCGCCGGGGTGACAGTGATTGCCCAAATCATAGCACTGCGCCGTGTGCAGGCGGCCAGGATTGTGTTGCTACTCGGCATCGTGATTAGTTTCTTGGTGGCTAACTATAGCGTCGTGCTGCTATTGCGGAAAGCCCACCTTATCATTTCCTAACAATAAGAAATACATGAAGTTTATTACCACCCGCAGAAAATTCCTTGGCATCCTCAGCTCGATGCTGGCCTGGCATTCATTGCCAACCTTCGCGCAAGACAACAATCCGCCGCCACGGCGAAAGAAAGGCGGACAAGGCGGTGGTGGCGGCGGCGGTCGCGGGCGACGCGACGCACAGGATTATGTGCTGCCGCCGGAACTTGCAGCCTTTAGTTGGCTGTCGCTCGTGCTGGGGCGAGTCACGGACAAATCTGTAAGCGTGAGTGCGGTGGCCAAGGAGAACATCGAAGGCTATTTTGAATACGGAACGGCACCAGGCAGTTACTCGAACAAAACAGAACTGCTGAAATATCCAGCCACTAGACCCGTTGAGGCCGCCTTTGCGAATCTTCAGCCCAACACGCAGTATTTTTACCGGTTGCAATTTCGCAAACCGGGCGAAACCAATTTTTCGGCGCGGCCTGAATGCCAATTCCACACGCAACGAACTTCCGGCAGCTCTTTTACGTTTGCCATTCAAGGCGATTCGCATCCCGAGCGTCCGCAAATGAGCGAGCCGAATTTATATGCGCGCACCTTGCTCAATGCTGCCGCCGATAATCCGGATTTTTACATCTGTATGGGCGATGATTTCAGTGTCGCGCCGATTCGCGAAGTTTCCTTCAATGCCGTGGCTGAACGCTACACGTTGCAACGGCCATTCCTCGGCCTGGTTGGACAATCCGCTCCGGTGTTCTTGCTGAACGGTAATCACGAGCAAGCCTCATTGTTCAATTTCAATCAGACCGATGATCGCCACGCCGTCGCGGTTCACGCTCAAAATGCACGCAATCAGTTTTTCCCGACACCCGCCCCGGACAGATTTTATTCCGGCGACGCCGAGCAACTGAACGAAATTGGTCTTCGGAAAGACTATTACGCGTGGACTTGGGGCGACGCGCTGTTTGTGATTCTCGACAATTACTGGCATTCGCCCGCGCAGGTGGACAGCGGCTTTCGCGAGCAGGAAGCCGGCGGCGGCAAAGGCGGACGCGGACAGCGCGACTGGTGGGCGCTGACACTCGGAGACACGCAGTATCAGTGGTTCAAGCGCACGCTCGAAACCAGCAAGGCGAAATACAAATTTGTCTTCGCGCATCACGTCATGGGATCGGGGCGCGGCGGCATTGACCAATCCGAATTTTATGAATGGGGCGGCTACGGACACAACGGCACTTACGAATTCAAAACGCACCGGCCGAATTGGGAACTGCCGGTGCATCAGCTCATGGTGAAGCACGGCGTCACGATTTTTTTTCAAGGCCACGATCATCTTTATTGCCGGCAGGAACGTGACGGCATCGTTTATCAGGAAGTGCCGATGCCCGCCGACCACGGTTACGCGACTTACAATGAGCAGCGTTACGAGTCCGGGGTGAAGTTGCCAAACTCCGGTCACCTGCGTGTGACCGTCTCGCCGGAAAACGTGAAGGTGGAATACGTCCGCAGCTATTTACCGAAGGATGAGACCGTGCAGAACAAGACTGGCGACATCGCGCACAGCTACACTGTCAAAGCCAAATCCCTCCATGCTTAGAATTTCTATCCTTTTCCTGTCGGCGGCTTTTGGGTTTGGTTTGCTGACAACTTATGGTCAAAGTGAACGGCCCAAAGGCGACCACGGCCATCGGACACCTTCGGGCACGAATTTTTTCAACCTCACCGTTCCTGCGCATGATTTCGATTTGATTCTCGCGTGTCCGGAGAATCATTCCATCACTATCAGTGCGCTGGCATATCGTGACCTGGAGGCTTGCATTGTTTACGGGGCACAGTCCGGTGCATGCACGAACCAGACTCCTTTGCAAATACTCAAAGCCGGCACGCCGGTTGAATTCGTTCTCGCGTCACTTCAGACAGATTCAAAGTATTTTTATCGGTTTTGCTGGCGGTCTGCCGGTGCGACTCAATTCACGAATTCTGCGGAATCTTCGTTCCACACCGCCCGCGCACCGGGCAGCGCGTTCACTTTCACGATGACCGCCGATGTGCACCTCGATGAACATACCAGCGCTGAAGTTTATCAACAAACACTCACCAACATTCACGCCGATGCGCCGGATTTCCACATTGATCTCGGCAACCTGTTCATGACCGATAAACACGCCACGCGTGAGGAAGCAGCGCGGCAGTATCTCGCGCAACGCTTTTACCTCAATCAGATTGGTTCGCCATTGTATCTTACCCTCGGCGTCCACGACGGTGAAGCCAGCCGCAATGATGATGGTTCGCCGGACAGCCTCGCCGCGTGGTCGAACGCCATTCGAAAAAAGTATTTTCCCAATCCCAAGCCGGACAATTTTTACACCGGTGATTCGACACCGAGAGCGCCACGTGGACTTTTGGAAAATTATTACGCGTGGACTTGGGGCGATGCGTTGTTCATCGCTCTTGATCCCTATCGTTATTCGCTGCGCTCCGGTGGACGCAACAGCGATGGTTGGGCGTGGTCGCTCGGGCGCGAGCAATACGACTGGCTGGCGCAAACCCTTTCGGCGAGCAAGGCAAAATACAAATTCATCTTCATCCACAATCTGCTGGCGGGCGACCAGACCTCGCGCGGTGGTGTGGAAATCGCCGGGTTCAATGAATGGGGCGGGAAGAATTTGAACGGCACGGAAGGTTTCGCGCAACATCGCCCCGGCTGGCCGATGCCCGTGCATCAACTGTTTTTGAAAAATCATGTCACGGCCGTCTTCCGAGCGCATGACAATTTTTATGCGCGGCAGGAACTGGACGGGATTCTTTACTTGATGGTTCCGCAACCCAGCTTTGTCGGGAACGACCGCATCCGCGATTTGGAGAACTACGGTTACAAGCAAGGCACATTTCTAGGCAATGCTGGCCATGTGCGCGTCACCGTT
>CAINLR010000191.1 GCA_903850425.1 uncultured Verrucomicrobia subdivision 3 bacterium | reverse complement strand
TCCCGGCAGCCGCACAAGAGATGTTATCTGTAATGCCGCCCATTGCCGTATCCCGCTGGCGCGTGAACCCTCGGCAAATGGGTTCCCGCCGTCTCCCCGCGCGACAACGCGACCGACGGCCCGGTTCATTAAAGATAACATCGTCTTGTGCGGAACCGCCGGCTGCTTCCCTGTCACGCTGACTGCTAATCCGCACCTTCGCGCTCGTGCGGGCAGTCATCGCGCCAGTTCGCAGACATCCCTCATGCCAACGCCGCCGCGCCGTGAGTCTTTTTGAATTTGGCCGGGTCGGGGGACGGAAAGTTGACCAGTGAATTGATTTGCTCGCGTTGCTCGATTGGTTGGTGAAATGTTTTTGTGTCGGCAGCTTCGTTTTCAAGTCCGGCTTTTTCTGCAACTGCGTTTCTTTCTGTCGCCCTCACGGCCTTGCCCAAGACACCAGCCCGCCTTGCACGGTTCCCTCTGAAGCCTACGCCCATGCAGGAGGGCTGGGGGCGCGGCTTTTTCGTGAAGGGCGACAGACCGAATACGCACAGCAGAGCAGAAAAAAAAAGACTATGAAAACTACATCACAAAAAACTGGTTCTGGACTCAAGAGCCGATCCGCACAGTTGAGCAGCAGCAGCACACCGGCAGCGCAAAGCGCAGTTGAGAAAAAAGATTCTCGTTTGCCGATTGATACCGAGGCGCGGAAGAAAAACCGCACCTTGCCCACTCCAAAAGTTTTGGAGCTTTTGAAAACGAGCAATCCCGGCCTGTTTAATCTTGCCGAGGTTGTCGGCAAGTGGGTTTGGGTGACGTTCCGCGAGACGCCCGCGCCGGAGTTGCGGCAGGTTTTGGCGCAGCTTGGTTTCCATTGGAATCGTGAGCGGCAGGCGTGGCAGCACCCTTGCGGCGCATTTCGTTTGCGCGGTTTCCAAGACCCGCACGAAAAGTATGCGAGCTATTTCCCCGCCGATTCACGCGCCGCCTGATTCACACCATGAAACGGAACAAACGCCGCCTGCCGTTGCCGCAGCATGAGTTCGGTTTTACGCCGGACGCATTCAATTTGTTTGCCGAGGTTTCGCTGGACGGTGAGCGCATCACCCGCGAGCAGGCCGAGGCAGACAGACGCCGCCGCGAGGCGGAGGCAGCGCAGGCCGCGTTTTTCCACACCGAGGAAATTTGCCATGACTGATTTACACAAGACCATCCGCCGCCGTTCGCGTGACCAGTTCGCGCACTACCGCAAGCGCATTGTCATTTCACTTGAACCCGGAGACGTGATCGGGATGCGACTTGAGCGCACCCGCACCACCTACCGCGCACCGCTCGCCAGTGTGTTCCGCACGTTGGCCGACTGGCACGCGCGAGCCGAAGCCCGCGCCAAGCGGGAAGCCCGCAAACTTAAACGCCTAAATCACTGACACCATGAACACAAACGAATCACCATTCGGCCCCGTCATTTACAGTTACACCAGAGCGCAGGCCGTCGCCGACGGCGTGCAAGTTGAAGTCACCAAGACCGCGCAGGAAGCCGGAATCAAATTCCCGGTATTCCTGACTCGCACGGTTTTCGATTCATTCGTGACCGTGCCGGAAGGCGTGACCGGACAAGATGAAGCCGGACGCCTTTGGGATATTGTCTGGATGCTCCGTTTCGGAATCCTTCGCAGCCGCCCAGGTTGCGACCGCATACCCGTTGCGTTTTATGTCCGCAACGACAACCGCGCAGCGCGGCTTGTTAAACTCATCGCCACTTGCGGCGCACTGGACATTGACGACCCGCAGCCCGCCATCACCTTGATGATGCCGGACGAAGATTGACCCGCAGACCATCACCGCACCCGACGCCACCGCGCCGGGTGCGAAAAAATTCGGCGAAACGCCCTTCGGTGGTCGTTTCGCGCATCCAGCAATTTTCTGGTGTTACGCGCACCAGACCGCGCCAACGGGCAAGCCCTTTGGAATCCATCATGTTTCGCGCGCCGGGGAGACGGCTCGCTATTCCATTCGTTGCCTCATTCCACAGTTCGCCCAAAGTGGCCGCTCGCACGGACTCGCAGCCAGGCGCGCGACCATCAAACCCCGCGCAACTTTCGTTGCGTGACCGTCCGCGATTTCGTCGCCACCATGTAGCGCAGGACATCCGCCGCATCGTCACCGCCGATGCCGTCCTCGTCGCAATCCACCTTCAAAACATCTTCGGGGCGGTTCGGATCATGTTGCAACGCCGGCAAAGTTTCCAGCAGGCGACCGCATCGCTTGTGAATGAATAGTGTCGGACGAATCCCGGCCTCGACATCGCCGAACCGTTGCAAAATTTCCGCCCAGCCGTTCACGCGGTCAGTGTTCGCGCAGCGCAGAGAGATTCCGAGTTTCGAGTATTGCGCGGCAATCGTTGTCCCGTCGCTCTGCCGTGAAAACACATCCGCCCCGGCCACGAACCGTTTCAGATCCTCGACGGACATTTTGCGTTCACCAATTTTGTGCCGGGCGAGCATCGCTTTGACCGCCGCCGCGTGACGTTGCGGCAGCCAAAGCCGTTCCGCGTGTTCGTCCACGATGAAAATGTTTCCGTCGCCGTCGCGACAGCCGAGCAAAACGACGGTGTAATGCGCGAAACCATAATCAAACGCCGCGAACCACTCCACCGCCCGCGAATCGTCGAAATCCTCGACGACGTTGACCTCGCGGCGAAAGGTGGTGAAGTATTGCCCGGCGGCAATGTCCCAATCGCCGTCGAGGTATGCCTTTCGCATCCAACCGGTGTAAGACTGGAGCGTGGATTTATATTCGGAATCAACAAATTTGTTGTCATCCACCGTCACCTGAACATGGCGCGTGGTGGTTTCGCGTTTCTCCAGCCACGGCACGATGAACATTCCCCGATACCACCGATGGCCGACGCCGCCCGGATTCGTGTCCAAATACATACGCGGACGCCAGTTTGGTTTGCTCGTGCGCAAACAGCCCCGAATCCCTTGAACTCTTGAAAATGGCAGTTGCGTAGCCTCGCCGAGATTGATTACGTCGTATTCAATCCCCATATACTTGTCTATGTCCCGCTCATCGTTGTAATGACCGATGATGACGCGCGAGCCGGTCGCGAAACTCAATTCGCCCTTTTGCGCCCGCCATTCATGCCGCAGGTTCCCCAGCAGTTTGCGCCGCATGTCGTCAAACTGCTCGGCGGCTCCTTTCAAAATTTTGCGCAAGATCAGCACCTTCAAACCCGGCACCCGCTGGCAGTCATCCGCGAAAATCTGGCAATAGACGCCGTGGGTTTTGGCCGAGCCTTTGCCACCGCCGGTGGAAATCATCTTCGGCCCGCCGGACAAATCCGCCTCACGGCAATACGCGGCGAACTTCAACTGTTTCGGCTGCAACAGCAATCCGGCCCGCACAAAATTTTCCATTTGCGCTTTCGGGCAACCAGCGCGGCGACCGGCCAGAAAATATCGTTCCCATGCCGTCATGCGGTTTTTTCCGGCAGCGCCGGCACGGTTTGCACGTCCACAATGGCCGGTGGCGCTGCCACTTCCGGCTCGCCATAAATTTTTTCCAACGCGACCGTGACCTCGACATGCAACGCGGGCAGTTTGTCACCGCTGGTATTTTCGCCATCCGGGCTTTGGCCCGTCGCCAGCCGGCCCAGCTTGCTCGCCACTTCAAAAGCCCGCGACACATCGCCCAAAGTTGCACCCCGGCTGCCGTCTTTGAACTTGCCGAGGACTTTCAGGCCCGCCTCGATCAATTCGCCCCGCAAAGTCCATTCTTGCTCGCGCAATTCCGTTTCGCGTTTCTCCCATTCCGCCGCATTGCCCCGCGCCGTGACTTCAATCGCTTCGCGTTCGGCCAGCGCCAAATGCGCCGCGTGCGCCGCCACCCGGCTCCGCCAATCGAATTTTGCCGCCCATCGTTCCATCAAACCCTGACTCTTTCCCAACTGTTTCCCCACCGCTGCGGTTGACCGTTGCGGCCCAAGATTCAAATACAAGCTGAAGGCGGCAAATGCCTTTGCGCTTTCGCGTGGCTGCTGTTCAAACGCATGACTCATAAAATTACATTCCACCCCTGACAGACACCCACACACACGCCCCTATAAATAGGGGGCGTGTGAGTGTGTCTCTGGTCTGACGCGCACGACCGACACACACGGCGTTTTTGCCCGTTCAAGTCTCCGTGTAGGTGTCTCATTTGATTAGCTCCGGTTCGGGCTGGGCAAAGCGGGCGAAGGAGATTTTCGGATTCGTTCCCGGTCGTTTTTCGTGCCATTGGTGCAAATCGCCGTCATCCAGCAGTTCGGCGATCATCGGATTGATTTTGTTCAAGGCGACACCCGCACCGTTGGCTTTGGCCCGGAGCAAGTCCTTGGCAATCGGTTTTTCCGGTGGCACATGAGCCAGCACGTCGGCCTTGGTATGAATCCGTTTGGCCTTTTTCGTTTCCGGCATTTCCGAGGCATCGGCTTCCCGCCAGCAAATCACGCCCGGCTCGGTTGCGTGCGCGATCAGTTTGGTGAAAGTTTTCGTTTCGCCATCCGCTTCTTTCCAGCCCAGCCGCCCGCCGCGTTTCGCCGCCCGCAATTCAAACACCGAATGCGAACCCAGGCTGCGCACGACGAGAACTGCCCGCGCCCAATTCGCCCATTCCGCCGAACCGCCGCCGAGGTAGGCGAAATCGCCGCCGCTCCAATCCGGCTTTTCCCGGCCAGCCGGCGGTTTGTTGGTATGATGCACCACCACGACGGCGCAGTTAAATTCCCGGAGCAACGGATTCAAATGGTTCCGCAGGAAGCCGCCGACATCCTTTTGAGAATTGGCTTCCCCGCCGAGATACGACAGAGCCGGGTCAATCCAAAGCAAATCAGGCTGGTGATCGGTGAGCAGGGGACGCACGGTTTCAGCGAAGAATTGCCAGCCCGTCCGCACGTCCTCACGCGCTACGATGACATTTGCCATCGCCATCTCCTTTTCGGCATCCGTCAGGTTCAAACCCTTGATGACGCCGTCGCGCATTTCGGCCAGGTCGCCCTCGTCATTTTCCGCCTGAATGAGCAATGATTTCAGCGGGCGGGTCGGGAAAATTTCAAACGACTCGCGCCCCAACGCCCAAAGAATCATGTCCTGCATGGACAACGAGCTTTTGCCGATGCCGGTTGGCCCGACCAGCAGCAGCCCACCGCCCCGGCAAAGAAACCGGTTTCGCAATAATTCGGAAGGGTCGTTTGGCGCGTGTGCGACCAGCTCATCCAGCCGTTTCGCGGCGGTTACATCCAGCACCGGCGGCGCGTCAGGTTCGGCAGTAATGCCGTTCTCATTCGCCCAATAATAAACCGCGTCCATCGGTGATTCATTCATTTTCCGGTTCCTTCCCCTCCATTTTCTGCGCGTAGCAGGCTGGTGGCATGGCCTGCTGAAAAATTGGTTGCCCGGTTGGTTGCGGATTCAAATACAGCAACCGCTGGCAGCGTTCGCCGCGCATCGCTTGCGGCAGACGGGACAAACGGACGCCGGACAAAGCGCCCCGATCCGCGCCGAGCGTTATCAGCACCGGCTTGAGTGGCGCCATGAGCCGATCCCAATCAACCTTGCTCGCCGCGTCCAACCGCACCAGCGCATGAATTGACCGCTTGCCCGACTCGCAAATGCAGGCGATCCGCAGCGGCATTTGCACCAGACACCGCAGCCAGTCATCGGCATCCGCCTCGTCGCTTTCCAGCACCGCATAACGAAACGCCGAAACCGCTTCTTCCGACCGCCGGGACAAATTCCCGTCGGAACGCGGATTCGGAAAAAATCCGCCGCTGACCGGTTGAGGCAGAAACCAGACGCCATCATTGCCCGCCGGCAAATGGCGCTGCTGGATAAAATCGTTCCGGTCAGCTTCCCAAAGAAATTGCCCCTGGGATTTCATGTCCGTGAAAATCAGAATTTTTTCGCCCGACCCGCGAGCGTAAAGGTGCCGCAGCACGCTGGCGGAATCCTGCCGGTCCACCGCTACCGGCGACCGTTCGGAAAGCAGACGAACGACATCCTTGATGGCCGCGACATTGTTGGCGACCCGCTTGAGCACGTCCTTTTGAAATTTCGGCTTCGGTGGCGGCGGCGGCAGCGGCTTCGTGGAAACCGGACTGCCATTTTCGCCGCCGAGCAAATGACCACGCGGCAACAGGTGAGCCGCGTTCACCGCCGACTTGATCTTGTGAATCAATTCGCCTTCGCTCCACGGCGGCAGACACCGCTGATTGAACTCGCGCAGCAAAACCAGCGCGTCCGCTTCACCGAGCGCGAACCCATGCACCAGCACCGCCGCGACATAAAATGTCGCGTTGTGACCGCTCTGGCCGCTGATTGCCGGCAGACATTTGGCAATGTATCGGCGCGCCCGCTCTAATGGGGTGGCTTTCAAAAAATTTGCCCGGTTGGTTTTATTGCCCCTTAACTTTGCTCATCGCGCGGGCGGCAAAGTGCGTCTTGACCATTTGCGTGTCGAAGAAACACAGCCGGCCAATGCGGACAAACGGCAGCGTGCGTTCGGCTACTTGCGTCCGCAGCCAGCGCAGGGAAGGCCGGCATTCGGGGTTTGGAAAAAGTTCCACCAGCAGGCGCGGCGCATCCACCAGCCCGCCCTGTCCGTCAGTGTTTGGTTGTTCTGTTTGCATCATCTTGGACAAAGCATATCCCTATTGCATATATGCGGCAAGATTTGCATTGATGTTTAATACATATATGCTATCGTTTCGCCCATGCGAATTTCGCCCCAACGCCACACGCTCGCCGTGCTGCGGAACATCAGCGGCCTGACTCAAAAAGAAATGGCCGCGATCCTCGAATGTTCGACCCCGACCGTTCAAGCCGTTGAGTTGGGCAAGTTGAATCTCAGCGACAAGCTCGCCGGTTTGGTTACGCACAAGACCGGCATCAATCTCGCCTGGCTTCTGTCCAATGATGTCAACCAGCCGCCGGTTGATGTTGATGGCGCACCCTACACCAAGGCATTGTTTGAAGATTATCAGGCGCTTGGCCTCCAGCAAAAGCACCCCGATTTAGGAGCGTTGCAAGCCCTTCATTCATTGACCATGAATGTCCGCCGTCTGTGTGCCATCTACTACCGGGCCTATAAAAAAGACGACTCCGCCCTTTGTGCCTACAAGCTCGCCAAAGCCTTTGACGATTTGGAAAAACATTTCGGCGTCACCGAGGAAGATCGCACCGCCGTAAAAATGCCGGAGTCCGATAAAATCGAGGCGGAGATTCAGAAGATTCCGCAACTGGAGAAAGATTATTTGTTGGAAGGTTTTATTACGTCCATGCGTCTTGAGTCGGAAAAGAAGCTAAAGAAAAACAAATTTCCATTCACCATGAACAGTGAATACGTTGGAACGAAAGACGGCCTGCTTCACTACACGCCCGAACGCAAGCCGCAAAAAAAATCGGCCGCGCCGGCATCCAAGCGCAAAAAGAAATAGCCGCAACGTCAATTCGTTGCCGGGCTGGATTCTTTCGGCATGATGGCAAACCACTCCGCCGCCGCCGCCGGGCGCATCCGCTTCAAATAGTTCGTGCGGATGACTTGCGGGCTGTTGCCGGCTTCATCGGCCACGCGGGAAACATCGGCGCACTCGGCGACGCGGGCGGAAATGTAGGTGTGCCGTAGCGCGTTATGTTTCCATTCCATCGCCTCGATGCCATTGGCTTTGTCCGCCGTGTTCGCCGCCGTTATTCCAAGCTCTTTGCTGGTGTTCTTGACCGTGACCACTTTCCCGTTTTTCTTCGCCAGTGGTTTCAAAAACGCTTTCAGATTTTCCTTAATCGGAACAATCCGGCGGGTTTTGGTTTTGGCATTTTCCGCTTTGATTTCAATAAAGCCATCTTCCAGGTCTATGTCTGCCCAATCCAGCCGCTGAATTTCGGCATGACGCAATCCGGCAAAACCGCCAAGGACGATGAGCGGCAAAATCCGTTCGTCCGCAGCGGCAATGATTCGGTGCATTTCTTCGGGGTTGTAGGTGGTGATTTCGCCATGCAGCCGGGCGGAATACTTTTGCACGCCATCCAGCAGATCAGTCGCCTTCTTGAGATAGCCGCGCAGGATCAGCCAGCGGTTGAAATAGCCAATCACGTTCCGATAATTCCGGCGGGTGCGTTCGGCCAGCGTCAATTTGGTCAAATAGTCCGAAATCATTTTTGGTTCCAGCGCTTGAATTTCCTCGTTAAAGGCCGTCGCGAAATTTTTCAGGATGGTGGAAATTTCCTTCCGCCGAATTTTGGATTTGCCGTTGGCGACGCATTGCAGATTAAATTCTTCCACAGCGGCGGCAACCGTAATGCGGGGCAACACGACGGCGTTGCGCTTCGCCCAATCCCGGCAAGCCTCCAGGATGGACGCCTTGCCATTCAGAAGGCGGTAGGCTTCGGCGTATTCCTTCGCAACGTCATCTATCCCTTTTTCTATCCCGACCAGCGCATCGCGGGCGCGGGTGTAAGCGTAGGCGTCGGCGGCCTTGAGGTTGAGGACTTCGGCCTGGCCTTCGGTGATCTTGTCAATGGCCGCATCCGCAGCTTTGCGAGCCTTTGCCAGCGTGGAGCGCCAGACCAGCTTGCGCTTCCCTTGTGCGCGGTAATCCAGCACGAAATAGGTCGTGCCGGCTTTGATTGTGGGGCGGATGCGAACGCAGATGCCGTTCTTTTTGACCTCGATAACGTCGGATGAATCGGCGGCGGGCGCAGGATTTGCCGATTCCTTAATGTCGGTTAATTCATTTGCTTTCATCTATCCACATGATAGATGAAAGATAGAATTAAGTCAATACATCATTTATATTGCAATAAATGGTGGAGGCGGCGGGAATTGAACCCGCGTCCCAAGCAAGCCAACCAGCCGCGACTACATGCTTATTCCGAATAATGTTTTCTGCTATGCGATACTGTCCGGACTCAAGTCGCACTGCCTAGTCCGCATGAAAAGATCTCGGTCAACAACGCGCGGTCTCCGTCGCCGACCATGCCTGCAGTTGCGTTCATCCACCGTAGCAGGTGTCCAATGGCGAACGTCGGGGCCTTAGGCCGCGAGAGCTAGTTCTTGATTAGCTGTTTTGTTTTGATGCGATTATTTACGAGGCCAACGCATCGTCCTCGGCATGCCGCCTCTGGCGTGTTCACATGGTCGAAACCAGTGCGCCCCCATCCAAACCAACGCCAGCAGCATCCGCTAATGCCTGGCTCCGGTCAAATAAAGAAATCATTTCGCGGGCTTCGTGCGCGCGAGGGCGTGGAGGCAAACTTTGGCTTCGCGTTTCAACTGTTCGCGTTGCGAGGCGCTTAAGCCGGGCGGATCGAACCGGTGGCGGTAGTGCAGTTGCAAAAGTTGATGCAGCGGCGGGCGCAGTTCGGCGAGGGCCGGTTCGGCCAGCGCGCGTTGCAGCCAGTCGGCCAGGGATTCGCCGGGCGGACGCGGCAGCCCGCGCGCGGCTAGATTTTTCTCCAACTGATAAAACTCCGAATCAAGGCCGGGCCAGACGGCCTGGATTTCGTTCCATTTTTTTGCGTGCGGATCCCGTCGTTTCTTCCGGTGGCGAAAGATGATGTAATACAGCAGCACGACCAGCACGGGAATGAGCGACCAGAGGAGGTATTGCTGCCAATGCGCCTCGCGCCAGCGGAATTTGGCGAACTCAAAGCCGAGCCACGATTTCAGATCGGACAGCCATTCGAGCATGGACTTGTGCCGGTTCTCAATCGCAATCCAGGAGGACGGAGTCGTGTCGAAGTCCACCCAGATTTTGGCGCTGGCGTCCCAGACGAGGCACCAAGCGTGGGCGTCACGTTCGCGGACGATGAAGCCGGTGCCGCTGGTTTCATGGACGGCATAGCCGACCGCGTAGCGCGCGGGCACGCCCAGCTCGCGCAGGAGCAGGACGGTGGCGGTGGCGAAGTATTCGCAGTGGCCGGTGCGGCGGGTCAGCAGAAATCGCGACAGCGGCGTGCTGTTCGTGGGCGCTTTTTTGTCCGCTTCCTGCCAGGTGCTGTAAGTAAATTTCTGCGCGAAGAATCGCTGGATGCCGATTAGTTTGTCCGCCAGCGGGTCGGTGGCCGAGAGGTTCATTTCAGAAATCACCTGGTCCAGCGCGGCCTTCTCTTCAAGATTCACCGTGGAATCAAAATTGGTGATGACGTTCGGGGGCGAATCAATGCTCGCGCCTGGACGGTAGTGCGCGTCAAAAATCAGCAAGCCGCGTCCGGCCGCCAGGACGGCACCGGTCGGGTTTTTCTTGAGCAGGATTTCCGCCGGGAGTTTGCCCAGGCTCCGGCTGCCGGTCGGTAACGGCAGCAACCCTTCCGGCGCTTCATATTCGCGTGACCAGCCGTTGAGATAGCACGCGATGTTGATGCTGGCGGTGCTGAGGTTGCCCGGCACCAGCACCCAACTCGTGCCATCGGCCTCGGCGGACATGGGTTCAAAATCATTGGCGGAGCTGCCGGCAAACCACGTCTGGCGTTGCGGCGCATATTTGCGATAGCTGGCCTCGCGCAAATACGTCGGCACCTTGACCACGTTTTCCGGCTGCAGCCAGATGACAATTCGGGGCGACAATTTCAAGTCGCCGATCTGGCCGATGGACGTGACGCTTTGCGCCGCGTCCGTGCGCTGCCGGAAAAACCGCGCCATCCATTGCGCGTTGAAGTTCTCGATGACCCGTTGCGCCTGATTGATGCCGAACTGTCCGAGGAAGCCCAGTCCGAGCACAGCGAGCAGGGTGCAAGCCCAGGTGACCAGGCCAAACCGACGTGCCCGCACCGACCACAGTGCCCAAGTAATTAATACGCATTGCCCCCAGAAATACGATTGCGTGCCGGAGTTGGAATGGATGCCGGCGGAAAACAGGCAGACGATGAAATAGGGATAGACGATGTCGAGATAGTGGCCGGCGAGCGTCGCCTCGCCTTTGCGCCGCCGCCAGCGCAGCACCAGCGAAACGGCGGTGAGCGGCACGGACGAACGCACGTTGAACACCTGCGCAAAAATAAAAGGGAAGGTCGCCATCGGCAGCCAGCGCAAAAACCGGGTGGACGTCAGCACGGCGGAATTGACGGCGTTGCGCGCGGCCATATTGCCGTGCAGCATGGCATTCAATCCGCCACCGGCTTCGTTCGTGGTAAAAACATAACCCGCCAGCGCCACCACCAGCAGCACGCAAAAGCTCCAGATGTGATTGAAGTCGGCATCGTCCAAATCCCAGCGGGCGCGGATGACTCGCGAGCTTTCCAGCACCACACCGAGACTGGCCCCGACAATCAAGAAATCCGCCTGCCAGCCCCAAAAGAGCAGCGCGGCGAACATCAAAAACGGCGGAGTTTTCATTTAAGTTTCGCCAGAGCTTCCTCGACTTTGCCGATTTCGAGGACGTGAAAATTTTCCGACGTCTCGCCCGCCGGTTTTTTTCCGCCGGGCGGAATGACCAGCAACACCAGCAGCGGCACGCCCAGCGTGGTCAGTTTCTTCACGAATTTCTGGCGCGGCTCGTCCCAGCGCTGTAGCACGCAGATGCAGCCGCTGACGGCGGCGATATGGTTCAACACCAGTTTTTCGAGGGTGTCGAACGGCTGGTCCGCACAATTTCGAACCGAGGCGAGAATTTCGAGCATCTGGTCCGGCTGCGCCAGACCGCGTCCGGCCGTGAAACAATACGACTGGTTGCCGACGAACAGCAGGTCCAGCAGCGATTCCTGCGTCAGCACTGTGCAGGCAAACGAGGCGGCCACCGCGACAGCCTCTTCCATGACTTCGCTGTTCGGCTCTTCGTCGAACGTGTCCAGCACCAGCGCGTGGCGCACAAAAAATTCATCCTCGAATTCCTTCACGATGGGTTTGCCCACCTTCGCCCAGCTCCGCCAATGGATGTGCCGCAGTGGATCGCCGTGGCGATAATCCCGCAGCGCGACAAATTCCTCGCTTCGCCCGACGTTGGCCGCCAGTGCCACGCCGCCTTCCTGATAGCGCAATGATCCCGGCAGCGCGATGGCGGGCAGCGGATAGCGCTTCGGCAAAATCAAAACCGTCTGCGCGGCGGGCACCTTGATGAACGAGCGGAACAAACCGAGCGGGTCCGGCCGCGCCACTGTGACGCCGGCCAATGGCAGCAAGCCACGGCGCAGGGGCAGGATTTCGCCGCTGACTTCCGCCACGCCGTGCGCGGACATGGCGGGGATTTCCGCCGCCTTGGCGGTCGCCAAGCGAAAGGGATTTTTCCGCCGCCGCTGGGACATTTGGAACGGCCGGACGCGCCGGCCTTCCGCCAGTTGAAATCCCAGCCAGTCCTGATAGGACGGTCGTGGGTCAATCATGTCTTCCAGCAGCGTCAGACCGCCCTGGGTTTTCAGCGTCAGATTTTTGACCGTCACGCGATAGCGCAACGGCTGGCCGGCGGTGCCCACGCGCGGCAAAGTCCGGGTGGCGGAAAATTTTGCGCGGAAGAAAAAGCTGCACGCGAACGCCAGCAGCAGGAAGCCAAACAGCAGCGCAAACGCCTGATAAGACACGGTGTTTTCCACGTCCACGCCAACGGCACCGGAGACGAAGAGGCCGACCAGCGCGCACCATCCCGCCGTGGTGAAACGTCGCCGCGCCCAATACCAGACGCCGCTGGTGATGCGGTAGCTCCAGTAAATGGGCTTGTAAAGGAAGGTCACGGCGGTAAATTAAAAATGCAAAAATAAAAATTAAAAATCGAACTGAGACCAATCGCGAACGTGTCTGGCTTTTTTAATTTTACATTTTTAATTTTTAATTTCATCTCATGCCGGCACACGCAGTTTTTTCAAAATGTCCTCCACCACGCCGCGCGTGGTCAGGCCGGAGAAGCGCGCCTGCGGTTCCAGCACCACGCGATGCGCGATGACCGGGACGGCGAGCAATTGAATCTGTTCGGGCGCGACGAAATCAACGCCGTCGAACAGCGCCAATGCTTGAGCGGTTTTCATCAGCGCGATCGAGGCGCGCGGGCTTGCGCCGAGTTGCACGCCGCTGGCCGTGCGCGTGGCCGCGACGAGATCCACGGCGTAGCGCTTCAACTCCGGGCTGATGCGGATGTTTTCAACGGCGCGCTTCATGGCGATGACGTCGGCGAGCGTGGCGGCGGATTTTAGTTCCTCAATCGGATGGTTGTGTTCCTGCGCGGTGAGAATCGCCACTTCCTCGGCGGCTGAAACGTAGCCGAGCGTGAATTGCATGGCGAACCGGTCCATTTGCGCTTCCGGCAGCGGATAAGTGCCGCGAAATTCCACGGGATTTTCCGTGGCGATGACGAAAAATAGTTCCGATAAATTCCGGCGCTCGCCCTCGACGCTGACCTGGCCTTCGCCCATCGCTTCGAGCAGCGCGGACTGCGTGCGCGGCGAGGCGCGATTGATTTCGTCGGCCAGCAGGATGTCGGTGAAGACCGGGCCTTCGTGAAAATGAAATTCCTGGTCGCGCTGGCTGAAGATGGAAACGCCCAGGATGTCGGATGGCAGCAAATCCGGCGTGAATTGGATGCGTTTGAAGCGCGCGTCAATGGATTTGGCGAGTGCCTTGGCCAGCGTGGTCTTGCCGGTGCCGGGATAATCTTCCAGCAGCACATGGCCGCCGGCCGCCAGCGCCGCCAGCAGATGCCGCGTGGCCGCGTCCTGCCCGCGCATGACTTTGGAAATGTTGGCGGCGATTTTTTGGTAGGTCGCCCGCGCCGCGTCAAAGTTGGTTGGTGTCATGTGGTTCCGTGATGAAACAGTGAAAGCGAAAATTGGTTGCGGGGAAATAAAAAACGCGGCCGGAATTGCTTCCAGCCGCGTTCTGAATTTCTCGGTTCCTCTAATTCGGACGGTGGCCGTCCGCCAGGACTTAGTAGCCGCCCATGCCGCCCATGTCGCCCATGCCGCCGCCGTGACCACCGCCGCCGCCAGCCGGAGCTTTTTCCTTCTCCGGAGCGTCGGTGATGAGGCATTCGGTCGTGAGCAAGAGGCCCGCGATGGACGCCGCATTCTGCAAGGCCGAGCGCGTGACTTTCTTCGGGTCAACCACGCCGGCTTTCACGAGGTCTTCGTATTCGCCGGTGGCGACATTGTAACCTTCGTTGCCCTTGCGTTTCTTGACTTCCTGCACGATGAGCGAACCTTCGACACCGGCGTTCGCCGCGAGCGCGCGGAGCGGTCCTTCGACGGCGCGCTTGACAATGTCCACGCCGATCTTCTCGTCGTCGTTCGCGCCTTTGACGGCTTCGATCGCCGCGATGCAGCGGATGAGCGCCACACCACCGCCGGCCACGATGCCTTCTTCCACGGCGGCGCGGGTTGCGTGCAAAGCGTCTTCCACGCGGGCTTTCTTTTCCTTCATTTCGGTTTCGGTCTGCGCGCCGACGTTGATGACGGCCACGCCGCCCGCCAATTTCGCGAGACGTTCCTGCAATTTTTCCTTGTCGTAATCGCTCGTGGTCTCTTCGATCTGGCGGCGGATCTGATTCACGCGGCCCTGGATCTCGGAGGACTTGCCGTAGCCTTCAACGATCGTCGTGTTTTCCTTGTCCACAACGATGCTCTTGGCGCGGCCGAGGTCTTCGAGACCGATGGATTCCAGCTTGATGCCGAGATCTTCGGTGATGCACTTGCCGCCGGTGAGAACCGCGATGTCTTCCATCATGGCTTTGCGGCGATCGCCGAAACCAGGAGCCTTCACGGCGCAGACATTGATCGTGCCGCGCAGTTTGTTCACGACGAGAGTCGCGAGCGCTTCGCCTTCGACTTCTTCGGCGATGATCAACAACGGCTTGCTGGTCTTCGCGACTTTTTCGAGGATCGGCAACAGGTCTTTCAGGCTGCTGATCTTCTTTTCGTAATTGAGGATGTAGGCGTCGTCGAGCTTGGCCTCCATGGATTCCGCGCTGGTCACGAAGTAAGGCGAGAGATAGCCCTTGTCGAACTGCATGCCTTCGACCACGTCGAGGGTGGTTTCGATGGACTTCGCTTCTTCGACCGTGATGGTGCCGTCTTTGCCGACCTTGTCCATCGCGTCCGCGATGATTTCGCCGATCGTGGTGTCCCAGTTGGCGGAAACGGTGGCGACCTGCTTGATCTCTTCCTTGTCTTTGACTTTCTTGGAGATCTTGGCGAGCTGTTCCACGGCGGCTTCGACCGCCTTGTTGATGCCGCGTTGGATGTTGATCGGGCTGGCGCCGCTGGTCACATACTTCAGACCTTCGCGATAAATGGACTCAGCGAGCACCGTCGCCGTCGTCGTGCCGTCGCCGGCCGCGTCGCTCGTCTTGCTCGCGACTTCGCGAACCATCTGCGCGCCCATGTTTTCGTAAGGATCTTCGAGTTCGATTTCCTTGGCGACCGTCACACCGTCCTTGGTGACCGTCGGGGAGCCGAATTTTTTGTCAATGACGACGTTGCGGCCCTTCGGTCCGAGCGTGGCGACCACGGCGCGGGAAAGTTTCTGCACGCCCTTGAGCAACGCCTGCCGCGCCTGCTCGTCGAATATCAATTGTTTAGCTGCCATAATATTTTTCTGGTTTTGAATTTTTAATTTTTAATTTTGAATTACTCCAACACGGCGAGAATGTCGTCGCTCGACAAAATCTTGTATTCCTTGCCGTCAATTTTGATTTCCGTGCCGCCGTATTTGCTGCACAGGATGCGGTCGCCCTTTTTGACTTCAAAGGGAACGCGTTTGCCGTCGTCGTCGAGCTTGCCGGTGCCGAGCGCGACCACGATGCTTTCCGTCGGTTTTTCCTTGGCAGAATCGGGGATGATAATGCCGCCTTTTTTGGTTTCCTTCTCTTCGACGGCTTCCACGAGGATGCGGTCGCCGAGCGGTTTAACGTTTAGTGCCATACTTTTGTTTTGTTGGTTGTTTGTTTTGTTGACTGCTTAATTAACTCCCGCCGCCCGAGCGGTGGGAAAATTCAAAAACGAAAGCGCGGAGGAATTTTTCCATTCCCCCGCGTTGAAATTATTTCTTCTCGTCCACGACTTCCGCGTCAATCACGCCGTCGTCCTTTTTCTTCTCTTCGGACTTCGGTTCGCCGCCTTCAGGTTGTGCGCCGGCCGCACCGCCCTTGTCGGCCTGCGCCTTCGCGGCGGCGGCCTTGTAAAGTTCCGTCGAGATCGCCTGCCACACTTCATTCAGCTTCTCGCTCATGGATTTGATCGCTGCTGCGTCCGTGCCCTTGAGCGCTTCCTTCACCGCGCTGGCTGCGGTTTCGAGCTTGGCCTTGTCGTCCGCAGAAATTTTCTCCGCATTGTCCTTGAGCAATTTCTCGGTGCGATAAACGGAGTTGTCCGCCTCGTTGCGCGTCTGGATTTCTTCCAGGCGGCTCTTGTCCTCGTCGGCATGGGCTTCGGCATCCTTGCGCATCTTCTCGACTTCGTCCTTCGAGAGACCGCTGCTGGCCGTGATGCTGATCTTCTGTTCCTTGCCTGTGCCGAGGTCTTTCGCGCCGACGTGCAAGATGCCGTTGGCATCAATGTCGAAGGTCACCTCGATCTGCGGCACACCGCGCGGAGCCGGCGGAATGTCCGCGAGATTGAAACGGCCAATGGTCTTGTTGTCCTTCGAGAACTGGCGTTCGCCCTGGAGCACATGAATTTCAACTCCGGGCTGATTGTCGCTCGCTGTGGAGAAAATTTCTGATTTGCGCGCGGGAATCGTGGTGTTGCGTTCGATCAATTTCGTGAACACGCCGCCGAGCGTTTCGATGCCGAGCGACAACGGCGTCACGTCGAGCAGGAGCACATCTTTGACTTCGCCCTTGAGCACGCCGCCTTGAATCCCCGCGCCAATCGCAACCACTTCATCAGGATTCACACCTTGATGCGGGGCTTTGTTGACGAGCGAGCGGGCGACTTCGACCACGCGCGGCATACGGGTCATGCCACCGACGAGCACGAGTTCGTCAATCTTCGACGCTTCGATGCCCGCGTCTTTCAAGCAGGCTTTCACCGGCCCGATGGTGCGCTCGAAAAGTTTGTCCGTGAGCTGTTCCATTTTCGCGCGGGTCAAAGTTTTTTGGATGTGCTTCGGCCCGGTCGCGTTCGCCGTGATGAACGGCAAATTGATGTCGTAAGTCTGCGAGCTGGAGAGCGCGATCTTGGCTTTTTCGGCTTCTTCCTTGATGCGCTGGAGCGCGTCGGGCTGTTTGCGGAGATCCATGTTATACTCGCGTTTGAATTCATCGAGAATCCAATCCATGAGCACATTGTCCCAGTCGTCACCGCCGAGATGCGTGTCGCCATTCGTGGCCTTCACTTCAAACACGCCGTCGCCGATTTCCAAAACAGAAATATCAAACGTGCCGCCGCCCAAGTCATAGACCGCGATCTTCTCGTCCTTTTTCTTGTCGAGACCGTAAGCGAGCGAAGCCGCTGTCGGCTCGTTGATAATGCGCAGCACTTCGAGACCGGCAATCTTGCCGGCGTCCTTCGTGGCCTGACGTTGCGAGTCGTTGAAATAAGCCGGCACAGTGATGACGGCCTGCGTGATCTTCTCGCCCAAGCGCGCTTCGGCGTCGGCTTTGAGCTTGGAAAGAATCATCGCGGAAACTTCCTGCGGCGAGAACTGCTTGGCCTTGCCGTCCACCTCGACTTCGACGGCGCAATCGCCATTCGATGCCTTCACCACCTTGTAAGGCATGCGTTTGATCTCTTCGCTGACCTCGTCAAATTTGCGCCCCATGAAGCGCTTGATGGAGTAAATCGTGTTGCGCGAATTGGTCACGGCCTGGCGCTTGGCGGCATCGCCAACCACGCGTTCGCCGGATTTCGTGAACGCCACGACGGATGGCGTCGTGCGTTTGCCCTCGGAGTTTTCCAGCACCAGCGGTTCGCCGCTGTCCATGACGGCCATGCAGGAGTTCGTGGTGCCTAAATCAATGCCTAATACTTTTGCCATAAAATTATAAAATTGTGGTGAATTGGATTAACTGCTTCCAGTTCCAGTGCAATAATGGTGCCGAGGCGTGGAAAATGTTAATCCCTTGAAAACAAAGGGACATTTGATGGGTTTGGCAAAATCAAGCGAGGGGAAAACTGTGCCAGCAGTGGCGCATTGGCACAGTTGTAGGTGGGCGTGGCGCAACTTCGGTGGCGCAGTTGGAGGCGTTGTTTAACAACCAAGCAACCAAGCAACCAAGACCGAACACCGTGCCAGCCTTCGTTTCTTTGTTCTTCAATTCATTTACTGCCTGGTTTGATCGCAGGAATTGTCGCCAGGTCCGGCGGCAATTTATCCGCCTCAAACGTTTCTACCTGCAACGAGATCAAACTCTCAAACGGCATTCCAAAGTTGACCACGCCGTTGGAACGATCCACCACCATCGCCACGCCCACGACCTGGCCGCCGTGTGCGCGGACAATATCAAGCGTCTCTTGAACGCGTCCGCCCTTGGTCACCACATCCTCGACGACGAGAATCATTTCGCCGGGAGCGATCTTGAATCCGCGCCGCAAGACGAGTTTGCCGTCTTCTTTTTCCACGAAGATAAAACGCAAACCCAGTTGCCGCGCCACTTCCTGACCGATGACCAGTCCGCCCATCGCGGGTGCCACCACGGTGACCGCGCCGAGCGGTTTCAGTTTGGCCGCCAGCGCCGCGCCCAGTTTTTCGACGATGGGCATTTGCTGCAATGCCAAGGCGCATTGGAAAAACTGGCGACTGTGCAACCCGCTGCGCAAAACGAAGTGACCCTCAAGTAATGCTCCCGTGTCGCGAAAAATCTGCAACGCTTCATCTTTAGTCATGGGCGTAGTTTCAAGTTTTCAGTTTCAAGTTTCAAGCGCGATTGCTGCGATTCAGTTGGCGTCCACGCTTCAGCGTGTCCGCGGGCAAGCTAAAGCTTGGACTCCAGCTTAAACTCCCACGCTCCTTTCGGCTGGCTTCTGATTTCCAAATTCTGAATTCTTTCGGCTGTGCCGAAGTGGATCAAACTCATCATCGCCATTCTCTTGCTGCCGGTTTGCGGCGGCGCGGCGCGCGCCTTGAAACTAGTAGTGCACGCCTGCGGCAGCGCGGACACCACCTGGGTTCCCTTTCTCGCCGGCGCGGCGTGCTGGCTGGTGATGTTCCTGCTGCTGCCCAAGCCAATGTGGCTTTATGTTCTAGGGCATGAACTCACGCACGCGCTGTGGACGTGGCTGTTTGGCGGGCAGGTAAAAAAAATGAAAATCAGTTCCAAAGGCGGCCACGTCGTGATTTCCAAAACGAATTTCATCATCGCGCTTGCACCCTACTTTTTCCCGCTTTATGTCGTGCTGGTGGTCGGCGTGTTTGCGCTGGGCAACTTGGTCTGGAACTGGCATGGCTATCTGGTTTGGTTTCATTTGTGCGTCGGCGCCGCGTATGCCTTTCACCTCACGTTGACGTTTCATGTGTTGCAGACCCAGCAGACCGACATCACGAGCCAGGGCTATCTATTCTCGGCGGTCATTATTTTCCTCGGCAATGTCAGCGCGCTTTTGTTCGGCCTCCCGCTGCTGACGGCAAAGGTGGCCATCTTGAATTCCCTTGGCTGGTGGGCCGAAAGCACCGGCCTGATTTTTCATTGGTTGCAGCGCGTGATATAAGTCCAGCAAAATTTGTTAGCAATTCAGTCTTGAATTGTCCGGTCGTTTCGCTTCATGCTTCACGTCGCTATGGATTTGGCCGACATCTTAGGACGCGAGCAAATCGTCCCCGAACTGAAAGCAGCCAATCGCTGGGAAGCGATTGATGAACTCATTGGCAATCTCGTCGCCACCGGCAAGATTCAGCCCGGCGACCGCGACGCCGTCACCGCCGCCGTCAAAAAACGCGAAACCTCAATGTCCACGGGCATTGGCTTCGGCATCGGCATCCCGCACGCGTCCACGGATCTGATTTACGAAGTTGTCGGTGCCCTCGGCCGCTCCAAGGCTGGCGTGAATTTCGATGCGCTCGATAATCAGCCCGTCAAGCTCGTCATGCTCTTCCTCGTCCCGCAAGGTCAGTTTCAGAAGCATCTCCACACGCTCGCCAACATCGCCAAACTTTTGCACAAAGCCGATTTCCGCGAAGCCCTCGAAAAATCGCCCGACGCTGACGCCATGCTCGCCGTCATCCGCGAACACGGGAAAAAATAGTTCCTTCAACCACGTAATACACAAAACACACGAAAATGTTTTGTGGCGACCGCTTTGGTTTCTTTCGTGTCTTTCGTGTCTTTTGTGGTTAAAATTTCCCTGTGTTACCGCACAAACAAATTGAGTTAAAGCTGCAAGCCGCCGTCTGCGCCGTCTTGCCGGATGCCGATGTCTCGGCCGTGCTGGTCCGTCCGTGTGACCCGAAATTTGGCGACTATCAATCGAACGCGCTGATGTCGCTCGCCAAAGCGCGGAAAATCAATCCGCGTCAGCTCGCCACCGATACGCTGGCCAAGCTCGATGTTTCCGACGTGTGCGAAAAAGTGGAGATCGCCGGCGCGGGCTTCCTGAATTTCCGGTTGAAGAATTCCGTGCTCGCACAAACGCTCGAAGCCGCCGCGCGCGGGGAACACTTATTTTTCAGCCAGGCTGCGACGCCGAAAACTGTCGTCCTTGATTTCAGTTCGCCGAACGTCGCCAAGCCGATGCACGTTGGCCACATTCGCTCCACCGGCATCGGCGACGCGCTGCAACGCACGCTTCGGCTGCTTGGCCATCGCGTCATCAGCGACAACCATATCGGAGATTGGGGCACGCAGTTCGGAAAATTATTGCTCGGCTGGAAAAATATTCTGGATCGCCCAGCGCTCGAACGCGACGCGATCGCCGAACTCGAACGGCTTTACAAAATAATCAACGCTGAGTGCGATGCTAATCCGGCTCGGCTCGATGAAGCGAAAGCGGAACTGGTAAAACTTCAGGCTGGCGACGCCGAAAACATTTCCATTTGGAAGGAAATGATCCGGCTGTCGCAAATCCAGTTCGACACGATTTACTCGCGGCTCGGCGTGAAATTCGATCACGCACTCGGCGAAAGTTTTTTTAACCCGTGGCTCGGCGAAGTAGTGAATGAATTACTCGCCAAAAATATCGCGCGCGAAAGCGAGGGCGCGGTCGGCGTGTTCAGCGACGGCTCGCAGCCGCCAAAAGAAGATCCGTTTCTGGTCAACCGCGACGGCGAATGGGCGGCCGATCCTGCGCTCGTGCGCAAGAGCGACGGCGGTTTCAACTACACCACCACCGACCTCGCCACGGTGGATTACCGGCTCAAAACGTGGTCGCCGAACGAAATTGTTTACGTCGTGGACGACCGGCAGTCCGGACATTTTAAAAAACTTTTTCTCATTTTTGGACGCTGGAAACCGGCAGCGGCCAAAACCACCAAGCTGGTTCACGTCGGCTTTGGCAAAATCATGGGCGACGACGGCAAGCCATTTAAGACGCGCTCTGGCGACACCGTGAAACTCGGCGACTTGCTCGATGAGGCGGTCGAACGCGCTTACAAAACCGTTTGCGAAAAAAGCGCGGAACTGCCCGAAGCGCAGCGCCGCGAGATTGCGCGCGTTGTCGGCTTGGGTGCC
The DNA here is from genome assembly GCA_903850425.1 of uncultured Verrucomicrobia subdivision 3 bacterium. Classification (GTDB taxonomy): domain Bacteria; phylum Verrucomicrobiota; class Verrucomicrobiia; order Limisphaerales; family UBA11358; genus UBA11358. The sequence continues at coordinate 12,364 of CAINLR010000191.1, read as the reverse complement.
GTGAAATACGCCGACCTGCTGCCGAACCGCCAGAGTGATTACATTTTCAGTTGGGACAAGATGCTTGCGTTGCAGGGCAACACTGCGCCGTATTTGCTTTATGCGTATGCGCGGATTAAAAGCATTTTTCGGAAGTCCGCGGAAACAGCCAACATTCAACACCCAACACCCAACATCCAGTTGGCCGCGCCGGAAGAACTCGCGGTGGCGAGGCATTTGCTCAACTTCGGGCTCACGCTCGAAGCGGTGGCGGATGAATATCGTCCGAATTTTCTCTGCAATTATTTATTTGAACTGGCGGTTCACTTCTCGCGCTTCTTTGAAAATTGTCCCGTGCTCAAAGCCGAAGACGCGGCCACGCGCGATTCCCGGCTGGCCCTCTGCGATTTGACCGCGCGTGTTCTGAAGCAGGGCTTGGAAACGCTCGGCATCGAGACTGTCGAGCAGATGTAGCCCTTGCGGCCGTTGGTCAGATGCGTAACGCCGCCGGATATGGAAGTATTTTCTTCGTGTTCGCCCGCTTACATTGTGGTTAACTCCCGGCGGTCATGAACGAGTGGAACATCCAGTCCCGCGCGCACGCCTGCGAAGCGTGCACCCTGCCTTTTGCCGACAAACAGCCGTATCGCACGATCTTGTTTGAGGAAAAAACAGAGCTGCGCCGCTCGGACATCTGCGAACCCTGCGCGGAAAAAGCCGGCGATCCGCGCAGCCGCGCCGGTTTCATCTCGCACTGGCACGGCATTTATGAAGCACCGCCCGCGCACCCGGTCGAGGCGATTCAGAAGGAAACCGCCGAGACGGTGCTGCGCAAACTCATCGAACAAAACGAGCCGCGCTATGTCGCGGCTGCTTATATTCTCGCCGTAATGCTCGAACGCAAACGCATTCTCAAGGTGAAGGAACAGCTCAAGCGCGATGGCCAGCGCGTGTTTATTTATGAGCATGCCAAGACCGGCGACATCTTCTCCATCGCTGACCCCAATCTGCATCTCGACCAGTTGGAACAGGTCCAGCACGACGTGGCGCAGTTGCTGGAACATGGCCTGAATCCGCCGCCGGTGGTGAGTGAAGCCACGGTGCCGGTGGAGGAGTCACCTGCCGCCGCAGGAGTTGAAACTGAAATTGTTCAAAATTGAAAACCTTCAACCTTCAACCTTCAATGCCGAACACCCAGCGAGCGGGTGGCCGCCGAAACCTTGGAGGTGCGGCGTTGAAGGTTGAAGGTTCGATGTGCCCCAGTTGATTCATGCCCTTGCTTGCCGAACTCCAACAACGTCTCGGCTACCCGTTCCGCGACGAAAACCTGCTCCGCCTCGCGCTCACGCATCCGTCCGTCGCCCACGAGCAGAACACGCCCACGCCGCACAATCAGCGGCTGGAATTTCTGGGCGATTCGGTGCTGGGCCTGGTGCTCACGCGCGAACTTTACGAACGATTTCCGGCTGCGGATGAAGGTTCGCTGACGAAAATTCGCGCCAAGCTCGTCAATGCGAGTGCCTTGTCCGATCACGGCCGGGCGCTCAATCTCGGGGCGCACCTGCTCTTGAGCCGGGGCGAGGAAAACACGGGCGGTCGCGAGCGCGCATCCACGCTGGCGGATGCGTTCGAGTCGTTGCTGGGCGCGATTTTTTTGGATGGCGGCTTTGAAGCCGCCCGCGAATTTACCATGCGCGAATTTGGCGCCAAGTTTGGCGAGGTCGGGGCGATGCCGGGCATTGACAATCCCAAGGGCGAATTGCAGGAATTGCTCCAAGCCAAGTCCCCGACCGCTCCGGAATATCAGCTCATTTCCACGAACGGGGCCGATCACGACCGCGATTTTGAATGCGCCGTGCTGCACGCCGGCGTGGAACTCGCGCGCGGTCGCGGCAAAAGCAAGAAGGCGGCGGAAAGTGATGCCGCCTTGGCGGCATTGAAGCAATTGCGGGAACCAACCGAATCACCTTAATGAAAAATCTTTTCCAAGCGCATTCCAAAGTGCTCATCGGCGTCGTTCACCTGAAACCTTTGCCGGGCGCTCCACGGCATAGCGCCAGCATGAGCGAGATTATCAAAGCGGCCGTGGCGGACGCCGTCGCTTATGAACGTGGCGGCGCGCACTCCCTCTTCATCGAGAATTTCGGCGACGTGCCGTTCACCAAATCGAATGTCGGACCGGAAACCATTGCGGCAATGACTGCCGCCGGCTGTGCGGTGCGCGCGGCGGTGAAGCTGCCAATCGGTTTCAATGTTTTGCGCAACGATGGTCGCGCGGCGCTGGCGCTGTGCGCCGCGTGCGGCGGCGATTTTGTCCGCATCAACATTCACAGCGGCGCGATGCTGACGGATCAAGGACTCATTGAAGGCGATGCCTACCACACCTTGCGCTATCGCAAAAGCATCGCGCCGGACGCGCAGATTTTTGCGGATGTCCATGTGAAGCACGCCGTGCCGCTGGGCGATTGGACGCTCGAAGATTCCGCCAACGACACGCTCGAACGCGGCTTGGCCGATGCGCTGATCATCTCCGGCGTCGGCACCGGCAAAGTGGCGGATCTTGACGATGTCAAACGCGTGCGCGCCGCGTGCCCGCACGCAAAGATCCTTCTCGGCAGCGGTGTGAATGTGGCGAATGTGAAGAACTTCTTGGAGTTTGCCGATGGCGCGATTGTCGGCTCTTCCTTGAAGCGCGACGGCAAGCTGTCCAATCCGGTGGATGCCAAACGGGTGGCCGCGCTGGTGAAACTGGTGGAGAAAACCTGACCGCAGGATTATTTTCCGTCCAAAAACGTCAGCTTCACACCGCCTTCTTTGGGTTTTGAAAAACTGTCGAGCAAGGTTGGCGCATTGGCGGACGCGGGAGCGATTTCTTTTTTCGTTTCCACATTTTGTGGCTCCAGCGCTGAACGCAAAGCGCCTTCGACCAGTTGCGCGCAGTGGATTTTCATCGGTGGCAGCGGTCCGAGTTCGCCGGCCAGTTCCTCGGTCTTGAGCGCGAGCGCCTCCTCGGCGGTTTTACCACGAATCAATTCCGTCGCCAGACTGGCCACCGCAATCGCCGTTTCGCAGCCGAAGGATTGAAAGGTTGCCCGATCAATGACGCGCTTGCCATCCTGCTGCTTGAACTTCACCCACAGCCGCAGCATCTCGCCGCAATCCGCATTTCCCACCGTGCCGATGGAATCCGCGCCCGCCATCTCGCCCATATTTTGCGGATTGGCCAGCGCGGCTTGAATGCGTTTTTGTAAATCGTCGGTCATAGTTTTTAGCCACAAATTTTCACCGATGAAACACAGATAAACAAATTGTGAATCTGTGTTTCATCGGTGCCTATCTGTGGCCAGAATTCGTGCGTTAGTAACGCGGCACATTCCGGTCAATTTCATCCGACCAGGCGCTGATGCCGCCTTTGACGCTCTTGACGTATTTGAATCCCTGTTGGCGCAGGAACGCCAGCGCCTTCATCGAGCGCACGCCGGCTTTGCAGTGCAGATAATATTGCGTGTTTGGGTCCAGCTCGGTGAAGCGGCTTTGCAGTTCGCTCAGCGGCAGCAGTGGCACGCCGGCGACCTTGGCGATTTCGTATTCGTCCGCCTCGCGCACGTCCACGACCTTGATGCCGAGGCTCGGATTATCGAGCGCCTTCTTCATGTCCTGCACGGTGACTTCGTCGGGATTGCCGAGGTTTTCCGGCTCCGGCACGATGCCGCAGAACGTTTCGTAATCAATCAATTCCTTGATCGTCGGATGCTCACCGCAGATGGGACACGCCGGATCTTTCCGCAATTTCAGTTCGCGAAACTTCAAATCGAGCGCGTTGAACAGCACGAGCCGGCCGACGAGAGAAGTTCCCTTGCCAATGGCAAGCTTCAAAATTTCCGTCGCCTGGATGCAGCCGATGATGCCGGGCAACACGCCGAGCACCCCACCTTCCGCGCAGCTCGGAACCATGCCCGGCGGCGGCGGTTCGGGATAAAGACAGCGATAGCACGGTCCGCCGAGATGCGGCGCGAACACGCTGGCCTGGCCCTCGAAACGAAAAATCGAGCCATAAACATTCGGCTTCTTGAGCAGCACGCAGGCGTCGTTGGTGAGGTAGCGCGTCGGAAAATTATCCGTGCCGTCCACGACGATGTCGTAGGGGCGGATGAGATCGAGAGCGTTTTCGCTCGTGATGCGCGTGTTGTGAATGACGACTTCGCAATGCGGATTGATGCCGTGAATCGTTTCCTTGGCCGACTCGGCCTTCGAGCGGCCTACGTCCGCGTCCGTGTGCAAAATCTGCCGCTGGAGATTGGAAAAATCCACCGTGTCGAAATCCACGATGCCGATCTTGCCAATGCCGGCGGCGGCGAGATACATCGCGATGGGCGAGCCGAGGCCGCCCGCGCCGATGCACAGGACGCTGGTGCCTTTGATTTTCTTTTGGCCTGCCAGACCGACTTCCGGCAGAATCAGGTGCCGCGAGTAGCGGCGGATTTCGTCATTGTTCAGTTCCATAAATCAAGTGGCACACAGTATGGCAAAAAGTGAATAAATCAAATCCCAAAGCTAATTCAGCCAAAAGCCGGCGCTCATTCCTCAACGCGGTCCGGCTTGAACGTGACTCGGTGAAACGCTTTGACGAATACCCGTTTTGCGTGCCAGCCATCAAGCATCTCCAACGGTTGGAGTTTCATCCCGCCGTCACTTTTTTCATTGGTGAGAATGGCTCCGGCAAATCCACCTTGCTGGAAGCGATTGCCGTAAAACTTGGATTCAACGCCGAAGGCGGCGGCAAAAATTTCAATTTTGCCACGCGCGAAACGCATTCCAACTTGCATGAATTTATCCGGTTGGAGCGCGGGTTTTGCCATCCAACCGACCACTATTTTTTACGCGCCGAGAGCTTTTACAATCTGGCGACGCAAATTGAGGATCTGGGCGTGGAATATGGCTACGGCAAAAAATCTCTGCACCACCAGTCGCACGGCGAAGCGTTTCTTTCGCTTTTGACCAACCGGTTGCAAGGCGACGGGGTTTATCTGTTCGATGAGCCGGAAGCGGCGTTATCGCCCCAACGCCAATTGAGTGTCTTGACGTTGTTGCACCGTCTCGTTTATCACCAGTCGCAACTCGTGATCGCGACGCATTCACCGATATTGCTGGCTTATCCCAACGCGCGCATTTATCAATTCTCCACCGACGGCATTGCCGAGGTCCAATACACCGAAACCGAACATTACCATGTCACGCGAGATTTTCTAAACCGTCACGAACGCATGCTGGAAATTCTTTTGGCGGCGGAAGCTGAAGATTTGAAAGCGAACGAACGAAATCCATGAAGCCAGCCAATCCCCAAACCGCCGCCGCGCGGCTCAAAAAATTCTCCCCGCTGCGCCCGACGCTCGCCATCGTGCTCGGCAGCGGGTTTCATCACGCGCTGACCGAACTGCGCGTGGACCAAAAGCTCGCCTACGCCAGAATCCCCGGCTTTCCCAAGCCAACCGTCAGCGGCCATGCGGGCGAATTGTATTTCGGCCATCTGGGTGGGACGCCGGTGCTGGTCTTGAGCGGGCGGGCGCATTTCTACGAAGGCCACGCCATGGACCGCGTCACGTTCGCGACCCGCACACTGGCGGCGTTTGGCGTCACCGACTTACTGCTGACCAACGCGGCGGGCGGCTTGAACAAGCATTTTCACGCCGGCGACTTCATGGTTTTGACCGATCACATCAATTTCATGGGCACCAATCCGCTGCGCGGTTCGGCGATTCCTGGGCTAATGCGTTTCGTGGATTTGACCGATACCTATGACGCAGAGTTGCGCCGGCTTTTGAGCCAGGCCGCGACCGCATGCAAATTAAAGATCCGGTCTGGCGTGTATCTCGCGGTTTCCGGCCCGAGCTATGAGACGCCGGCGGAGATTCGTGCGTTTGCGCGGCTGGGCGCGGACGCGGTCGGCATGAGCACCGTCCCGGAAGCGATCGCGGCGCGGCAATGCGGCCTGAATGTGGCGGCGGTCTCGTGCATCACGAACCTGGCGGCGGGCATCAGCAAAGATAAGTTGTCGCACACGGAAGTGTTGGAAACCGCCGAGCGTGTGAAAACGTCCGGGGCGCAGTTAATTCGGAATTTTGCAGAACTTTACGGTGAATTAAAAATTAAAAATTAACACTGCATCAACGTCTCGCGCGAACGGCTTTTTAATTTTGAATTGTTCATTTTTACTTCGTCAAAGACATGAGAATTGACTCGAAAAAATTAATTCAAGCCGCTAGCAACGCTCGGCAAGGCTCGGTCTCGCCGTATTCCAAATTCAAAGTCGGTGCGGCGCTGCTCACCCAGGCGGGCGAGATCATTGGCGGTGCCAACGTCGAGAGCGCGAGCTATGGCCTGACCTGCTGCGCGGAACGCATCGCGCTGTTCAAGGCGCTGACGGAGGGAAAGAACAACTTTATCGCGGTGGCGGTCGTCGCGCGCTGTGAGGGTGGGCCCATGCCCTGCGGTGCGTGCCGTCAGTTGCTGCGCGAATATGCACCGGACGCTCAGGTGTTCATCGCGGACAGCGATGATTTGAAGACGATTCGCAAGTTCACGGTAAAAGGACTTTTGCCCTCTGCCTTTGTTCTCGTTCCTTGAATTCCGCAGAAAAAGTTGTAGTCTGTCGCGCTCACTCTATTGATGAAACCTGAAGTTGTATTTGGTCTGGAGAACGCGGTCTGGCCGGCGCTGTTGTTGAATGCGCGCGGCGCGGTGTTGCTGGCCAACACGGCGGCCATTAATGTTTTTGGTGCGTCCTTGAATGGTAATCCGGCGCAATTGGCCGCGATCTGGGCGGCGGAAAACGGCGGCACGGCGGTGGATTTCCTGGTGCGGTGGGAGGCGAAGCCGGTGCCTCAAACAACTTTGAAATTTCGCGGGACGGGCGGCGTGCCAACGGAATTCTCGACGATGATGTGTCAGTTCACCGGCGAGGGCAGCAAATGGTTTGTGATGCAATTGTTGCCGGTGGCGCGCGCGGCGGAACCCTTGCCGCCGCCCGATGCCAAACCGGGGCCGACGGGCGACGCGGCCTTGAAGCAGAAACTCGATTGCGTGCTGCAACTGGCGCGCACGGTTTCACTTGATTTCAACAATGCGCTGACGGGCGTGCTGGCCCACACGTCGCTGCTGCTGGGCAAAGCCGAAGCGGATCATCCCTGGCGGCGATCCTTGATGGAGGTGGAAAAATCAGCCTCACTTGCGGCCGAAATCGCGAGCGAGCTGGCGCTGTTCAGCCGCCAGGAAAAGGAATCGCGGCGCGCGCCGGCCGGCAATCTCAACACGGTGGCGGGGCGGTGCGTGGAGTTTTTTCGCAACGCGCATGGCGCGCGGTTCACCTGGAGCGAGGCGTTTGAGCGCGGCTTGTTTGAGGCGCGGTTTGACGAGGCGAAAGTGCAGCAGGCGGTGACCAAGATCATGGAGAATGCGGTGGAGGCATTTGGCGCGGGCGGCCCGGGCCAGATCGCGGTGCAGACGCGCAACGTGGAATTGACGGAGGCGACGCAGGATCGCAACGTGCGGCTGGCGGCGGGCACTTACGTTTGCGTGGAAATTTCGGATCGCGGGGCCGGCATTGACGCGGAAGCGCTGCCTAGAATTTTCGAACCGTTTTTTACGACGAAAAAACCGCCGCACCGCGGCCTCGGGCTGGCGCTGGTTTACGGGATCATCACGAATCACGGCGGCGGCGTGGCGATTTCAAGCCAGCCGGGCATGGGCACGTCGGCCCGCGTTTATTTGCCGGCGGAAAAAAGTTTCATCCTCGATTCGGTCGCTTCGGACAAGGATTTGCACGGCACGGGCACGATCCTGGTCGTGGACGACGAGAGCCTGCTGTTGACGATGGCGGACACCATTTTGTCGGATTTTGGCTACAAGGTTTTGACGGCGAACAGCGGGCCGAAGGCACTGCAGATTTTGGCGCACCCGCTGAACCGGGTGGATTTGATCATCACCGACCTCGTGATGCCGGGGATGGGCGGACGGGAATTGATCGAGAAAATCCGGCAACAAGGATTTGCGCAGCCCATTCTATGCACCAGCGGTTATGTGCTCCCGGAAGATAAACAGGCGGCGGCGGGTTATCTGCAAAAGCCGTTCACGAGCTCGGGATTATTGCTGAAAGTGAAGGCGACGCTCGCCGCTGCAACGCCGGTTGACGAACCGGCATGATTGTGTTTAACTCCCCTTATGCAAATTGAAAGCCTTAAAGTATTTTGTGATTTGGTCGAGACGGAAAGTTTCACCAAAGCCGCTCAAATCAACAGCGTCACGCAATCGGCGGTGAGCCAGCAGATCAGTTCGCTCGAGCGAATCTTCAAATCGCTGCTCATCGAACGCAGCAAGAAAAAGTTCCGGCTCACGCGCGAAGGCCAGGTGCTCTACGATTACAGCAAGCAAATCATTCAGACTTATGAGTCGCTTGACAGCAAGCTGCAGGAGTTGAAAGACATCATTTCCGGCACGATCCGCGTGGCGACGATTTACTCCATCGGGCTGCACGATCTGCCGCCGTATATCAAGCGGTTCATGAAGAACTACCCGACCGTGAACATCCACGTCGAGTATCGCCGCGCCAACCAGGTGTATGACGACGTGTTCAGCAACGTCGTGGACTTGGGCCTCATCGCGTATCCGATCAAGGACTCCAAGCTCGAAATCATCCCGCTGCGCAAGGAGCCGCTGGTGCTCATCTGCCATCCGCAGCATCCGTTCACCAAGCAAAAAACCATCAAGCTCAAGGCGCTCAGCGGGCAAAAGATCATCGGTTTCGAACCCGACATTCCCACCCGCAAGGCGCTCGACAAAATCCTGCGCGAGCACGGCGTGGAAGTGAAGCACGTCATGGAATTTGACAACGTCGAAACCGTGAAGCGCGCCGTGGAAATTGACGCCGGCATTTCGATTGTGCCGCTCGGCACGGTCACGCAGGAAATCAGCAAGAACACGCTGGCCTCCGTGGCCATCGAGGACGGCCAGTTCTTCCGCCCCCTCGCCGCCATCTACAAAAAGAACAAGGTGCTTTCGCCCGCGATGAAACAGTTCCTTTCCATCCTGAAGGAAAACCCCTAACCGATTGCAACAATAAAAACGGGCGGCGAGCAATCGCCGCCCGTTTTTTGTTTTCGACAATTATTTCAAGTTCGCCGGATTCAGCGCCTTCAGTTCCTTCTTCAGGAAAATGCCGTCCTTGCGGATCAGTTCGCCATCGAACCACACTTCGCCGCCGCCCCATTCCTTGCGCTGGATGAGCACCATGTCCCAGTGGATCGCGCTCTTGTTGCCGTTGCCGCAATCCTCGTAGGCCTGGCCCGGGGTGAAGTGCAGCGACCCCGCGATTTTTTCGTCAAACAAGATGTCGCACATCGGGCTTAAGATATATGGATTGAAGCCCAGCGAAAATTCACCGATATAACGCGCCCCGGCGTCCGTGTCCAAAATTTCGTTGAGCCGTTTCGTGTTGTTCGCCGTCGCCTCGACGATTTTTCCGTCCTTCAACACCAACCGCACATTTTCAAACTTCGTGCCCGAATACAGCGTCGGCGTGTTGTATTGAATCACGCCATTGACCGAGGTTTTGGTTGGGCAGGAAAAAACTTCGCCATCAGGAATGTTGCGGTCGCCCTTGCACATCTTCGCGCCGATGCCTTTGATGCTGAAACTCAAATCCGTGCCCGGACCGACCAGCCGGACCTGATCCGTTTTGGCCATGAGTTTTTCCAGCGGCCCCATCGCGCGACCCATCTTCGCGTAATCCATCGTGCAAACATCGAAGTATAAATTTTCGAACGCCTCCGTGCTCATGCCCGCCGCCTGCGCCATGCTCGGCGTGGGCCAGCGCAACACGCACCAGCGCGTTTTGTTCACGCGATGATCCTGCACCGGACGGAATATCTTGGAATACATCTGCACCCGGTCGCTGGGCACATCGGAATTTTCATTCATGTTGTCCGCGCCGCGAATGGCGATGTAAGCCTGCATCTTTTTCATGCGGAACATTTCCAGGTCGCGGACGTCGGCGGCCTGTTGCTCATTCATGCCGAGCAATTGTTCGCGGCCCACGCGCGTGTGCCGTGTCTCGACGAACGGCGTCGCGCCCGCCGCGCGCACGGCGCGGATCAGTTCAATGGTGAATTCGTCCGGCACATCAATCATGTCGAGCAGGATGCGATCGCCGGGTTGCAGCTCGGTGGAATAATTCACGAGCAGTTTGGCCAGTTTGAGGTAACGCGGGTCAGTCATAGTGCGCCCAAGATAAACCGAAAGCCTGCCATCGCGCCATCACACAAATTGCGGGGATGCCAGGCTGCGCGCCGCCACCCCCCGCCGTTATGCTGGCGACGGCCCGGGCGGCGCGGGCGATGGTGCGGGCGTCGGACCCGGCGTCGGCGGGGGCGTCGGGGCTGGGGCGGAGGCCACCGTGTGCGGTTCCAGCAAACTGCCTTGCATATACACATCCAGTTGCGCCGGTTGTTCCGGGAAGTTCAGCGCCAGCGTCAGCAGATTCTTGAACAGCTCCAATTGCAACCCCTGCCGCGCCGCGTTCTTGGCCGCCTGCGTCGTCGTCTTCGCGCCCGCAGAAGCTTCACTCGGCGAGAACACCGCGTTCCAGCCCGTCAGCAACGCCGTCGCATCCGTCACCGCTTGCGCGCCGAGCACCGCCTGCAACGCCGTCACCCCGTTGATGAGCGTCTGCAACTCATTCCCCAGCTTGTCATCCGTGCAACTGCGGAAGCTGGCGCGCCCGTGCGGAAAACATTGCGCGAACTCCGGGGCGCCCTCGCCGTATTTATTTTCCACCGCCACCGCCAGCTTGCCCACGCTCTTGGGCAGCGCCTCGCGGAAATTATTCTTGGCCAGCTTGCGCGCCTTGCGCACGCCCAGCTTGGTTTCATCATCCGTGAAGGTATTGTTCACGCCCGTGAGCGCCGCGTTCGTGGCCGTGAGCCGCGCCGCGAACAGCGCCGGACTCGTGCTCGTCATCCGCTGCACATGATCCGTGGTGAAGGCCAGCAACGCCGCCATGCTGACATTGGCGTCATCGAATGGATTATTGAAATAAGTATGAAGATCCCGCATATGATTTCCGTTGGTTGAGTTATTGGCACATCACCCGGCGCGCCATTATCCCCGGAGGATACCTGAAGCATGGCCCGCCATGAATTTGCATTGTTTAGGTGACAACGAAAGTTATACCGCCAACGCCAAAAAGCTGTCAAGCATCCAAAATGGGATTTTTCCCCCGGCGGGCGGCCATGCTCAGCGTTGGAAGGTCATCATTGCCCTGCGGACTAGCATACCAAGCGTTGGAAGCTCGTCCTTGCCACGCGGACGAGTAAACCAGGTGTTAGAAGGGCATCCTTGCTTTGTGGACGACCAAACCAAGCGTTGGAAGCTCGTCATTTTCTTACGGACGACCATCCGAAGCCTTTTTTGGCATTCCTTGCCCTGCGGATGACCATTTTAAGCCTCCGAAGGTCATTTCCGCCACGGAAACGAGCGTTTATGACCCGCCCACCCCAGCTACCGCCGAATACCCAGTCTAAGCCGCGCCGTCTATCACATGGCCGTGCAGCCTATCAATATATTAGGCGGAAGCGTCATAGTTTGTAAGGCAAAAGATAAAAGACCACAACCCCACAAAGCACGGCAACGATCAACCAACGCAGCGCCCAATGCAATCGCTTCCCGACAGGCGCGTCATTTTGCGGCTCAGCTCGCCAGCCCCAACGAATCCCCACAGCCAGACCAACAGCCGCAAGCACCAACATCCCGTAAAACAGTTGGAAAAAATATGGGCTATCAACCAACCAAGAATATGCGCCAATCGCGTGCGCAAGGGTGAAGCCGATAGCCACAGCAAGAGCTAACGTCGCCGGTGCCAGCAAAATCACGCCGACAAAAGCCAGAATCCATCCCGCTAAACCCGCGATATAAGCCCAAGGACCATGAGTTAGCAAAATGCGAAATAACGGTGTGCCCTCGATTACATGGGAATGATTGCCAGACCAATAGTCTTGGGGTTGGCCGTGCAGTGTCACCCAACCATCCAAGGTCGCGAGGAGAGCTGGAACCAAGCACAACCCAAACAATCTGCGTCGTAAATTTAGCATATAGCAAGCTCCGCCTAACGTAGAAAGCTGAGCCACCGCCGACTCGCGGCGTGAACCGCGACAGCGGAACTGACAGCGCCAACGGCGGTTAGGGGCTCCGGCGACTTGTTAGCACACCAATCCCGTCCGACGGGGAACAATGACCAAAGAAACTGGCTTGCGTTGGTTGACATTCGTTGGCTTGTTGGAGTTGCGACGGGCGGGCGGCAAGTAAACCGGCCTGCCAATGGTGCCTTATCAAAGCC
>CAINLR010000190.1 GCA_903850425.1 uncultured Verrucomicrobia subdivision 3 bacterium | reverse complement strand
GGACTATCTGGCCGAACGCAACCTGAACCCCAAACGGTATGTCTGGCGTGCCGCAGGCGCTGACATCCTGGCCAAGCTCCAGCGCGCCCGCCAAAAACTCACACAGTTAAAATCACGGTCTTGAAGGACACTACACTAGCCGCAGGCTGGCTGGTCCGCACGGTGGTTGTTAGAATCAGAATTGACGCAGTTATTGACAGTGGCCGCCACCAGCGCGACAGTGTTGCGTAAATATTGATTTCAATTTTATGAAAACGAAAAATTTGCAATTCCTCCTGGTGGCCGTGACGATTTTAACTGCGGTTTGGCCGGCCACAACGGGTTTGGCTCAAACGGCGTCGAACCCGGCTCCGACGGCCATGGCCAATGCCCCGCAGTTGGCGTATGGCGTGCCGCAAATCCTCCAACTCTGCCAGGCCAAAGTGGGCGAGGCCACCATCGTCGCCTATATCCAAAACAGCGGCACCAGTTATGGGCTGAACGCCGACCAGATTATCTACCTGCGGCAACAAGGTCTTTCTGATGCCATTCTCACCGCGATGCTGAACCAACCCAAACCTGGCGTGGCCACCGCGACTCAGCCTCCGCCCGCACCCGTCAACCCAGCCCCAGCGGCGACCGCCACGGTTGCTCCGTCGGTGACCTATGTTCAAGCGGTGCCGGCCACGACCTATTATTATCCATCGGATTACTACGCGCCAACTTATTATCCGAACTACTATCCAAGCTATTCCTGGTTTCCGCCGGTGAGCCTTTCCTTTGGCTGGAGCAGCGGAGGTTTTTATGGGGGATATTACGGCGGTGGTCACGGGGTTTATTATGGCGGTAATCACGGCGGCTACTATGGTGGTGGCCACGGTGGCTATAATGGCGGCAGTCCTGGTGGTGGATATCATGGCGGCGGTTCCAGTGGTGGACATGGCGGTGGGCACCGTTGAAAACCAGTGACAGGCTGAAGTGTTACTGACGCCGGAATGTTCAATCATTCCGGCTGTTTTTGCTTACTCGATCGGCGCGCTACGCCGCTGGCTTGATTTGGAACTTTGCTAATCAAAGACGCCAAGGAGGCGTGGATGGCCTTGGGTTACGCACCGCCGTATCCACTCAAGGGATCAGTGGCTTTGATCACCCAACCTGCTGATAAGCACCTGCTCCGCACGAAAAAAGGTCTTGGCCTGTGGGCCGAACTCCCGTTCACTGTCTCCCCGTGATCCCTCATGCCATGAATCGCCGTCGTTTTCTCCAATCCACGGTCGCCGCCACCGCGCTCGCTTCGCTCCCGTTTTCCATCCGCGCGCAAGACAAGGCCGGTGCAAAAAAGTTCCGCGTCGCGCTGATCGGCTGCGGCTGGTGGGGCAACAATATTCTCCGCGAGGCCATGGCCAGCGGCGATTGCGAGGTCGTCGCGCTGTGCGATGTGGATGCGCGCCAGTTCGAACGCACGCTTAAAAACGTCGCCGCCGGCACGGGCGACACCCCGAAACTTTTCAAGGATTTCCGCGAGTTGCTCGCCGCCGCGAAGCCCGACATCGCCATCGTCGGCACGCCCGATCATTGGCACGCGCTGCCGATGATCGCTGCCGTGAAAGCTGGCGCGCATGTCTATGTCGAGAAACCCATCGGCCACACCATCATGGAAGGCCGCGCGATGGTGAATGCCGCCCGCGCCACCGGTCGCGTCGTGCAAGTCGGCACGCATCGCCGCGTTTCGCCGCACAACGTGAGCGGACGCGACTTCATCCGCGCCGGCCACATCGGCGAGATCGGCATGGTTCGTTGCTTCGTGAACTATCCGGGCGGTGGCCCCGAGCAACCCACCCGGAACACCGAGGCACCGAAGGAACTTGACTGGGATTTCTGGTGCGGGCCTGCGCCGCTGCGGCCATTCAACCATCGCATCCATCCGAAAGGATTTCGCAACTACCTCGACTTCGCCAATGGCACGCTCGGTGACTGGGGCATCCACTGGCTGGATCAAGTGTTGTGGGTCACGGGCGAAAAATATCCCAAGCGCATCTATTCCGCTGGCGGCCGACCCATCGCGGGACCGCCCGTGTTCAATGCCACCGAGCAAACCACTGACGCGCCAGATCATCAGCTCGCCACGTTCAGCTTCGACAAGTTCGACTTGCAATGGGAAAACCGGCAGTTCGCGGGCAACAGCACGGACAAGGGCGAAAATGTCGGCTGCTATTTCTATGGCACCAAGGGCATTTTTCACATGGGCTGGAAGGAAGGCTGGACGTTTTACCCCTCCGATTCAAATGCCCGGGTCATCAACGAGGCGGCCAAGCTCCATCAACCCGACGATCAAAATATCAAGGAGTTGTGGGCTGATTTCCTGAACGCCATCCGCACAGGTGCCAAGCCCGTGGCTGACATCGGCGAAATTCACCGCTCCACCAACCTGGCGCTCCTCGGCATGATCTCAATGAAAGTTGGTCGCAGCCTGGAATGGGACGGTGCCGGCGAACGGATCGTCGGTGACGAGGCCGCGAACAAACTGCTGCGTCGTGACTACCGCAAAGGCTGGGAGTATCCGCAGGCTTGAAGGGCTGTCCAAGGGCGCAATGGTGCCACGACTTATGGCGTCGCCAATTCCGTCCCGGTCAATTCCATTATTGCGTGAACACCTTGAACCCAATTGCCGCGCGATTTTCCGGGCCCCAACGCAGCGGCGGGCGCGTAGCTGGCCGGTCGGTGCCCAATGGGGAAATGTGAAGGTGGTCAGCGGGGGGAAGCCCGAACAACGGCAATCTATTTGTGTCCAGCACATCAGAGCAATTGCGTTACGATCCAGATGGCAACTGGACATGCCGACTGGAACCTGCTGGCGCAAATAAACGCCAATTGCACAATAATGCGAACGTTTGTATGAGGTTTGGAATTGAGTGATCCCATTCAAGGTGCGGGTGGGGTGGGTGGTTTGTTGGCAGGCAACGATTACGACGCTCCAACCACAATTTGTTTTCCAGCCTTTGATGCAAATGGAAACCCGTATAATCTCTATCCAGTCTGTGGTTGAAATAAAATGAACTCACAAAAATTATCCGCTTCCCGCGCCCGGCAGATTTTGGCCACCGCGCAAAAGACCCGCGTGCTTGTCGTCGGCGACGTGATGCTGGATCAGTTTATCTGGGGCGGCGTGTCGCGCATTTCGCCGGAAGCGCCGGTGCCGGTGGTGGAATTCAGTCGCGAAAGCTTCATGCCCGGTGGCGCGGCCAATGTCGCGCGCAATTTGGTTTCGCTCGCCACCCCGGCGGAACTTTTCGGGGCTATCGGCAAGGATGACGCGGCGCGCAAGCTGCTGAAACTGCTCGGCAAGCAACACATCGGCTGCACCGGACTCGTCAAAAACTCCGCGCGGCACACCAGTATCAAAACGCGCATCGTCGCCCACCAGCAGCAGGTCGTGCGCATTGACCGGGAGACGCGCGGCGCCCTCGACGCCAAGACCACGGCGAAGCTGCTCGCCGCCTTCAAAACCAAACTCGCCAAGGCTGATGCCGTCATCGTGGGCGATTACGGCAAAGGCGTCGTCACGCAGTTGCTGCTGAACGAAATCAAATCGCTCTGTCAGGCGCGCGGCGTGTGGTTGAGCCTTGATCCGAAGCCGGTGCATCATCTGAATTTGAGCAGCCTTTCGCTCATCACGCCGAATCGCAAAGAAGCCTTTGAACTTGCGGACTTGCCAGACGAAACCAAAAATGCGAATCCATTCGCGGACAAAAATTTGATGCTCGTGGCGGAGCGCTTGTTGAACGAACTGCGCCCGGCGCTGCTGCTCATCACGCTCGGCGAACTGGGGATGTTGCTGTGTCAGCGCGGGCAGCAGCCGTTTCACATTCCCACGGTGGCGCAGGAAGTGTTCGATGTTTCCGGCGCGGGCGACACCGTCATCGCCTCGTTCACGCTGGCGATTGCGGCGGGCGCATCGCCAATGGAAGCGGCGATTCTTTCCAATCACGCCGCCGGCATCGTCGTCGGCAAAGTCGGCACGGCGACGACCACGCCGGAGGAATTGGTGGCCAGTTTTTAAAGATAAATGCAACCTCGAACTTACTTCGGAACAGACCGTTGCCGCCCGCACAGGTTCGTCATAAAATAATTTTCTTTGCGGCCTTCACGTGCTTTGCGTGAGGCCCGCCGATCCAAATGAATTCTTTGAAAATCACCACCGAGACTATTCGCGCCATGAAGACGCGCGGCGAGAAAATCGCTGCCCTCACGGCGTATGATTATCCCATGGCGAGGCTCCTCGACGAAGCGGGCGTGCCGCTGCTGCTCGTGGGCGATTCGCTCGGCATGGTCGTGTTGGGCTATCCCGACACGACGCATGTGACGATGGCGGAGATGGAGCATCACGTCCGCGCCGCCGCCCGCGCCAAGCCGAATGCCTTGCTCGGCGGCGACCTGTCTTACCACAGTTATGAAACCGTGGACACGGCGGTCGCCGATGCCAAGCGGTTGGTCGCAGCGGGCGCAGAGTATGTGAAGGCCGAGGGTGGACGAGAAATTTTGCCGCAAGTGAAAGCCATCGTGGCGGCGGGCATTTCGTTTTGCGGCCATCTCGGCATGTTGCCGCAGCACGTTTTGGAAGAGGGTGGCTATCACATCAAAGGCAAAAAAGATGCCGAGCATCAGGCGTTGCTCGAGGATGCGCAGGCGCTGGCCGACGCGGGGGCATTTGCGATTGTGCTGGAACTGGTGACGCCGCCCGTGGCCAAGGAAATTTCGCAGCGCATTTCCGTGCCGATCATCGGCATCGGCAGCGGGCCGGATTGCGACGGACAAATTTTGGTGACGCAGGATCTGACGGGAAGTTTTCCGTGGTTCACGCCGCGCTTTGTGAAGCCACGACTGAACACCGGCGAACAGATCCGCACGGCTGTGAAACAGTGGAAGGCCAGCCTGCAACCTTGACGCCTTTGACCAATGAAGAAACTTCCCAAATTTTGTGGAGTTCTTTTATTGGGGATTTTCCTGTCGCTCACGGCCCGGGGCGAACAGACCAACCACCTCTCGGTGGACGAGCTGAACCAGCGCGGATGGGAGGAGATGAGTTCCAACCGCTGGAACGCCGCCCAGGCAACTTTCGCCACGGTCATCGCCATGGATCCGACCAATGCCTACGCCTATTGTGAGCTGGGCCGTTGCCAGCAGATCCTTGGACACGCCGCTGAGGCCATCAAATCGTTCGACCGCGCGATCGTCCTCGCTCCCAATTACGATCGCGCTTATTTGCGCCTTGGCTATTGCGCTTACCAGCAAGATTCCTTCCAAAAGTCGGCGGATGCGCTGGAGAAATATGTCTCCCTGAATTCAACGAATTTTCGCGCCTACCTTAGGCTGGGTCAAAGTCTCAGCGAATTAAAACGCGTTGCCGACGCTGTGTATGCTTATGACAAGGCGCTGCAACTTCAACCGGAAGATTTTGACGCAAACGAGGAGCGAGGCCTTAGTCTGATGGAGGCGCGACGCTTTCAAGAAGCGACCGTAAACTTTGAAAAGGCCAATCAACTCCAGCCCGGCCAATTTGAAATACGCCTGCCGCTTTTCGTATGCTATCTGGCAACGGAGCAAATTGAAAAAGCCTTTCAGATTTTCCCGATCGTGCTGGGGGTCGTGGCTCTCCCGTTAACCGTGAGCTATTTCATGGGATTGCTCGTCCTGTTCAGATTCAGCTTCCAACCTCAGACCAGCCAGTTCCCCGGACTGGTCTTTACGTTGAGCTGGCTAGTATTTTTTTTTACCGGCCAAGTCCTTTTTTTACTGCCCATCGCGTTGCTCACCCAGCACCTCATGGCCAACGTGATCTTCTCCGGCGCGTTGTCTGCCGTCCCGCTCATTCTGGCCGGAACGCTGGGTTTTGCCCGTCAACCTTGGGGTGAACCCTTTGCCTGGCCACTTCGCCTGGGATCAAAGCGAACCATTGGAACCGCACTCTCGGTTTGGGTTGTGGTGGCGCTGCTCAACTCGGGATATTCGGATTTGATTTCCAGACTAACCCATGAGCAGATCACCCAGAATACGATTCCGATCATCACAGAAGCATTAAAAGTTCATCCCATTGGCACCAGCGTGTCAGTGGTTGTGGTGCTCCCGCTGGCCGAGGAAATTCTATTTCGGGGACTGATGTTTGGTGTCCTCCAAAGGCGCCTCCGGATCACTACGAACATCATCGTTTGCTCGCTGATCTTCGCCGCGGTGCATTTACAACTTTGGGGCTTTTTACCGCTGTTTGGGGTCGGCTTGCTGCTGGGGTGGTGCCGTTGGAAGACCGGTTCCCTCGGGCTATCGTTTCTGATGCATGCTTTGAATAACGGAATGGCTTTATTATTCTTGAAAATTACTTAAGCAGATTTGTCGTTTAGACTCGTGGAGAAAACAGACTTGGGTAAATTGGACTGCAACTTCTTGACGGAGGTTGGTGTTGAATTTTGATAAGACAAAACTGAGCCTGACGTGGATCTGGAATCATTCATCAAAATGGCGGCGGACCATGGCGCGAGCGACCTGCATCTGGAATCGGGGCTGGCCCCGGCGCTGCGGATTCGCGGAGCGCTGCGCGTCGCGGGCGAGCCCGTGCCCGCGAAAACTCTGAGCGAATTGGCGCGGAGGATCCTTGGCGAGGATTCGTGGCCCCAGTTTTTGGAACGGCGTTCGTATGATCTGTCCAAGACGATTCACGGGGTTCGTTGCCGCATCAATATTTTGCAGACGTCGCGCGGCGTGGGCATGGCGATCCGCCTGCTGGCTTCGTTTCAATCCACGGTGGAAAAGCTAAATCTGCATCCCGATCTCAAAAAATTCATCAAGCACACGCACGGTTTGATTCTGGTGAGCGGGCCGACAGGTTGCGGCAAGTCTTCCACGCTGGCGGCGCTGATCCAGGAAATCAACCTGACGGAAACGCGCCACATCCTCACGGTGGAGAGCCCGATTGAATATGCGTTCCGTCCGCGCCGGGCTTACATTCGGCAGCGCGAAGTCGGACGCGACACGCCGAGTTTTGAACAAGCGCTGCTCGACGCCTTGCGCGAAGACCCGGATGTATTGATGGTTGGCGAAATGCGCGATCCGGAAACGATGCGGCTCACCTTGAACGCGTCGGAAACGGGGCATCTGGTTTTGGCGACGGTGCATTCGTCGAGTTGCGCAGAAGCATTGCAGCGCGTGGTGTCAGCGTTTCCAGCGGAGATTCAATCAAGCGTGTCGGCGCAACTGGCGGATTGTTTGGTGGCGGTTATTTCGCAGCGGCTGCGGTTCCGGCCGGAACTGAACATCCGCGTGCCGGAATGTGAAATTCTTTCCGCGACGCACGCAGTGAAGAGTTTCATTCGCCAACGCGACTTTTTCAAGATCGCCTCCGCGCTTGAAACCGGCGCGGACCACGACATGTGGAGTTTTCAACGCTATGCCCGCTGGCTGGACAGCCGGACCAACTGGTTTGTTCCCGGCAAGAATCCCGAACCGCCCGACAGCGACGTCACTGAAGCCGTGCCGGGAAGCATCCCCTTGCCCATGCCCGTTGCCCGCAAATCAGTCAAGGGCGGCCCCGGCCCCCAATTGCCCGCCCCGGCGGATGCGGGCGGCCGCTTGGAAATTGAAGCCGTTGAAGGCGGGCTGGAAAATATTCTTAGAAATCTGAAGTGAGATGAAATCCTGCTGGCAATATTTCCCTTTGATTTGTGTCGCCGCGTTGGCTGTCGGAATTGTGACCGGCGGCTGCACCACCAAAGCGCGCGCGCGCAAGGACTCCCAAACGGCGTTTCTGGCCGGTCAAAACGCGGCGCTGCGGCAGCAACTGGCGGCCCAAGCCGCCGGCATCACGGTGGTTGGCGCGGTGCAAAATCCCAACGTGGCCTGGGTCTCGGGGCTGACGCTCGCGCAGGCGGTCGCGACGGCGAATTATTCCGGCGCGGATGCCCCCAAACAGATCATCATTACGCGCCAGGGCGAAAGCGCGGCGCTGGATGCCAAGGTGCTCCTGGATGGCACGGTTGTTCCCTTGGAAGTCGGTGATGTGATCGAACTGCGCTGATTCCCAGAGGGAACATCCAACAACCAACATCGAACTTCCAACATCCAATTGTCGCATTGGGCGTTGGATGTTGGTTGTTTTCATGAAATCCCCCCTAAAAACTATTTTTGAATTATTTTCAGCTTGGACAGCTTTTGTCCTACCTCGTCTGCGAAAGTGTGGTCGTAATTAAAACCAAATTATGACAACCGACAAACAACTCGAACTCGGCTTCAACGGCACTTCGGCCCGCATTTTTGGGCGGCGGCGCGAGGATCGCGCGGCGCGCGCACAATGGTGGTTCGCGCAAATGCGCGAGGCGGTGGCCAACGCGATGGATTGGTCGGCGCAAACGGAATCGCGGCCGGAACAGATGTGGATGCCCGGCGCGAACCGGTCGCTGAAAGTGTGATGGGGAATGGCGCTGGGCGGGTTGAATTAATGGCCTGGCCCGGTGCTGAAGCGGCAAACCCATTCATCCACGCCCCCATCACTTTTTTACGCCCTCGGGATAACCGGCGCGGATAAACTCGCGGATGACGGCCAGCTCCGGCTCGCCATAGACGGTGTGCTCCTTGGGGAATTCGTTCCACTGGATGTTGAGGCCGGCGGCTTTGAGCTGTTGAATTTGCTGCTGCACGTTGGCGAAGGGAATGATCGGGTCGAAGTGGCCGTGCGTTGCGAGCAGACGTTGCGAGCGGGCGACGGGCGTGAGGTCGCGGAGTAAATTTTCGATCTCAAAAACCCAGCCGCTGATCGCAACGAGGCCGGCGAGGCGATGCGGATAATGCAGGCCGGTTTCGATTGTCATCAGGCTGCCTTGGGAAAAGCCGCCGAGCGTGATCTGGTCGGCGGGGAAATTCTTCGCGCGCAAATCGTCGAGCAATTCAAACAGCAATTGCCGGCTGCGCTGGACGCCGGGGGCGGGGGCTCCCGGATAATCGAACCAGGAATAGCCGCCGTAGTATTCGTCGGGCGCGTTGACGAGGAGATAATTCAGCCACGGCAGCTTGAGCGCGGCGGGGAGCCACTGCCAGCCGACGAGCGAATCGCCGAGGCCGTGCAGCACGACCAGCAAACGGCGGGAATTTTTTTCGGCGGCGGGGATGAATTCGCTGTGCAGCATGATTATTTTGGCGGGGCGGTGGCTTCCGTTTTTTTGCCGGCCGCATCGGCCCAATCCATGATGAACTTGCGTTGAGCTTCCGTCAGCCTGGCCTCGGGATGGAGCAGGGTGTATTTCTTCGGCGGCATTTCCTTGTAGTCGAGCACCTCGTTGATGCGGTCCAGCCGCTTGACCACCAGCTCGGGATCCGTCGGCCACTCGGAAAAGTTGAAGTGTTCGCGGCCTTCGTTCACATCGCTGACGACGAGCCACGAGGATGGTGCGATGCGCGCATACCACGGCCATTTGGTTTCGTGGGAATGGCAGTCGTAGCAGGCCGCGCGCAGCAACGCGGTGATTTCCGCCGGCGGCGGGTTGGTGGCCGCGAGGTCGTGGAGGACCGGCGGATTGGTGCGGGCCGGATTGGTGATTTGTAGCGCGACCACAGCCACCCCCGCGAGCAGCAGAATTATTTTCCACTTTTTCATCGGCGAAAATCAGTCGCGGTTAAACTGGGTGGCCTGGAGCCGGCCGCGCAGGACGTGGATGAGCGCCTTGACGGTCAGCTCAATGAAGAGAAACGGTTTGGCGATGAAGTCGGTGCCGCCGGCCATGGTGGAACTGGTGCGGTTGTCGAAATCGTTGAGGCTAGTGACGAACACGACCGGCGTTTTCTTGTGCTGCGGCAGAGCGCGCAGCTTGGCGCAGAGTTCGTAGCCGGTCATGTTGGGCATGTCCACGTCGAGAAAGACGAGGTCGAATTCGTTTTCGGTGAGCAGCGCCAGGGCCTGCTGCGGGTCTTCGACGTTGACAGATTTGAGCCGGGCCTTTTCCAGCGCGTAAACGATGGCGCGGCGGGAAATGGCCTCGTCGTCCACCACGAGGATTTTGGTGACAGGCAGATCCTGTTTGTCAGGCAGGGTGCCTTTTTCAAACAGCAGCCCGATGAAATCCACCGCCGCCGCGATCGTGCGGATGGAGGAGGCGTTGATGTTTTTGGGTTTCTCGTAAACTTCCTTCAGCAAGGCTTCGAACGCCGAGGACATGTGGGCGATCTGCACCAGGCCCGCGATGCCCGCATTGCCGTTGAGCGCGTGAACCTGCCGGTAAAGTTCGTAAACCTGTTTCAGCCGCGCCATTTCATTTTCCGCCTTGATGAGCGACTGCATGCCGCTGCGCAGGGAATAGAGCGTGGTCGGCAGATTTTCAATGAAGGTCTGGCGCAGATCGGCTTGAAACGCCGCGTCGTTTTCCACGGCGAGCGCGACCGGCTTGGCCGCCACGACTTCGGCGACGGCTGGCAGCGACTGCGGAATGGCGCCGCTGTCGCCGATGAGGTTGCGCACCAGGTCCACCATGTCTTTCGGCGTGCAGTTGGATTTGGCGAGGCATTTGTTGGCCCCGGCCCGCCACGCATCCTGGATCAAATTGGTCAGGTAGGTGTTGGAAAAAACCACGATCGGCAGCTTGGCGAATTCGGCTTCGCTGCGGATTTCCTTGATCACATCCACGCCGGAAATTCCCGGCAATATCAAATCGAGAATGACCACCTGCGGTTTGAAGGTGCCCAGCATTTTCAACCCGGTTTCACCGTCGGGCACCGTCTCGGTCTGGTAACCTTCGACGGCAAGCTTGTTGCGATAGATGTTGGCTACGATCTGGTCGTCTTCAATGATCAGAATTTTTTTCATGCGGGCATGCTGTTCGTCACGGTGGCGGCCAGGTCCGGCTGCGTCTTCAGAAAATCCTGGATGCGGCCATACTCGCGGGCGGCATCTTCACAGATTTCCGCCGCGCCCGTCAATGCGCCAGACCCGCCGAGTTTTTCCAGCGCGCGCAATTTCGGAACGAGGTGCGTCATGCCCAGCGTCGCGCTGGCCCCGGCGCAACTGTGCGCCACGCGGCGCAGCGCATCGGCGTTGCCCTCGCGGACCGCCGCGTGCATCTGGGCAAATTGCTTGTGCGTCTGGATCAAATACATCTCCACCAGCTCGCGCAGTCCATCCAGGTTGCCGTCGGTCAAATCCGTCATGCGATCCATGTCAATGGCCGGTTCCACCGTGGCCGTGGCCGCCGCGGCGGGCGCGGTCAGCCGCGCTTCCGGCATCACTTTCCCGCCCCAGCGTTCAATCATGTCGCGGACATCTTTCGGCCGGACCGGCTTGGCCAGATAATCGTCCATGCCGGCGGCGATGCACTTTTCGCGGTCGCCCTGCATGGCGTGCGCGGTCATGGCCACGATGATGATGCGGGACTGATAGTTCATCTGGTCGCCGCCCATCTGCCGTTTGCGGATCAACCGCGTCGCCTCCAGTCCGTCCACTTCGGGCATCATCACGTCCATGAAAATAAAATCAAATGGCTTGCGGTCGAGGGCGTCCAGCGCTTCCCGGCCATTGCCGGCCACCGCCGGCTGATAACCGAGCTGCTGCACCATGCGCACGGCGACCTTCTGGTTGATGAGGTTGTCATCCACGAGCAAAATGCGCAGCGGCAGCTTCTCCGCGAGCGACATTTCCGCCTTGGGCGGCTCGGGCGCGCGCGCGGCCGGGCGGGGGCTGGACAAGGCGCGTTCCAGTGCCGCGCACAGGAGCGCCGGTTTCACCGGCTTGGCCACGGTGTGGGCAAAGACCACGCGTGGTTCCTCCGCGCCGCCGTTTTTATTGCCGAGCGGGGTGAGCAGCACGATGGGCATCATCGCGGCGGCGGGAAATTTTTGCAGCTCCGCCGCCACCGCCTGGCCGTCCATCCCGCCCAGATGCAAGTCAATCAGTGCCAGGTCAAACGCCGCGCCCTGGCGCATCAAGGCCATTGCGGAACCGGAGTTCTCCACCGCCTGCGGCAACATGCCCCAGCGCCGGCATTGTTCATACAGCGCGTTGCGGCTGGCGGCGTTGTCGTCCAAAACCAAAATCTTCAGATCCGCGAGCCGGGCCTGCGGGGCGGCATGTGCCGGGGGATTGGAAGCAGGCGCGGCGTTCATCTGGACCGTGAAATGAAACGTTGAGCCTTGCCCCAGCGCGCTCTCGGCCCACATTTTCCCGCCCATCAATTCAATCAGTTTGCGGCTGATGGCCAAGCCCAGGCCAGTGCCGCCGTATTTGCGGGCGGTGGAAACGTCCGCCTGCGAGAAGGGGCGGAACAAACGTGCCAGCCGGTCCGGCTGGATGCCGATGCCGGAATCGCGCACGGTAAAATGCAGGCGCACGGCGTGCGGGTGTTCCAGGTCCGCCGCCGGGTTCGCCAGTTTTTCCACCTTCACAAAAATCTCGCCGCGCTCGGTGAACTTCGCCGCATTGCTCAACAGGTTCGCCAGCACCTGCCGCAACCGCTGGTCGTCGCCTTCGATGACGGACGGAATCGTATCGTCCGCCTCGTAGCCGAGATCGAGATTTTTTTCGAGGGCGCGCGGCGAGAACAGGTCGAGCGATTCCTCAATGCAGGTGCGCAGATCAAAGGGCCGCCGTTCCAATTCCATTTTGCCGGCCTCGATTTTGGAGAAATCCAGAATGTCGTTGATGATGCTTAACAGCGATTCGCTGCTGTTGTGGATCGTGTCCAGATAACCGCGCTGCTCCGGCGTGAGCGGGGTTTCCATCAACAGCCCGGCCATGCCAATGACGCCGTTCATCGGCGTGCGGATTTCATGGCTCATGGTCGCGAGGAATTCCGACTTCGCTTTGGAGCCGGCTTCGGCAGCGCGGACGGATTCCGTCAGTTCACGGACTTGTTTGCTGAGGGCTTCCAGCCGGTGTTTGAGTTGCACGGCGGTGCGCAGACGAGCGCGGAACAGTCCGTTCTCCGTCGGGAGCTGGACCAGCTCATTCAGGCCCAGATCGAAGGCGCGCAGCACGGTCGTGCTTTCGCCGCCGGGGGACAGGCCGATCGTCACCACCGGCGTGGGAAACGGATGATGTTTGATCTGGCGGAGCAGGCTCAAGCTGTCCGCCTCGGTGGATTTCAAATCCAGCAGCACCACGTCCGGCGGATGATTCTGGATAAACCGCAACGCGTCCGCATAGGTGGACGCCACGCCGATGTTGCCGTTGTCCAAGCGGATGGCCAACGTCATGGCCTCGGTCAACTTGGTGTCGTTGCCGAGTAACAGGACTTGAAATTTGGTTTGGTGCATGGAGCGGCGCAGCGGAGGTCATCCGTGACGCGGCGGATGTAACAGATTCGTTATCGGTCAGCCAGCGGATTTATTTAGCCCGGATTGAAAGAATCGTTGCTGGCTCCCGCCGCCGGCGATAAACTTCGCCCATGTCGCAAACGGTGCTTGAGTCTGGAGATACTGCGGACACGGTGGTTTCCAGCGGAAAATATCTGACGGCCTACCGTTATATGCTGCGGGCGCGGTTGCTCGATGACAAGTTCGCCGCGCTTTATCGTGCGGGGAAAATTCATGGTGGCGTCTTTCTCGGCCGCGGGCAGGAAGCCCTGAGCGTCGCCATCGGCCTCGCGCTGAAGAAAACCGACGTGTTCGCCCCGCTCATCCGCGATGCCGCCGGCCGGCTGGCGTTCGGCGAAACCGTGGCGGACGCCGCCCGCACTTATCTTGGATCTTCCCTTGGTCCCATGCGTGGCCGCGACGGCAATGTTCATCGCGGCCGCCCGCGCGATGGCCTGCTGCCCATGATTTCCCACCTTGGCGCGATGATTTCCGTCGTGAACGGCATTCTGTTCGCGCGGCGGCTGAAGGGGATTTCCGGCACCGTCGGCGCCGTGGCGCTGGGCGAAGGGGCAACTTCCACCGGCGCCTTTCACGAAGCCCTCAATCAAGCCGCCGTCGAGAAACTGCCACTCGTGCTGGTCGTGGCGAATAATCAATTTGCCTACTCCACGCCCAACGACCGCCAGTTTGCCTGCGCCGATCTGGCCGACAAGGCCGCTGGTTATGGCGTCGAATCGCACTCAGTGGATGGCACGGATTTGACTGCCTGTTTGCAGACGCTCGAAGCCGCCGTGGCTCGCGCCCGCGCCGGTCACGGCCCACAGCTCGTTGTCGCCCAGTTGCTCCGCCTCTGCGGTCACGGCGAACACGACGACGCCGGCTACATCACGCCGCAGTTGAAAAATTCCGCGCTCGGCCGCGATTGCTTGAAGCTGGCCGAAGATTTTCTCGTCGGGAAGAAATGGGCCGACACCGCCCAACTCGCCGTCTGGCGCAGCGAAACCATTCGTGAAATCGACGACGCCGTCGCGCCGGTCCAACGCGAGCCGGCCCCCGACCCGTTCACCGAAGAATGGCAGGCGTTGTCCACCAAGCATCTGAACGAGATTCGCCCGGACGACTTCGAGATTTGATTCCATGAGCATTACCTATCTCGACGCCATTCGCGAAGCCCAGGCCCATGCCTTGCGGGATGATCCGCGCGTGTTCATTTACGGTCAGGATGTCGCGGCCTTTGGCGGTGCTTTCAAGGCCACCAAGAATCTGGCCGTGGAATTTCCCGGGCGGGTGATTGATGCCCCCATCAGTGAAGACGCCATCATCGGCATGGCCGTCGGCGCGGCCATCGAAGGTCTGCGCCCCATCATCGAAATGCAGTTCGCCGATTTTTCCACCGTCGGCTTCAACCAGATCGTCAATCAAGCCGCGACTCTGTTCTGGCGCACGAATGTGCCTTGTCCCATCACCGTGCGGCTGCCGTTCGGTGGCACGTCCGGCGGCGGACCATTCCACAGCCAGTCCATTGAGGCAATTTACGCGCATTATCCCGGCCTAGTCGTGTTGACGCCCGCGACCGTCGAAGACGCCTACAGCATGTTGATTGAAGCCGTGGCCATTGATGACCCGGTGATCTTCTGCGAACACAAATTCCTCTATCGCCATCTCAAAGCCGAGAAATTACCGAGCGAGGCGCTGCCCATTGGCAAAGCGCGCATTGCCCGCGAAGGTCGCGATCTCACCATCGTCGCCTACAGCGCCATGGTTCACGATGCCCTCGAAGCCGCCACCGAACTCGCGACCGAAGGCTGGCAGGTGGAAGTCGTGGATCTGCGTTCCATCAAACCGCTCGACACCGACACCATCATCGCCAGCGTCGCCCGCACCGGGCGGTTGCTGTGCGTCGGCGAAGCGTTTCCGTGGGGCGGCGTCACCGCTGAAGTCATCGCGCGCGTTTCGTCGGAAGGCTTCGGTTTGCTCGACGTGCCGCCGCAACGCCTCAACGCCAAAGACACGCCGATTCCGTATCATCCCAATTTGTGGCTCGCGCACCGGCCCACCCCGCAGACCGTCGCCGCCGCCGCCCGCAACCTTTTAAGACAATGAGAAATGCAAAATTAAAAATTAAAAATGTCCGCGCTGAGAGCGCGCCCATTCGCGTTTCCCATTTTGCATTTTTAATTTTTAATTTTTAATTCACCCATGCACGTTCCCATCATCATGCCGCAGCTCGGCGAGTCCATCGCCGAGGCCGCCATTATCAATTTCCTCGTGCAACCCGGCGACCAGGTCGAAGCCGACCAGGACATCATCGAAGTTGAGACCGACAAGGCCACCATGACCGTCGCCTCTCCATGCAAAGGGAAAATTGAAAAATTCACCGCGCACCTCAATGAAAGCTACGCCGTCGGGGCCGTGCTCGGCCAAATCGAAGTGACCCCGGAGCAGGCGGTGCATCTGGGGTTGGATATTTCCGCGCCGGCCAAAACTGCCGAGACCGAACACGTTTCCAAAGCGCCCGCCAGCAGCTTCAATAAGAGCCGCGTGCAACCCACCGTGCGCGGCCTGCCCGTGCCCGCCAATGCCAAAGGCGCCAGCTATCTTTCCCCCCGGCTCCGGGCGCGCATGGATGAACTTGGTTTGCACGCCGCCGACCTCGCGGGCGTGGCCGGCAGCGGCGCGGCCGGGCGCGTGACCGTCGAAGATTTCGAGAAATACATCGCCAGCCTGGAAAAACACAAGCTGACCGGCGCCTCCTCCATGCGCGTCGCCGTCGCCGATGCCATGCGCCGCAGTTGGACCCGCCCCATCGCCACCGTGGGTTTGCCCGTAATTCTGGACGCCGTGCTCGCACATCGGAAAACCTGTTCGCCCAAGCCTGGTCCGGCGCTTTACGCCTTGCGCGCCTTGGCGATGGCGCTCTCGGAAAATTCCGCTGTCGCCGGTCGTCTCGTTGGCAATAAAATTGTCCATCCCAGTTCCATTGACGTTGGCTTTGCGGTTGAAGCCGAGGACGGCGTGCTCGTGCCGGTGCTGCGCGGCGCGGATAAAAAACCCTTGGCCGAACTCGTCGGACGCTACGATGAACTTGTGGATCTCGCGCGTCAGCGGAAACTGCCCCTGGACGCCACTGGCGGTTCCGTCGCCACCGTCACCAACTTCGGCACGTTCGGCCTGATCTGGGCCACGCCGATTCCGTTGCCCGAACAGACCATCGTGCTCGGCCTGGGTGCCGGCCGCAAAATGCCGCATTGGGACGAGGCCAAAGGCCAGTTCGTTCCCGTCACCGAAGCTTATCTCACCTTGAGCTTCGACCATCGCGTGCTCGACGGCGGAGCCGCCGGCCGCCTGCTGCAACGCATCGCCGAGTTGATGAAGCAGCCGGAGCTGTTGTAGGGCAGCCGGCATTATGGCCGCCGTTTTCAATTGCGCTTTTTTTGACCTGCCTGCTTGACAGGCATTTCGATTCCTGTTCACATCGTCCCGGCTCCACTGGGAAACTTATGACGACTGCGAATCTCTTTGCGACGACGGGTTGCGTGCCAGGGTTTGGCTCGCGGATCGCCCCGCGCCTTGTCGTCCGCCGCCAATCAATCCCGACCGCGCCACTACCGGCAGCCAAACCTCTGGTGTTCATCCCGCCCGCCTCATTCCTGGCCACCGGAACGCCGCCGTCAGTTCCATCGCATCCATTCCGCTGGGCCAGAGGGCTAATAGGACTTCCGCCAACCCCATCCGGCCCGGCCAAACCGGCACTGGCAATCCCGCCAACCCCATTCCGCCACGCCGGAGTGCCATTTTCAATCCCGCCAACCCCCATCCGCTCGGCCAGGAGGCTGCTGGCAATCCCGAAAATGGCATCCGGGCCGGCAGAAGTGAGACAATCGGTCACACCGAGTTCGTGTTAGCCTCAGAAAACCAGACATTTAGAAAAAACAGTAGTAAATCAACCAACCAAGCAACCACCAAAGGACAAACCAAGTAAAATTCAGCTCCCAACCAATTAACCCCTGACACCTATGCCCTATCGCAAATTGCCCAATTCCATGCCGGCCGTCATCCGCACGCTCAAAACCGCCCGCGATGCCTGGAAAAACACCCCCGTGGCCGCCGACCGCGCCCTCTCCGCCGACCAATGGGCCAAGCTGGATGACGCCGCCCCGACCAGCCTGCTGAACCGGTTGCTGAAAGAAGCCAGCGATGTGGATCTGGCCCAAGCCGGGCAGTCCCCGCTGACCACCCAGGTGTCCCAGACCGCCGCGCAGTTGACGCTGCATGTGTCGCACTTTCATCAAGTGCTGGATCTGGGCATCGTGCGCGGCAAATTTGCCGTCGGCGCGCGGAGTTATTATGGGCGCGACGTGACCGCCACCACCATTCCCGACCTCAGCAGCTACGGCGCCGTGGCCGAGGCCGCCGAGAGCGTGGTCAAAGGCGAAGCCGCCCGGCAAACCGCCGAAGGCGCCGGCTATATTGCCATGGCCCTGCCCAGCGCGGCCGAAGTGGGGGCGTGGCGGGCGCAATTCAACACCCTGCTCGGCCAAAGCAAACAGGCGCAGGGCAACACCGACAAACAGCGCGAAGAACTCCAGGCCCTCTATCCCGAAGCGCAAGCCCTGGCTGAGGATCTCTGCGACACCGCGGAATTTTTCTACCGCAAAGACCCGGACGCGAGCAGTCGCCGCGTGAAATGCGCCCGCTGGGGCGTGGTGTATCTCTACGACCAACCCGCCGCGCCCGCCCCTACGCCGATACCCACACCCACGCCGGCGTAGATAGGGAATTAGTTATCACATGCCACCTCACCCCGGCCCTCTCCTCCAATTGGCGTTGGCGGAGAGGGAGAACCCTGCGCCTCGCCTTTGGAAATACCAGCGACGGGATTGGCCGGACGATTAAACAAACACGGAAAAATCTCTGACAGAAATTCTCGTCTGTGGCAGAATCCACAGGTGAAGGCAAACGGGAACAAATAAACAATATGAAAATCACGAAACCACTGCTGCTGCTTTTATTACTCTTGGGCGCGGGATTAACCAAGGCCCAGGTGCCACAGTTGCTCAACTATCAGGGCCGCATCGCCGTCAACGGCACCAACTTCACCGGCACCGGGCAATTCAAATTCGCGCTGATCAGCACCAGCACCAACGCTTCCGTGCGGGCGACCGCCAGTGGCACCGTCACATTTGGCTTTCTGGTCAATATCGTCCTTAATAATGGCGGTTCGGGCTACATCACTCCACCCGGTGTGACGATTACTGACACCACCGGCGCAGGCGCATCGGCTTATGCGCAAATCTCCGGCGGAGTCGTTACGAACATCGTTGTCACTTCGGCTGGTTCGGGCTACTCGGTTTTGCCGGTCGTCACCCTCGCAGCACCACCGCAACAAAACGTATCCACCTCATTTTGGAGCAACGACGGAACCAGCAATGCGGGAGGACAACCGGCAACCAGTGTGCCGCTGTCAGTCACCAAAGGTCTGTATTCCGTGTTGCTAGGCGACACTACGCTAACAAACATGGCTACGCTACCCGCCAGCGTCTTCGCCAACCCCGGCGTATGGTTGCGGGTATGGTTCAACGATGGCACGACTGGATTCCAGTTATTAACGCCTGACGAGAGGTTGGCAGCAGTGGGTTATGCTATTGTTGCCGGAACAGTTGCCGATGGTAGCATTACGGCCAGTAAGATTGCAGCCGGAGCTGTTGGCAGTAGCCAGTTGGCACCAAATCTTACAATTCCTGGCACACTAACCGTAAGCAATCTGGTCATCAATGGAACAGCGGTGACTGGCTCAACGAATTATTCAATTCCAAGCGGGACAAATGTTCAGACATACGCAGGTGGCAACTATTTTGTTACAAATTTTTCTGGCAACTTTATATTGCCGACAATTGTAAATATTGGGGATGCTATTAAACTAACGATTCCAAGTTCAGGTGGTTCAATTTATTTTAACATATTGCAGAATCCGGGGCAGCGAATTGTGCGGTATAACTCCCTTGGCTCGAATGCGCCCTTAGCTGCAAATGCCGATGGAACTCGTTTGTTGGTCAACGGCGGGCAAGGTTTTTTCATCTCCACCAATTTTGCATTAACTTGGGACGAGGCCCCACAAATGCAACAATGGCTTGACCCAAACGGCTACAATGCTTTGCAAATTTCCGGCGATGGGTCCCACATATTTTGCGGAGCATATTTCCAAACTTATCAAAATAATAATTGGAATAGTTATCCAGGTTTAGTGTTTTCAGGTGATTACGGAAAGTCTTGGAATTTGAATACAAATTTGCCTTTAAACGGATATCCAATTCAGGCTTTCGCCTGTTCAACTAACGGACTCAAAGTCGTTGCGGTAGCTAATTATGCTGGAATATTTACATCCGCCGATGGTGGCTCAAATTGGGTTTTCCAAACTGGAGCGCCGACGAATGCATATTGGGGAGCAGTGGCTTCGTCCGCCGATGGAACAAAACTGGTAGCCACGAGGCAGTGGGATGGCAATGGCGGAGGTATTTACACATCTGGAAATTCCGGCAACACATGGACGCAGCAAACGAGCGCTCCAATAACAAACGCAAATTGGACGTCAGTGGCTTCGTCCGCCGATGGAACAAAACTGGTAGCCACGAGGGCATGGGATGGCCATGGCGGAGGTATCTACACCTCTGGAAATTCGGGCAGCACATGGACGCAGCAAGCTAGCGCCCCAATAACGAACGTAATTTATTCGTCAGTAGCCTCGTCCGCCGATGGCACCATGCTTGTAGCTGCAACTCATTGGGGTGATCTTTCCGGGGCTTATACATCAGCAAATTCAGGGTCAACATGGGTTTACCAGACAAATGGATTTCCATATGCGAGTTTTAGCTGCGAAAGCATTTCCATTTCATCAAACGGTTCTAAGTTATCAACTATTGGTAGTGGACAGATTTTCACATCTGTTGATTTCGGCAACACATGGACAACTTGCTTGTCACTTCCGTCTCAATCAACAGGATTGATTGCTGTCAGTAGTTTGGGAACAGCAGGCGGCACAAGTTTTAGCAGCTTAAACAACAACACACTAACTTTGGTCTATTTGGGCAACGGCTTGTTTATTATTGGCGATGGGAATTGGCTTTACGGCCATTGACAGCCTTGAGTATCAAAAAATATGAAAGCAGCATTTCTATTATTGCTTGGGTTGGCGGTTAACGCCATTGCTGCCGGGCAGAATAGTGTCAATTACAACCTGCGAGTCAGCTCACTGGATGGCGGCGGATTAAGAGCTACCAGTGCAAGCTATTGCAATGATGGTAGTGTCAGCGGTTTCGGTGGTTTGGCTACAGCAAGCACTCCACAAGAAACCGCCCGCACTGGCTACGCCGGCCAATTGTATGAAGTCACGTCATTCACACTCTCGGCTCCTAGCACCAATTTGAACGAAGCCGCCTCCATGCCCTTGTATGCCGTTCAATTTCTGGATGACGGCACGGTTTCGCCCGCCAGCAGTTTTGCGCATTGGTCATTCACTGGTCCCCTCGCCAGCGTTGATACGGCTGGCATTGTCACCGCCGCCGAGGTTTCTCAAAACACGCCTGCCTGGGTGGGGGCCAACCTGGAAGGCTGGACAGCGTCGTTGAATCTCACCGTGATATTCATCGGTATTCTGCCGGGCTACAATCAAATCACCGGTCAACTTTTGAGCGGCGGCAACATGCGTCTATCTTTTGTGGGCAGCAATGGAGTGAATTACGCTTTGGATCGTTGCTACAACTTATCGACACCGGTCAACTGGGTGCCGCAAGTGACAAATCCTGCCGGTGTCAATGGTTTGCTGGTGTTCACCAACTTAGCTAACCCTACCACGAATAATTTCTGGCGTGTCCGTTCGGTGCTTTAGTGTCACGCGCATTTAATCGAAACACCTTCGGCGCGGTAGCAGTCGCCCGGCAAATAATTTCAAGCTTCGAAAATAGCCCAGCCATTTATGGCTGGGTTCATAGTTCGGCAGGGTCCCCAGTCCCGGTAGGGACGAAAGAAATTGTCTGCCGTCCCTGCCGGGACTTGGGCAATAGGTTTGTGAGGTTCCCAGCCATGAATGGCTGGGCGATTTTCGGGAAGGCGGTTGCGGTAACCCCGTTCACATCACCCAAGTGATTTTAGCGCGGCCGGCGCAGTATCGTAGTAGCGCCCAAGGATCATTGAATCCACTTCGTGTAAGCCCGTTCGCCGAAGTATTCATAGCCTTTGCCCTCATCCGCTGTGCCGGAAACCAGCGCATGAATAAAGCCATTGCGCTCGACTTGAACGGTGTGGAAAATCTTCCGGTCGGGATTTTCCTTGAGCATGAATTCAATCCGGCCATTCAGCGCAGAAAGTATTTTTAGTCCGCCATTGGTCCGGCTGTTGAAACGAAACGGCGCGCTCAAATCGTCGAGCATGGCCAGGCTGCGGCCCCACGTCCCGCCGTTTTCGCTCACGAACGTCTTGCCGTTGAGCAGGCCCAGATAATCCTGATACGCCAGCACGCACAGCCGGTTTTCGCTGCCGGCCACGAGCCAGTCGCGGATTTTCCCCGCGTGCAGTTTGGAATCGTAGCCGTAGTTGCTGTCGAGAAAGGCAATGCGTTTCACATCGTCAGGAATTTTCGCCACCGCATTCAGATAGCCAAACACCAGGCTGCCGCCGCCGCTATGGCTGGCGAGCACCACTTCGGTTTTGCTCGCCGCAAAAATCCCGCGCACGCCATCAAGGATCTCTTGGATGCGCTGATCGCTGTGTTGTTTGCGCCACGCCGGCCAGCTTTTCCCGCCCGCTTCCAGATACGCCACGACAATCGTGCGGTTTGTGATGGTGTTGCGCAGCCAGCGCGTTTGCGCGCCGATGTGCTGGATGGCGAAATGCCAGTCGTCGCCCGGTTGCAGGGTTTTGCCGAGGGTCTGCTCAATCGAATTTCCATTCGGCAGCGCATAGAAAACGAGCAGCACCGGCTTGTCTTTGGCAAATGCGGCGCGCGCCGGCGCATTGATCAACACCCTGACCTCGTCCGGCAGTTGAATCTCGCGCGCCAGCTCGCCGAAATTCGGGCTGGCGGAAAACATCAGCGGCCACGGCAGGCTGAGGGTTTCATTGGTGGCACGGGCGTTTCGCCTGTCAAATTCGGCGGCCTGACGGATTTTGGTCGGGGTCGCGGACTGCTGGTTGGCTGTAAAATTAGATGTCAGTCCTTGCTCGCCGCCGGTTTCGGGCGCGACGTCCGAAACGACCGGCCGGAAGCCGGTGCCACCAGGAATATTTTGATAGCGTCCATTTGTGATGACGCCTTCGTCGCTGATGAGTCCGCAGAGTTGGGGATCCGCCAGGACTTCCGCGACGGTTTTCTTTGCGCCGTTCACGATCATGGTTTGGGAAACCAGCCGGATGCACTGGCTGTAGTCCACCCACGCCGCCGTGTGGCCGAGATACAGCGGCTGGATCGGCAAACCATTAGCTAGATGCCAGCCGTAAATCGCCACCTTGTTGGTCACGCCAGCGAGTCGGGCAGAGATGACCACATCCTTTTTGTGCCCGGCCGTCAGTGCGCCGAGCGGTTGCGCGGTCAGGAAAGTGGCGCGCTGCACGCGGATGGTTTGGTTGTGCTGCGCAAAAACGGAAACCGTCGTCATCGCGGCGCTGGGCGGAATGGGCGATGGCGGGAGTTTCACTTCGGCGGCGGCGTAAATGGTATCCACCATTTTGCGCGTCGGCAGGACGCAGCCAAGGCGGTCGGCGATGGTTTGCGCGGTGTTTGGTGAAAGGGGCGCGAGGAAATAATTTTCATCCGACCCAAGGGCGAGATAGTCCGGCGCAGTGAAAAACGTCGCGACGTTGGTCTGGCTGTCGGAAATGTTTGTGACCGTTACCGGGCAAAACGTGCGAAGGAACGGCGGCACATTGCCCTCGAATATTTCATTGGCGAAGACGGCTTCGCGTTCGGCGAGACTCAGTTCGGAGATTTGCCGGGCAAATGTGTAACCATCCAGCGAGTTGGTATCGCGTGCCGGCAGTTCGAGGTTCCGTGCAAATCCGCTGCTGGCCAAACAAATAAAAGTGATTTGCAGCAGCGTTTTTAAATGATGGTCAATACTGCATTTCATTTTGGCATTGGCGCATCCGGGTTTTCGAAATAAAGGTCCAGAGGGCTGGAGCAGTCCAAGACGCTGCGCGCTTCCAGTCGTCTTTATTCCGCGCGAAGCGTCTTGGACTGCGGCAGCCCTCTGCCGCTTTTCCCTGAACTCATCGAGGTTGCCAAAGCTCAAACATCCTTGCGCGGGAACAGCGGCGCGGGTTCGCCAATCACCTGACCCGCTTGCAATCCGCCCCACGTCGCGGCTTCCAGTTTGTCCGGCGAACCGGTCAAGCCGAGCTGCGCGTAAATCTTCGTGGCGGTGCCGGGCAGAAACGGCCAGAGCAACACCGCGAGCACGCGGCAGGCTTCGGCCAGATTGTAGAGCACTTCATCCAGCCGCTGCGCCTGCGCGGGATCTTTGGCGAGCGAGAAAGGCTTGGTCTGATCCACGTATTGATTCGCACGGTTCACGAGTCCCCAGATGCTTTGCAGCGCGGACTGAAGCTGGCTTTGCTTGAACAATGCGCGCGTTTCGTCCGCCGCCTTCGCCGCGTCCGCCGCGAGTTCGTTCGAGCGCGCGGGCACGACGCCATTGCGATAACGCTTGAGCATCGAGAGCGAGCGGTTGACGAGGTTGCCGAGACCGTTGGCGAGTTCGGCCTGATAGCGCGAGCGGAAACCGGCGTCGGTCCAGTTGCCATCCGGGCCGATGTCGAGTTCGCGCAGGACGTAAAAGCGAAACGCGTCCAAGCCCCATTCGTTGATGACCGCGATCGGATCTACAATGTTGCCGGTGCTCTTGCTGATTTTCGCGCCGTCCTTTTGCCACCAGCCGTGGACGAGAATTTGTTTCGGCAGCGCAAGCCCCATCGCTTTGAGCATGATCGGCCAATAGACCGCGTGGAATTTCACGATGTCTTTGCCGAGCACGTGGATGTCCGCCGGCCAGAGACCGAGTTCGGGGTGGGCGGCGGCAATACTGGCGTAATTCACGAGCGCATCAAACCAGACGTAGGTGACGAAATCCGGGTCGAAGGGCAGGGGAATGCCCCAATTCAACCGGGCCAGCGGACGCGAAATGCACAAGTCTTCGAGCGTGTTGTTTTTGAGAAAGCCGAGCACCTCATTGCGGCGGGAGGACGGCGCGATGAAATCCGGGTTCGCCTCAATGTAATCAATCAGCCATTGCTGGTGCGCGCCGAGCTTGAAATAATAATTGTCCTCCTTGAGTTCAACGACTTCGCCGTAGCTCGCGTCGAACTTGCCGTCGGGCAGACGATCCTTTTCGGTAAGGAAGGTCTCTTCCTTCGCGGAATAAAATCCGGTGTAGCTCGCCTTGTAGAAATGGCCGGCGTCATGGAGTTTCGCGAGTGTGGCCTGCACATATTCCTTGTGGCGCGGCTGCGTGGTGCGGACAAAATCGTCATTGGTCAGTTCCAGCTTTTTCGCGAATGCCTGCCAGTCGGCGGCGAGCGCGTCGCAATATTCCTGCGGATTTTTTTTCTCCGCCTGCGCTGCCTGCTGGACTTTCTGGCCGTGCTCGTCGAGGCCGGTCAGAAAAAAAACTTCCTGGCCGAGACTGCGCCGCGCGCGGGCGATGACGTCCGCGACGATTTTCTCGTAGGCATGGCCGAGATGCGGCTGGCCGTTCAAGTAATCAATCGCCGTGGTGATGTAAAACCGTTTGCTCATTATTGGACCGCCAGTTTGGCCGAGGCGAACGAGGTTGGCAACAACGGGAATGATGGCATTGAGCGAAGCGGGTCGCCGAGGCAACGTGCTTTCCCAGAGGATTCCAGATGTTAAATTATTGACGTTTGTTCAGATAATAGTAATATCTGTAAAAACAGAAATGAAACTCGATCCCGTCATTGAGAAATTGGTTCTGCACTGGGGCGAAATGGGTGCACGCTGGGGCATTGGTCGCGTGGTGGCGCAAATCCACGCCTTGCTGTATTTCTCGCCCAAACCGCTGGCGGCGGATGAAATCGTGGAGTCCTTGGGCGTCGCCCGCTCGCATGTGAGCAACAGTCTGAAGGAACTCCAGTCCTGGGGGGTGGTCAAACTGGTGCATGTGCTGGGGGATCGGCGCGAACATTTTCAATCCATCCAAGACACCTGGCAAATGTTTGAGATTCTTCTGGATGAGCGCAAACGGCGCGAGATGGATCCGACGCTGAAAATGCTGCGGGAAACCCAGGCGTTGGTCAACGACGGCAACCGAGTGGAGGCGCACACCCGCGAGCGGCTGAAGGAAATGCTGGAGTTCTTCGAGTTGATGGACGGCTGGTTTGGGGAGATCCGCCGGATGCCGCTGGAGTCGCGGGTCAAGCTGGTTAAATGGGGGAGTCGCCTGCGTAACTGGCTCAGTTAATTTTTTTTGGGGTCAGATTTCACAAAAAACAGAAAAGAAAGAAATATGAATACAAAGGAAATCCACGCGGTGACTGGGGCGTTTGGCTATTCCGGCCGCTACCTCGCGGCTCGGCTGCTGGAGCAGGGGCGGACGGTGATCACCTTGACCAACTCGGTGAAACGGGAGAATCCGTTTGGCGGCCATGTCCGGGCCTTTCCGCTTTCGTTTACCGAGCCAGGCCGATTGGCGGCGGCATTGGCCGGAGTGGATGTGCTCTACAACACCTACTGGGTTCGCTTCAACCACCGGACGTTCACCCATGCGCAGGCGGTGGCCAACACGCTGGTGTTGTTTGAGGCGGCGCGGCGGGCGGGCGTCCGCCGCGTGGTGCATGTCAGCATCACGAATCCGAGCGAGGACTCGCCGCTGGAATATTTTTCCGGCAAGGCGCGACTGGAACGGGCGCTGGTGGAAAGCGGCCTTGCTTACGCGATCCTGCGGCCCACGGTTTTGTTCGGGCGCGAGGACATTCTCATCAACAATATTGCCTGGGCGCTTCGGCGATTTCCTGTCTTTGCCATTTTTGGTGATGGCTCGTATCGGCTCCAACCCATTCACGTGGATGACTTGGCGAGTCTGGCGGTGGCTGAAGGGCAGCGGTCGGAAAATGTCAACATCAACGCGATCGGTCCGGAGACCTTTACTTACCGTGAACTGGTTAAAACTGTGGGCGAAGCGATTAGCCGGCCGCGACTGCTGGTCAACGTGCCGCCGGGCTTGGGCTGCTCTTTGGGTAAATTGGTTGGGTGGTATATGCGCGACACCTTCATCACCCGCGAAGAAATTCGGGGGTTGATGGCTGAACTGCTTTATGTCCCCACGCCGCCCACCGGCAAAACGGCGCTGACGGCATGGATGAAAAGCAATGCCGCCACCCTGGGGTTGCGCTACGCCAGCGAACTGGATCGCCGTCGCAACCGGCAACGGCCGTATTTTGCGAATGAAGCGTGATATTTGCCGGCGTTAATTTTCGCAGGCTCAACGGCGTATCTGGAGTGCAGCCCGTTCATTCGCTTGCAAGTTCCTGCCAACGCACGATGTTGAACGATTCCTGAAACCAAGGATTGTTTCCTTCCGGCACTTGAACGATCACAACTTTTTTCAAATTGGGATCTGCCTCGATCCATTTGCTGTCGCCTAGAAATGCCATAATGTGGACTCCACTGATGGTCACAGCCATGTCCCCGGGCAGAATTGTATTTTGGCCGAGGTCATTTAGGCTGACTTGTGCGAGCAGGTGTTTGGTTTGCTGACCGTATTCGTTTCCCAGCGCTTCGGCTGAGGAATCATGCCACCATAGATACAATGCGTAGCGAAGGAGTCGGGGATTCAGGGTCAGCAGGCCATTTCGAAAATTTGCTTTGATCAAGCCAGCTCGCACCAAGCCTGAGCAATCAATTCCAAGCTTGTTCTCTCCGCCCCAGATATATCTTGTTCCTTCGTATGATTGTAAGGCGTGGACATAAGTCTCCCGCAGTTTCTCTTCCTCATACTTTCGGCCTGGGCAAAAAAAGAAGCCGATAATCGAGACGGTGAGCAACAAAAATACGATGCGAAAAAATTTCCATCTGAAGCCAAAAAATAAGCAGCCGGTCCACACGGCTAGCAACGAGCCCAGCAGTCCGATTCGAAGAAAGAGATTGTTGATAGGA
The DNA here is from genome assembly GCA_903850425.1 of uncultured Verrucomicrobia subdivision 3 bacterium. Taxonomy (GTDB): domain Bacteria; phylum Verrucomicrobiota; class Verrucomicrobiia; order Limisphaerales; family UBA11358; genus UBA11358. Next base: position 5,595 of record CAINLR010000190.1, on the reverse strand, counting down.
TATAGGAAAAAGACTCCGGCAACCAGCCAGAGAAAGATCCAATAGCGAAATAATCTCTTTTGCATGGTCGTGTAGATTGGAATGACTGTGATCAAGCAAGTCATAAATCATGGCTTGCGACAATAATAATGTTAGATAAGCTCCTTATTCGGCTGTCGCGGAAAACCAGCCGGCAAACAAACACCGCATGAATACAGCACTTTATACTTTCGCCACGCGGCTGCGCGAATGGATTGTCCAACGGCCAGCGGCCAGCGGCCAGCGGCAATTCGCCGACCTCGCGCTGGAACTCTTCGCCCTTCAATTTGCCAATAATTCCGCCTATCGCAGAATTTGTGAAGTCCGCCAATTAACGCCCACGACGGTTCAAAACTGGACCCAGATTCCCGCCGTGCCGACCGCCGCGTTCAAGGAATTGGAACTGACCAGCCTCGCGCCGGACGAGCGTTCCGCCGTCTTTCATTCCAGCGGCACGAGCGGACAAAAGCCGAGCCGGCATTTTCACGGTGCTGCATCTCTGGCGCTTTATGAGGCCTCGTTGTGGCAGTGGTTTCTTCCAAACACTCTGCCGGATTTCAAATCATCGCTTCACGATTTACGGTTCGCCTGCCTGACGCCACCGTCAGCACAGGTGCCGCATTCTTCGTTGGTTCATATGTTTCGGTCCATCCAGTGCCAGCTTGGAGACGCTGGAGTGCTGGTTGGAGCAACCAAGTTCCATGGCAAAGTAATGCCGGATGGTGGCTGGGCTTTGGAATTTGACGACGTGCGCGAGGTTGTCGCTGAATCAACCCGGCAAGGTGATCCGGTTTTTCTGCTGGGCACGGCTTTTTCCTTTGTGCAGTTGCTGGATTTCTTGGTGGAGAATAATCTGCGGTTTCAATTGCCAGCCGGCTCGCGCGTCCTGGAAACCGGCGGCTACAAAAACCGTTCGCGCGTTTTGCCCAAGGCGGAATTACACGCGCTGATCACGGAGCGGCTCGGGGTTCCGGGCCAAAACATCATCTGTGAATACGGCATGAGCGAACTGAGTTCACAGGCCTACGATCGAGAAATTCAGAATTCAGAATTCACAATTCACAGTCAACCACGGCCCTTCCATTTCCCACCCTGGTCCCGCGTGCAAATCATTTCTCCCGAAACGGGCCGCGAAGTGGCTGAGGGCGAAACGGGATTGATTCGCGTCTTTGATTTGGCGAACGTCTTTTCCGTCGCGGCGATCCAGACCGAAGACTTGGGCATCCGCCGGGGCGACGGCTTTGAACTGATTGGGCGCGCGCAACTGGCCGAGCCGCGCGGCTGCTCGCTGATGACCATGTAATGAAATGAAACCGCAAAGAACGCAGAGAACACACAGAATTGAAACAAGAATCTCTTTGAGATCTGTGCGCTCTCTGCGGTGATAACTTCGATGAACCTGCCCAACTTTTTTTTCGCCGACCTGCCGCCGGAAGCGGTGCTGCCGCCCGCCATGATTGAGGCCGCGTGCGACACGCTGAAACGCAACCGCGAGAAATATCTGGGGCCCCGCTCGACGGACGAGATTGTGAAAATCCTCTGCGAGGTCGCCACGGACTGGCGGCAGCCGGAAAATATATTTCGCAAACACGCGTTGGAACTTGGCCCAGCGGAAACCGGATATTCCCAGGCGGTTTTGGCGACAGGCTTGGATGGTTTTTTCCGCCAGTTCACGCCGGATAACTTTCAGGCGTTGCTGGAACAGGAACTCGGCCACGCGCAGCGGTTGGATCGATTTGTGGGGGCCGATGAGGAAAAGTCCAGCCGCACAGCCATGGCCCATGGCCCGGAATTTCTGGTGCACATCGCCGCGGGGAATATTCCCAACCCGACCTTGATGAGTATCACGCTGGGTTTGCTCACGCGGTCGGCGCAATTTGTGAAGTGCGCAAGTGGCGCATCGCTGTTGCCCCGGCTGTTCGCGCACTCGATTTATCAGGCCGACCCGAAACTCGGTGCGTGCCTGGAAATTGCCGAATGGCGCGGCGGCAATCGCGAATTGGAAACCGTGCTGTTTGACCGCGCGGATTGTCTAACGGCGACGGGCGCTGACGAAACGCTCGCGGCAATTCGCGCGCAATTGCCGGCGAAGGTCCGCTTTCTGGGCTACGGCCAGCGCGTGAGCTTGGGCTTTGTGACGCGAGAAGTCTTGCGCGAGGAAACGGTTGCAGAAGTTGTTTCGCGCGCGGCGGACGACCTGGTTGCGTGGGATCAAAACGGCTGCCTCTCGCCGCACGTCATTTACGTCGAGGAACGCGGCGCGGTGGAGTCGGACAAATTTGCCGCCCGGCTCGCCGTCGAACTGGCGAAGCGTGAAGCGTCTGCGCCACGCGGGAAAATTGCCGTGGAAGCGGCGGCGGCCATTGCGTCGCAGCGGACGATTTACGAAACCATCGCCGCGCACCGCGCCGACGCGAGGATCTGGTCCAGCCAGAATTCCACCGCGTGGACGGTGGTATTCGAGCATGAAGTGCGTTTTCGCTTCTCGCCGCTGAACCGATTTATCTATGTGAAGCCGGTTCCGGACGTGGCCGCGGTCATGCCAGGCGTGGATGAGATTCACGGCAAGGTTTCGACCGTGGGCGTCGCCGCGCTGCCGGAAAAAACGAAAGAGCTGGCGCTGCGTTTCGCGCGCTGGGGCGCGACGCGGATTTGCCCGCTAGGCCAGATGCAAAACCCGCCGCTGACGTGGCGTCACGACGGGCGTCCGGCGCTCGGTGATCTGGTGACGTGGACGGATTGGGAACCATAACTCAACCACCGATGGACACGGATAAGCAAGCAATACGTGGAGCGCGGCTCTGTGAGCCGCAGCAATACGCCAGCGTGTTCAAGTCGGCTGCCTTTGACGTGCTGCGAAACAAACGATTGATGGAAACCAACGCGGATGATTTCTTGGCCGTGTTTAAAGACGGCCAAGTGTCCATCGTCAATTTCTTGAAAGGCCTGCATAACTTCGCCTGGAGTCTGGGCTGGATTGGGTGCCGTGGAAATGTAAATCGTCGCTTGTGCGAGATGAAGTTTCGCCTCTGGCCAACCGATTTTTTCAACCGCCTGCAAGGCGGCATTGGCAAACATTAATGCCATTGGGTCGGCCATCGCCCTAAGGCTGTTGCACGCATTGTTCGTTGGGGGTGGCAGCGCGGTTGAAGCAGGACATCGAAGTCGAAGCGAAGGACGGGTTCAGCGGCGAACTCATACGCGTGAAAACGCTCGATGGCCAGATCGCGTCGCTTGAACCCGCCACCGCTATCGCGTGGTTCGGCCAGAGCAAAAGCGCCGAAGGTAAATGCGTTTCGGCTGGTTGCTTCAAACAGGGTTTCTCTGTCAACGAAGCGAATCTGCAAAAGGGGCTCAACGCGCGCCCGGCGATGACGGGGCGGCAAATCACCATCGCACAGGCGCTCGCGGACAAGATGAAACTATCACCGGCGCAGATCGCTAAAGCCTGCAAGCTCGGCGAGTGCAACTGAACCAGCAGAACCGCTTGAAACCCCGCACCCAAAACATTCTGGCCGGGACCGTGCTGATCACCTTGTTGGCGTGGTCAGCGGCCAGGCATGGGCCCAGTTCCGACGGCACAGGCCAGAGTTGTGGCACTTGTTTTCCACTACGGCCAATGCTGGACGGGATGCGGTCAACCTCCGGGACGAACCGAGTTGCAACCAACGGCACTGCTCAACTGTCCTCCGCCACAAACCTCACACCACCCCTCAAACAACCATAATGCCTATGAATACAAATCCCCAATGCACTTGTTCGTCCGCGCCCAAGCTCATCTTTCCGTGCTCCGGCGCTTCCGATGTGGGCGGCCTGACCGACCGCGCCGCCCGGCAAATGACCCTTGACCAAACGGGCAAGATGTATTGCCTTGCCGGCATTGGCGGTCGGGTCAACACCATCCTGGAAACGACCAGGGTGGCCGGGAAAATTCTGGTGATTGACGGCTGCCCGCAGGAATGCGCCCGCAAGATGCTGGAGCAAGCCGCGTTCACCGGTTTTCAACATTTGAAGTTGTTTGAGATGGGCCTGCACAAAGGTTCCAGCCCGGCCACGGATGAAAACCTTCGGCTTGTTGCCAACCAAGGCGCGGCTCTACTTGCGTGAGAATTTTATGAAACGAAGCCTGCTTTTTATCGGACTGTTGCTATTCGTGGCGACGCTGCCGACCGTGGCGGTGGATACTTCCAAGCCAGCCGCCCCCGTGACCACTACGACCAATGCGCCGAGCCAGCAAATCATCGCCTATTATTTTCATGGCACCGTCCATTGCGAAACCTGTTTGAAGATCGAGCAGCAGGCCAAGGCGATAATCGAGCGGCAGTTCAAGCCGGAACTGGACGCGCAACGGTTGGTGTTCAAGCCGCTCAACTACGACCTGCCAGAGAATGCCCATTTCCTCTTGGCCTACAAACTGCCATGTCCATCGCTGGTGCTGGTCCGCCAGAACGCAGGCAAAGATGAACAGCGAACGCTGCTCGGCGACATCTGGCAACTGGTGGAAGATCCGGTAAAGTTCAACGCCTACATTGAAACAGGAGTGAACAAATTTTTGCGCGACCCGAAATAGCCGGCGGTTTCCCTGCACGAAATCAGCTTTGATTTATGGAACAACTATTCACCAACCTCAGCCACGCCGTGGAAGGCGCGCCGCTTCTCGCGCTGGCGGCGGCGGTCGTGTGGGGCATTCTCAGCATCGTCCTGAGTCCCTGCCATCTGGCGAGCATCCCGCTGATTGTGGGCTTCATTAGCAAGCAAGGACAGGTAACGACCCGGCGCGCGTTTTTGACTTCCACCCTGTTCGCGGTCGGCATCCTTATCACCATCGCGGCCATCGGCCTGACCAAGATTTACGGCTCGGGCAACACCGAGGTTGTGGCCATGAAAGACGTCTCGGTGACACTGGCGCGCGGGGAGGTTGTGGCGTTGCTCGGACCGAGTGGCGCAGGCAAATCCACCTTCCTCACCGCCATCGGCCTGATCAATCCGCCAACGGTCGGACGCATTATCATGGCTGGCGAACCGGTGATGGAGGGCGACCGGGCTTTGGTGGACCTACGCGCTTACCGTCGCCAGCACCTCGGGTGTGTTTTCCAGAAGGCGAATCTCATTCCATTTCTCAACGCTCTGGAAAATGTCGCCGTGGCCATGGAGATCAACGACGTCTCGCCGCGCGCAGCCCGCAAGCGGGCGATGGAATTGCTCGAATACCACGGCGTGGCCGACCGTGCCAACAACCTTCCTGATGCGCTTTCTGGCGGACAACAGCAACGCGTCGCCGTGGCCCGCGCGCTCGCCAATGAGCCTAGCCTCATTCTCGCCGACGAACCCACCGCCGCGCTCGACAGCCATCGTGGCCTTGTTCGGTCAGGAGTTGCAGGACGTTATTGAATAGTTCAGGATCGGTGTGGTGGGTCATGTGCGGTGTGGTGTTGGATGTGTTTGCTGACACCCCAACAGGAAACCAACGTGACCCGCCCTCGACCAGTTTTTCGCGCGCGGAGGGGCTTCGCCCCTCCGGGGTTCGGCTGCGCTCGGCTCGCTACGCTCGCCTTCGCTCCGCCTCACCCCGGAGGG
>CAINLR010000189.1 GCA_903850425.1 uncultured Verrucomicrobia subdivision 3 bacterium | reverse complement strand
GTCATCGAACCCTTCTATCCCAAGGGCAAACGCGGGCGCCCGCCCATTGGTTTGGAGCGGATGTTGCGCGTCTATTTTCTCCAGCAATGGTATGCCCTCGCCGACGAGGCGCTCGAAGACGCGCTCTACGACCGCCACGCCATCCAGAGTTTTGCGCGGATTGATCTGGCCGCCGACGGCGTGCCCGATGCCACCACGCGGCTGAACTTCCGGCACTTGCTCGAAACCCATGACCTCTGCAAAAGCCTTTTCACCGCCATCAACGCCGACCTGACCGCGCGGGGTTTGCTGCTGCGCGCAGGCACCTTGGTGGACGCCACGCTGATCGCCGCGCCGTCCTCCACCAAGAACAAGGAAAAGCAACGCGACCCGGAGATGCCCCAGACCAAGAAAGGCAACCCATGGTATTTCGGAATGAAAGCACACATCGGGGCGGACCGGGCCAGCAAGCTGGTGCATACCGTCGTGGTGACGGCGGCCAACGTGGCGGACATCACCAAAACTGCGGAACTGCTGCACGGACAAGAGCAACAAGTCCACGCCGAGATCGTCGCGTTGGAACGGAAGATTGACTGGCAGATTGCCTGCAAACGAGGAATCCTCAAAGCGATGGCCGAAGGCGCGGCGAAAGAAGCGGTCAAGGCGGTGGAGAAAGCCAAGGCATCGGTGCGGGCGTATGTGGAACATCCGTTTCACATTGTGAAGAATTTATTCCGGCATCGGAAAGTGCGGTAGCGGGGGCTGGCGAAGAACGGGCAGCAACTTTACATCTTGTTCGGACTGGCCAACGTGGTCATCGGCAGCCGCACCGCCACGGCGTAAAAAATCGGGGGGCGAGCCGCTGCGGTCGCGAAAAACCGCCGCCGAACCGCTGGAATGATCGCCGAATGAGGGATCAACCGGCGGCACCGCGAGCGATGTTTGCTCCGCCCGGTGAAAATCGCCTCCGGCCAATGTCGGAAATCCAAAACTTGGCTTTATTCAGCGGTTCCCTAGCTTATTTCGCTCAATTTCACCAGAAATCTTCAAGCGCGTGTCACCGTATAAACTATGTGCGGTTTGATAATTTCTATCGTTCTTCAATTTTGACTCAGGCAACCGGATGAAGTTTTGAGTCGAGGGCAATTGAACACGTTAGGCGAATCCGCGCGCATCAAATCGCGGGCGTTCTCCGTTGCCCTGGATAAAGTGGCGGCGTGGAATTGACGGGCGACCGAAAAGAGCCGGCGAAAGCGCGGGCTCTTTTTCTTAGCTATCAGGTGGCCGAAGGCCGTGACCTCGAACTAATCCACAAGGAATCGTTACGCGGTTTGAGCGCCCGGCAAAGAGGTTGACAGGCGGGCGGGCGGTCCATAAGGTTCATGTTCAGCCAGCAGAATTTTACGTTGGATTAACCAGCGGAAAATCAAATTGCGATTCGGGCACGGACAAACAATTTATCGGGTAGAACAGTGCTTATGAACGACCAATCCATTCCGCCCATTGAAGCCTCTCCCCTGCCCGCTTACAAAGACCGATCCACCGGCCTCTTCATCTTCGGCATCCTGACGTTGCTGCTCGGCTGTCTCGCCGGACTGTTTGTGCCGGTGGCGGTGTTCGGGCAAGTGATGGCGGCCAAGGCACCGGACGCGCCGCCGATGAATCACGCCATCATGCTGCCGAGCGTGGCGATCTATGGCCTGCTGGCAGTGGCATTGGTCTGGCTGGGAATCGGTTCCATCCAAAAACGCCGCTGGGCGCGGGCGCTGCTGCTAATCTTCTCTTGGACCTGGCTCATCACGGGCGTTTGCATGACGGTGGTCATGCCGTTCGTCATGGCCAAAGTGTTTGCCAACCTGCCGCCCAATGGCAAGAGCGGCCAGCCGGACATACCGCCAGGTTTCATCACCGGCATGATTGTCGGGATGACCCTTTTCTTCTCCGTGGTTTTTGTCGTCCTGCCGGCGGTGTGGACGTTCTTCTACAACAGCCGCCATGTGAAGGCCACTTGCGAGGCGTGCGACCCGATGACGCGCTGGACGGATGCCTGTCCGCTGCCGGTGTTGGCGATCTGCCTGTGGACTTGGTTCTGCGTGCCGATGATGGTGGTGATGCCACTGACCGGACTGGCAGTGATGCCGTGCTTCGGGGTATTTGTCTCCGGTCTACCTGGAGCGTTATTCTGTCTGGTCATCGCCGCCGTCTGGGGCGTGGCGGGCTGGTGGTTATACCGCCTCGATGTGCGGGGCTGGTGGCTCATCCTGATCGCCATAGTGGTGTTCATGGTGTCCGCGCTGATGACGTATGCGCACCATGACATCAGCGAGCTGTATCAATTGCAGGGTCTGCCGCAGGCGCAGATTGACCAGATCCAGAAGATGGGCCTGTTCACGGGCAACCGCATGGCCTGGTTCACGATCCTGTGCTCACTGCCATTCTTGGGCTATTTGCTGTTCATCAAAAAGTATCTGCGGAAAGAATGAAACGGCGGGCTACGTCAATCCCAGTCATTTCGCGCAGCTCTTCCGCCGGAAAACGGGCCTGGCCCCGAGCGATTGTGGGCAGCGCTAAATTCACGATGTCTCTGGCCGGCCCGACCGGTAACCCGATTCTTAACTTTTCAGTATTTCCTTTAAATGCACCAGTGAATGGCTTATTTCACTATGACTCCCGAGGAAATGAGACATGAAGAAACGCCTCTTGCTTTCGGCTTGGCTGCTGGTTTGCTCCAGCGCGCTGCGCGTGGCGGCGGCGGAGACCAACAGCGAACCGCATTCCATCCCTGCACTCCAGTCGGCCATTGAATCTGTCCTGAAGGAAACCACAACGCCGGGCGCAGCCATCGCCATCGTCACGAGCAACAAGCTTGATTGGCTGGCCGGCCTCGGCAAGGCGGATGTGGCCGCGAACCAACCGGTGACGCCGGACACGCTGTTTCGGCTCGGCTCGGTTTCCAAAGGCTTTGTCGCGCTGGCCGCGCTGCAATTGCAGGAGGCCGGCAAGCTCAAATTGACCGACACCGTGCGGCAATGGGCGCCAGACGTGGCCTTCGTCAATCCGTGGGAAGCCACCGATCCCGTGCGGCTCGTGCATTTGATGGAACACACGTCGGGCTTCGACGACATGCACTTGCGCGAATACGCGCTCGACGATCCGACCATAACACTGACCGATGCGCTGGCTTTCGGCGCATCGTCACGCGTGTGCCGCTGGCCACCGGGTGAGCGGATGGCTTACTGTAATTCCGGTCCCGCCGTTCTCGCCGCAGTGATTGAAAATGCGTCCGGTGAACGTTTTGAAGCTTACGTCCAGAAACACATTTTCAATACGCTCCAAATGGAGAGCGCGAGTTATGCTTACACCCCGGAAGCGCAGCGGCGGCTGGCCAAACTCTATCGGCCTGACGGTGTCACGCCGTATCCGTATTGGAACGTTGGCTTGCGGCCGACTGCCGGGCTGAACGCGTCGGCGCGCGACCTGGGCCACTACCTGCAATTCTATCTGCAACGTGGAAGTCTCGACGGCACGCAAATTTTGTCAGCGGCGTCCATCGAACGGATGGAGCGGGGCGGAACATTGCCGTCGGCGAAATTGGGCCGGATGGTGGAATATGGCTTGTTCAATTACGATATTCCCTATGGCCCATTTGTGTTTCACGGTCATAATGGCGCGGTGATGGGCGGCATCACGGAAATGGGTTATCTGCCGGAGCAAGGTTGCGGTTACGTGGTGCTGATTAATTCCGGAAGTTTCATTGCCGCCTCCAAGATTGCTGATCAAATCCGCGAATATCTGCGGCCCAAATTGACGGCATCCCCGCTGCCGCCGGTGGTGCCGGTGCCAGCTGAATTCAAGCGGCACTATGCCGGACATTATCAGTGCATCAGTCCGGTCATGCAGTGGTCCCAAGGCATCGTCCGATGGCTTGGTGATCGAACCCTGACCGTCACCACCAACGGTTTTTTTATCAGCATCCACGGATTTCGCCAACATCGCGTGCTGCCTGTGACGGAACGGTTGTATCGCGGCGAGGATGAATCCTTGCCCGCCATTGCGTTGCTGCCCGACACGGACGGGCACACCTTGATTCAATGCCGCATGGGAACGTTTGAGCGAATCCCTGCGGTGGAATACTGGGCGCAGTTGGCCGGCATCGCGCTGGTGTTTACGCTGGTAGTGAGTTCGCTGGTGATGGCCCCGATTTGGATCGTGAGACGGTGGCTGGGCAAATCGTGCAATCCGGGACCGTTGTCGGTGCGTTTCCTGCCGCTGGTCAGCGCGGCATTGCTGGCGGCGTTTACGGTGCTGCTTGTGAGCGGATTTCGCGGGCTCTTGACGGGCAAATACATTGATGATGTGAGCGTGGGCACCCCGAATTTACTGACGGTGAGCCTCTGGCTGGCGAGCCTGGGATTTCCACTGGCCGCCGCCGCGAGTTTGTATGTCGTGTGGCGCGAGCGGCACACGCCCATGAAACGCCTGGTTTACTGGTATTCGGTCCTCGTCGCGCTGACGATGGCAGCCGCAGCCGTTTATCACGGCTGGTGGGGGCTGATTGGATTGCGCCTTTGGGCCTGACAGGGCGGAAGCGAATGGCCACCGTCCGGGCAAGGCACGCTGCGGCGGCGATTCATCGTCCAAATAAAATCTCCAGTGCGTAAGCGTCCGCGCCGTTGGGATTGTCGGCGAAATTGATCCACAACGCATCCGGGTCGGCCCACATCGTGGCCAGATCGCGACCTTGTCGGCTGATGATTTTCGCGGTCCCAAAATCAACGTTGGTCGGCAGGAAAGTATTTGTGCCCGTATTCGCCAGCGTGTTGGTCTGGCCAACGTTCCAAGCAATGTCATTTAATTTGACCCCGCCGGGATAACTCCAAGTCCGGTGCGTCCACACCGCTTCGCGCGCCGTGATTTTCAGGAGATCGCTGCCATCAATCTGCGCCGTGATTTTCAAGGTCGCCGCCGCCGACGTGCGCAACGGCTTCAGCTGCTCGGGCAGCCGGGGAAAGTGGATCTTAAAATCGTAGCGCGCAGCCCCCGGTGACGTGTCGTCCAGATAAACGATCAAAGCATCATTCGTTCGTTCCAATGCCACCACGTCGCGGCCGGTGATCACTTCCAACCTCGGCGACCGCAGTGAGTATGCTTCCGAAAGGAACAGGACTGCGCCGGTGGTGGCGATGAAATTCTTTTCGGACGGATTCCATTGTGAGCCATTCACCGTAACCGCGCCCGCCGGCCAGCCCCAGTTCACATGTTCCCAAAGCGCTCCCTGGCGCTGGATCGTGATCCGGTCCGAGCCGTCAACCAGGCCTTGGAAATGGAACACCGCCTCATTGGTGTTCGGCGAGTCCGGCCCCAGCGGCGGCACCGCCACGAATTGCACTTCGGCAGAAACCTGGGGCGTGGTGTTGGTTGGGTTGTTGGTCGGGGAGTTGTTCGCGATGAGCATCGCGGCCTTTAAGCGGAAAAGGGCCGTCTCCAGATCGGGCTTGGGAAAGATGAACTCAATCCGGCCGCCCACCACCGGAACACTCAGCGTTTCGGCAGCTTGCCATTCGTCCGCCAACGTCGGCCGCATTTCCAGGGAGGCCTGACCCAGGCCGGGCGGAAACGTGGCCACGAAAGTCAGATTGGTTGCTGCGACGGAAATGGAGTTGATGACCAAGGGTTCTGCGGGAACTGCGGCCAGCACCCGGCCGCCCCAAGGCACCACGCTGCCCCAAACCAATGTCCGGCAAAAATTTTTCAAGGAGTTCACTGCCATTTGACTCTGAACCTGACACGATGTTCAGACGAATCAAGCATTGCGTCGAATCACCGATGCCGCAACCCAGCGGCACGGTTATTGCAGCGGGAAAGCGGTGGTGACGAAACTGGCGGCCCGGCTAGTGCGGCTGACTTACAACCTGTGGAGTCTGTTCACCCGGTTGATGGGGCTCAATCCGGGCCATCACACCGAAGGCATCAAATCGCGGCGAAACTTTTTGTTCCTGGCGGCGCAAGCGGCCTTGAGCGTGGGGTGCATCCAAATGCGATGAGTAACTCCTCCGGGGTGGAACACCGCGTTGAATTAAACCACCGCAACTCTTCGGGTTTGAGGCCGCAGCGTTTGACCATCGCACCAACTTCATCCGTCCACTTTTGGGCGAGAGCGTGATTACCGGGTGGCGTGACAACAACCACGACACGATATGAATTTTTCATTTGTGCCAGAAACGGCGAGGGGTCGGAACTCCGATAACCCGCAAGGACAGTATGAGCCACACCCAAAGCAACGAAGGTTTTGCCCAGGCCGACTTCATCGGCTTGCAACTAAATTTCTCGCCGGTTGTCTTGGGAACAAAAAAACGCATCCAAAAGCCGATCCACTGTCGCGTGCTGCCGGGTGACCAGTCCGTCACCGGTGAACGTCTATGTCGTCATCTGCGACGGCACCATTGATCGTAAGCTGGAATCGCTGATCGGCGAAAAAGGCGACAGCTCCGAGCTGGTGCTCGATGCCCGGCTCAGCGGCGAACGCTGTGAGGAAGTGAACCTGTTCGAACGGCTCAAGGTGGCGCAGCGAGAATTTTGCGCCAAGACCGATTCGATTGACGAGGCGCTCATCCACGCCCAATGGCCGGCACTGCGCGAGAAATCGCGCCGGGCCAGGTCGCGATGGGACCAACCGATCCGCGTTGCCCGCACAACGACAGACAAGGACGGATACATCCCGCCACCGGTTTGATGCCAAAGGAAGTTTGTGGTTGGCGCGCAGCATTGCGTCCCAAACCATTCAAATGTCGCCCGCCGGCTGCGACTTGCGGCGTCACATTTGTGACGCCGCCTGAAGCTCCTTCAGCATCAAATCCGTCGTCTGGTAGCGTTGGCTGAGATCGGGTTGACAAGCCTTCAGGACGATGGCGTCCAGTTGAATGAACTCTTACGGACCGATTTTGATGCGATAGAACCGCAACCAGTAAATTGCCGCGTCCGGGTCAGTGAAGTTGGTAACGCCGCTAACGGCGGGCACGTTGGTGGCGACCGAAGCCCACAGCCCGGAGGAGGAGAGATTTGTGGTTGTTTGCAAAATGTAAGTGAAGCCCTCGACGGCGGAGTAGTTGATGGTGAAGATGCCGTTGGTCCCGACGGCTGGGGCGGTGAGCGTCGGCGGCGTTTGCAACGTCACTGTCAGCGAGGCGACCTGGCTGGTGGCCGCGCCGTAGGCGTTGGTCACGACGCAGGTGTAGTTGCCCGCGCTGCCGGTGGTGATGCTGGTGAGCGTGAGGACATTGGTGGTCGCGCCGGAAACACCGGCTCCATTGACGAGGTTCACGCCATTGGTTCGCCACTGATAGGCGAGCGGCGGCATGCCGTTGGCAGTGGCGGTGAAAACCACATTGTTGCCTAGGAAATTCGTCTGACTCGCCGGCTGCTGCGTGATGGTGGGCGGTGACAGAGGCGTGACGCTGATATCGTCCAAGCCGAAATAACTCGGATCATTCCGAAGTCCAAATTGAAGCGGCGTGCTGGAACTTGTGGCGGTCACGATGAAAGTTTTGTTGGTCCAGGCCAGCACCGGGGGATTGGCGAGGCTGTAAACGCTCGCGCCATTCCAACTCGCCTGAAGTTGCTCCGTGGTTCCACTGCTCGGATTGGAGAACCAGAATGACAACAAATACATTTGGCCAGGTGAGGTCGCCAAGTTTTGGGTGATGTATCCCATCGTTGTGCTGGGTCCCGCTTGCAAGCCGTAGCTGCCACCGTGAACATAGGATGCATTTCCGCTGATTACGCTAGTGTAAGCAGTGTTTCCCGATTGCATCCAGCCGGTCAAATCGCCGGTTTCAAACGCGCCGTTTTGGACGATGCTTTGTCCGACGGACGCGGCGAAAACCAGGCTTTGGGCCAGATGGCTGGATTGGTTGGAAAGCACCAGCGTGGCATTATAATTTCCGCTTGAAAGGTTGGCGGTGCCGGCGTTGGTGGCAACGGTCACGGAAACAGCGCTATTTCCGGCAAGCGAGCCGCTACTGGCGGAAACCGCAAGCCACGCCGACGTGTTGATGAGGCTCCACGGCACCACGCTCGCGGATAAATTGGTGAAGACAATGGCTTGTGAACTGAGGTTGAACGGTCCGCCGAGCGGCCCCGAGGCCGTGAATCCAGTGCTGGTCAGCAGCACCAGCGGGTCGGAGATTGTGAGATTGAATTGCCGGTTCTGCACGACGTGGCTTGTCAGGTTTGAGAAGCCCACCGTCGCAGCGTAGCTGCCCACCGTGAGGCTGTTGGCGGCGGCGGTCAGGCTGGCGATGAGGCTGGTTTGCCCGCTCGCGGGCAGCGTGCCGCTGCTGGTGGACAGCGTGAGCCACGCCGAGGTGTTGAGCGCCATCCAGTTCAGCGAACTGGCGCTGGAATTTGTCAAAGTGAAAATTTGTGACGAGGGCGAGAACGGCCCGCCCGGCAAACCGCCGGCCGAAAAGCCGGCACCGGGATTGATGCCCAGAACGTCCGGCGGCGTGGCCAAAGCGTTAATCAAATTTGTTCCGCTCGGCGTGCCCCAACCCGTGCATAGATCGTAGCCGGCCACCGCCGGATAATTTGTTGGACTGCTAGACCCGAAGTTGTTCCCGGAGGTGATGTCATGGTAACAGGCGGCGTAGCTGTAAGCCGGATTCTGTCCTTTGCCGATGGCGTATAGCGCCGGATTCAGGAAGCCGACGGAATTACTGGCGACGCCGGTGTTGATGGCATACTGCTGGTTAACCAGCGCCGTAAGACCCGCCCACAGCGGCGCGGCGCAACTGGTGCCGCCGAGCACGTTGCTCGCTCCGCTGCCGCCGGAAATCACATACACATTGTCCGCCGTCGCGGCCACGTCGGGAATGTTGCGCTGGCTTGTCGAACCGAGATTCGCGCTCATGCTGATGTTCGTCTGCCAGGTCGGAATCGTGTAGAATGAACTCACGCCGCCGCTGGAGGCGCTGCCGCCGCCCCAGTTCCAAACCGTCTCCGAAGCGTAGGACGCGCCGGTGCCGTTCATCGTCATCGTGGTGCCGCCGACTTGAATGATGTAGGGACAACTCGACGGCGCGTTGTAGAGGTTGGGATTGAGACTGTCAACGCCGTTCACCGAGCTTGCACCCACGGTGAAGGCAGCCACGTCGCCGGACGCATCGTAAAACGTTTGGCCTTGGGCCTGCATAGTTTTGAAGATGACATCCGTCGTGTTGGAAGGCCCGCCATTCCAGCCCCACGAGCAGCTTAAATTCTTGATCATGTTGCTCGCCGCCATCGTGTTCAAAATGTCGTTCCAGATGTAGTTGGTGGGATTGCCTTCGAACAGCACGATCCGCGACAAGCCCGGCGCCATCGCCATGGACATTTCGATGTCCAGCGAAACTTCGTCATTTCCCGCCGACGTGGGAATGCCATTGTAGTTGTCAATTAAAACTGTTTGGATGACAATGTTGGTTCGACCATTGCCGGCCAGCTTTGCATATTTGGCGATGTCGCTGGGATAATAGCCATCGTCCTGAAACAAACCCACTGCCTGCCCCGCGCCGGTCAGCGCCGTGCCGGGAACGTAAGCACTGCGGAAGTCATTACCGAACAAGGCACCTTTGCCGTCCGGGGCGGATCCGGACTTGTTGACGGCGTCCACGCCATTTCTGCGGACAAACTTCGGATGCCCCCGCGAAAAATCGCTCAGGCCTTGCACGTCCGCCAGCGGCAGGCTCGCGGCCACCGACGGATCTTTGTCCGGCGCGTAAAACGTCCGCGCTTCCGTCGGATGCTGGTAGGTTTGCAGCGTAATGTGAAATGCCTTTTCCACGGCCGCCGCCGGGCCGGTCACGTCCAGCACCAGCCGGTTGCCGTGCGTCACGGCGGTGGTCAGACCGTTCGTCAGCGCAAACTGCTTGACCGCCTCGTAATCGGCTTCCGTCGGCCCGAAGCGCGCGGTCAATTCATCGGGGGTCAAAAAGTGCCGGTAGTTCGGGCTGGCCGGGTCATAGACCTGCGCGAGAAAGTTGTCCATGCCCGCCGGATTGCGCAGCGGCAGGCCGAGCGCCAGCCACAACTGGCTGGTCGCCGGCAGCCGGCCGCTGGCCGCCAGTGTGGAAAGCTCGCGCGGCACATGGCCGGGCAGAACTTTCCCGTCGGCACCAGCAACAGGGCTGGCTCCCAGCGTGCCGAGCAGGGCCAGCACGCCAAAAAACTGGAAAAAATCTTTTTTATACAACATGATTTATTCTCCTTCGCATTTCGGGAACCTCACGGCAAGCCCCATTCCGTTTCATACCAACAACGATCGCCAGGCAGTTTATCATAATTCCTAACCCGGTCAAATTTCCGCCCCCTCCGTTGACGCCGCGTCTGGCCAAAGCAAAAGTATGAAGCGCAAATCCAAAAAAAACTCGCCGCCCGCTGGCCGCCAGTCCGAAAAAATTAAAAAGCCATTCCCATCCGTCAGCCGCGGGCTTGGCTCTTTCTCGGCCTGTTGTCAGTCCGGAAAAATTTATCGCAGGCGGAGCCGACGGATTGAGAGGCACCGGGCCTGTTTGGGGATGTAAGGGGTATGGGGTGACCTTTGGGAGACCGTCGCCCGCAACCGCGAGATCATTCCATTTCACGGCAGCACCCGGGCGCGGTAAAATCGCAGCGGCACGGTATGCGTGTCCTTGAAGGTGAAGTGCGACTGGTTGGTGAAGATGGCAACCCAGTTGGTCTGGGAAAGCTTCGTGCTGACTTCCACCGCATAGCTGTTCTTCGCTGCGCCGGTGACCGTGAATTGCAGTTTGTTCGTTAGCCCCATCGCACCTCAAGGGCTGGGCGTCGCTCCTTGATCGCGGTTCAACGCGGGCTTGGTGAGAGGCGTCGCACCTTGAGCGCGAGGCGTTGCACCTTGAGCGCTGTGCGTCGCGATTAAGGTGCGGCGTGTCGCGATACAGGTGCTTGCGCTGCGTAATGCGCTGATTTTGAGGGAAAGCGTCCCGTTAAGGGCAATTCCAAGGCTGTGATACCAAAGTAGTGCATGGCTGGGGCTGCGCGGTGCTGAACCGGGGTCTTGGGGGATGCCGCTGCTGGCGCGAAACGAAAGCTGGCGGGCTCGGGGTGGTGCCCGCCTTCGGCTTGGACGATACGACCGGAGGCTGCACCAGCGGCTAACCGCCCAATGGCCCATCTACTTACCGGGGCGGAGCGGACGATGTAATTGGCGGCTGGCCGGTGGACATTTCGGCTTGGTTCAGGCGGGCACACTATGTTCCTTGCTGGCGGTTACGGGCTTTGCCACGATGCTCGGGATATGGCGCGCCACAGCCCGCGAGGCCGGCTCGATCTCGACCTGCCCAAAGCCAAACTCACGCGGCAAAACCTGCGTGAGGCCGGGACGCTTTTCCATTATTTGCGCCCCTACCAGGGACTCCTTTTGGCCGCGGGCAGTGCGTTGATCCTCTCCAGCCTGTTAAGCCTGTGCTTTCCATTTCTCGCCGGCAGTTTGATGGATGCCGCCACGCCGGCTGCCCCGACGCGTTCAGTCCCCTGGCTGCCGCACGATGTCAATTCCATCGCGCTGCTCATGTTGGGCGTCCTGGCGATTCAGGCGGCCAGCACTTTTTTTCATTCCACCATCATGACCAAAATCGGGCAGAACGCCGTGGCGGATCTTCGCCGCGACACTTACGCGCGCCTGATCTGCCTCCCCATGTCGTTCTTCGGTCAGCGCCGGGTGGGAGAATTAAACAGCCGGATTTCTGCGGACCTGACTCAGATCGAAGGCACGCTCATCATGGCGGTGCCACAATTCCTCCGGCAGACGTTGATGTTGCTGGGCGGCATCATCCTGATTGCGACCACTTCTGGTCGGCTGACGTTGATCATGCTCGCCGCCATCCCGCCGGTGATTGTCTTGGCGGTGGTGTTTGGCCGCAAACTGCGACGCAATTCCAGCGCGGCGCAGGACAAACTGGCGGACACCGGTATCATCGTCGAAGAAACATTGCAGGGCATTTTCAATGTGAAATCGTTTGTGAACGAGGCGTTCGAAATCCAACGCTATCGCCAGAGTCTTGAGGATTACCTGCACGTGGCGCTACGCGGAGCCAAGTTGCGCGGAGCCTTCATCGCCTTCATTGTTTTCGCGTTGTTCGGCTGCATTGTCGTGGTGCTCTGGTCGGGCGCCTCGTTGTTGCAGAGCGGCCGGATCACCATCGGCGAGATGACCCGTTTCGTCCTCTACACCGCATTTGTCGCGGGTGCGATGGGCCAGTTTGCGGACCTTTACAGCCAGGTGCAGAAAGCCATCGGCGCCACGCAGCGCGTCCGGGAATTGTTGCAGGAACAACCTGAATTCGCGGTGCTCAAACCGGAAGCGGCAGCGGAGACGTCCAGTGCTCGGCCGACGCTGCGCGGAGAAGTGGAGTTTCGGAACGTGCATTTTCACTATCCCTCGCGGCCTGAAGTTGAAGTGCTCAAGGGCATTTCGTTTACCGTCAAACCCGGCGAGAAGATTGCCCTGGTTGGGCCGAGCGGTTCCGGCAAGTCCACCATCATTTCTTTGCTCCTGCGCTTCTACGATCCCAAGCCGGGCGAGATTTTGATGGACGGTTGTGCTGCACCGGATTATCCGCTGGCTTGGCTGCGCAACCAGATGTCCATCGTCCCGCAGGAAGCCTTGTTGTTCGGTTGCAGCATTTACGCGAACATTGCCTATGGACGGCCGGATGCCACTGAAGCAGAAATCATGGAAGCCGCCCGGTTGGCCCACGCGCACGAATTTATCGCGCTCTTTCCGGAAGCATACCAGACCCTCGTCGGCGAACGCGGCGTCAAGCTGTCTGGCGGCCAACGCCAGCGCGTGGCGATCGCTCGCGCAATTCTGAAAAACCCGGCGATCCTGATTCTGGACGAAGCTACCAGTTCGCTGGATTCGGAGAGTGAACGGTTGGTCCAGCTTGCCATGGATAAGTTGATGGAAAACCGGACCACGTTCATCATCGCACATCGTCTCGCTACAGTGCGGCGCGCGGACCGGATACTGGTCATCCGCGATGGGTTGCTTGTAGAATCCGGCACGCACACCGAATTGTATCAGCGGGCAGATGGTCTATATCGCCACCTGGCCGAACTGCAATTCAATCTGAAGAATTGACCATCGTTGTTACAGCAAAATGAGTTGTTGTCCGACTGGTTCGCGCAGCGTGCTGCCACCCAGCGTGAGCCGCCACGCTTCGGGGCGCGGCGGATATTCATAGGGAACGCCGCCAAAAAACTCGAACGCCCGCACATGGCCTTCCCAGAACGTCCCGGCGCCTTCGCGCTCGAAGGCCATCACGAAGGTCGCGTCGCTATTCCTAGGCAATGGGTTGGACACAGTCTTTTCTCCAGTGCGGTTG
>CAINLR010000188.1 GCA_903850425.1 uncultured Verrucomicrobia subdivision 3 bacterium | reverse complement strand
GGCACGTTGAAAAACAACGGGGGTTGGGGGCACTGTGTTCAAAGTTAGAAAAAACCGCCGTTTCGACCACGCTCCGCCAAAAATCTCAGTATTCTCAGCCGAAAACTTCACACGCTCACCAGTGTGAAAGCATCGGGCTAGGAGTTGGTTTACAGGTTCCATGGCGAGGACAGTGCGGCGCGTGGTCGCGGCCGAGAACTGCCCGGAATGCCGCCGCCCGCAAATCGGCTTTGTGCCGCAGTTTCGTTGGGCTACACTCATCCGCATGGCCGTCCAGAATCGCATTGTAAAAATCCAGAAACGCAACCGCGCGCTGGTGCGGTTCGATGCCGAACGCATTTGCCAGGCGATGTTGCGCGCGGCGGAATCCATCGGCGGTTTCAGCCAGGATTTTCTGCCGGGCGTGAATGAGAAGATTTTCAGCGCCTACGGTTCGGACGCAGGCATCGCCACCTTTCTGGCGGACTCCGCCATCGTCTGTCTCAATTCCGATCCGCACCATTTCATTTCCAATTTTCCGCCGACCATCGAGACGATCCAGGACAAGGTGCTGCACGCGTTGCGCAGTCACGGTTTCCAAAAAACTGCCGATGCCTACGAATGTTACCGCTGGAGCCGCCACTGGCTGCGCGAAGGCGCGATCACTCCGGCGCAGTTCGCCGGCAATGGTTTTCCGCGCGAACGGATGGAGCAAACGCTGGCTTGGAATCGCCGCCAGGGCGTGGATACGGTGGCCGGGTTGAATGAAAAGATCCGCAGCGGCACGATCAAGCCGGTCATTGATGCCTCGCTGGCGGTGTATGAAGCGTCGTTGGACGAAGCGGCGAATAAGGTCGTGGCCCGGCTGAATCGCGGCGACCAATTGCGCATGATGTGGGTGGGCGGACCGAGTTCTTCCGGCAAGACGACGACGACGGTGAAGCTGACGCAGCGGTTGGAAAAGCACGGGCTGCGTTTCCTGATGCTGAACCTGGATGATTATTTCTGGTCGGCCGTGGAGCATCCGACGGATTGGTTGAATGATCGAAACTACGAAGCGCCCGAAGCGCTCGACATCCAGTTGTTGAACGAGCATCTGCGCGGATTGCTGGACGGCCAGACGATCGAGAAACCGGTTTACAGTTTCAAGGAAGGTCGTCGCGTCGGCACCAAGCCGGTGAAACTGGAGCCGGACCAGATTTTGTTGCTCGACTGCCTGCACGGATTTTATCCGCCCATCACGGAGGGCATTGACAGCTCCACGCAATTCCGCGTTTACATCGAGGCGATGAACGTGCTTTACGAGGGCGATGGCAGCACGAAGCGCCTGACGCAATTCACCGACGCGCGGCTCATCCGCCGGATGCTGCGCGACGCGAAGCATCGCAACCACAGTCCGCTCGCCACGATCTTGCACTGGCACTACGTCCGCTACGGCGAACTGTTCAGCATCATCCCCTTGATGGGACTCGGTGATCACATCATCAATGGTGGCACGCCTTTCGATCTCGCCGCGCTCAAACCGTTCTTCATCGGTGAAGGCGGCTTGCTGCCGCAGCCGGAAGAGTTCGCGCCCTTCGCCGGCTTTCTCGACGCACGCATCCGCTACGACCGCGTGAAGGCGCTGCTCGAATCGGTCGAGGGCTTCACTCTGGCGCAAGTGGCCGACACGAATTTCATTCCCGGCGATGCCGTCATCCGCGAATTCGTCGGCGGCAGCACGATCAAGATTCCGCACAACGAGTGACGTGGTTGACATTGTTCCGGTGGATGCGAACCTCGGTTCAATGGATTTACAATTATCCGACAAAGTCGCCCTCGTTTCCGGTTCCACCAAAGGCATCGGCCTGGCCATCGCCACCGGCCTCGCGCGCGAACGGGCCAAAGTCATCGTGAATGGCCGTTCGACTGAATCGGTCGCCGAGGCGCTCGCGAAAATCCGCCAGGTCGTGCCGGATGCGAAACTGCAAAGCTTCGATGGCGATCTCTCGACCGCCGCCGGTGTGGACCAGTTGGTGAAAGAATTTCCCGCCGTGGACATCCTGATCAACAATCTCGGGATCTTTGAACCCAAACCGTTCGAGCAGATCCCGGATGAAGACTGGTTTCGTTTCTTTGAAGTGAACGTCCTGAGCGGCGTGCGTCTGAGCCGGGCGTATCTGCCGAAAATGAAGGCGGAAAACTGGGGCCGCATTGTTTTCATCAGCAGCGAGAGCGCCATCCAGATTCCGGCTGAGATGATTCATTACGGCATGACCAAGACTTCGCAATTGGCGGTCTCGCGCGGTCTCGCCGAAACCTGCGCTGGCACGGGCGTGACCGTGAACGCCGTGCTGCCCGGACCCACGCGATCCGACGGCGTGGAAGCCTTTGTCAAACACCTGAGCGGCGGCAAACCGTTTGCCGAGTTTGAAAAAGATTTTTTCGAAAAGGTCCGCCCCAGCTCGCTCATTCAACGGTTCGCCACGCCGGAAGAAGTCGCCAACCTCGTGGTCTATATCAGCAGCCCGCAAGCCTCCGCCACGAACGGCGCGGCTCTGCGCGTGGACGGCGGCGTGGTGCGCGCCTGCTTTTAACCACCGGAGCGCGCGCTAAATTATTTAGGCGGCAACCAACCGCTTGCCTCCGGTGTTCACTTTGAGATCATGAAATCAACTGCAAACCATTTCGCGCGCCTGGCCTTGGCGTTCCTTGTCCTTGGTTCGGCCGGCTGCCAGACGCACAAATCGGTGACGCCGCTGGCCAGTGGTTACGAAGAAGTCTCCCATCCGCACCACGCGCTGATCGACGAACCCGAGCCGCCGCGTGTTTCCTTCCAGCATCGGGGAGCCGACGGCAAGCTCACTCAAATCTGGTCCTCCTTGTATGGTGCCAGCGAAGTGTTCAAAGGCGAGCTGGCCATCTTTGTCGGTGACAAGGCGTTTGTTGAGCCGGATCAAGTCACCCATCCCCGGTTGTTTGCCGTGAAGTCGCCCGCACTGCCCTTGGACATCACGGACGAAGTGTTGTGGCGCTGGTCGAAAACCAACGGCAAGGATTTCGCGAAGACAGTGGAACGATACAGCGTCGTCACGCCGGAAGAAAAAAGCGGCGGGCTGGAACTGCAACTGGAGTTTTATTCCAACGACAAAGACTGGCCCGACAAGAGCGAACTGCAACTGGACTGGAACCAAGTTTCGGAAATCATGCGGGCGGTGAAAAAGAAAGGGGTGGTGGAAAAAGATTTGCGCTGGCACACGCCCTACATCGGGGAGAAGTTTTAGGGCGTGTTTTCAAAGTAAAATTGGGGCAGAAGTGTTTGACGTGGTATTGGGCTGGTAGCCAGAGTCGCGCGGCGTGGCCTTGCCGGTTTGGAAAGCGGTGCCGTGCAGCGGGCTTTTGAGCTGCGCTGCCTGCGCTCCGGCCTTGCCTCTGGTTTCGTTGCGTCGCATTCTAACTGCCCCTTATGAAACGACTCGCGCGGTGTGCCCTGTTCGGCTTCTCAGTTGTCCTGCTCACCGCCCGGGTGGTCGGCGTGCCGGCGACTTTGCCCAACCATTCGGCGGGCACATTGAAAAGAATGCTGGTGATTGCACCGAACGCATTCCATCCCGCCTTGAAGGAATTCATCGCGCATAAACAAACGCTGCTTCCCACCGCATTATGCTCTTTGGAAACCATTCTCAAAAACACCAGCGGCGCGGACGATCCCGAGACGCTAAAGCGCTTCCTCTATTCCGAATGGCACGATCGCGAACTGGGCTATGTCTTGCTCGTGGGTGACGTGGATGTGTTGCCGGTGCGTTTCATGGTGCTGGACCGGGTTACGCCCGCCGCCTTCGACTATGCCTTTTATCCGAGCGACCTCTACTACGCCGACCTGGCCAAGCCGGACGGCGCGTTCGCGGATTGGAATGCGCGTCAGGAGGGATTCCATGCGGCCTATTTCGGCGAGGTTCGGGGCGAGAAGAATAAAACTGATCCGATTAATTACGATGAAGTGGATTACCAACCCGAAGTCGCCGTGGGTCGCTGGCCGGTCAGCACGCCGGACGAGGCGCGGTTGGTGGCGGACAAGACGACCGCTTACGAACAGAGTTTGCTGGCCAAGTCTGGCAACCCGCAGCCGCGCGCCGGATTCATCGCGACGGGCGGCTGGGTGGACAGTCGCCAACTCCTCGATGACCTCGCGGGAAAACTGGGCGGCGCGTGGCAATTGGAAAAGCGCTTCTATTCGGATGCCGCCCGCCCTTCAGCCACGCCACCGGATCATCAGCAGGTTCGCCAGTTGTTGAACGCGGGCCTGAGTTTCGTGGTTCACACCGGCCACGGCGCACCGAATGGCTGGGATCAATGCTTTTCCGTGGGCGATTTGGACCGCCTCACCAACGGAGCGCAGTTGCCGGTCATCATTTCAGCCGGGTGCAGCACGGCATATTTCTCACCGCTGCCGCCTTACGAACCGTTCATGGATGTGAATGGCAAGGAACACGCCGGCTCGGACCACGGCGAGCTTTTCACTGCGCCGCCGCCGCCGCCGTCGCCTTATCAGCGGGGTCGTTTCAACCCAACCGGCCTGGGCGAACAACTGTTGAAACACAGCAGGAATGGTAGCGTGGCCTACATTGGCTGCAACACCGGCAGCCAGCCCTGCGGCCTGACGCTGGTGGAGGGATTTGTAACGGCACTGGCGGAAGCCAAGGAGCCGCGCCTCGGCGATTGTTGGAACCGTGCCATCCGCTACTATTACGCCAAGGAACATCTGGCGACATTGACGCCAACTGCCGACTGGTATCCACCAAGCATTTTCTTTCAGGGAATGAAGTTCATGGTCTTTGGCGATCCCAGCCTGCGCCTGCCGGCCAACCGAAAATGATTGCAACACGTGGTTAAACCCTATTCGCCTACTTCGAAGTGATAGCGTCCGGAACCAGTCGCTATCTTTACGAGATCCTGTTCGCGGCCCAGTAACTGAATCCCTTTCACGTTTGCGAGCGGCGTGCCGCTCTCGGTGGCGGAATCCGGTGCGCGAGTTGGCAGAGAGATTTCCGCCGTGGTGTTGGCTGGCACTTCGATTTCAAAACGCAATTTTCCGTCCGCGCGCGACCAGTTGCTGACGATCCGTCCGCGCGCTGAGTTGTAACTGCTCTTGACCCACTGCAAGTCGCGCACCGTCTGTGGACAAATGAGGATGCGGTCAAACCCGACGGCCTGCGGATGTGGTTGAATACCGCCGAGCCAGTTGATGAACCACTGGCTGACCGAGCCGAACATCGGATGACTATGTGAATAGGTGTTGTCGCTGAATTCCCAATGCTCCCACAGCGTCGTCGCACCGTTGGCGAGCATCCAGCCCCAGCCGGGAAAGTTCGTTTGCTGAACCAGGTTGTAAGCCACGTCCGCATGGCCCGCGCGCGACAATTCTTCGAGCATGAACTTCGTGCCCATGATGCCGGTGGAGAGATGACCTTTGCGTTCGCCGCGAATATTCGCCAGCAGATAATCCAGCACCTTGGGCCGGTCGGCGGCCGGCACCAAGTCGGAGTAGAGCGCGAAAACCTGACTGGCTTGCGTGCCGGGACCGGCCTTGCCGCTCGATGATTCAAAGAATTTCCCTTGGTAAGCCAGCCGGGATTTTTCCGCAATGGCCTCGAGCTGCGCTGCATCTTCAGTTCGGCCCACTGTCCGCGCCAGTCCAGCGACGATCCGTGCGCTTTGGTAAAACAGCGGCGTGACCATTGGCGACGCGGGAGCGGGCGTCAACGACTCATGATCGCTCAAACCATCAGTGACGATGCCGTCGGGATACTCTTTAGCGACCACCAGCAGCCAGCGTTTCGCCGCCGCGTATTGCTCCTCGACCAGTCGCCGGTTGCCGTAATAGTGGTTGAGTTGCGAAACGAGGAGCGGATGCGCCATCGCCCAGCCCACGCCGCAATACTGGATGCCGATAAACGGTGCCGTATCGGTGAAGAGGCCATCCGGTCGCGTGCTGTCGGCAAAGTCATTCACGACCTTTGCGTAAAAAGTTTCCATGTCGAAGTTCAGCATGAAGGCTTCACTCGTCGCCACAATGTCGCCGCCGTAGCCCAAGCGTTCGCGATGCGGACAATCCGACTGCACGCTGAACAGGTTCGCGAGAAACGTGCGCCGACACATCTCTTGAATCTGGTTGAGCAACGGATGCGAGCAGGCAAATGAACCCGCGTCCGCGACGTCCGCGCTGAGGCGCGATCCCGTCACGGCCTTCAAAGGAAGTGCCGCGTTGAGACCGGTGACTTCGACAAATCGAAAGCCGTGGAACGTAAATCGCGGCGTATAACTCTCCTCGCCGCCGCCACGCGCGATGTAAGTATCCGTCTGCCACGCCACCGTCGGCGCGCCGGGTCCGCCCACACTTTCTGCCACACCATCCGAGTTTTTCCGCTGGCCTTTGATCTGTCCGCCGACGCTCGTCATGGGATTCAGCGAGCCATTCTGGTTCAGCAACTCGCCGTAGCGCAGCACGATTTTCGTCCCGGCTGGCGCCTGAAAACGCAGATTCGCCCAGCCGGAAAAATTCTGGCCGAGGTCATAAATAAACACGCCCGGTTGCGGTTGGGTGACGCGCACCGCTGAGAAATTGTCGCGCACACGGATTGGCGGCTGCGGCTGCGCCTGAAGTTGACCGATGGATTCCGTGGCGAGTTTGGCCGCCCGCCAGGCGGAGTCATCAAAGCCAGCTATGTTCCAGCCAGGTCGTTCCTGGCGCGCGTCATAGACTTCACCGAGATAGATATTGTTGCGACGAATCGGACCATCGGCGACTTTCCACGTCGCATCGCTGGCGAAGGATTGCGTGGAGCCATCGGCGAATTCGACATTGAGTTGCGCGATAAACCGGGGACGCCCGATGACCAGTTCTTCGCGCAGATTGAATCGGCCAAATAGGCGCAAGGGCAGGGGATCCCACCAGCCGTTGCCGAGCGCCACGCCGAGACAGTTCATCCCGGTGCGCAGTTGCGCGCTCACATCGTAAGTGCTGTAAAACACGCGTTGGCCATACATTGTCCAACCAGGATCAAGCACCTGATCGCCGACGCGCTGGCCATTGAGGCTGGCTTCGTAATAGCCGAGACCGCTGATGTAGAGTCGCGCGCGGCGAACCGGCTTCTCCAATTTGACTTCATGCCGGAAGAGCGGCGCGGGATCGTCACGATAGAAATCTTCATCCTTGGTCGGACTCATTTTGCCGTCATTGAGCCATTGGCCCGACCAGTCGGCAGGCTTCAACAATCCCATTTCCCACGAGGTCGGTCGGCTCCATTTTGAGGAGTGGTCTGCTTGATCCCACACTTTCACCTGCCAATAGCAGCGCTGCGCTGAGCGCAACAATTTCCCGTCGTAATTAATTCCAAGCGTCTCGCGGCTGGTTACCTTCCCGCTGTCCCACAAATCTCCGTGCCCCGCCGCCAAGGTTTTTTCCGAGGACGCCACGAGCACGCGATAAGCGGTCTGGCGCTGGCTGCGCTCCTCGGACTCGATGATCCAGCTCAACCGAGGTCTGGTCGCATCCACCCCGAGCGGTTCGAGGCGAGATTCGCTGCGGAGCCGGCTAGCGGAGATGCTGGCTTGCAACGAAAGCGTCGCCAGCAACAGCAGCGCGACGATCGGGATGGGTAAACAGGCCGGACGAGGATGGCGCGATGCGTTCATGCGGGTGGATTCTCACTTTCTATCTGGAGAAATCAACGTCGAATTCAGGCAGCCGTATTTCAAGTGGCGGCGTAAATCTTCTCCGCACTTGCATTTCGTTCGCCCGTGCTGCAACTTGCAGCCGGAAATTAGGCGTTAAACACACAACCAAAAATAATTATGGCACACGAACTCCCTCCCCTGCCTTACGACAAGGCCGCACTCGAACCCCACTTTGACACGTTGACGATGGAGATCCATCACGACCGCCATCACAAGGCGTATGTGGACAATCTCAACAAAGCCATCGCCGGCAATGCCGCGCTGGAAGCCAAGACGCTCGAACAAATCATCAAGGATTTGAGCGTCGTTCCGGATGCGATTCGCGGTCCCGTCCGCAACAACGGCGGCGGGCATTGGAACCACACTTTCTTCTGGAGCATTCTGTTTCCCCATGCCGGCGGCGCCCCCACGGGCAAGTTGGCGGACGACATCAAAGCGACCTTTGGCAGCTTCGATGAGTTCAAGGCGAAGTTTGAAGCGGCGGGCATCGGACGTTTCGGCAGCGGCTGGGTCTGGCTCGTGAGCAACAACGGCAAGTTGGAAATCGTCTCCACGCCGAACCAGGACAATCCGCTCATGGGCAAAACCATCGCCGGTTGCGAAGGCAAGCCGCTGCTCGGCTGTGATGTGTGGGAACATGCTTACTACCTGAAATACCAGAACAAGCGCGCGGATTATCTCAAGGCGTTCTGGAATGTGGTGAACTGGAGCGCGGTCGCCACGAATTACTAACTTCGCCATAGCCGCCGAGGTAGCGAGGCTCAGATTGAAAAATTAGAGACGCCTCAGAGCCTGGCTTTGAAAGTAACGGCGGCTATCTTGGCTGACATAGCGGCCGGCCGTAGCTGGTCTGCGACCCGGCCCCGTTCCATTTGCAGACCAGCGCTAATTCTAATTCGCGATCAAGCGGAGACGAACCGGAGAGACCTGGCAAAAACCGGCTGGTTAAGACAACTCCGCTGAGAATGTTGTCCAAGGTGACGTTCGGCGGCGTAGTGTCCAACGGGGCGCGGACTAGGACGATGCTGCTGTAATTGGTGTTGTCGGCGGTATCGGTGGCGGCGGCGTGGATCAGGTAGTCGCCCGGAAGAGCCTGTGCGCGCCGGCAGCGTGCCGCCGGCCGGCGTCCAGTTTGGTCCCGAGAGATTGGCCGGAAATAACGTCAGCGCGTCACTGTCGTCAGTGCTCCAGCTCGAGCCGTTCCAGAATAGACTCCCGCCCGAAAGATACCGCTCGATCTTGAACTTCACCGGGCCTGGCTCGCTGATCGTTCCGCCCAGTTGCGCGGAGTTTTAATATATGTTTTCGCGGCCGTGGAACATGGTCCGATTTGCGGTTGCCCGGCGGACGGACCTGCGCGAGGCACGCCATCAAAAATCGCAATCAACCCTCATCCCCCTCCGGGCAGAGCATTCAATCTCGGGCGGCACCGGGGTGCAGTAGGACACAGGAGAACACCGCGCCACCACTCCATCGCCAGGCAAGAAAACAAGGGTTGCAAACGGAACTCATTCAACGGGCATGCCGGTTTGCGTCGCCTCAACCCAAGGCTGTGCGAGCTGCTGTAACAAGGCCTTGGCGCACAACGGTGAAAGCGCCGGGGCGTGCGACAATAGCCGAGCCAGCAGTGCCGCCGCGTGCGGCGCGGCAAAACTGCTGCCGGTTACTTTTTTCTGGCCGCCGCCCAGCCAGGCGACTTCGAGGTCTTCCCCCCGCGCGGCAAACTCCACCAATTGCCCGGTGCGAAAAAAGAGCGCGTCAGGCCGGTCGCTGCGGGTGAAGTTCACGGTGATGACCGTGGGAAAATGCCCCGGCCATTCCCGCTTCATGAAATCCAGGTTGTTACACGCGGCGATCACGTGACGACCCCGGAGATAGGCGTCGTCAATCCAATCCTTGTAAAACAAGACATGGTCTTCCCGGCTGCAACCAAAACTGCAATTCAAAATGTGGTAGCCACGATCCAGCGCCAAGCGCGCCGCTTCGCGAATAATCAAAGTCCGCGAGCGCAAGCGTTCGCCCAATACCCGGAAGCTGCCGATCTTCGCCTCGGGTGCCAGTTGGCGCAGGATGCCGGCAATCGCCGTGCCGTGGCCATAAACGTCCACGCCTGTGCCCGGCTCCACCGACAAGCGCGAACCGGCATCAACCACCGCCAGGTCGTCCTCCAACACCAGGCCGGCGAGCAGGGGATGCGTCGGGTCAATGCCCGAATCCAAGACCGCGATCTTGATGCCCCGGCCCCGGCCCGTGGCCAGAAACGATCGCGCTGCATCCAGTGTTGGCCAATAATTCATCGTGCTAACGACAGCTCCAGCCGATGGCGTTGCTCAACAACTGATACTCGATCAACTGTGACAATAGCCCCGAAGTCCGTTGGATGCCGGCCAGGTCTTTGGCGTGGAATCCGGCGGGGACCGCAGCGGAACCGTCCGTCCGACTCAGTTGCACACACGAGAGGATACCGCGGCAGGCGTGGAATAAATAAAACGGGACGGCAATCAGTGCGGTCGTCTCAACCTTCAACAACGCATCCAGCAGCTTGCTTTGATTCGGATTTTTGGAAGCGTCATTTTCGAGGAACGGTTGTTCACTGCAGAAGACCATGCAAATCAATCCGGCGTTTAACGGCTGCTTGAACTGACCCACGAATTTTTCGGCGTGCGGTCCCGTGTTGTAGGCGGGCACCAGGAATTCCCCCGCCTCATCGGCGAGCCAGAGCGTGCCTTCCTGCGCCCCGGCCTCGGCCACCCCCCGATGCAGCACATCCAGCATCAACGGGTCCAGCAGCGCGCGGAACTGCTCGGCCTCCAGCTCGGCACCAATGCGCGTCAGCCGTTTGGTGAGCTCCGGCCTCAGTTTTAGAAAGGCGGGATCCGGCAGGAGATTGAGGCGGGTGGTCAAAGTAAATTGTTGTTTGTTAGTTACCGCTGGTATTTCGCAGGGCTTTCACTTCGTCCGCCAGCAGGGAGATCCAGTGCCGGTTTTCGGTGAGTTGGGCGATCAGCGCCGGCTGTTCCGCCTCGGGCAGCAGGCCGCGCGCAAACTGGCGCAGCTTCAGCTTGATCGCTTCCGGCGGCGCTTCCAGTTGGCGTCCCTCCACCTCCGCATCGCCCCGCTCCAGGAAGCGGGCCAGTATTTCAAAAGCATTCGTCATAATGTCACCATGCTAATAAGACGGATCAAAAACCGAAACTTGCAAAATATTATTGCCGCTGGGCTCGCGTCCGTTATCACAGGAAACTCAGGTCGTCATCGGCACACAATCCGAGCAAATCCTCCCACGACAATTCGAGCTGGGCATCCCGTCGTTTCAGCTCCTGGAGCGTGTGCGATTTTATCCCGTCCATCGCCTGCGCGAGCTGGCGGCTGGTTTTCGATTCGTTCCAGCCCACCATCCGCCCGACCTCGCGCTGCGTTAATCCATGTAAAAAGACCAGGCGCAGCAGCGTCAGGTTGGCACCGGAACACTGGGCGAACGCGATACCCAGACTCTCGCGCAGGATGGCCTGCAAAACATCATCCGGCGGCACCGGCGTCAAGCCGGGCAGATCGTCAAAATCGGTTTCCGCTCCGTCCGCCTGCTTTCTTCCTCGCCGCTGGCGGTCAATCAAACGGTTGATGGCCACTCTGGCGAGCCAGCTTAACAGGGAAAACTTGCCGCCAAACTTCACCAGTAGCGACGGTTTGGCGCCTGGCCCCGGCACGCATTCGGACCAGATTTCCGCCAAAACATCTTCCATCTCCGCCCGTTCGGTGCCGCGCGCCAGCAGAATGTTTTCGAGCGCCGGTTGAAACTGGCCGCGCAAATCCGCCAGGGCCTCGGGATCACCCTGTTGCGCTTGCTGCAATTGATCAAGCGCGGATTCAGTTGGGTGGTTGGGCGTTGGCACAGGCGTGAATCTTTGAAGATCACCGCGAAATTGCAAACCAAAACTGGCCGCGCCGGTTGACAACAAACGCGTTTATTTTTTCTGGTATTGCTGCCGCAATTCGTGGGGAAGATCTTCAAAATAGACTTTTGACATGGCTAACCCGCCGGCCGCAGTCCAATAACTGATGATGATTCCGTCCGGCTCCACTTTTTCCACCTGCGCGTTTTTGTAAACCGTTCCATAGATGGTCACAATTTCATTGGTCGGCTTCGGCTGCACCGGTGGCCTGGTCGCCTGGGTCGGGGCGCGGACCAGAGTTGGCGTGGAAGCGGTCGGCGCAGCGGCAGCCAGTGGCGGCGGCGCGACCGGAGCCGAAGCGGTTGTGACCGGTGCCGGGTGAGGCATCACGGCCTTTGCGGGGACCGGGTTGGTCGTGTTGGTGGCAGTTTGCCGCGGCCGTTCCAGCTTGGCTCCGGCCGGCAGGGTCGGAGCCGGCTGGCTGTGCGGCTGGTCCAGTTCATTCAGCTTTTGTTCCAAGGCCGCCCGGGCAGCGGCCTGGGCTGGGTTGTCGTGCGCCCTAACGGTCAGGCAACTCGCAACCACCGCGACCCACAAACTCAAAAAGATGCTTGTTTTCATGAGATTTTCTACCTTCGTCCGCAGCAAAAGAATGTCGAAGGCTCAGCCGGTTTGTCAATGGCTGAAACGCGCTTTCCGCCGCCCGGCAACCGCCGACGTGGTAACACTGCCGCGCGCCAACCGCTCAGGGCGTGAGGCGTGGCTTTCCCGCAGGATTCTGGCCGGCCGGATCTTTCAGTGCTTCCAATTGGGCGCGGGCGCGCTCCCACTTGACCGTTCCCGGCGGCGCATTCGAGAGACAGATGGCGAGTTGCTGGCTGGCTAGATTGGTGTCGTGGCGTTGTCCGGCGATGCTCGCGAGGCCATAATGAACACTGAAAACATCCGCCGATTGATTCGCCAAATCGAGATACTCCGCCTCCGCCGCTGGCAGGTTACTGCTTTGCAGATAGGCGATGGCGCGGTTGAGTCGGATGGCGGGGGTATTGGTGAGGGACAGGGCATGGTTCAAAACCGTGATGGCTTCGGCGGCCCGATTCATCTGAATTAAAATGGCGGCCTGATTGTTCAGGGCGGCGATATTGTCCGGTTCGGTGGCGAGTTTGCCCACCACCAGTTGCAGGGCATTGGTGGGGTCGCCAAAAGTCAAATAGGCTTTGAAGACCAGTTCGGCGGTGGCGAGGTCGCCGGGGTGCTGATCCAAGAGGGACTGCAAGACCCGGCGCGCATTGGCCACATTGGTCTGCGACATCCAGGCCTTGGCTTCCAACACGGACAATTCCGCTTCCACCTCCGCCGCCTCGTTGGCGGGTAAACGGGCCGTGGTGGGGCGCACGCGTTTGACGATCTCAAAAACTTTGGCATCCATCCGGTGGAATGAGTAGAACTCTGCCAACGCCAGTTCCGGCAGCGGCTCGCCGGGCGCGAGGGCGATGGTCCGCTCCATTAACTGCACGGTCTGGCGCGGCCAGTTGGCCTGCTGGCAGATGCGCCCCAACTGATAGCAAAGCCCGGGTTCATCAAACGGTCCATACATGTTCATTGTCCGGGCAATATCCCGCAGGTCGCGAAACCGGCCCGTCATTTCATTCAAACTGACGAGGCTTAATTTTTCGCCGGCCTGCAGGCGGGCGTTGCACTGGAGATTGATGGCCGCTGACACACTGTTGGTGTTCAAAACGAGGGCCTGTTCGAAGCGGCGCTGAGCGGCCGGCAGCTGTCCGCTGCGCTGCAATTCCACGCCCCAGCCGTCGAGGTAAATCGAATACCAACTGCCGAGCGCCAGGCTTTGCGGCACCGGCACCGGTTCCAGGCACAGCCAGTTGAATAATTTTGCGCCCATTTTTGTCACGGCGGACGGATGCGGCGGATGCGCCGGGTTGAGCGAAGCCATTTGCTTTTGCCAGGCATCGTCCCAGAATTTCTCACTGGCGGTGATTTCCTGGGGTGATTGTGGCGTGCCGCTCACTTGGTTTTCATCGTAAAACTTCAATTCGGCGGTGGCGTCGTGCGGTTGCGGATACAACATCTCGAAAAGAATATTCCCCAGACTTGGCTGGAGGTAGAAAAGTCGGTTGGTATGGTCCAGTCCGTGGAGCAAGGTGAGCAATTCCAAACGATTAAGTTCATGGCGGCTTTGCGCCGTCAGCCAACCGCTGGGCTGCCGCCGATCCAGGGCGGCCCGATACTTGGGCAGCGGCAACAACCCGAAGTTCACCACTTGCCAGCGACCCTTGTCAGGTCGGTGCGACAAGGCGGCTTGCACGACGGCAAGTTTGCGCTCATCCTCGCCCAACAGGATGCCGCCTTCCGCCGGCAACGAACTCACGACCAGCTTTCCGAACCCTTCCAGCGGCTGCCGGTGGGTAGTCAGCAGGGCGGGCGCATTGCGGGCTACCAAGCCGGCAAACATCAGTGCCGCCACTACCAGAAAAATGGCGGGAGCACCCCCATGCCGCAGCCATGAATTGACTTTTTCGGCGACCCCGCGCCCGCGCCGCTCGGGCCGGATTTGGGAGACGAATAAAAAATTACCCGCCAAAAATCCGATGCCCAGCGCATTCAAATAATCAAAGCTCAACAGCGGCAGGGCGAGGCCGAATTGCCGCTGCAAAAACAGCTGCGGGCCGATACTCGGGGCAAACGCGAGCCAGAGGCAGACGAGCAGCAGCGCGACGCGGGCCGCCCGGTAAATCCACATCTGCAACCGTTCCACTTTGGATTTGTTTTTGCCGCCCAGATCCTTCAACCGCACCAGGCAGGGCAGGATCGGCACCAGAAAATACATGGCCATCACGAAGGTCATCAGGTGTTGCGGCCGGAATGAATAATAGCGCGTCCCCAAAATCGTCCGGGTCATTTTCAGCGTGACCAGCCAGGCTTGGCCAAAACTCCACGGGGAGTGCGGGTTGAGGCCGTTGACCAGCGGCAGCAATGCGTAGAGAGAAAATCCCGCCAGTCCCAACAGCACCATCCGCACCAGAAAACTCCAGCGGAAAAAATTCCGGCCGCGCAGCCAGATCAGCGCCGCCACGAACAGCGGCAGGTTTAAAATCATCACCCAGTTCTGCGCCATGCCCAGACCCCAGATTAGCGCCGCCGCGTTGCCCCAGCGCGCGACCTTAGCGACGCGATATTCCAGCAGGCACCAGATGGCCGCCGCCAGCAGCAACTGGTTCAGCAACACGCCCGCCGCAGCCGTGGCCTCTTGCCAGAAATTAAATTCCAAGCCGCAAACCGTGCAGGCCAGCAGCGCGGGCAGGGATTTGAGCCATTTGCTGTTTTCGTCCGGCAGACAATCCCACGGCAGCAACTCGATGGACCGCGCCAAAATCCCCAAAGTCAAAGCGCCGCAGACGGCAAAAAATAAATTCAAGCCGCCGGGAATCCAGCCGGTGGGTAGCCAACTCAGCGGCAATGTGAGCAACCATGTGACCGGTTCGTTGGTCATGGGAATCCAGTCCCAGCCCGCCAGCTTGGCGGCCAGCGGCAGGCTGTTCCAGGTCGTGCCCCAACTCAGGGTCAGGCCATAGAATAGCAAGGCGGCCAAGGCCACAAAGTGGGGAAGGCGAAGTTTGATTCGAACCATGCGGCCATTGTTTTGGAAATGCCGGAGAAAATCCATGCGTAAATACGGATGGCACAAAATCAATTCAAGCATCCTCGTTTATTCTTGTGCCGATTTGCGGCCATTCCAATGGCGGCCTGTGGGTTCAACGGCGTGGACTACGGGGAACCGAACTGGAAGACGCGGTAGAATCTTTGGGGAACCGCATAGGGTATGGCGACGGTGTCGGGCGGTCCGTTATCAGTCCAACTGGCAGTGGGACCGCTGGCGATCACTTCGCCGGTTGGCGAGGCGAACCAGGAAAGCAAGTCCGTCGAGTATTCCACCTGATAGGTGCGGCCGGCGGTGGCCGCCCACGCCAGGCTGAAGTTGGTTTGCGCCTGCCAAATTGTGCCAGCGCCTTTTCAAAATCCCGTGGGTTGCGTGTGAACTAAACTCGCTGATTTGTCAGTTGAGTCGAGGCGGGCATCACGATGAGTTTCCTGGATAGCTCAAACGGAAAAATTCTTGAACCTGATTGGTCGCGGGCACGTTCAAGTATAACACGCCATTGCTGCTCTGCGGCGCATTGGTGACGGGACGCCAGTTCGGCGAGGCGAGATTAGTCGCCGCATAGACGGCATAGTTGCTTGCCCAACCGGGCATGGTTAGGGAAAGTTGGCTGCCACTTACCATCAGCGCGGCCCCGATGAGAGGCGGTCCGTGCGGTGTGACGCCAACCGCCGTCGAGTCCGCGCCTTCGCCCGTAGTGTTAACGGCCGAGACAACATAGAAGTAAGTCAGTTCGTTGCTCAATCCGGAGTTAGTTAAGACCGGGCTGAACCAATTGGTGGCAAGCGGAACATAGCTGGCTCCCCCGTTGGTCGAGCGTTTTACATTGTAACTCGCCGCGCCAATCGCAGTGTTCCAATATAGTTCCGCCTGACCGTTTCCACTCAGTGCCCAAACCCTGCTCGAAACCTGGGGCAACGCCGTTCCGGCCAACGCAGCTATTTCCGTGGCGCTCAAAACGCGGCCATAGAGTTGGACGTCATCCAGCGAGCCTTTAAAATAGTGTCCGCCGTTGTGACTATTGCCAAGGTGGAGATTATCGGTGAGCGCGGTGCGGGCGCCAACCGGGCCGGTGCCGCTCCCATCCAAAAGTCCATCCACATACACCTTCATCGCGCCGGTGGCCGCATCCCACGTGGCGGCGACGTGATGCCACGCGCCGTTGTTGATCAATTTGGTGGAGCTCACCGTCGTATCGGCATTGCCAATACCGAAGGCGAACTTGCCGCCGCCGAGCGCCGTGCCAAAATCATTCTGGGAGCCGGAGACTTCACCATCCACCAAGCCTTCGCCGGCATACCATTGACCCGAACTGCCACTATCGGTTGTTTTCACCCACAGCGCGATGGACAGGCTAGAGCTGCCGATCGAGGCCGGAATCTGCACCCAGGCATTGCTGCCATTAAACTGGGCCGCCTGCGCGCCGATTTTTCCCGTGGTAAAAGTAACGCCGTAGTTAATACCGTGTTTGCCGTCGCCACTCGTATCCCGGACCTCACCTTCAAAGGCGTAAAGGGCCACGGCGTTGGTTGTGTTAAACCCCACCACTTCGCTGGCATTGGCTCCTTCGCCAAAGGCGTTCGCCGCTGATACCACATAGTAGTAAGGGGTCTCACTCAGCACGTTGGTGTCGGCAAAATTTGTGGCTGTCAGGCTGGTGATGACGGTATAGGGACCACCGCTGACGACCGATCGTTTCACCTTGTAACTGGTGGCACCAACGGGAACGGTCCAGTTCAATTGCACTTTCGCCGGGCCATTGGTAGCCGACAACGCCGGACTCCCCGGCGGCTGGTTCGGTGTAAACGCAAACGCATCCATGGCAATGGTTGGACGCCCGTTACTCAACCAGGCCGACTGCCCCCAATAGGCATAGGCTTCGGGTTCCCAGTAGAAAAGCCCGATACCCCTATTACTTGGGACTGACCGCGTCTTATTCATCAGGTCCGCGAGCATGTTTTGACAGGCTTGCGCCACCGTGGCATCCATGCCAGTTTCGGCAATCATAACCTCCTTGCCATAGCGGGCGGCTATGTCGGACATATTGGCAAACGCGGCGGCCGTATCACTCATCCAGTTCGTATTCGTCGTCGGATAGAGCGATAGTCCAATCACGTCGAAGTGGACGCCCAGATTCACGGCCGGATCAAACCACCAGCGATAGTTGTTCTGCCCGTTGTTCAGGTGAATGATCACCCGGGTCGAAGGGCTCACGGCTTTGACGGCGGCGTAACCGCTGTTGATCATGGCGACCACATTGGTCAGGTTGTTGGTCGGCCCACAGGTATATCCGTTCGGCCACAACAGGCCGCAACTGATTTCATTGCCCACCTGCACCCATTCGGCATCCACTCCGGCAGACTTTAATCCACTCATTACATTGTAGGTATGGTCATAGACAGCGGAGATCAGTTGCGCGGTCGTAAAATTAGTCCAGGCCGCCGGCGTGGGTTGGTGCCCGGGGTCGGCCCAGGTATCGCTGTAATGAAAATCTATCATCACGCGCAGGCCCGCGTTGCGGGCACGCATCGCCTTGGCGACGGTATCCGCTTGGTTATTCCAGCCATTGACGGGATTGACCCAGACCCGGAGCCGGATCGAGTTGAGGCCGAGATTCGTCAAGATTTGAAACAGATCTTTCGGCGTGCCGTCGCGGGCACACCAACTGTATCCATCCGCTTCCATCTGCGTCACCCAGCTCACATCCGCGCCCTTGGCGAACGGCGGCGTTCCCGTCCCATCCGCCCGCG
Organism: uncultured Verrucomicrobia subdivision 3 bacterium; assembly: GCA_903850425.1. Lineage (GTDB taxonomy): Bacteria > Verrucomicrobiota > Verrucomicrobiia > Limisphaerales > UBA11358 > UBA11358. The sequence continues at coordinate 43,827 of CAINLR010000188.1, read as the reverse complement.
CCAGCGGCGAAAGCGTCATATGGCCGACCATGATGAAGCCAACCATCAGCAGCCATCGGAACTGGAAAGCAAATATTGTCTTCAAAATGAATCTGGGTTGAATTGTATCATTGTCGCCAAATCAGCGCCGCCCAACAGTGGCATGAATCGGCCACAGTTCCCAGCGGCAACTGTGACCAGCCATTCATCGTGCCGCCGGTCATACTCGGTTTCGCCGGCGGCGGACACCTGTCAATTCGTGCCTGAACCTAAATTTCGCGATGGGAATGGCCGCAAAAAGGCTCAAGAAGGAACGGGGATGTTTGGGTCCAGCAACTGGCGGTAGCTTAACCCGCTGGGGGAAGCATTCGTCCACGGCAAAGGCAAGATTTTCACCAGTCCTTTTGCGCCGCTTGCGCTTTTTTGCGGCCAGTCAGTCACGGCTCATGCGCATCGGAAGGTAAGCCGCGCAGACCGAGCCATAGCTCCGACCTTTTTTCAAAATCAGGATTGACACTGGTTCGCATTAGTTCCTAACTTCCAGCAAATGGTTGCCACTCGAACGCCACCCCACCGCCCGCTGGGCGGAGCTTTTGCTGGCCGCTTCTCCATAGTTGGCAAAATATCCCGGAGGCGTAAGGGACCGCTTTGCTTGGGTAAGGAGCACCGGAACAGCAGACATGCCGGCGCGCTGAAACGCGTTGAATTTAGCCCGGAACCGGGTTCAATCGTTACATTGGATTCTGCCCTGGCAAACTGCGCTGGCGCGCAATTTCTATTACCAAGAACTACCCCCTTGGCCCACGCACTCCGCGACGCCGGGCCAAGTTCTTACCGCTCACGCTGCGGCATGCGGAAAAGCAAACTCCGCTCAGTTTTGAAAGACCGAAGACTCTTTCATACCAATGTCAGGAACATCAGATGCGGTTTTTCTGCGGTTAACTCGGTTTAAATTAAGGAAAAATATGCCCATTATATCTTATCAGAATTGGATGAAGGAAACCAAAGCCGGCCCACTCACCCCGAGGAGCCCCGAGCTAAAGGCCATTGATGAAGCCCTTCGCCGGTATGAAGCCGAGGGCAAGGGGGTTAAGCTGCTGATCAATTTGAAGAAGGCCCTGGATGGATGGATTCGCGCCAAGGGACCAGGCTGGCGGACCAGTGTCCGCAACAAGAACCGCGTGGTTGAAAATTTCGTGAGCGCGGTGGATGCCTTGCTGGTCAACCTACAGTTGGAGGTTCCGCTGGTAGGACAGAAAGAAGGCTACGACGCCAAACCCCTGATGCAACCCAATGCGCAGGGCAAGCAGGCAAAGCATGGATTCATGGCCTGTTGGTATGCGGCGGCGGCTATGGTTTCTTACTACTATCGTCCGGGCCCGCGACTGGGACTTCCCGAACTGTGGCGGGGCGACAAAGGATTGACCGTGGCCGCCATTGACGAACTGGTCCAGGTCGAAGGCTTGAAAGTGGTGCCGAAACCGACCGCCGGGCTCACCAGCGATAGCGTTCGGGATTTGCTGATCCAGCATGGCCCGATCTGGGCGGCAGGCTATTATATTGACGGGCATCCCACCGCCGGGCACGCCATCGTGCTCACCGGGGTGAGCCCAACTATGATTCACTATAACGATCCTTGGGAGCCCCGGAAGAAGCAACGGGATCAGGCCTGGGTTGACGCGAAGCTGCTGAATATACCGAAAGTGCTGCTCGCAAAGGACCCTTCGCGTTACTAATTACCGGTCTGCATAATCGTGTTTTTGAATTGGCATTGAAGTGCGAGCGCTCGGCTTGATTGGGAGTGAAAGCATAGCGCAGGATGAGTTGACATCGAGTTTGGTCTCGGGCAACTCACTTTATTTAAGCGCAGTTTCAGTTGGGGCGTGAAAAAGCCATATATGGGTTAACGGCGGTTTGTGGAGGGGCAGGTTCTTGGCAGCGACAACAAGTGAACCTTTTGGACTTGGTGGTTTGACAAGATGCGAATTGTTTTCATCGGCAGAACAGGGACGGAGCTGACTCACATTGAAGGCACGCCGCGCAAAAACTTCCGGTGGGTCAATCACTTTGCGCCAGCCGTGGCGGCGGGCAATTCTGGCAACGGCAAAGACCGACTCCAACGCATGATCGCTTGCCGGCAGTCCTCATCAGTGATGCCGGCTCACACTCCCGGCTTGCTCGCTGCACAGAATCGTGGCCGACAGGTGGATGATCTCCTTCGGCGAATCTGCGTCACGCCTTTTGTCTTTTGGTTCGCTCATGGCTTTCATCGAGCCCCTTCGCCACGAGTGCCTTGGCATCAAACGGCGTCTTGCCGGTCAGTAGTTCGTAGAGCAACACGCCCAAGGCGTAGATGTCGCTGCGCGTGTCAATGTCCAACGCATTCATCTCGGCCTGCTCAGGACTCATGTAAGCCGGCGTGCCGATGAATTGCTCAAACGCCGTAAACACGGTTTTGTCGGTCAACGTCTGGCCACCCGTGGCCTTGGCTATCCCGAAATCAATCACCTTGGGCATGGGCACACCGTCGTTGAGTGTCACCAAAATATTCGACGGCTTGATGTCGCGGTGAATGATGCCCTTTTGATGTGCGTGCTGAATGGCGTGGCAGACATCGGTGAAGAGCTTGAGGCGTTCCTTGGTGCCAACCCGGTGTTCGTCACAATAGCGAGTGATGGGAACTCCCTTGACCAGTTCCATGGCGAAGAACGGTCGGCCATTCTTCGTGCTACCAGCGTCCAGCACTTTGGCGATGTTGGGATGATCCATCAGGGCCAAGGCTTGCCGCTCCGCCTCGAAGCGACCGATGACCTGCTTGGTATCCATCCCCAGCTTGATGACCTTGAGGGCGACACGGCGGCGGACGGGTTCCTGCTGCTCTGCCATCCACACGGTGCCCATGCCGCCCTCGCCGATTTCCTGGAGCAACTTGTATTGACCAATCCGATCGCCAGCCTGTTCGCCTGGCGGCTCTGGAAAGGACAGAACGATGGTCTCCTTCGGCGAATCTGCGTCAGGCCGTTTGTCTTTTGGTTCACTCATGGCTTTTGTAGCAATTCATCGGCCTCTTTGATCAGGGCGTGCATGACGAGCCGAACGCTCCGCCCGGCTTCAGCGGAAATCCAGCGAGAAATGGTTCCGCCGGTAGCCGCTTGCCGCCTTCGCGCTGCAATTCCAAAATCCGCAGCGCCCCCTGGCCGCAGCCGACGATGATGCCGGTTTTGTCGGCCGATAAAACCGTTCCGATGTCCCCGGATTTTTCCACAACCTCGGCTTTCCAGATTTTCAGCAACTGAGGTTTGGGTTGCGCTTCAAAAAATGTGAACGCCCCAGGCCACGGCGTGAAGGCGCGGAGCCGGTTCCAGATTTGAACCGCTGGTTTGGCCCAGTCAATCTGGCCATCTTCCTTCTTAATTTTCGCGGCGTAGGTGGCCCCAGCAGCCGGCTGCGGCTGCGGCAAAACTTTTCCGGCGACGTAAGCGGGAATGGTTTCGCCGAGCAGTTCCGCGCCGAGTTGCGCGAGCCGATCGTGCAGGCTTTGCGAATCGTCCGTGGGCAGAATCGGCGTGCGGCGGCTGGCGAGCATCGGGCCGGTGTCGAGGCCGGCATCCATCTGCATAACAGTCACTCCGGTTTCTGGTTCACCCTCGGCAATCGCCCTCTGGATCGGCGCGGCCCCGCGATATTTCGGCAGCAGCGAGGTATGGACATTGAGGCAGCCGTGCGGCGGCAGGTCCAACAGGCTCTGCGGCAAAATTTGTCCGTAGGCCACGACCACCATCAAGTCCGGCTTCAGTTCGCGAAGCTGGCAGATGAAATGTTCATCCCGAGCCTTGAGTGGTTGCCGCACGGGAAGCTTCAATTTCTCCGCGAGAACTTTTACCGGCGAGGGTGTGAGTTTGAGGTCGCGACCTTTGGGTTTGTCGGGTTGGGTGACGACGGCGACGACCTGAAACAAATGGTCGCTGGAAAGTCTGCTCAGGCTGGCGCAGGACAACTCCGCAGTCCCCATGAAAATGATTCGCAGCGGTGTCATGGGCACGATTACCACTGGATGCCACAGCGGAGGCGGGAATTCACACCGCCGCTTTGGGGTTGAGCTTGATTTCCTGAATGTCCGTGAACGGCACCGTCACCGGCCCGCGTTGGGCAGTTTCAAAAACCACCCCGGTCGCGGTAATTTGCGTGATGCGTTCGATGGCGATGGATTCCTTGGGCGTCTTCACCTCCATCGAATAATTCTTGGCATCGCCTGCCGGCTCGGCGCTGGCGAAGCCCGCGAATTTGGTTTCGAGGAAGCGCTTGTTGAAGGTGAATTTGCCCCGCGCATAAATCAGCGCCTGCGGCTTCTTGACTTCCTCCGGCTGTTTCCACGACGCGTCGCCGATGCTGATGACGGGCGTGGTGCCCGGCGTGCCATCCTCCGCCAATGGTTCCAAGTCCGGCTCCGCTTCCAGTTGCACCGGCAGCGAGAGAAAGATGATCTGCCCGATCACTGGCAAGACTGCACACACACACATCACCAGCGGAATGGACCGCGCCCGCACCACCGCCACTTCAAAGCCGGCATAAAGATTCGCCAGATAAAGCACGAGCAGGATGCACAACCCCACCGGCGAGGCCACCAATCCGCCGATCAAGGCGGGATGGTCGGGCCGTTGCAACCGCACGACGGGGTTGACTTTGATTTCCGGTTTCGCGGGCCGTTGCGATTCCGTCGGCAGGATGAAGGGTTCGACCAGCAGTTTAATTTTGGGGGTTTGCGCCAGTTGCAGCAGCGATTCCTGCGAAAACCGACCCCACGGCAAATTGGTGTAAACATCGCCGGTGGCGCGCAGCATCAGGCCGTTGTCATCAAATTTCACCACGTCGCCGGTGAACGAAGAGCCGTCGGTCAACGTCAGCGTCTCCGCAGTCGCCGCCAGTGCCACGAAGCCGAGCCAGAGTCCGAAGCATAAAAATAGTTTGCGCACGCCGATTTTCTAACAGACCGCGTGCGGTGGTGAAAGCAAATTTCCGCCGCCACCATTGAACTCGCCGTCTGAAATAGACTTTCCCGCCGGCCAGGTCCGGTTGTGGCGCCGGCCTACAGCCGGCCAACGCTGGCGGCGAATCTCCTTGCCGAGGCCGGGTGAAGACGCCAGCCCGGCTCTTCCATTTTGATTTGCGAAATGGGTTGGGACGTGCCGGCCAGGGCGTTCGGTCGGGCGCAATTGCTTTGGGCGAGCAGCCTTGATTTTTCCGGTTGGCGTTGGACAAACCAGCCGACTCATAGCAGAATGTTTCGAGTATGAGCGATGAAGCAATGAGCAATTTTACGCCGCGGGCGCAGCAGGTGCTGGCGCTGGCGCGCAAGGAAGCCGACCGGCTGAACCATAATTTTCTCGGCACCGAGCATCTGTTGCTCGGCCTGATTAAATTGGGTCAGGGCGTGGCGGTCAATGTTCTCACCAAGATGGGACTGGATCTCGAAACCGTCCGCATGGAGGTGGAGAAACAGGTCGGCACCGGCCCGGATCAAAAAATGATCGGCAATATTCCCTACACGCCCCGCGTCAAAAAAGTGATCGCCCTGGCGCAGAAGGAAGCAAAAAACCTGAACCACACTTACGTCGGCACGGAACATTTGCTGCTCGGACTGTTGCGCGAAGGCGACGGCGTGGCGGCGAAAGTGTTGCGCAGTCTCGACGTGGACATCGAGGTGGCGCGGCAGGAAACGTTGAAGGAATTAGATCCCAATTTCAGCGGGCAACCGGGCGAGGAATCGCCGCCGGCCGAGCCTGGCGAAAAAGCCGCCGCCGGCCCGGAGAAAAAAGGCGAAGTGAAGACGCCCGCGTTGAAAGCCTTTGGCCGCGACCTGACCGAGATTTGCCGCAAGGGCGACATGGACCCGGTCATCGGCCGAAAAAGCGAAATCGAGCGTGTCATCCAGATCCTTTGCCGGCGCACGAAGAACAATCCGGTGCTGCTGGGTGAAGCGGGCGTGGGCAAGACGGCCATCGTCGAAGGCCTCGCCCAGGAAATCGTCAAGGGCAACGTGCCGGAACTGCTGCTGAGCAAGCGCGTCATCACCCTCGACCTCGCGCTGATGGTGGCGGGCACGAAATATCGCGGCCAGTTCGAGGAACGCATCAAGGCGGTAATGGACGAAATCCGCCGCGCGAAAAACGTGATTCTGTTCATTGACGAGTTGCATACGATCGTCGGCGCGGGATCAGCCGAAGGCACGATGGACGCGAGCAATATCATTAAACCCGCACTATCCCGCGGCGAAATGCAATGTGTCGGCGCGACGACGCTGAACGAATATCGGAAATACATCGAGAAAGACGCCGCGCTGGAACGCCGGTTCCAATCGGTCAAGGTCGAGGCCCCTTCGATTGAGGACGCGATCGAAATCTTGAAAGGCCTGCGCCACAAATACGAGGAACATCACAAGGCGGAGTTCACCGATGCCTCCGTGGAAGCGGCGGTGAAACTTTCCGACCGTTACATCACCGACCGGTTTTTGCCGGACAAGGCGATTGATGTTATGGACGAAGCCGGTTCCCGCGCCCGCATCAGCACGATGACGCGTCCGCCCGAAATCAAGGCGATGGAAGCCGAGATCGAAGAGATCAAAGGCAAGAAGGAAAAGTCCATCAAGAACCAGGATTTCGAGGGCGCGGCCAAGATGCGTGACCAGGAAAAGCAGGCGAAGGACAAAATGGAAACGCTGCTCAAAGAGTGGCGCACCAAGGGCGATGAAAAGCGCATCAAGGTGGACGAGGAAGAAATTTTGCATGTCGTCTCCAAATGGACCGGCATTCCGCTCCAGCGCATGGGCCAGGGCGAGATGCAGCGGTTGCTCACCGTTGAAACCGAGATGGAAAAAGTCGTCGTCGGCCAGCGCGAAGCGGTTTCGTCTTTGTGCAAGGCCTTGCGCCGTTCGCGCGCGGACTTGAAAGATCCACGTCGCCCGATCGGAACGTTTCTTTTGCTCGGCCCGACGGGCGTGGGCAAAACGTTGCTGGCGAAGACGCTCGCGGAGCAGATGTTCGGCGACACGAAATCGCTCATCCAGCTCGACATGAGCGAATACATGGAGAAGTTTAACGTGTCGCGCCTCGTGGGTTCGCCGCCCGGCTACGTCGGCTACGAAGAAGGCGGCCAGCTCACCGAAAAAGTGCGGCGCAATCCGTATTCCGTCGTGCTGTTTGACGAAATCGAAAAAGCGCACCCCGACGTGTGGAACATGCTGTTGCAGATTTTGGAAGAAGGCAAATTGACCGACAGCCTCGGCCGCGCCGTGAATTTCCGCAACACGATCATTTTGATGACGTCGAACGTCGGCTCGGACACGCTCAAGAAATCCTCCACGCTCGGCTTCGCGCCGATCACGGACGAGCACAGCTACGAAAAGGCCCGCGAACGCGTTTTGGAAGAGGCCAAGAAAACCTTCCGCCCGGAATTTTTGAACCGGCTCGACGACTTGATCGTGTTCCGCTCGTTCACCAAGCCGGATCTCATCCAAATTCTCGGATTGGAAGTGGAGAAAGTTTTGGAGCGGTTGCGCAAAAAGAACCTCCGGCTCGAACTGGACGACAAGGCCAAGGACTTTCTCGTGGAGAAAGGCTATGATCCGCAATACGGCGCGCGGCCGATGCGCCGGGCCGTCGAGAAGTTTTTTGAAGACCCGCTGGCCGAGGAAATCCTCAAGGGCGCGCTGCACGAGGGTGATTTGATTCAAGTCACCGCTGAAGCGGACAAATTGCTGTTCAACCAGAAAGCGGCGGCGCAGGATGCCGTGCCGAATTAATTCAAAATCAGTTTTCAAGCCGCGTGAAAAAACGCGGCTTTTTTATTGGCGAAATTCGACGGCTAAAACTACCCTGACGCACAAATGAAAGGCATCATCCTCGCCGGCGGCGCCGGCTCCCGGCTGTATCCGCTCACGCTCGTCGCGAGCAAACAACTCCAGCCGGTTTATGACAAACCGATGGTTTATTACCCGCTGACGACGCTCATCGAGGGCGGCATCCGCGAGTTGTGCCTGATTTCCACGCCGCACGACCTGCCGCGCTTCCAGCAACTGCTTGGCGATGGTTCACGTTTTGGCGTGACCATCGAATATCGCGAGCAGGCCAAACCGGCGGGCATCGCGCAGGCGTTTCTGATCGCGGAGAGCTTCATCGGCAGGGACAACGTGACACTGATTCTCGGCGACAACATTTTCTATGGCGGCGATTCGTTTTTTCGCGCCTTCGCCGATTTCAAGAGCGGGGAGACGATCTACGGTTATCATGTCAACGATCCGGAACGCTACGGCGTGGTGGAATTCGATGCGGCGGGCAAGGCCGTTTCCATTGAGGAAAAACCGAAATCGCCCAAGAGCAACTACGCCGTGCCGGGGCTATACATCTGCGATAACCAAGTCGTGGACATTGCCAAGAATCTGCAGCCGTCGGCGCGGGGCGAACTGGAAATCACGGCGGTGAATGTGGAATATCTGCGGCGCGGGCAGTTGCGCGTGCAACGGCTCAGCCGTGGTTTTGCGTGGCTGGATGCCGGCACGAGCACCAGCCTACACGAGGCCAGCGCGTATGTGCAGACGATTGAAAAACGCGCCGGGATCAAGATCGGCTGCCCCGAAGAGGCGGCGTTCCACCAAGGTTTCGTCTCGCTCGCGCAATTGGAGAAAATTGTCGCTGCGATGCCCAACTGCGAATATCGCACTTATTTGGAAAACGAGGTGGTGGCCGAGGCAAAACGCCTGCTCAATTGATTATGATCTTACTTCTCGGTGCCACCGGCTACATCGGCGAGGCCTTCGCCAAAGAACTGCAACGGCGCAAAAAGGAATTTATCCCGCTTTCCCGTGCGCAGGTGGATTACACCCGCTTCGATTTGCTGCTGGATTTTCTGAAAGCGAAATCGCCCGCGTTCGTCATCAATGCCGCCGGCTACACGGGCAAACCAAACGTGGACGCGTGCGAACTCGACAAGGCTGGCACGCTGCTGGGCAATGCGCTCTTGCCCCAGACCATCGCGCACGCTTGCGCGGCGGCGGGCATTCCGTGGGGTCACGTTTCCAGCGGCTGCATTTATAGCGGTGCGAAAATTTTCGAGAACGGAAGCGTGCGCACGGAAAAGGACATGAGCCAACCCGCGATGCGTGCGCTCGTGGCCCAAGCGCCGCAGAACATTCGCGGCTTCACCGAAACGGATACGCCAAATTTTTCCTTCCGCGACCAACCGTGCAGTTTTTACAGCGGCACGAAGGCGCTGGGCGAGGAAGCGATGTCGGGCATGGGTCAAAGCTATATCTGGCGGCTGCGGATTCCATTTGATGAATTCGATAATAAGCGCAACTACCTGAGCAAAGTGCAGCGTTACGCGAAGGTTTATGACAACGTGAATTCCATTTCGCACCGCGCCGATTATGTGAAGGCGTGCCTCGACACCTGGGAACAGCGGGCACCGTTCGGTATTTATAATGTGACGAATCCCGGCTTCGTGACGACGCGCCATGTCGTGGAGACGCTGGCCAAGGTGCTCCAGCCGAAACATGAATTTGAATACTGGTCGAGCGACGCGGAGTTTTACAAAGTTGCCGCCAAAACACCGCGATCGAATTGTGTCATGGATGTTTCCAAACTGCTGGCAACCGGCGTCAAGATCCGTGGCGTCGAGGAAGCGTTGGAAGACTCGCTGAAGAACTGGAAGCCGGAATGATGAACAACAAAGACGCGAAGACGCAAAGGAAGACAAAATGAATCGGATCATCATTTCACCGGAGGTTGAGCGGTTGGCGACTTTGGCCGTGGATGCTGCGTTCGCGGTGCATACTGAACTGGGTCCGGGCTTGCTCGAAAGCGCCTATCAGGTCTGCATTGTTCATGAACTTGGCTTGCGTGGCGTGGCGTATCAGAAAGAACTGCCCATTCCACTCAACTACAAGGGCGTCCGTATCGAAGTCGGTTTTCGTGCCGATGTCATCGTGGAGGCGAAGCTGTTAATCGAGTTGAAGGCGGTCGAACAGGTGCTGCCCATCCACAAAGCACAGGTCATCACCTATCTCAAATTGACCCGCCTGTCTTTGGGATTGCTAATCAATTTCAACGAGGTTCTGATCAAGCACGGCATTCAGCGCGTGTTGAATCTCACCAAATCTTAGCGTCTTCGCGTCTTTGTTGTTAATTTTCATTTTATGAATCTACTCATCACCGGCGGCGCGGGCTTTATCGGCTCGAACCTGATACACCATGTCATTGACGACGCGCGCGTTACCAAGCTCGTCAACTTGGATTGTCTGACTTACGCCGGGCGTTTGGAAAATTTGGAAACCGTTTCCCAGCATCCCAAATACCGTTTTGAGCAAGTGGATTTGCGCGACAAGGCGGCGACGCTCCAAGTGGTCGAGAAACACGCCATCAGCCATGTCATGCACCTCGCGGCGGAATCGCATGTGGATCGTTCCATCACCGGGCCCGGCGATTTCATCACGACGAACATTCTCGGCACGTTCAATCTGCTGGAAGCATGTCGCGGATTTTGGAATGGAAAATTCGACGGCAAGAAATTCCACCACGTCTCGACCGATGAAGTTTACGGCTCGCTCGGTGCCACGGGACTTTTCACCGAGACCACGCCTTACGCGCCAAACTCGCCGTATTCCTCCAGCAAAGCGTCCTCCGATTTTCTGGTGCGCGCGTATCACCACACTTACGGATTGCCGACCGTCATCACGAATTGCTCCAACAACTACGGCCCGTTTCAGTTTCCGGAAAAATTGATTCCCGTCGTCATCCAAAGCGTGCTGGCGCGCAAAAAAGTTCCCGTCTATGGCGACGGCATGAATGTGCGCGACTGGCTTTATGTCCGCGATCACGCCGAAGCGTTGTGGACGGTGGTGAATCGCGGCACGCTGGGCGAAACTTACAATATTGGCGGCCACAACGAATGGGCGAACCTCCACATCGTGCAGTTGATCTGCGATACGATTGATGAATTCGCGCCGCAACTCGGCGGCAATTCCCGCCAGCTCATCTCCTTCGTCACCGACCGCCCCGGCCACGACCGGCGCTATGCGATTGACGCGACGAAGATTCAACGCGAGCTTGGCTGGACGCCGGCGCACAAGTTTGAAGACGGCATCCGCGAGACGATCCGCTGGTATCTGGACAATCAACCTTGGGTGCAAGCGGTCACAGCGAAGAAATAAACTGAACGCTGCCACCGACCAAGCACTCCAATTCACCAATGATTAAGTTGCGCCAATTATTATTTTGCCTCCCGCTGGTGGCTGGGCTGTGCGCGCGGGCGGCGGAGACCAATTCCCTCGTCTGGCTCACCGCGAGCGATTTAGCCGCCGATTCCGTGAGCGCGGAACTGCGCGGCAAAGCGCTCTGGCCTTTATTGGAGGACATCGCGCATCAAACCGGCTGGCATATTTTTGTGGAGCCAGGCGCGGCACATGTTGCCTCCACCAAATTTTCCAGCCTGCCGGCGGGCGAAGCGCTGCACAAATTGCTCGGTGATTTGAATTTTGCACTGGTGCCGAAAACCAATGGGCCGACGCAGCTTTACGTCTTCACCACCACCATGAAGAACGCCACGCAGGCCGTGGCGGCAGGCAAGCGCGTGGTGAAGCGGCAAAAACATGTCGCCAATGAATTGATCGTGAAGCTCAAGCCGGGCGCGGACATTGACGCGCTGGCAAAATCGCTCGGCGCGAAAGTCACCGGCCGCGACGAGAAGGCAGGCATTTACCGGCTCGAATTTGCGGACGCCGCCGCGACCGATGCCGCGCTCGCCAAACTACAAGGCAACAGCGAGGTGGCCGCGGTGGATTACAATTACATTTTCGATGCGCCGCCCGCACCCCAGATGATCGCCAATGCGCCGGCCAGTGCCACGCCCGCACTCACACTGGAGACCCCGACCAAGAACGACCCGTGCAGCCCAGTGGTTGGGTTGATTGATACGCAGGTGCAATCGCTCGGCAGCCAGCTTGATCCGATTTTGTTGAAAGCCATTTCTGTGGTCGGCGATTTGCCGGCCAACACGGCGTCCGCACCCACGCACGGGACGGCCATGGCCAATGCGATGGCCCAGGCAATTGCCCAAGCCTCGAACGGAAATAGTCCGGTGAGAATTCTGTCCGTGGTGGTTTATGACCAGAGCGAAACCACCACCAGTTGGAATGTTGCACTCGGCATTCAGGCGGCCGTGAATGGTGGCGCGACGGTGCTGAACATGAGTCTTGGCGGCACGACCGACAGCGCAATTTTGAACGACATCATCAAACAGGCGCTGGCCAAGGGCATCGTCATTTTTGCGGCGGCAGGCAACCAACCCGTCAGCGATCCGACGTATCCGGGGGCCTACCCAGGAGTCAACGACGTCACCGCGTTAAGTCATCCAGGGCAACTTGCCGCGTATGCGAATTTCTCGCCGCAGGTGGACATGGCGTTGCCCGGCACGACGGTTTTTTCTTACGGGGGACAGACCTTCGCCGTTCAGGGCACTTCGCCGGCCACGGCTTACGCCTCCGGCGTGGCCGCAGGAACGAAAGGGTTGAATTGCCCCACGTGGGCGCAGATCCAGGCGGCGATGCTGCAGAAGTTTCCCGTGCCCGCGAAATAAATCCTCAGTTCGCCAGACAGCCGAATTTGATGAACGTGCCGAGGAACAGGAGCACGGCGCAGATGAGCAGCCACGGATGTCCCGCCAGCAGTAGGAGAATGCCCCAGCTGATGAAGAAGGCGAACCCGACAAAAACCGCGATGGCTAGAGCAAATTTCATTATGTGAATTGTAAGATTTTTTGTCCGGCACGCAAGCAGAGGAATTCAGCTGGGGAAGCGGACGAAAGAATCTTGGTGCATCTGCGGCAAAAATTATTATTTTGGAAGGGCCATGATTAAATTGAGTTTTCCTTTCACCGAAGAAAAAATCCGGGCGCTAAAAGTCGGCGACGAGGTGTTGATTACCGGCACCGTCTTCACCGGGCGCGATGCGGTTCACAAATATCTGCACGAAGGCGGGACATTGCCACCGGGCGTGAGTTTTAAGGACGGCATTATTTATCACTGCGGCCCGGTGATGATGAAGCAGGACGACGGCACTTACAAATGCACTGCGGCCGGCCCGACCACGTCCATTCGCGAGGAACCTTATCAATGGCAGGTCATCCGCGACTTCGGTTTGCGCGGCGTCATCGGCAAAGGCGGCATGGGCGATCGCACGCTCGCAGCCTGCAAGGAATATGGTTGTGTTTATTTTCACGGCATCGGCGGCGCGGCCCAGGTGCTGGCTGAGTGCATCAAAAAAGTGACCAACGTCTATTTCCTGGAAAAGTTTGGGTCGCCCGAAGCTATTTGGGAACTAGCCGTGGTGGATTTTCCCGCCGTGGTGACGATGGATTCGCATGGCAAATCGTTGCACCAGGAAGTTCTCGCGACGAGCCAGGCGGCGCTCGCGGCGCGGCTGTGATGAAGATCAAGTTCTACACTACCGGCGGCACGATTGACAAAGTCTATTTCGACGCGAACAGCGAATTTCAAGTCGGCCCGCCCCAAGTCACTGAACTGTTGCAGGACGCCCACGTCGCTTTCGAGCATGAGGTCGAATCCATCCTGCGCAAGGACAGCCTCGACCTGACCGACGCCGATCGCCGGCTCATCCGCGACCGCATTGCCGCTGATCCGGCCCCGCGCATCGTCGTCACCCACGGCACCGACACCATGGTCCAGACCGCGCTGGTGTTGCGGGGTATTCCCGGCAAAACCATTGTGCTGACCGGTTCCATGCAACCCGCGCGCCTGCGCATCACCGACGCGGCGTTCAATCTCGGCACCGCCGTCATCGCCGCGCAAACCCTGCCGCCGGGAGTTTACCTCGCCATAAATGGACAAATTTTCGATCCCGAGAAAACCCGCAAAAATGTCCAATGCCAGCGGTTTGAAAGCTGTGGATGAATTACAATTAACTCACTGCATCCACACCCGATAAAACCGCGCCGGTTGGCCGCTGCCAGCAGGATCAAGAAACAGAGACGGACTCGTCAGCAAATTGGAAAAGATTTGCAGCGTAATCCAATTGGAGCCGATCAAATCCGGGCTGTATGGCACCGTGAAATTGTTGCTCAACATGCCATTCAGTTTCAGCAGCGGATAACCCGCCAATAATTTCAAGGCCATCGTCGGCGGAACTATCACCATCAAAAACGCATTGGAACTCGTGACACTGCCCGCTGACTTGGTCACGACGGAATCAATTCCTGTGTTGGTTGCAAAAACCGCCGGAATGGTGAAAGCAATATTGGTCGCGCCAAGTATGTTGGGGCCGTCAAATCGCCATTGATATGCTAACGGCCGCCTGCCGTCTGCGGAACGGTTCGCGCCTTCGCCGGCTTACGCGGCTCCCAATTGTCCGCAAACCCCGTCCGGCCATCGCCTCTCCGCCTAAAGCCCCAGAGGGCTGGCGCACTCCACGACGCTCCGCGCGGTTCGGGAATGCTCGGCCAACGCGCCAGCGCCAGGGAGTGCGGTGGCCCTCCGCCGCTTTTCCACAATGCAACGGCGACGGGGCGAGGAGCCTAAAACTTCAAGTTCCACTCGCGCGTCGCATATTTCCCCCGCGCGAGTTTTTTTAGGGCTTCCCCGGGCGGTGGTTCTGCAATCCCGTCCACGTTCCAAGCTTGCGCCAGCGCGGCTTTCACCTTCTCCGCTGGCACATTCAGGTTGGTCACAAAATCCCCGTGCGGGCGATGCGCGCGATAATCGGGTTCGAGCGACGGCATCGGCAGCAATTCAGCGATCAAATCCAGGTCGCAGTTCAACAAAAGCGAACCGTGAAACAACAGAAACCGCCGGCAGCGGCGCTGGGCGTTGCCGGAAAATTTCAAATCGCCGAGGCACAGGTCGGTGTGGCCTCTGACTGAAATTTTGGATTTTGGATTTTGAATTTTGAATTCGCCCCGAAGCGTGTCAATCGCCGCCCGATTCCTTTCCATGATGAACTGGTTCGCCGACGTGATGTTTCGCATTGGTCCATCCGGTGTGATGCGTAAAATCAGCGAGTAGTTCAGTCCGCCGCGCATTTGCACGACGGTCCCGCCGCCGGAGCAGCGGCGGAAAATCGGGATGCCTTTGGCCGCGCACGCCGCGACGTTCACTTCGGTCGCCACTCTGTTCGCGTAGCCGACGACGACGAAGGTTTCGCGTGGTTCCCAGAACATCAGGGTTTCTTCGCCATGGCCGGCCTCGCACCCGTCGAGCAACACCTCGTCACTCGCGAGGCTCTCCGCAGGGGCCGGGAAATCGAGGTCGAGCCGGTTCATGAGAGCAGCTCAGTTTTTGGCAACGGCATTCGGTTTTCATTAGCCCCCGGCTTCAGCCGGGGGTTGGCGGCGGGGCAGCAATGCAACGGTTTCAACCGTTTCCCACAGCGCGGCCAGGCGGCTCCCGGTGCAAGCCGTTGAAACGGCTCCGACCACCGCGCTTCGCCCATCACCGGGCTGAAGCCCGGTGCTAATGCGATGGCAGAAAATGAGAGGCTCACCCGTTTCATCGGGCTGCAATTTGGCTGGTGTTGGGAGGACAAAATCGGTTTAATTCCTTACGCATCGTCTTTGCGTTTGCATACCAAGTTTAGCCAAGTGAAATCATCAAAAAAAGAAATATCCGGTTCGCGCGGCGCGTCCGCCTCCACCAGCAGCGGCGACCAATGGTCGCAGTCTCTGCAGTCGGTTTTTGAACTGTCCATGCAAAGCCAGGGACCGGAGCGCACGGCGCAACTGCTGGAACGGCTCGCCGAGCAACTGCGCGCCACCCCGCCGCCCTCGGCCGGATCGACCACCCACTACGTCAACACGATTCCTCCCGATCAAGAGGCTGCTTTCCCAGGTGACCGTGAGATCGAGCGCCGCATCAAAAGCATCATTCGCTGGAACGCGATGGCGATGGTGGTGAAAGCCAACTCGACAACCAACGTCGGCGGACACATCGCGTCCTTTGCGTCGTCAGCGACGCTTTACGAAGTGGCGCAGAATCATTTCTTCCGTGGCGCGACCGATGATTTTCCCGGCGACATTGTTTATTTTCAAGGCCACGCCGCGCCCGGCATGTATGCGCGCGCTTTTCTCGAAGGCCGTTTGGATGAAAAGCAGTTGCAAAATTTCCGGCAGGAACTTGCTGAGGGCGGCGGGTTGTCGTCATATCCACATCCGTATTTGATGCCGGAATTCTGGCAGTTCCCCACCGTCTCGATGGGTCTCGGCCCGATCATGTCGCTGTATCAAGCGCGGTTTAACCGCTATCTGCAAGCGCGCGGCCTCGTGAAATGGAAGGAAGAGCCTAAGGTTTGGGCCTTCCTCGGCGACGGCGAATCAGATGAGCCCGAATCGCTCGGTGCGATCACGCTCGCGGCGCGAGAGAATCTAAACAACATCATCTGGGTGGTGAATTGCAATCTGCAACGGCTCGACGGACCGGTGCGCGGCAATGGAAAAATTATCCAGGAACTCGAAGGCCTGTTTCACGGCGCGGGCTGGAATGTCATCAAAGTGATTTGGGGCACGGAATGGGACGAGATCATCAAGCGCGACAAAACCGGGCTGCTGCTCAAGCGCATGGAAGAATGCGTGGATGGCGACTACCAAAAATACATCGTCGAGCCCGGGAGCTACACGCGCAAACATTTCTTCGGCAAATATCCGCCGTTGCTCGAACTCGTCAATCATCTGAGCGACGAACAGATTTCCAAGTTGCTGCGCGGCGGTCACGACGTGCGCAAAATGTATGCGGCTTACAAATCCGCGATGGACCACAAAGGCCAGCCGACGGTGGTGCTCGCCAAGACAGTCAAGGGCTACGGCCTCGGCGAAGCGGGCGAGGGGAAAAACATTTCGCATCAGCAGAAAAAAATGAACGAGAAGGAGCTCCGCGAGTTCCGCAAGCGTTTTGACATTCCCATCAGTGACGATGTCATTGCCGACATGCCATTTTATCGTCCGCCCGCCGACAGCCCGGAGATGAAATACCTCATGGGCCAGCGCAAAAAGCTCGGCGGGTTTATCCCGGCGCGCATCGTCAAACCGGCCCAGCTGGATGTGCCGAAGCTGGATCATTTCAAGGAACTGGTCAACGGCACGCCGCGCGAAGTCTCGACGACCATGGCCTTCGGACGTTTATTGAGCCTGATGCTGCAGCACAAAGGGTTGAACCGGCATCTCGTGCCGATCATTCCCGATGAAGCGCGCACGTTCGGCTTGGATACGTTGTTCCGCGAGATCGGAATTTATTCGTCCAAGGGGCAGCTTTACGAACCGGTGGACAGCAAAACCCTTTCGTATTATCACGAAGCCAAGGACGGCCAAATCCTCGAAGAAGGCATCAGCGAAACCGGCGCGATGGCGTCATTCATTGCGGCTGGCACCAGCTACGCCACGCACGGCGTGCCAATGGTGCCATTCTATATTTACTATTCGATGTTCGGTCCGCAGCGCGTCGGCGATTTGTTCTGGCTCGCCGGCGACATCCGCGCGAAGGGCTTTTTGCTCGGGGCCACGTCCGGGCGCACCTCCCTCAACGGCGAAGGTCTGCAGCATCAGGACGCCCATAGCCTGCTCCATGTGAGCACGATTCCGACGTGTCTGTCTTACGATCCCGCGTTCAGCTACGAACTCGCTGTCATCATCACCGACGGCCTCCGCCGGATGTATGTTGAGAACGAAGACATTTTTTATTACCTAGCCGTCTATAACGAACAGCATGCGATGCCCGCGATGCCGGTCGGCTGCGAAGATGGCATTTTGAAAGGGCTGTATAAATTCAAGCCCGGCGTGGACGGCAAAAAAATCAAGGCCCACATTTTCGGCAGCGGCTCGATCATGCAATCGGCGTTGAAGGCCCAGGAAATTCTCGCCGATAAATACGGTGTGAGCGCCGACATCTGGAGCGCCACGAGCTACAAATTGCTCCGCACCGACGCCATCCGTTGCCAGCGTTGGAACATGCTGCACCCCACGCAACCCGCGAAAAGATCCTACGTCGAAAGTTTGCTCGCTAAAGAAACCGGCGCTTTCGTGGCCGTGTCTGACAACATCCGCACCGTGCCCGACCAGATCGCACCGTGGGTTCCCGGCGGCTTGTTCACGCTTGGCACCGACGGCTTTGGTCGTAGCGACACGCGGTCGCGATTGCGCCGCTTCTTCGGCGTGGATGTGGAGAGCACCGTCATCGGCACGCTCTACGCGCTGGCGGAAAAAAATCTCATCGAACGCAAAGTTGTCGCGCAGGCGATCAAGGACTTGGGCGTGGATACAGAAATGGTGCAACCACAAATTGTTTGAGCAGAAGCCCAATCCATTGTTGAAGCCGCCCCGTAAAAGCTGATGCTCACGGGGTCGGCCCGCGCGCAGTGACTGAAGTCCGCGCGACTGCCTTTTGCTTTCCCAATCCTGCCTGGCTGCAACCGCGCGGCCACTCACACCTTGAGCCGGTGGCCGGCTGACGTTCACCCACTTCAAGGGTTCACGATCCGGTAAAACGCCGCCGGATTGCTGGGATCAAGGTTCAAGGTATTCGAGTTGATCAAGCCACCGACATTCATCCAGTTCGTCTCCATCAAGTTGGTGGACATCTGAGCTTGATAGGGAATGGTGCCGCCGCTCCAGTTCAACGCGATATTGGTTGTCGTGCCGGTAATGGTGGACACGATGGGGGGCGGTGGTTGGATGGTAAGATTCATCGTGGCGGTATTGGACAATGTGCCGGGATCACTCACGGCGACCACGAAACTATTCGTTCCCACATTGGGGTAAAGCGGTTGACCGCTCAACGCCCCGCTGCCGGAAATGCTCAACCACGCCGGCCCGCTGACTTTGGAGAAGGTCAGGACATCGCCGTTGAGATCGCTGGCGTTGGTCGCAATGTTCGCCGCGTAATTTTGTCCCGCCACCAAGCCTGGTTCGGTGAATGGACTGACGAGAAAAGTCGGCTGCCAGTTGGGAATAAGACTGATGGCCGTGACAATGACATTGGGGTTGTTTGGCAGTTTGAGACCCTGAACCACCTTGCTGCTGTTTAGTTTGAAGGAGTAACCATACAAGTAGAACGTGCGGTTGTCCGCCGTGCCGTTGCTGGAATTGCGATGGCCCATGATGACAGCCTTGGATTCGCCGGCATAGTTCTGGGGCGAAAACCAGTCGCTCAGGCTTTGGACAAAACTCGTGGTGGTGCTGTCCGTGTAAGTCGCCGTAAAGGTCTGGGCGGTCTGGCTTCCCTGGACGCCGACCGCCAGCATGCGGATCGCGGAGTAGTTGCCCTTCGGCAGCAGGATAGTCTGGTTGGTGGCGCTGATCACGTTGGTCACATTGGCCGGACCGAAGTTGAAGACGATGTTGCTCCACGTCTGCGAGCCGGTCAGGATGGTGGCTGAATAGGCTGCGCCACCGCCGTCAATGCCGCCGGTCGCCGGGTTGGTGAACGACGTGCCGTCTGCATACATGCCCGGACGATTGTAATACAAAGCCAGCGGCGCGCTCACCGGACTGTTGGCCAGCATGGCCGCCAATAGAATCGTATTTGAGTTGCTCGGAAGCGTGACGCTCTTGACTGTCTTGGTCTGATCCAAAGTGAAGCTATAGCCAGAGACCATTACATTCAGCGACTGCGAGCCGCCCGTGTTCAAGTTGCGGTAAGGCATTTTGAAGACCACGGATTCACCGGCATAGGCTTGCGGATTCGCCCAGTCACTGAAACTTTGTGCAAAGGTAGCGGTGGAATTGTCGGTATAGGTGATGGTGAAGTTCTGCGCCAACTGGCTGCCTTGCACCGCCGTGCCGAGGACTTGCAAGGTGGTGAATTTACCCGCCGGCAACGTGATCGTCTGGCCGGCGCAATAGACGACATCCAGCGCATTCGAGGGGCCAAGATTGAAGACGAGTCCATTCCAGGAAAGCGTCGGGCCGAGCAGAGTGGCGGAATAGGACGAATAGGCGGCATCCAGTCCGCCGCTGAAAGTGCGGCCATCCGACCATAAGCCGGCGCGGTTGTAGTAGGGCGACAGACTAACCGGCAGGGAACCAGGCACAGGCGCGCTGATGGTAAGCAGCAGTGTGGAGGAGTGAGTCAGGCTGCCCATCGTGCCGGTGAGGGTGAGATTGTAGTTGCCCGGAATCGTGTTGCTCCGCGTGGTCAGCGAGAGCGAAGTGGTGTTGGTGGTTGCGGTAGGACTAATGAGCGCAGTGACTCCTTCTGGCACGCCGGAGATTGAGAAGGTAGCGCTGCCGCCCAGACCATTCATGCGCGTCAGGGTCAGCGTGGCATTGGCGGAACCGCCGGCAACCAGTTTGAATACGCCTTGCGACGGATAGAAAGTGAAATCGTTCGTGCCCGTTCCCACCAAAGCGTTGATCGTATTGCTGCCGGTCGGCGTGCCCCAGCCGGTGCAGAGATCATAGCCGGGCAGGGCGGGGTAGCGACTAGGATTTTGACTAGTGAAGGTATTGCCGGTGATGATGTCATGAAAGCAGTTGGTATAGGTGGCGCGCGGGCCTTTGCCAATGGCATAAATCGCGGGATTCACAAATCCCACGGCGGGCTTGCCGAGTGCCGCGGCCTGCTGATTGACCAGGGCCATGAAGCCGGCCCATAGCGGCGATGAAGCGCTGGTGCCACCGGTCGCGCCCACCACGGTGCCGTTGCGATAGACGGTAAAGATGTCGGTCCCCGGCATCGCCACATCGGGATAGTTGCGCGAAGTGGTGGAGCCCAAATTGGTGGTCATGTTGATGCCCTGTTGCCAGTAGGGAATACCGTAGCCACTGATGCCACCGCCGCTGCCGCCCCAGGTCGTTTCCGACTGCCAGGGCCCGCTGGCGCTGCTGGTCGTCAGGACAGTCCCACCCACAATGGTTGAGTAAGGCGCGCCCGTCAGGCCGGTTCCGCCATCCAGATCGGCTCCACCATCGCCGGAGGCTTGGCTCATGGCCTGGCCTTGGGCGACAAATTGCTGAAAGGTTTGCATGATGCTGGCGTCAATCCCGAAGCCATAGGACAGCGTCATTTGCTTGGCCAGATTATCGCTGGCGATCCGATTGAATAGATCATGCGCTTCGCCTTCGTAGTTCAAAACAGTGGCATCCGGGGCCATGGACATTGCCATGTCTATATCCAGCACCTCTTCACCTTCATCGTCGGTGGCTCCGGCCGGAGGATTGGTCCAATACGAGGTGAACGTAGTGATGATGTTCGTCACCACAATGTTGGTGGAGAGTCCGGCATTCGTTTGATACATGTAGATATCCTTCGGGTAATACGGACCGCCGACGTCAATGATGGCGATATACTGGCCGGCACCCCGGTTGGTGACACCCGGTGCGAACGCCTTGCGAAAATCATTGCCCATGAAATACCCGCCGGGCGAGGAACCGGTGGCATAGGCCGTAATGTTGGTGTTAAGCGAAACCGGCTTGAGTCCGCCGCCCAGCCGGTGCGGCAAGGTGTAGTTGTCCAGTCCGCTGATATGCAGTAACGGAACATTTGTGTCCACGGTCGGCTCGGTATCAGGCGCGAAAAACTCCCGCGCTTCGCGAGGATGCGGGTAACGCCGCAAGACCACCTGAAACGCTTGTTCGATGTTTGCCACCGGCGCTTCGACATCCACCAACAT
Organism: uncultured Verrucomicrobia subdivision 3 bacterium; assembly: GCA_903850425.1. GTDB lineage: Bacteria > Verrucomicrobiota > Verrucomicrobiia > Limisphaerales > UBA11358 > UBA11358. The sequence continues at coordinate 22,189 of CAINLR010000188.1, read as the reverse complement.
CCGGTTGGAAACCAGACCGGTCACCTTCAAGCCGCTGGCTTGGGCAAAACGGATCACTTTCTGATAGTCCGCTTCGGTGGGGCCAAACTGCTGCATGAATTCCGCCGGCTTCAGCCACTGGTGATAATTGGTGCTGGCCGAGTCATGCAACTCGCCGAGCAGGTTGTCGAGTTCCGCTTGATGGCGCAGGGGCAAGCCGAGCACTAGGCGCAGCCGATTGGTGGCAGGTTCCTGGACGGTCGCCCGCAGGCGGCTTACCGCCGCCGGCACATGCCCCGAGAGTTTGCTGCGTTCCTGCGCTTGAATTGAAGTGGTCAAGGCCAGCAGCAATACCGGCCAGAGCCCGCCAGCAATTTGCTTACACAACCAGGGGGAGAGTATTTTGAAATCAAATCGGTTCATAGCAAAATTAAAGTTAACGCATTCAGGTCGGTTGGCTGACGTCGGCTGGCCGTGAGGCATACAGTGGACTTCAACGGACTGGATTTTATCGCGGGATAGTTTCATTTCCGAACTGAATATGCCAGCCGGAAGCGTGCAAAAACCGCGCGCGTGATTTTTTTTGGCCGTGGCCACTTTGTGCCACAAGCCATGCAGGCATAAGTGGTTTATAGTCCGGTCGCCAAACTGCCGCTGGCGACGCCATGGCTGGCTTGGAAACCGGTTGGGCGCGACAAAATCCAAGGCGACGCGGTGCGTTACAGCGACGTGAATCATTGCCTTTTTAGTGGTCTCCGCGTCAATGAACCGACCAGCGAGATTGGTGTTCAGATCTGTCCCGATGAAGAAAATATTTACAGCCTTGCTCGTCCTGTCCTGCCTGAGTCTCACGCGTGCAGCGGGGCTCAACTGGCCGACCAATCAACTGCTGCCGACTTTTTCGGCTCCGGTGCCGGTGCTCGACGGCATAGATGTCAGTTCCGCCAGCAGTGCCGAGATTGACCTGTTTGCTTCTCTCGAAGGAATTGTGAACCGCACCCAGCCACAGATTGCCTGTGTCAGCAGCGTGGATGGTGAGGGGAAGCTTACCTGGCTTGATCTCCACAACTTGGCGTATGTCCAGACCAATGGATATGGTCTCATTCTTAAATACCGCTCCTATCTTACGGGTGTAGTCGTCACGGATACCAACCAGCCGGACACTCTTAATTTAGCGACGACAATTGCAGGGGTGAACAATCAGTTGATTTGCGATCCCAGCTTGCTGGCGACGCTGACCAACGCCCCGTATAGTCTTCCCATCGGCGAAGACTTGCGTGGTCGGTTTGCGGACAAGTATCAAGTCTATGGCTATCTTTATACCAACTATTGGCCGCTATGCACCCACCGGATTCTCACCGGGCTTTATACGAATTTGCACGGCAATCTCCGGGATTACGCCGTGGCGGTGAAGTCCGCGACGCTATGGCTTGATCCGGGAACCCTCAACTTTTCAGACAAAACCGCGCTGGCACCCTTTTTGGCCGGCATGAGTGCGAACAAGTCCATTTATATGGGCTGGTGGCCCAGCGAAGGCAACGGTTTGAACTGGATCGCTCAATACGGCGTGCCGGTGCTTGCCAGCGACTATCTGCGTAACGGGTCTGTCTTCAGCGGCATTACCCAGCCCATCAACGTGCCGGAAATTCCGCCGCCACCGCCACTGGAGAATAAAGTCTATGTCTCATTGATCCTGAGCGACGGCGACAACATCCAGTATATGCAGCATGTGATGAAGATGCGTTGGAACACCAGCACGCGCGGCACGATTCCCATCGGTTGGACGGTGACGCCAATGTCGGCGGAAATGGATCCGATGATGCTCAATCATTTCTGGAGCACGGCGACGACGAATGATTGTCTGATATCCGGTCCGTCCGGGGCTGGCTACACGCACATGCAAAACTGGAATGCGGCGAATCTGGCGGGGTTTGCGAAAATCTCCGACCCCTATCTGCAAAGGAGCGGTCTGCGCGTCATCACGATCTGGGAGCAGGTGCCCACGGGAGTGGCGCTAGCCTTTGCCACGAATTGTCCGACTTTACTGGGCCTGACCGACCAGAGCGGTGGGCAATACACCGCGGTGAATCAGGGCTTGCGCACGTTGGGATTGGCCGTGAGTTATTCTTCCTCCACCAATTCTATTATCTCAGGGATCACTAATGCCGCCCAAACTTGGAACGGCACCGCGCCCATGTTTATCGCGGCGCAGGCCAACACCTGGGATTTGCAGCCGGCCGACCTGCGGGTGATCGCCAGCGCGTTGGATACTAACAAATATGTCCTCGTGCGACCCGATCATTTGTTCATGCTCTACAACCGGATCTATGGTCGGCCGCTGGCCGTGACGGAGTCGGCCAGCGGTATTACTGCTGGCAGCGCTGCGCTACGCGGAATGGTTACCCCGAACGCCACCAATGCCACGGCTTGGATCGAGTGGGGAACGAATAGCAATTATGGTGTGAAAACTTCCGTGACCAACGTGGGCCAGGCCGGCGTAGTGGTGGCGGTGAAATCCGCCATTGCTGGTCTCGCCGCCAGGCGGCTCTATCATTACCGGGTCGTCGCGAGCAATGCTTTGGGCATGGCGTGGGGAGCCGACAAGCAATTTACCACCGGCGGTCGCGTTCAAGTTTGGGGCAATGGCGCACTGGGAGAAACGAATTTGCCGACGGGGTTGACGAATGTTGTTGGGTTGGGTGCTGGCGCAAACCATGGACTGGGACTGAAGACTGATGGAACCGTCATCGCCTGGGGCTCTAATAATTTCGGCCAGACCAATGTGCCAGTAGAGTTGACTAATGTCGTCGAGGTAGCCGGTGGATTGCAACATAGTCTGGCGCTACTGGCCAACGGGACGGTGGCCGCCTGGGGCGACAATACTCATGGCCAGACAAACGTGCCCGCCGGCTTGAGCAATGTTGTCGCCATCGCGGCTGGTGGTTATCACAACCTGGCGCTCAAAACCGATCAAACCGTGGCGGCCTGGGGCGACAATGCCTATGGCCAGACGAATGTGCCGGCGGGCTTGTCTAATATCATCAATGTGGCGGCGGGGTTCGGTCATAACCTGGTGTTGAAAGCCGATGGCACCGTCACGGCGTGGGGCTACAATAACTTCGGCCAGACAAATGTGCCCGCCGGCTTGAACAATGTCGTGGCGGTGGCGGCGGGACAAAATGACAGCCTGGTGCTCAAGGCGGATGGAGTTACTTCCGCCAGTTTCTTTCCCGTCAGCAAATGGGTGGCAGACACTATTTCTGGCAGCGATGGTTCATCGGTCGCCACTTGGACGGATAGTGTTAGTGGTAGAAACGCAATCCAAGTCACAACCAGCAGCCAGCCCAAGTTAACTACGAATAGTCTCGCCGGACATAAGACGCTGCGTTTTTCGGCCGCTGCCAGTCAGTATTTGACGGTCGCCGCCGCTGATAGTCCGTTGTCTGGCGCGGGAAATTTTTCTTTGGTAGTGGTGTTCAAGACTTCGACCCCCGGCGATGTGGCCAATGCGTTTTATCTCAATACTGGTCTGCTCAGTTGCGAACAACCTAATGCGGTTGCTGATGGGGCACTATGCCTCAACGGCAGTCAGTTGGGTGCCGGACTGGGTGCCGGAGCGAGCGGTTGCACGACGGACGCCAGCCTTTACGGCGGCAATGTGACGGATGGAAAGCCGCACGTGGCGATGTATGTGCGGTCTGGCAACACGGTGCGGCTCTATGTGGACGGCGTGATTGTCGCTGCCCAAGATGCGCTCTGCACCGCCGCGCGGGGCAGCTATGATCTTCAAATCGGGGCCATGACTGCAGGCGCACATTGCTTGGACGGCGAGATTGCCGAAATCCAGGTCTATAATCGCGCATTGAATCTTTTTGAAATACCGAAAGTCACGCAGGCGTTGTCAGCCACTTATGGTCTGAGTGGTGTGGCTGGCACGGCCATCTGCAAATGGACGGCGGACAGTCTGGCGGGCGCGGATAGTTTCTCGGTAAGTAATTGGACCGATATTTTCGGCAACCGGAATGCGACGCAGACCACGGCAGGCAATCGTCCCAGACTCTATGCCAATGTTCTGAACGGGCACAAGGTCGTGCGTTTCGCCAGTGGCAGCAGTCAGTATTTGACGGTGGCGGCCACCAACAGTCCGCTGTCTGCCGCCGGCAGTTTTACCCTGGTGGTAGTGTTCAAAACGGCTACAGCCGGCAATGTCTCCAGTCTGTTTTATCAGAACACCGGTCTGCTCGGTTGCGAGCAACCGAACGCGGTTCCCGATTGGGCGTTCTGTATTAACGGCACCCAGCTTGGTGCCGGGTTAGGTGCTGGGGCCAATGGCTGCGGAGCGGATTTCAGCCTCTATGGTGGCAACGTGACCGATGGTAATCCTCATATCGCTATGTATGTGCGCGCTGGTGAGACCATCAGCCTGTATGTGGACAGTGTCAAAGTGGCAATGCAAACCTCGCTCTGCACGGCGGCGCGCGGCAATTATAACTTTCTAATCGGTGGGATGACTACCGGATCCTATTTTTTCAACGGCGATATGGCCGAAATTCAAGTTTACAACCGCGTCTTGAATGCCTGGGAACTCATGAGTGCGAACGAGGTTCTGGCATCTACTTATGGTGTGGGGGGAGCCGCCGCCACGGTGGTGGGTTGGGGTAGCAGCGCCAATGGTCAGACGAATGCACCGAGAAGTCTGACCAATGTTCTGGCGGTTGCAGCGGGCGGAACGTTTAATCTTGCCTTGAAGGCGAATGGCACGCTGGCAGGCTGGGGCAACAATATTCAGGGGCAAATCAATATTCCAGTTGGTTTGACGAACGTGGCCGCCATGGTCGGTGGGACGAACTTTGGCCTGGCGATTGGCAACCAGCCGCCGGTCGCGACCAATGCCATGATTTCGGGTTATGTGAGTCATGACCTAGCCGTGGCACTTCCAGCTATTAGTCCCGATGGAAATTCGCTGACCTTTCATATTCAGTCGTTGCCCGCCGCCGGTGCGCTTTATCAGTATTCTGGTGGCACCCGAGGCGACTTGATCAACACGCCGAATACCTTGGTCAGTGACCCGAATGGGCGTGTCTTTTTCGCTCCCGCGCCCAACGAAACGGGAAGTCCGTATGCGACCTTTAGTTTTAGCGGCGACGACGGATTCTATAGCTCAAGCGTGGCGCAAGTAATAGTGAACATCGGACTTCCCGCCGTGCCTCAATTTACGAACACGGTTTGGGAGCTTGGCGGTGGTAGTTTCAATGTTAGTTTCCTGGGAGATTCCAATGCCACCTACAATGTCTGGGCGACGACCAATCTTTTGGATTGGGAGAAGTTGGGAACCGCGACTGAACCGCTGCCCGGCGAATATAGATTTACGGATGTGACCGTCACGAACTGGCCGCAACGTTTCTATCGCATAACCGCTGGGCAATGATCGCGCGGCCGGGAATCGTGAAGCGACCGAGCAGACCGAAGAGATGCGCAGATTGCCGGCCGCCGAATTGCGTCGCAGTGGTGCTTACAACCCAACCAGGAAAGCGACTTTTTTGACGACGAATCCGAGCGCATACAGAATTCCCAGCAGCACCACATCGGTCGGCCCCACAGGCAAATCCCACGCGTAGGCAATCCAGAAGCCAATGAAAGCCGCCGCGCCGCCGATGAGCGACGCGAGAATGACGAACCACTTCATGTTGCGCGCAAAAATGTGCGCCGTGAGCGCCGGCACTAGCAGAAAGCCAAAGGCAATCAGTGGCCCGACGCTCAATACAGCGATCGAGACCGTGAAGCCAATGAGCAAATACAGTAGCGCATCCCAGAACAAGACATTTTTCCCAAGCGTCGCGGCCATCGCGCGATCGAACGAAACGAACAATAATTCTTTGCTGAACAAACCTAGAATCAACAACACAAAAGTGAGCGCGCCGCCCGTTAGCGCGAGATCGAAATTGGAGACGGTGATGATTTCGCCCTTCAACAAATCAAGCCAGCCCATTTCGGCAAAACGATTTTTTGACAGCAGCAAAATGCTGGCGGCGGCCGAGACGACGTAAGCCGCCCCGAGCCGGCCTTCGGGCAGGCCGCGCCCGCGCCGCTCCATGAAGGCGAGAATCAAAATCGCCGCGAGCGTGAACACGCTGGAACCGGCGAACGCTAGCAGATGTTCGGTCTGCTCGCTGCTGGCGTCTAGCTTCAAGCCCAGCCAGAGCGGCAGCGACAACGCGAGCGCCACACCGGTCGACGAGATTTGCGGCAGCGCCACGCCCATGAACACCAGACGGCGCAACACGAGAAACACGCCGACGAGCGGACAGGCAAAGCCAACCAGCACGCTGGTGTAAACTGAGTTGCGCAACAAAAAGTCGGGCGAGAGAATTTCCTTGAGCGTTTCCATATCAGCCGACCTCCATTTCAAAAATCGCCGCCATGCGTTCGGGCGTGAACAGTTCCGCCACGGTGCCATGTAGCACCGCGCCATTGTGCAGCCAGATAATTTGCTGCGCGTGTTTGCGCACGAGCGGCAAATCATGCGTGACGAGCAGCACGGTCAGATTGCGTTCCTTGTGAATTTGCGAAATAAATTCCAGCAGTGAATGCGTCGCGGCCACGTCCACGCCGGCGGTCGGCTCGTCCAGCACCAGAATGTCCGGCTTGGTCGCCAGCGCGCGGGCGATGAGCACGCGCTGTTTCTGGCCACCAGACAACTGGCTGAATTTTTTCTTCGCAAACCCGTCCGCCGCGGTCGCGCGCAGACAGTCGTGGACAAATTCCCTTTCCGCGCGCGCCGGAAATTTCATCGGCCCGACGCGGCCGAAAGTCCCCATCAACGCCACGTCAAAGCCGGTGAGGGGATACAACGGATCGAATTGAATCGCCTGCGGCACATAACCAAAAATCGGTTTTGTGCCGGCAGGCGCATGGAACTTGATTTCCCCGTTCACGACCGGCTGCAAACCCAGCAGCGTTTTGAGCAGAGTGGATTTGCCAGTGCCGTTGGCGCCGAGCAGCGCGGTGAAGCTGTCGCGCGCAATCGCCAGCGAAATGCCGGACAGCACTGCCTGGCCATCGTAACCGATGGCCAGGTTGTCGAGCGTGATGATGGGGGCGTTCATTTATTTCTTCAGCGCGTCCGCGACCGTGTGGACGATGTAATCCAGTTCGGCGATGTAGGTGTCAGTATTCGCCACGCCGCCGGGCATGATGGGAAGTTTCACCAGTTTGGCGCCGGTGTCCTTGGCGATGAGCGCTGGAACTTTTTCGGGGAACTGCGGCTCGCGCACGACGAGGGGAACGTGGTCGGCTTTCATCGAAGTGATCAAGTTTTCGATGTGCCGGGGCGTCGGATCAACGCCTGGCTTTAGTTCAATCGTGCCGTAATAAACCAACCCGAAGCGCTCGGCGAAATAAGGCCAATGCTCGTGATACGAAACGAACTTGGTTCCCTTAAACGGTGCCAGTTCCGCCCGCCACTCGGCGATCTTCGCGTCAAGCTTCGCGAGGTAGGCGTCGCGGTTTTTCTCGAAGTCCGCCGCATGTTCCGGCGCGACATTGATGAGTGCGGCGCAGATGGTTTTCACGGCGGATTCGGCCAGCACCGGATCGAGCATGTAATGCGGATTGCCGTAGGGATGCACGTCGCCCTCGGAGTGGTCGGTGGACTTGGGCACATCCACGGGCGATATGCCTTTCGAGCAGTCCACGTAACCGGGCTTGCCGACAAGGATGCGCGGATTTTTGCTCGCTTCCAACAGCGCGGGCAGAAACGCGTGTTCACAATCGAAACCGACCAACACGACGAGGTCAGCGCGGTTGAGCAGCGGCACGAAGCTTGGCTTCATCGGCACGCCGTGCGTGTCTTCGATGCCGGTCGCAAGACTGCGGACTTCGACGAAGTCGCCGCCGACATTGCGCGTGAGATCGGCGAGGTCGGTGAGCGTGGCGACGACGCGGACTTTCGCGGCGTTGACTTGAGTGGTGCCGAGCCAGGCGGCAAGGAGCGTGACCAAAAATAATTTCAATTTCATAAAACAGATGTTCCTTTCAAGTTTTAGCGTTGGGTCCAGCCGTGCGAATGTGCGCCGATGATCCACGCCCATTGCAGATAAATGGCGTCGTCCGACTGCAAGCCGGAGGCGGGGCTGCGCTCGGTGTGGGTGTATTGCAGGCGCAGTTGATTCCAGTGGCTCAGGGCGAACGTGACAAACGGCGAATACGCGAACGTCTCGTCGCTGTGATTTTGCGCATTCTGGAGGTAGTCGAACAGGAAGCCCGCGCTCCATTGGCGGCTCCATTTGTAGCTTACATAAGAATACATGCCGAGCGAGTTGACGTTGCCGCGATATTCGTCGCCGGATGCGGGAATCCCGTTCGGATCGAAAAGGAAGTTATTGTCACTAAATAGGACTTCCGAGCCCCAGGTGAAGCTCTTGAACTGGTTGTTGCGCAGCGGAACGTAGCTCAACTTGAAATCCAGGCCCGCCAGCCGGCGTTCTTTTTCCGTGAGCGTGCTGCCATCCGGCTGCATCAGCGTGCCGCCGCGATCTTCGGTTTTGGGATTCCACAAGCCGGAGACGCCGGCCTCGGCGGACCAATTGTCCGTCAGGTCGAAGCTTGAGGAGGCGCGGCCCCAGAAATTCAGGCCGCCGATGGGCCGGTAATTTCCGGGATTGTTTGGGTTCGGGCTGTCGCCGCCGAAGTTGTTGCCCACGCCCGCCGTCAGGCTGATGTAATGTTCCGTAGGCACGAGCCAGTTGAGCTGCGCGCCATCGGAACGCGATTCGCCGCCGATGTAATTGTCCAGCACGAGCGGACGATTCACAAACGGCAGTTCATGGTCGTGGATGTAACCGAGCCGTCCGAACTCGCCGAAAAATCTTCCCGCCGTCAGCGTGAGATTCCACGGCAACGAGGTCGTTTGCACCGCCGCTTCCTCGATGCCAAACATGGATTCGCCCGTGGCAGAATCCGCCGAGGCATTCGCCACCACCCAGCCCTTGGCGAACGGATCGACCGAGGCCGAAGCATTCAATTCGAGCGACCGCGCCCAGAAATCCAACCCGCCCGGCCGCTCGCTGCCAATCTTGTCCGCCCCTGTGCTGTGGTAGCTGGACACCAGTTCGCCGACGAAGCCGATGGCCGGATTGAATTCACCGGGCAAGGTCTTTTTCTGCGCCTCGACGACATTGTCCACTTTGTCGCTCAACTCCTTGATCAAGTCGGGAACTTCCGATTTGGCAGGTTGGGCACCGATGACCGGTGCCGCCGACGGATTGGCCGGCTTGCCGGCAATTTGCTTTTTCAGCGCCTCAATCTCCGCGTCCTGCGCGGCGGTTTTTTCCTCGAATTTTTTTTCCAACGCCTGCTCTCGTTTCTCAAACATTTCCTGCATCTGCTTCAATCGCTGGTCGAAATCAGCGGGTTTATTTGTCTCCTGGGCCTGTGCGATATTGGCGCACAGGCAAAGGGCCGAAGACACGCCCATTAAATTTCTCAGTTTCATATTTCTTTTCTTTCTCCAATCCACCGCCCACGAATCGCGTGCGCGACGGTTCTAACTGATTTACTAAACGGAAATCCAGTCAGCAAAAGCTGACCGGCCAATCAGACTGGGGAAGAAACCGAAACCGGCGGGGCGCGACCGGCGGGAAGATTTTCAATGGCCGGAGCGAAAACTGAAATTACCGGCTGCGGGGTTGTCGCCACGAAAATGACCGGCTTGCTGGTGGAAATCTCAACCACGGTCGAGTCCACCTGGCCGTGGGCGAATAGCGTAATCGCGCACTGATGCGCCGTCTGGCCAGCGTCCGCGTGGAAAAACTCATGCAGCTTCGGCGCGATGGCCAGTGCGTTCAGTAGCAGCACAACGCCGACCAGCAAACTGCCCAGCGACAGCTTGGTCCACCTTGCAAAAGATTTTTGGAAATGCGGCAAAGCGCTGCCAAGTTAGCACAAGCGCTGCTGGGCGCAAGCCCCGCACTTCCGCAGGAGCGCTCATGAATTCATCGCCGCCGACCGAGTGAGCCTCTGCAAACCTGCTGGGTTCGATGGCGGGCTATTTTTCCATTTGTCCGGTTCCGCGCAACACCAGACTGCTATAAGCCGGCTCGACTGGTGATCACAGGCCGTCAAGCGATTGAGCATTGGTATCCGCCGGGATCCGGCTGCCCAACTTGATTTGCACGCCGTGCCTTGAAATCATCACACCGATTTGGTTCGTGTTGAGCTCGTAGATGGCGGGCCAGGTGAAAACCTTCCCGTCGCCGACATTCCACGGCGATGGTTCCACCCACTGCCAGGTGGCGCCAAAATCACGGCTGCTCGACAACCGGTTCGCGCAGGAGGTCAGCAGCAGTTCGCCACTGGCGAGCGACATGACCCACGGGCCAGCGTGGTGTCCGGCGATGCGGGTGCCCAGACCTGTCGGCCAATGCTCGCCATCTTCGGAAATCTTGCTGAACACATCCGCATCGCCCACGCCAACGATTTCAAAGACCGCGATGAATTTCCCGTTGCTCATGCGACTGATGACGGGCATGCCTGGCCGCAACGCGCCACCGTCCGGCTCGGCCGCGAGGATGATCTCATCGCTCCAGGATTTGCCGCCGTCCGCCGAAATGCGTTCGGAGCAGACCTGGCTGAAGGCGGGCTTGTCCGACGCGTGCTTCTCATTGGCGTAGGCCACGGCGAGCCGGCCATCGGGCAGCAAGAAAAAGCGCGGCTCCCAAAGTCCGCGTTGTTTCAATGATCCCGGCGCGCCTTCATTTGCCTCAATGCGGCTCCACGCCGACCAGCGCTTGCCGCCATCCACGCTCCGGTAAATGGGCAGGTGATACGACTGGTCATTGATCAGCGAGCGGCCGGTGAGCAAAATATCGCCGCCCGGAAGCTGGATTAATTCACCGTTGTCCATGAAGCGGCCGGCTTCGGTCACTTCAGAAAGCTTTGCCCACGAAACGAACGTGTTGGTGGTGACGCGGATTTCCAGACGGCTCTGGCCGCGTTCGAACCGGGTGTTGACGCACAGCCAGTGGCGGTCCGCCAATTGAATCATCCGTCCCCAGCCGCCGCGGGCCACCGAATTGCTCCCGGTCCATTTGAAATGGTTGAACGCCGTGTTTGGCGCCGGCAGATTTTGGCCGGCCGTGTGGAATGGCAAGCTAAATAAAGCCAGAAGCCTCGGCAGCCATTTGAGCGCCGAAAAATATTTGTTCAGGATCATGTGCACAATGATATTTGGACCGGTGAAGTTGACCTGCTTTCCGCGCCTCTGACAAGGTTGCACTGTGACCGTGGCAGTTCGCGCGGCGGAAATGGTGCTGTCTCACTCCCCCGTCGCCTGACGCTGCGCTCGGCGGCGGATTGGTCGCAGCGCGACCAATCGCACCACAAATATCGCCGCTTTAATTTGGCGCGGCGGGGAATTCGCTGGCGTCGGCGGGCTGAATCCGTCACTTTGCGCGCAGATTTACTGTCTGAAAACGCTGCATAAATATCTGGTTGGCCAGGTGCTGGCCGCCACGCTGCTCACCGTCGCGGTCTTCACCGTGGTGCTGCTCGTGGGCAGCGGCCTGCGCGAAATCCTCACGCTGATCGTGAGCGGCCATGTTTCCTTTGGCCTCATGGTCAAGGCATTTGTTTATTTGATCCCCTTCGTCTGGATCTTCGCGCTGCCGATGGGATTCCTCACCGCCACCTTGCTCGTGTTTGGCCGTTTCAGTGCCGACCAGGAACTAACGGCGGCTCGTGCCAGTGGCATCAGCCTCTTGTCGCTCGTCACCCCGGTTTTGTTTCTGAGCCTGCTGGGGTGTGGTCTGAGCGCGTGGTTCAACCTAGAACTCGGTCCGCGCAGCCGCGTGGCCTACCTCCAACTGACGCGTGAATTGAAATCCGAGCTCATCAAGAACTTCCAATTGCCGGAAGGGCGCTTCTTTCCCGATATCCCCAATTACCTTTTTTACGTCGGCAAAAACCGGGGGGGAGTTCTGGAGAATGTGATGATTTACCGGCTGCAAAATGAAACCAACGTGGAAAGCATGCTCCGGGCAGAACGTGGAAAAATCCTCACCGGCAACGGGACGAACCAGTTGATTCTGCAGTTGTTCAACGCCCGCAGCATCACGCCTGGACCGCGCATCGTGATCAATGACTGGCCAACGCTGACCATGAATTTCAGTCCCAATGCGGTCACCAACCGCCCGTTCGAACCCAAGATCAGCGATATGACCTTTGGCCAACTGCGGAAAAAATTGCGGGAATTGGAACGCTTAAATCTGTCGGTGGCCGGCACCAATGCGCTGACCCTGTCGCCCGAGCAAACGGCGCTGATGCGCAAACAACAGCGGGATTTCATTGAGCCGGTGCGCGAGAAGATGCACTGGCAGATTGCCTTTTCCTTCGCGTGCTTCGGCTTCACGCTGGTCGGCATCGCGCTCGGCATCCGCGTCCACCGGCGCGAGACGAACATCGGCGTGGCGGTGGCGCTCATCCTCACCGTGGTTTACTACGCCTTTTTCTTTCTCGCCGACTCGCTGTCGTCACGGCCGGAGTTTTATCCGCACCTGATTGTGTGGATCCCCAATTATATCTTTCAAGGTGTCGGGGCCGTGCTGTTGTGGCGCGCGAACCGGGGGATTTGAAAAAGGAAGGAAGAAGGATGAGTGAAACATGAGAAGGAAATGGCTCGCGCTGGTTTCTTCATTCTCCATTTTTATTTCTTCGTTCTCCGAAAGACTTTCCCCATCTCTGCCTGGTCCACCGGCTTCACCACCATTTCGTCAATGTTGACGTGCGGCGGACGGCTGGCGACCCACACGAGAATTTCCGCGATGTCCGCGGCGACCAGGGGATTGGTGCCTTCGTAAAGCGCGTTCGCCTTGGCCACATCGCCCTTGAAGCGCACGACAGAAAATTCCGTTTCCGCGAGACCGGGATCCACCGTGCTGACGCGGATGCCGGTGCCGAATAATTCATGACGTAGCACTTTGGTGATCTGCAATTCGCCTGCCTTCGCTGCGCAATACGCCGCCGCATTTGCATACGCCACGCGCCCGGCGACGGAGCCGAGGTTGATAATGCTCGCGCCCGCCTCGTGCGGGATCAGCGGCAGCGCGGCGCGCGTGACCCGCAACAGGCCGAGCACATTGGTTTGAAAAGTCGTTTCCCAATCGGCATCCTGGCTGTCGCGCACGGAATCCATGCTGTGCGCGCCGCCGGCGTTATTGATGAGCACGTGCAATTGACCGCTGGCCGATTTGCCTCGGCCGATTTTCCCTTTGGCCCACGCCATGAAGGTTTCCACGCTGACCGTCTGGCTCACGTCCAGTTCGTGAACCTGCGCCGCCGCCGCGCCGGCTTGCTTGGCGAGCGCCGCGACTTTTTCCAGCCGATCCACGCGTCGCGCTCCCAGCAGGAGTTTCGCGCCGGCCGCGCCGAATGCCTGTGCTGCCGCCGCGCCGAAGCCGCTGGACGCGCCGGTAATGAGAACCCATTTGTTTTTCAACGGTGATTGCATGAGAAAATTAATTTTGACCGACCGCGTTTTTGTTCGAATCGGCTAACGCAATCTGGCGTGGTTTGCAATTTTGTCGAACAAAAACCGAATACCCGCGCGCTTGCAACTTCCCTTATGACAGGCTAGTTTTCGCGCCTATGGAAAAAGTCGTCATCATTGGTTCCGGTCCCGCCGGTTGGACGGCGGCGCTTTATGCGTCGCGGGCTCAACTTGCGCCGCTCGTGCTTACCGGCAAACAGCCCGGCGGTTTGCTCACCACGACGAGCATTGTTGAAAATTTCCCCGGCTTTCCCGAAGGCGTGGACGGTTATGAGTTGATGACGCGCATGCAGCAGCAAGCCGAGCGCTTTGGTGCGAAAACCTCTTTCGGGGTCGTCGAGTCCGTGGATTTTTCCAACCGCCCCTTTTCGTTGATCGTGGATGGCGAGAAGGTGGCCACCGAGACCGTGATCATCGCCACCGGCGCGGGCCACAAACATCTCGGCGTGCCGGGCGAACATGAATTGGAAAATAAAGGCACGACTTATTGCGCGACTTGCGATGGCGCACTGCCGATGTTTCGTAATCAAGCGCTCGTCGTGGTCGGCGGCGGCGACTCGGCGTGTGAAGAAGCCTCGTATCTGACACGGTTTGCCTCAGTCGTCTATTTGGTTCACCGTCGCGATTCCCTGCGCGCCTCCAAGATCATGGCCGAACGCACGCTCGCCAATCCCAAGATCAAACCCATTTGGGATTCCGCCATCACCGAAGTGCTCGAGGTGAAGCAGGACAAAGTAACCGGCGTGAAATTGAAACATCTCAAGACCGGCGTGGAATCGGTTTTGGATTGCGCGGGCGTCTTTATCGCCATCGGCCATGTGCCGAACACGGAGGTTTTCAAAGGCCAGATCAACACCGATGAAAATGGTTTCATCGTGCCAGAGCAGGGGACCATGACCAATGTGCCCGGTGTCTTCGTGGCGGGCGACTGTGCGGACCATGTCTATCGTCAGGCCGTGACGGCGGCGGGCGCAGGGTGCGCGGCGGCGATTGACTGTGAACGTTTTCTGGCGGCGCAGAATCATTGATTGAACAAGATTTGGCGAGGTTTTTGCAATTGTGTTCCTGAATTCCTCGTTGACCGGACGACGTTCGCTGATAGAATTTCGCAATCGGTTTCAGGAAATTAATTCCACCACCAAAATACAAATAAAACAATTATGGCAGTAAAAGTAGCAATCAACGGGTTCGGTCGTATCGGACGTCTGGTTTTTCGCGCGATCGCCGAACAAGGTCTTCTCGGCAAGGAAGTCGAAATCGTCGCCGTCGGGGATATTGTTCCCGCCGACAACCTCGCTTACCTGCTCAAATACGATTCCACCCAGGGCCGCTTCGCCGGCACCGTCGGCTCGAAGAAATCCTCCGCGGACAAAGCCGAAGATGATGTGCTCGTGGTCAACGGCAAGGATGTCCTCGTCGTCAGCGCCCGCACCCCGGCGGAATTGCCGTGGAAAGCGCTCGGGGTTGATATCGTGATTGAATCCACCGGCCTCTTCACCGATGCCGACAAGACCAATCCGAAATCCGCCTACGGCCACATCACCGCTGGCGCGAAGAAAGTCATCATTTCCGCTCCCGGCAAGAACGAAGACATCACCGTCGTGGTTGGCGTCAACCACGAGAAGTATGATGCTTCCAAGCATCACATCATTTCCAATGCAAGCTGCACCACGAACTGTCTCGCACCGCTCGTCCATGTGTTGCTCAAGGAAGGTTTCGGCATCGAAGAAGGTCTCATGACCACCATTCATGCTTACACCGCCACGCAGAAAACCGTGGATGGTCCGAGCAAGAAAGACTGGAAAGGCGGCCGCACCGCCGCGCAGAACATCATCCCCAGCACGACTGGCGCGGCCAAAGCCGTGGCGCTCGTCTGTCCCGAAGTGAAGGGCAAGCTGACGGGCATGGCCTTGCGCGTGCCAGTTCCGACCGTGTCCGTGGTTGACCTCACGTTCAAGACCACGAAGGACACCAGCTACGCGGAGATTTCCGCCGCGATGAAGAAAGCCAGCGAGACCTATCTCAAAGGCATTCTCGAATGGACCAGCGACGAAGTGGTCAGCACCGACTTCATCCACTCCACCAGCTCCTCCATCTTTGACGGCGGCTCGGGCATTGAATTGAACAAGCGCTTCTTCAAGGTCATCAGCTGGTATGACAACGAATGGGGTTATTCCAACCGCGTAGGCGATCTGCTGAAATACATCATCAGCAAAGGCCTGTAAGCGAAACAAAATTCAAAACGGCGAACTGGAAACAGTTCGCCGTTTTTATTTTTGGCAAACCATCACTCAAAGTTGAGCCGACCGGCGCCTTTCTTAAATTGATGGTTCCTGCAGGATAGTCTGATTCAAACCGAGCGCTGAATATCTGCCTTATTTCAATTGGCGTTCAAGTTGAGCCTGCTATTAGCACCGGGCTTTAGCCCGGTGTGCCCCGTCGGCAGCACGCATCATCCGTGTTAACGGCTTGGTTTCAGCGGCCAAAGCCGTTAAAACGGCTCTCGTCTCCAGCCTTGAACCGGTCACCGGGCTAAAGCCGGGTGCTAATGCAAAAAACCCAGTTCGTCTCAGCTTGATCGCGAACTAGAATTAATGCTCCTTGCGGGCCGAATCCAAAGTGGTTTTGGCATTTTCCAGCAAGCGCCGGAACTTGGCAAACTGCTTGGCCGTCAAGGTTGTGACCGCAAGGTGGTCACGACCTACCAGAACGCTCACTTCGAACTTCGCGGCCTCGGCTCCAATCATGGCCACGCGCAGTCCGCCACTCGTCGCATAGGCCAATTCAACGTCCTTGAAGGGTGCCGCCGCGATGCCCGTCCGGCTCATTTCGTTCACCCCATTGAGCAGATAATTAATTTCATCCAAATCAACGTAAGCGATGCGCCGATCGGACGGTTTGGAGCCTTCGGTCAGTTCAACCTTGATCCCGTATTGCATCTGGTTGGTTTGGGCGGGCTGGTTGGTTCGGGTGTAAGTAATGGCCACACACGCGATGTCAATGCGGCTTGAGCCGGTGACGTAGCCGATGTTGGTGAAGCGACGAATAATCAAGCCTCCCGCCCGCGTGTCAATTCCTGCCAGTCGGGTGAAACTGGTATTGTTGATTATGTTATTGAGCCGCTCGGCAAAGGTGGAATTGCCCGTCGGAATTCGGTTGGTGCTGGATGAGATGGTTCCAAGTGTGGGTTGAGCTTGTGAAGCCGTGAGCACACCAGCGATTGCGATTAAGCTGAGAATTTTGATCTTCATGGTTTTAGGTGGGGTTGAGGGTTGGGATTTCATTGCCATTACGGTATCGAATTGTCATGGGTTTGGTATTCTCTCGGTTCAGAGTGGAAAGCTATTTCAGGCTTGGTGTGAACGGAGTGTTTGGATGTTTCGTTGTGCCTCAGCACTTGCCCGGGTGTTGGGAAACGACTTGATGATCTCTGCGTAAATGGCAATTGCCTTGGCACGATCCACGCCTTCAAGCCGTGCGGCTTGGTTGAGCAGTTCTTTGGCCTCCAGGCCGGAATCATCGCCACTCGCCATGGCTCGGCCGCGGAGGAATTGGACCAACCCAACTATGAGTGCGCCATAAGCTACAAAGTAATGTCCGCCACGTGGGCTGTCTGAGGCCAGCACATAACTGACAACCGTTACGACCATGCCTCCCGCAAACCAAAGACCACCATTCCGCATGAGCCTTTGGCCGTCAATTTGCCTTTGCGTTTTGCTGGCGAGAACTGGAGCGGACGGTGCCTCGCTGGATTGTGCTACTAATGACAAACCGCACCCGACGCAATTCGGTGATTCATCGTCGTTTTCTTTCCCGCAATAAGCGCATTTGTTCATCTTGGTCCTTGGGTCACAATAATGTCGCCGACTCAGAATGGAGGGTCGGTTCTGCGGTCTAACCTCAGTTCCGCCCAGCCGATCCTGCTGCATGAATGCGAGGTTGAACCGGAGGTAAAAGCTTGTCGAGCACTTTCAGGGACGTGCCAAGTCGGAAGGCGCATCCTGACACGGCCCCGGCACCGCTGGGTCGCCGACTAACCGCAGCTCCTGCGCCACGAGCGGCTATGGGAATCAAGCGGATGGTGCCGGGCTTTTCCAAGTGCTGACTAGACCTTCATGGAATCATGGTGAGCCAGTCAGGAGAAGGAACAAGAAGGTTGGGCGGAGCTTCCTGGCGGAGGTGAAATCTGCCATCATGGAAGCTAATTGCTCTTTGGCGAAAAGACTGTGTCAGGGGTCGGTCAAAACCAGCCACGCAGGGTCGAATCAAAACCAGCCAGTTTGAGGAGATAATAGTCGGTCAGAGTTCCCGGAAACCGGGGACACTGACGGATGAATCAACTCAAATTGAGCCAGCAACAGTCCATTTTAACTCTGCACCAAGCGGGATGGTCCAATCGGGCCATTGCCCGGGAACTGGATCTCGACCGAGAGACGGTCGGCAAGTATCTGCGCGGGCAGGCGGTCCCCAGCACGCCGGCGAGCGGTGGGACTGAGTTATCAAAACCAGCCATTCCGATCCCCGGCGCTTCGGCAGCGGCAGATTCAAAACCAGCCATTGTGACCGCCGGGTCCGTGGCGGGCCGAAAGAGTCGGTGTGCGGTTTGGGAACCCCAGATCATCGCCGGGTTGGAAGCGGGCCTGACGGCGCAAAGGATTTATCAGGATCTGGTCACCGAGCATCAGTTCGCCGGCAGCTATCAGTCGGTAAAGCGGTTTGTCCGACGCTTGGGCACCACGAACCCGCTACCTTGGCGGCGCATGGAATGCGAACCCGGCCTGGAGATGCAAGTGGATTTTGGCCAAGGGGCGTGGATCGTCGTGGCGGGCAAACGCAAGCGCCCGCATGTCTTCCGGGTTGTGCTCGGCTACTCCCGCAAAGGCTACAGCGAAGTGGTCTGGCACCAAACCACCGAGAACTTCATCCGGTGTCTGGAAAATGCGTTTCGTTACTTTGGCGGGGTGACCAGCACCGTGGTCATCGATTATGTGCCGCGGCACATAATCGTAATTTTGTTCCCGGCCCGAATATGTGCCTTCAAGCGCGGAAAGGCCCGGTATCCAAGAGCGTTGGCACCACCACCGGGAACATAATATTCTTGCCTCTGCGCATAGCCGTCCTCTTTCTCTCGGTTCGGAAAGGACATTGCTATGCTAGAAAAATACTTCATCAAACCACAGACGATAGATCACATCCGAGCCAATTGGCTCGCCGAACCAATCGAGCGCTATGTCACCTGGCTGGACGAGCGTGGCTACGGAGCGCGCAACGTATTCCGCCGTGTTCCATTGCTCTTGCGCTTCAGCACCTATGCCCAGTCCAACGGTGCGAAGACATGGGAGGATCCGCCCCAACATGTCCATGGCTTTGTAACCGGCTGGACTCGCGAGCCCGGCCAAAACCGCCGGACGGATCCGTCGCGAAAGAGTGTGGCTAATGAGGTGCGCGGTCCCATCGAACAGATGCTCCACGTGCTGCTGCCAAATTTTTCGCTCACGGGGAGATCGAAGCCGTTTCCATTTGCGGACCAAGCGCCTGGATTCGTTGCTCATCTGCTTGCCGAACGTGGATTACGTCCGACGACATTGCTCACTTACCGGGAGTTCCCTCGTCACCTGGAAGCTTACCTCAAAGACGTCAAGGTGAGTTCGGTGCGAGAGCTGTCACCGACAATTTTGAGCGCCTTTGTCACCCAACAAACCGCTGGCTGGGGAATGTCAATGGTTGGCGGGCTTTGCGGCGTGCTGCGTGTGTTCCTGCGATACTTGTTCCGTGAGCAGTTGTTTTCGAAGGATCTCAGTGGGGCCGTTGAAAATCCCAGGAAATATCGCTTGTCCAGTATTCCACGTTCCATCTCTTGGACGGAGGTGGAGCGCATGCTGGCGACCGTTGACCGGCGCAGTGTCGTGGGCAAACGTGATTATGCCATCCTGCTGCTGCTGGTGACTTATGGCCTGCGGGGTCGCGAGGTTGCGGCGCTAACGCTGGACGACCTCGACTGGGAACGGGAGCGATTGAAGGTTCCCGAACGCAAAGCCGGACACTTCACCGCCTATCCTTTAGCGCCCATCGTCGGGCAGGCAATCGTTGATTATCTAAAGCACGGACGCCTGCAACAGGCCGACCGACATTTTTTATCGCGTGGTTGCGCCGTTCAGTCCCATGACTTATTGCGCCATCTCCGGCAGGGCGAGCTACTACCTGCATAAAGCCGGAGTTCCGGTGGCGCGTCCGGGTTCCCACACGCTGAGACATACGTGTGTCCAGCGGCTGTTTGACGCTCATTTTCCGCTAAAGACCATCGGCGATTACGTCGGGCACACCTCTTCGGAATCAACCGCCATTTACGCCAAAGTCTCGATCGAGAACTTGCGCGAGGTCGCCCTCGGCGACGGAGAGGAGGTTGTATGAATCCGGACAGCAGTAAGTTCACAGGCATTATGGCCGGCGAGATGACCGATTATCTTCGACACCAGCGAGCGCTGGGCAAGCGGCTCGTTAACGAAGAAGCCGGATTGCGCTTATTTGACCAATACCTGGTGGAGCAGAAAATTGAAACGGTCACCAAGATCACGCCGGAGTTGGTTGACGCCTTCCTGGCCTCGCGCCCAAGGAGCCGACCCAGAAGCTATAACAATCTGCTGGGCGCGCTCAGGCGTTTGTTCAAGTGGCTGGTTCGCCAAGCGCGCTGGTTCCAATCACCGGTGCAGAGCCGACCGCGCCATGCGACGGCGGCCCAGACGACTTTTCTTTTTGATCGCTCGCAAGCCCAGCAGTTGCTGGAGTTGGCGGCTAAACTGCCGGACAACAATCACGGCCGGCACCGGGGTGAAATATATTTCATGGTTTTTGCCCTGATGTATGGGTTGGGCTTGCGGGTGGCAGAAGCCACCCGGCTTTGCCGTCAGGATGTGGATTTAGAACGCAAGGTCTTGGTCATCCGCGAGACCAAATTCCTCAAAAGCCGGCTGGTGCCGTTTGGACCCAAGATCGAAGCCCGGCTCCGGGAGTATTTAAAGCGGGAAGCCGTATTGGGACCGACGACATCTTTGTTCTCATTTGCGCCAGATCGATCCAAGCCGGTTACCACCAGCACCGTGACCCAGACCTTTCACGCGCTTTGGCCCCGGCTGGGGTTAAAGGTTCCAGCCGGCGCCGCTCTACCCCGCCTGCACTGTCTCCGCCATTCCTTCGCCGTTGGCACCTTGCTGCGATGGTATCGTTCGGGCATCAATCCACAGCAACGGCTGTGGGATCTTTCAACCTTCATGGGACACGTCCATCCCGCCTCCACGGCGGTCTATCTCACCATCACGGCTGAATTGCTCGACGAAGCCAATCAACGCTTCCATCGCTTTGCGACGCCGCTGCTGAAGGAGGTGGCACCATGAACACTGAATTTGGCTCACTACTCTATAGCTTTTTTGAAGATTACCTCAAGTGCCAGAAAAGGCTGCGACCGAGTTCTCTGAAAAGCTATCGTGACAGCGCAAAGCTCTTCCTGCTGTTCCTGGCTGAGCAGACCGGCCATAAGGTCAGCCGGTTGACGCTGGCCGACCTGACCTGCGCTCAAGTTCTCGCCTTCCTTCAGAGCTTGGAAACCGACCGTGACAATCAGGTGCGGACGCGTAATCAACGCTTGGCCGCCATCCGAGCCCTTTTTGACTACCTGGCCCGGCGGGTGCCCGAGATGCTCAAGGAAGCTCAAAATGTGGCCGCCATACCCACCAAACGAACCACCCCAGCAGAGACCTTCTTCCTGGAGCGGGACGAGATGCAGTCACTGTTCGCTTCGCTCCCGGCCAAAGGCGCAGCCGCATTGCGCGATCGCGTTCTGCTGCTGTTTCTTTACAACACTGGTGCCAGAGTTCAAGAAGTCGCCGATCTCCGCTACAAGAACCTGGAACTGGAAGGTCAACCGCGGGTTCATCTCCACGGAAAAGGCGACAAATGGCGCGTTTGCCCCTTATGGAAGGAGACGGTCACCTTGCTCAAACAACTCTCCGCGGCGCACCGCACCCATGATCCCGAGCGGGCAGTGTTTGTCTCGCTCCAAGGCCAGGCACTGACTCGGTTTGGGATTTACAAAATTGTTCGCCGTCACACACGGTCTTTGCTCAAACCGGATGAATCCCGTCGTCGGATCTCACCCCATACTTTTAGACATACTTCTGCGGTCCACCTGCTGGAATCCGGGGTGGAAGTGAACGGCATACGCGGCTGGTTGGGACACGTGAGCCTGGAAACGACCAATCGTTACGCGGAGATTAATATCCGGATGAAAGAGGCGGCTTTGCAGGCGTGCCAACCTCCCGCTTCCGCTGCTTCGGAGGCATGCCTCCGAAAGCCAGTCTGGCGGGAGGACGCGGAACTGATGAAATGGCTCAAAACCCTATAAAAGTTATGTAACCAGAAACACGAGCTTTTACCCATTTTCAAAGGTATCCCAGCCACCGGGCACATATGCGGGCCGGGAACAAAACATCGATTATGTGCCGCCGCACATAATCGTAAGTGATCCGTGCCGGAACGCCGCCAAAAAACTCGAACGCCCGCACATGGCCTTCCCAGAACGTCCCGGCGCCTTCGCGCTCGAAGGCCATCACGAAGGTCGCGTCGCTATTCCTAGGCAATGGGTTGGACACAGTCTTTTCTCCAGTGCGGTTG
>CAINLR010000187.1 GCA_903850425.1 uncultured Verrucomicrobia subdivision 3 bacterium | reverse complement strand
TCCTTCACCGTCCGTTCCGGACCCCGCTGGCCCAAACATAAGTGCCAATAGAATCGTTTCGAACCTTCCACCGGGCTTGTTCAACCAATGGCGTATTTGCTGGCTCCGCTTCGCTCCGCAGCAATACACCCTTTATTGTTATTCGTCGGCCAACCATCCGGCGCGCCGAGCGTGGACACCACCGCTGGCGCGAGCATCAGGCCGGTGCTGGTGCCCGCTCCAATGCTCGACAGCGACAGCGTGCCGCTCAACGATCCCGCCTTCAGGTTCGTCAGTTCGCGCCGGGCTGCGGCTGGTCTTCGACCCGGCCGCACTCCATTTTCAGACCGGCTCCAAGCAGATGATTCGAAATGACAATGACGTGGATGAGCCAGACCGGCAATACGCCGAAGGGCGTATTGTATTCGGGCAGCAGGTTGCAATACTCATTTCGTTATGAATAGCATGAGGCCGGAGTTCGGGCAGTGCCGGAATCGCATTTTATGAAATGTCATTGTGCCAACTCAGTTGCCGGCCGCGTCTCTCGGCTCGTGGCCTTCAGCCGCGTGCCGCTTGATCATTGTTGGGCATGAATTTAACCGCCATCAACCCGCGTGCCGCCCAGGGCGTGAAGCGATGCTTCACGTTATTGGTAGCCTTCTGCATGACTGGGGCCGGTCTGGCGTCCACGGCGCGGGCTGTGGACGGCGATGATCCCCTGGCTGGCGGCACGGTGCTGACCAACATGAGTCAGGTTTACCAAGTGGGTCAGGAAGCGCAGAACCGGGAGAATGTGCGGGTAAAATTCCGCGGCGTCCTAACCTACCAGGATGTCTTCAGCGAAGAGGTGTTTTTTATCCAGGACGAAACGGCAACAGTGTTCACCCTGTTCATGCCGGGAACCAACACGTTTGCTGCGGGGGACGTGGTCGAGATCGAAGGGGTGGTGATCCCTGGCCTCTATGTCCCGGCGGTCAAAGCCGAGTTCATCCGGGTAGTGGCCCATGCCGCCTTGCCGACGCCGAAGATCACGCAGGTAGCCCACTTGGCCGCCGGCGAGGATTTCGGCAAATGGGTGGAAATCGAGGCCACGGTGCGCGACGTGTGCTGCTCGAAAGACCGGGTGGTCCTGGCCTGCGTGGATCATGGCTTTCATTTCCAAGTCTGGTGCACGCAGAAGGGGGATACGCCGCTGCCTTTGGAACTCTTGGATGCGCGGGTCCGGTTGCGCGGGGTGAGCTGGACCAAACTGGATAACGCGCGCCGGCCCGTGGGTTTCATTCTGCACCAACCCGGCACCAATTGCATCACGGTTTTGCAGCCGGGCGGCGCGGATGTTTTTCGCGGTGCCACCCAGAACATCTCCAACCTGC
This sequence comes from uncultured Verrucomicrobia subdivision 3 bacterium, assembly GCA_903850425.1. GTDB lineage: Bacteria > Verrucomicrobiota > Verrucomicrobiia > Limisphaerales > UBA11358 > UBA11358. The sequence goes on along the minus strand of CAINLR010000187.1, from coordinate 2,803 downwards.
GCGCCACTGCCGACCGTCCCGATGTCCGCGTCAAGGTCACCGGCGTGGTTACCCTGGCCTCGCCGGCGGGATGGCTTTGCCTCCAGGATGAAACGGGCACGCTGACGGCGTCGCTGTTTCAGCCCATCGGCCGCGACGAAGATCCGCGTGGAAAATTTTTGAAACGCAATCCGCCCGCGCTGGTTCCCGGCGACCGCCTGGAACTGGTGGGCGCGGTGCGGGCGTCGTCCGGCTTTGCCCCGGTATTGACGGATGCCGAATTCCGCCGCCTCGGTCATCGCCCACCGCCGGCACCGCGCGACGTTGCCAGCGGCTATCTGCTCACCGGCAAACTGGATGCCGAACTGGTGCGGCTGAAAGCCCGGGTGGTGGACCTCGAAAGCCAAACCAACCCCGGCCTGTTTGCGGAAAAAGTCTGGCTGCAATCCGATGGCGCCACCTTCGAGGCGCGGTTGGACGCCAGTGAACCGGTCCGGCTGGCGGTGCAGAAAAACGATTTCGTCCAGTTGACCGGCATCTGCGAATTGCAGGCCGGGCGGTTTCAACAAGTGCATTCCTTCCAGCTTCACCTGCGCGGTCCCGCCGACATCCTCGTCACCCGCCAGCCGCCGTGGTGGTCCAGTCACGCGGCCCTGACGCTGCTGGCCAGCGGCGGCATCGCCTTGCTGGCGGGGTTCAGTTGGATCCTATTGTTGCGCCGGCAGGTCGCGCTGCGCACGGCGGATTTGGAGGAAGCGCAAGCGGGACTGCACCGCAGCCTTGCCGAAGAAAAGGAGTTAAACCGGCTCAAGGGCAATTTCATCTCGATGGTCACACACGAGATCCGCACACCGCTCGCGCTGATTCTCGGCTCGTCCGAAATTTTGTCGCGCTACTTGGATCGCCTCCCGCCGGAAAAACGCGCCGGGCATTTGACCACGATCGCCGCCGCCGTGCAGCGCATGAGTGAGTTGCTGGAAGACGTGCTGCTGTTCAGCAAAGCGGAGGCGGGCCGGATGGAATTTAATCCGGTGGCGATGGACTTGAAGAATTTCTGCACGCAGCTCGTGGATGAAATCGCGTCGGCCACCAACCAGCGCTGTCCGATTGAGCTGAACGTGGCGGCCATCACCGAATCCGCGCGCGGCGACGAAAGCCTGCTGCGGCATGTGTTGAGCAACCTGTTGACCAACGCCGTCAAGTATTCGCCGCCGGCCACGCCGGTGACATTTTCCGTGGCGCGCGAAGTCGGTGACGCGGTTTTCATCGTGCAGGATCGCGGCCTGGGCATTCCAGCCGACGACCGCCAACGGCTGTTCACCCCGTTTTATCGCTGCAAAAACGTGGTGACGATCCCGGGCACCGGTCTGGGGCTCGTCATCGTCAAGCACTGCGTCGAGCAACACGGCGGCACGCTCGAAATCGAAAGCGCCGAGGGCCACGGCACAACCGTGCGCGTGCGGCTGCCGCTGTTTTCACCGGCGCACACGGATTTCCTCAAGCGCCTTTCGCAGAACAAAACTGAATGAAAAAAATCCTGGTCATCGAAGACGAGCCCGCGATGCGCGCCAACCTGAGCGACATTTTGGAAATGGAAAATTTCCAACCGCTGCTCGCCGCCAACGGACGGGAAGGCATCGCCGTTGCCAAACAAGCGTTGCCGGACTTGATTCTCTGCGACGTGCTGATGCCTGAGTTGGACGGCCGCAGCGTGCTCGCAGCGTTGCGCGCCGATGCGGCCACCGCGCGGATTCCCTTTGTTTTCCTGACGGCCAAGGGCGAACCCGCCGACGTCCGCACCGGGATGAACCTGGGGGCCGATGATTACCTGGTGAAGCCCGTCAAGGTGGATGATCTGCTGGATGCCATCGCCGCCCGGCTCGAACGCGCGCAGCAGCAGGCCGGACGCAAAGTGGATTTTTCTTCCGCCGCGCCGCTGCAGGCCCTCGGGCTCTCATCGCGCGAGGCCGAAATTCTTTTGTGGGTGGCGCAAGGCAAAACTAATTTTGAGACTGGGGCCATCCTGAATATCTGCGCCGGCACTGTGAAGAAGCATCTGGAAAATATTTATGCCAAGCTAGGCGTGGAGGGCCGCAACAGCGCTTCGTTGCGGGCCATTGAAATCCTCACTTCGAGTTAGTTAGCCGGCTCGGAGTAACTCCCGAGCTGCGTTTTTAGCAGACATGGGCAAGCAGCCCACGACTCGCGAAACCGGTAAAGTTATCCAAAGTTGTCAGGAAATCATTTTGCAGTTTGGGAAGCTGACGGAGATTCCATAGCAATTCTGCATGGGTCCAAGCGGCGTCACGGGCCGCCCGAATACTCCACATCGCCACCACATCGTCCAGTTGACCTGCGGCGGCGTCAACCACGCCGATGATACCAGTCGCAAACTCTGCTTTGACGCGCGTCTCCACGGCTTCCAAAACGGCGTTCACTCGCTGGTAATCGGCGTAGTGCGCATCGCTGCGATCCGGGGCTCCACCCGTCGCTTGATAGAGTTGCACAATGGCCACCGGAAGGTCTCGATTGATATGGGCGTTCATGCCCGCCAACGCAAATTGGAGCTTGGCGATTCCTCTGTCCGGCCGAGCCAGCAGCAGCGGGCGCCAAGCCGAAGGGGCCGCCGCAACGGCGGCAGTCCCTTGCCGCAGTGCAGTCAAATACAGATTGGCAAATACAACATCTAGTGTAGTGTTCTGTAAATGAGGGGTCATAACGGTGATGTGGCGACTTGGGCCGCCCGGGCTTTGGAAATCTTGGCCAGAATTTCCTCACCCTTCTTGCGCCAGACGTATCGCTTGGGCGCCAGATTTCGCTCCGC
>CAINLR010000186.1 GCA_903850425.1 uncultured Verrucomicrobia subdivision 3 bacterium | reverse complement strand
GCTAACGTTTTTTTTTGTTTCAAGCGGTTGCAAAATTGCGGCGCAGGAAAATGTTTCAAATCAATCCAGCAACCAATGCAGCCGGAAGCGAAGCGGATGCGGGGCGGCGGACTGGCGCGGTTAACACCATTTAACTGCCGGGTTGCGTTCTGGTAGCCATACAGAAGAAAGTCAGTTGCAGCCGGGGCAGTCTGGCTCCCTACAAATAAAGCCGCGAGTTCCAGCACTTAAAGTAGCAGGCTGTAAAGCCAAAACCCGCCCGCCGGATGGATTGGGCGGCAGGAAAAGTTCATGCAAAAGGGCGGCAGTGCGGCCCCAGTGACCGCGTGAACCATTGCCGGCGGAAGTTGGACGCGCTAAAAGAAAGCCATTGACTGGTCAGAACCCATCCGGCACCGGGAAGATCGCTGCAAAGGGATGGTTGCGGTTGTCACGGTTGTCACGATTGTCACAAGGGAAGTAGAAGATAATGACTTTTCTTTCTCTCTCAAAAAGCGAGTGTTCCAGAATGAGCCGGTGACGACCGTGACAATCGTGACAACCGACACGGGCGATTGTCACGGTTGTCACGGTTGTCACGGGGCCGAGGGCGGAATTGCGTTTTCGTGTCCCGGTTAATCCCAAGCGTGCCGAATTTCTTGATCATCGAGCTTCCGGTGACAAACACCGCAAAAGTATTTGAAGCCGCGCAAACCGCCGTCGGGGAATTTGGTTTGGGCAATCTTCACGGCATCCAACACTTCCACCAATGGCAAGCGGTCTGCAAACCGATACACGTCCACCTGATAAATGTGCCGAGGTCGAGCAAGCCAGGCTTCCATCATTTCCAATGCTATTTCAACGGATTGGGTTGTAGTTGTCATAACTCAAGCGGGAACTGGATTCTTAACGGCCCGGTAAATGCGCGTGGTCTTGCCGCCATGCGCCGGGATGATGTCCTCGCCGACAAGGAGGCCATCGGCTTCCATGCGTGCCAGCAGTGCCGTGGCAGCAGTCGCCGTGGAAGTGATGCGGTTGCGGAGGACATCGCGCGCTGTGATATGATCTTGTGCTTTGCGCTCGCGGTTAGTTTCCAATAATTCGAGAGCCGTATCTTCAAGCTTGGTTTTGGCGGCGCGACGACCTTTGGCAAGGATGTCCAGTTGTGATGAGATGAACCACTCGACCACGCGCACAGCGTTGGCGGCGGTTTCGGCGGTCAACGTTTCGTTGCCGGCGGCAGCGGCCCACTGCGCGGCGTGCAGCACCACCGCGAGCCTCCACGCGTTTTCAGCGTAACGTGCAGCGAAGGCGCCCACGTCGGCGAGATCAACGGCGCGGCGGTCAACAATGTGGTTGTGGAAATCATTTAAGACCGCCACGGCTGCTGGCGTGGGCGTGATGCAATGCGGCTTGTCGGCGGCGTGGAAACTCGCGAGTAGGTCATTGATGAGTTGCGTCCACTGTGCGCGAACTGATTCGGTTAGAACTTGGGTTTCGCCTTCGATGCGGCGTGGTGTGGCATTGGTGTGGCAGACCAGCAGGCGAGGCAGGAACCCACTTACAGACAGGCTTTGCTCGTCGAGCATCGTCGTAAGCAAATCGGGCTGGATAAACCAACAGAGCGCGAGGCAAGGTTTGTGGAGGACAACGGCATCGCGGCCCTGGCGGTCAACGCGGACAAAATCGCCGGAGTAGGCCGAGAGATAAAGCGATTCATCCGTGGTCTTGCCGGGGTTGTATCGGCCCATCAAATTATCAACGGGCTTGCGTGCATCCGCGCTGAATGAAGCACAAACTTCCTGGTTGTCGCGCAAAATGACGGCCATGCGTTCGGTAGTTACATCTTGGGTAATGATGCAGGGCATCGCCGCGCGGGCGGTCAATCCATCCTTCTGTGCGAGTTTATATTCAAGCTCTCCCCTCAGCCGTTCTCGTTCCATTGGGTCGCCTGACTTCGCGGCTTTGCGTTCGAGGGTGGCGATTTCCTTGTCGAGCACGCGGATTTCAGATTGAAGTTGAGGCGAGGTTTTCAACTTCCACGTCTCGATCTGCCGGGCCTGATAATCCATGAGCGGCGCGGCGATGAGGCGAGACGTTTCCGACTTGCCGCTGCCGGACTCCGCGCTGGCGAGCAAATAGAGATTAGCGCGTGTGACACGGTTCGAGCCGCTGGTGACTTCCAAGCCCGCACCAATGGCGGCGGACACCACACCCAGCGCGCACACGGCAGGCAAGGCCAGTGGGACGCGCTCCGTCCGAGACACGGCCGCGATAATAGTCGCCATCACCGCCGGCAGGGCATCCAGGGGAAACGGCGCGGTTTCTGGCTCATCAGGTTCTTCCGGCAACTCGATGGCCGGCTTTGAAATTTTTCGCGGCGGCGCGGCTTGGAACTCAGGCGCGGAGTCCAAGGCAATAGGTTGAGCGGCAGCAATCGCAGCTTCGATCGCCGGACGAGTTGCGCCCGCGCGCGTCCAATCGTTCAAGTCCTTATGCGGCGACGGCGTAACAACTTGAAACGTCTTGCGCCCGCAATTGGCGGCTACGGCGGCAAGCCATTTTTGGCCGGCTTCGTCATTCTGTCCGAACGCATAGACGACGGCATCCGGGGCGCACAGACCCGCGAGCAACTGGGCGTTACTCGCGCCGCGCGTAGCTATGGCGGCAGTGTCGGCCAGCGGTAGAATGTGGTGGTGCAGGCAGTCCAGCACGGCCAATAAATCCCATTGTGATTCAAAAACCAACACGGTTTTGGCGGTCGCAGGATCGCCAATGACGAACGGCGCTATGCGCTTGCCGGTGGGATGGTAGCGCCACGAACCATCTCCTTTACGGCGGTAGTGGCAGCCGGTGACGTTGCGCCCGGCATCGTGGACGGGAAAGGCAATGCGCTCGCCGTCATACACTCCCACGAGACTTTGTGCGTGCAACCATCCAACGAACTTGGGCGCGTAGCCGCGCCACTCGGCGAGCTTTTGCTGTTGCTCGGCGGTGAACGCGGCGATGCAGGATTGCCAGTTGAACGGCGGTTGAACGGATGGAGACGGATTGGAACCCGTCGGCGGCGCGGGCGGCGGCGTGACGCCGGCAAGGTGGATGTATTCCCGGCAGGCGTCGGCGTTGCTCAAGCCGCGATGCTTGGCGAGGAAATCAGGTTCATCGCCGCCACCGCAACCGGCGTGGCACTTCCAACCCCACGATCCATCCTCGCGCTGATACAGGCTGAAGCTCGCGGAACCATCATCGTGAAACATGCACCGTGCGGATTTTTTGGCGTGGTCGCCAAAGCCAAGCTGCGCCATCAACACGGGCAGCGGCAACCTTTGTTTGGCGTGGGCAAGTAAATCCCGATTCATTTGGCATCCTCGGTTTTCAGCGGATTGGCGCTGACGGTTTGGCCATTCATCTTTTCAAGAAAGGCCACGAAATCCGACTCGCGAACAAAAGTCTTCGCGCCGACACCGATGGCCTTCAAACCGGCTTTACGGTAACGCCACAAGGTTGTTCTACTGGTGCCGTATTTACGCTCGTAGTAGTCGAGCGGCAGCGGTGTATCGTGATGATCGAAGGTTTGAGTCATATATTTACCTCCCTTCATCACCATTGGCGTTCACGCGGTAGTTGCGGTTCAAGTGTGCCAATGCCTCACGCCAAGGGATTAAAACGACACGACCGACGCGAATATAGGGGATGCGTTTTTGAGACAGCCAGTTGTCCACGCACCGAACGCTTACCGACGTGCGCTGGGCAAACCGTCTTTTGCGATCTAGTTCTGGTTCAATTTGTGCCGCCGAGCTGGGGGCGATAGTTACAATTTCCATCATGTTTCCAACGCCAAGTTGCAACGGCGGGGCGTTGGATGCGTGTTAATCGCTTCACCGGTCACGACCGGTTGTCCAACGCGTTCCACTGGGTTGCAGCTTCGCGCTGGTGCAGTTAAGCAAAGACGTTGGGATGGACTCCGAAACGCTATTTAAAATAGCGTCAAGAACTACATTGCAGATGGCAGTTTTCTTGGCGGGCCGGGAAAGATCTTTTGAACAAGACCGGTGCCAGCAAGCGGGGCGTGCATTACACGGTAATTCTTCTGCCAATCCGCGCCGCGTTGCGCCCATCCCTTTTTTTGATCGGGCATTGGCTGCCCCTCATGCCAGTCATCGGCCTTTAAATGGATTTTCTCAAAGCTTTCCTGCAAAGCTTCATCGAACTGCGCTCCGTCGCGCATGAGGTCTTCAACGGTCAACAGAATGTCCCATTGAAGTGGGCTGCCGAATAAATCAGGTTCGCGAGCTGGAAGATTCGCCGCCAGTTGGCCAAACACCCAGTCGGCCATACGGCGCGCTTCCGAGCGCGTGCGGATAGAACTAGGAAACGCAAAGACGCGATAGTTCTGCGCCAGATTATCGAACGTGAAGGCACGGGCCAATCCATCCTGCTCAATGTTATTTTTGCCGATTGCAGACAATAGACTCCAGCCTTGAAAGAACGTGGTTTCATGCTCAGTAGGAGCGTCAAATCGTTGACCTGTGCAAGAATCCTTTGCGCGGCTATCCTGATTCCGCCAAAGCCAACAAAAAATCCGTCTGAATTGCGGCGGAGTGTTCTGCCAGGAATGTGCAAGTGTAAATGAGCCATACCGGTTTGCATACTGCCGCCATTCGGTAAATGGATTCACCGACCTATGAAAGCGTGGTATGGCACTCGTTTGCCATTCAACCATCGGCCCGCGCCGCATTAAGCTTCCACCAACCTTTGGTTGGCCCGGCTTCAAACGCCGCCATTGCCATTGTTTCTTCTTTTTGAAGTCCGGTGATGAGCTTTGCCCTTCGGTGATTGTATCGAGACTGACCCATTGCTTGCTGGTAAGATCAATATCCTTGGGAATTGTAACTTTGCGCACTATGAACAATGGGTCAGGGACGAGCCATTGGAGTGCGTGACCAGCGAATTCGTGATGGTTCTTTAAGGTCTTAACTAAGCTGTCCGCAGCAAACCATGCCTGACCGATTGAATACTCACTTTTGGCAATACTGTCGAGATGCTGGAGCTTGCTTACAGCACGATGGAATTTTTCATTTCGACGCAGTAATTCCCAAATTTTCGCTGGAGTTTGTTCGGACTCCGGCAATGATGCCCGATATGGATTATCCGGGTGTTGTGGTTCTTGGGCCATAAATTTCAATCAGAGCTTACCAGCGTGTATAGGCATCGCAATATGGGTAGAGGCGCGAAATCATGTGCTCGCATCTTAACCTGTTTCTACCGCACCTCTTGATGCGAAAATGCCCCGCGCGTGATTGCAGTTCACCTCAGCCTTGGCCCAATGAGGGTTAATGGCTTTGGGCTGTCCGTGTGCCGACAGATTCGCCCCGGTCAGCAGCAGCTTGCGGCTCGAAGGTCGTCGTGGCCGTGATGGTGCCGACACCTTCCGCCGGCTTGGGCGGCTGGATGGTAAACCATTCTTGCGCTTCGTCCGGGGTGGTTAATTCCCGATAGTGCCGGAAGATCATCTGCGGACTATTCCCAGCTTCCAGCGAGGTTTTCGCCGCGTCCTGGGTGATGGCGAGGCGGTAACTGCAAAAGGAATGGCGCAGGCCGTTGCGCTTCCATTTGAACTTGGTTTTGAGGCCGGCAGCTAGTCGGCTGCGGTTCACAGCGGGGCTCAGGTCATAGTAAACGCCGTGATCGCCCGCACGAACGACGACACGACCGTCGCTCTGCGCGAGCGGCTGCAACCATGCAATCGCTGCCTCGCACAGTGGCACGAGGCGACGCTGCGCGGTCTTGGCATTGTCGGCGGTGACTTCAACGAACCTACGCTTGAGATTCACGTCGCGCCAGTCGAGACGCAGAATCTCGGCGCTGCGGAGTCCGCAGAACCCGCCAAAAATCAACCACGGAATCAAGGATGCCGGCGCGGTGGCAAACAGTTCACGCAGATCAGCCGGCGAGAAAATGAGCGTGGGGCTGGCTGTGACTTCGGGGCGTTCGACGCCTCCGAGTTCGTCGAGGAGGTCGCGCGGGGCGTATTTGCGGCGCACAGCGAAGTTCAGCAAAGACCGCACATGGCGAAATTCATTGAGTTTGGTGCGGTTGGCAACGGTCAGTCCGTCGAGCCACGTTTGCAGCATTTTGCCCGTCAATTGAACGACAGGGATTTGGAATACTCCACCAAAGCGGGTCATGCGCAGGCGCATATCGCGCAGGTGCGCTTCACTCTTGCCGGCCTTCACTTTGGCCGCGATGTATTCGGCGACGAGTTGCGGCACGGTGCGAGATTCGCGGACAGTATCAGAGCGGCGCGCAAAATCGGTGACGGCTTCGCGCAGCGACACGCCCGGCGGCAGCAGCTTCATCACCTCGGCGTATTCGGCCACGGCGAGATTCAACTGGCGACCGCGTGGCCGCAGCGTTTCCAGGGCTTGCAGGTAATTGGCGCGATCCAGTGACGTGAGGCGAAGCACCTGACCTTCACCGTTGGCCAGTTTGGTCACGGCAAGTTCGGCTTCCTGCTTGGCCTCCTCCAAGTCCGAAAAGCGTTTCTTGATGCGTTTCGCTCCGTCGTAGTAGGCGAGGGTGAATTGCTGGTAGGTTGTCCCGTTGACGAGGTTCTTGCCGGTGTAAATCTTCACCGTGACGTTGCCGAGTTTGATTTCGAGCGGCTTTCCGGGAGTAGGAGACGATTTCGCTTTCATGCTTGAAACTGTCCCCAATCTGTCCCCAAAAGTCAAGCATCATCAATAATTGCCATACAAAGATGGCGGAAGGGGTGGGATTTGAACCCACGGTAGAGTTACCCCTACTCCTGATTTCGAGTCAGGTGCCTTTAACCACTCAGCCACCCTTCCAACCGCTTTATTTACTATGTTTTTATGCGTTTTCGCATTTTCAAACTTGACCTTTGTAGCCTGTATTCATGCAAACGGACACAGACAGCCAAAAAACGTGGCAAAAGTCATCGGTCGCGAATTTATACTCTTACGCACCGACAGGCGTATATTACGCCAGACCCCGCATTAAGGGCAAGGTAAAGGTTAAATGTCTCAAAACCGACAAGCTGACGGTGGCAAAGCAACGTTTGGCCGATTTTCTCCGCGAAGAACACCGCAAGGCGGAAGCGATGAACAACACCAAGCGCGGCAAAATGACATTCGGGGATGCCGTTGGAACTTTTTTAACCCGTTTGTTGGCATCCAAAGATTTGAAACCCCGCTCCAAAGCATACCGCATGGAACGGCTTGAGGCATTGCAACGGTCTTGGCCAAATCTCAATAACACAGACATCGGAAAAATTCGCAAGCATGATTGCCAGGAATGGGCCAAACGGTTTGGCGAAGATTCCAGTCCGACCGCGTTTAGTAATACCGTCGGCACGTTGCGAATGGTTTTGGACATAGGAATTGAATTTGGCGCGTGTTACGACAATCCCGCCAAGACAATCAGCAAACACCGCGTTCGCCTCAAGGCTTTGGAACTGCCAAGCAAAAAACAATTCACGGATTTGATTGAAGCGATTGAAACCACCGATGGCGGATGGAAGTATCGTTGCGCTGATTTGGTTCGCTTTTTGGCGTTTGGCGGCTTCCGAAAAGGCGAGGTCAGTAAAATCACATGGGCAGATTGCGACTTTGAAAAAGGCAAAATCCGCGTTGCTGGCGATGCAATCACAGGCACAAGAAACTGGCAAGTTCGCCATGTGCCAATGATTGAAGAAATGAAAATGCTTTTGGAACGACTTCGCAAGGAACGGCCAGAAGACAAGCCGTCTGATTCTGTGATGGAAGTTTTCACCTGTCAGGGCGCCTTAACGCGAGCTTGCAAATCCGGCGTGTAAAAAATTCCGTGCCGGTGGTTTTCGCCGTTGGCGTTTCGCAATTCCAGCCGCGCCTTGTCATTCACTTCCAAAATTGCGCCCAGCAATCCCTCGTAAATGTCGCCAAGCTGCCGGACTTCAAGCAGGCCGTAATCAATGGTTTCGTCAGTGGAAAGGTTTTGCTGACGAGCCGAATTCCGCGCGGGCGGTTGCGCGAAAATCAGTTGGCGCAAGACGTTGCCTAGTGCCTTGTCGCTTACTTGCCACTTTTCAATTTTCGGATGCAATTGTGGATTGAACAACCCGCCGTTATAGCGTGTGACTTTGTCACGATTGTCACGGTCGTCACCGGCTCATTCTGGAATACTCACTCTTTGAGAGAGAAAGAAAAGTCATTATCTTCTACTTCCCTTGTGACAATCGTGACAACCGTGACAACCGCAAACATCCCTTTGCCACGATCTTCCTGGTGCCGGATGGGTTCTGACCAGTCAATGGCTTTCTTTTAGCGCGTCCAACTTCCGCCGGCAATGGTTCACGCGGTCACTGGGGCCGCACTGCCGCCCTTTTGCATGAACTTTTCCTGCCGCCCAATCCATCCAGCGGGCGGGTTTTGGCTTTACAGCCTGCTACTTTAAGTGCTGGAACTCGCGGCTTTATTTGTAGGGAGCCAGACTGCCCCGGCTGCAACTGACTTTCTTCTGTATGGCTACCAGAACGCAACCCGGCAGTTAAACCCGATGCTTTCACACTGGTGAGCGTGTGAAGTTTTCGGCTGAGAATACTGAGATTTTTGGCGGAGCGTGGTCGAAACGGCGGTTTTTTCTAACTTTGAACACAGTGCCCCCAACCCCCGTTGTTTTTCAACGTGCCGG
>CAINLR010000185.1 GCA_903850425.1 uncultured Verrucomicrobia subdivision 3 bacterium | reverse complement strand
GGACTATCTGGCCGAACGCAACCTGAACCCCAAACGGTATGTCTGGCGTGCCGCAGGCGCTGACATCCTGGCCAAGCTCCAGCGCGCCCGCCAAAAACTCACACAGTTAAAATCACGGTCTTGAAGGACACTACACTAGGCTGGACGAAAATTGATGTCCAGCAAATTGTTACTCTGCTTTGCATGGCACCTTCTTCCACAGCAAACACGGCGCAGGGCGCGCCGGCCAATCCGCTCTACACGCTGGCCCTCCTCCAAGGCGCGCAAACCGCCATGATCGCCGCCCAAAACACCGAGGTGCAGAAGAAGGGTGATTGGGACGCCGCCCGCGACGCCGCTAACAGCAAGGAATGGGCGTTTCACAACGCGGTGCTGGAAGCCAAGAAGCAGGTGGGGGCGCAATATGGCTCGGATTCGGATCAGTTGCAGTCCATCGGCCTGAAAAAGAAATCGGAATACAAAAAGCCCGCGCGCAAGGCGACCAAGAAGCCGCTGTGAGCGGTTGGCTTGCCCGCCCGCCCGGGCTAAAAAAATCGCCGGCCTTGTTTCCAAGGCCGGCGATGGGTTGCGAAGCGGATTCAGTGCTTATTTCTGCACCGAGAATTTATAGATGATCGTGTTGTGATACGTCTCACCCGGCTTGAGCACCACGGACGGGAAGCTCGGCTGGTTGGGTGAATCGGGGTAGTGTTGCGGTTCCATGCAGAAGCCGTTGCGGAATTTATAAACCCAGCCGCCTTTGCCCGTCAGCGTGCCGTCGAGAAAATTGCCGGAGTAGAACTGCAGGCCGGGTTCGTCGGAGGAGACTTCCAATACGCGGCCGCTGGTCGGTTCGGTGACGCGCGCCATGAGGCCCATTTGACCCATCGGTTTGTTGATGACCCAGTTGTGGTCGTAGCCGCCGCCGAACTTCAACTGCTCGTCGGTCTGGCCGATGCGGGCACCGATGGTGGTCGGCGTGCGGAAATCAAACGGCGTGTTATCCACGGGCTTGAGTTCGCCGGTCGGAATCAAGGTGCTGTCCACCGGCGTGAACTTGTCCGCCGCGATCATGACCGTGTGGCTCAAGATATCGCCCTTGCCCGCAAGGTTGAAGTAGGAGTGGTGCGTGAGGTTGGCCACGGTGGCCTTGTCGGTGGTGGCGGTATATTGCAGCTTCAGCGAATTATCTTCGGTGAGCGTATAGACGGCTTTGACCGAGAGGTTGCCCGGATAACCTTCTTCGCCATCTTTGCTGACGTAGGTCAATTCGAGCGAGGGACCGTCGGCGGTCTGAACACTCTTCGCCGTCCACATGACTTTATCAAAGCCCTTCTTGCCGCCATGCAGCGCATTGGGAACGTTGTTGGTGGCCAGAGTATATTCCTTGCCGTCGAGAGTGAACTTGCCCTTGGCGATGCGGTTGCCATAGCGGCCGATGAGGGCGCCGAAGTAGGGAGTATCCTTGATGTAAGCGGCGACATTGTCGTAACCCAGCACCACGTCGCCAAGGAAGCCATCCTTGTCGGGCATCATCAACGAGGTAACCAAGCCGCCGTAGTTACAGATCGTGGCCTGAGCGCCATTGAGGTTGCGCAAGGTGTAGAGGGTCACCGCCGCGCCGGAGCTATCCGTTCCGAAGGGAGCTTCCGTGATGCTGTCCGCGCTGACCGTATTTTTCTTGCAACCGACCAGGCATGACCCAGCCGCTACCGCGAGCATCATCGTCCAGAGAATTTGTTTTTTCATTTAGGATGTTAGTTGTTTGTTTTGAGCCGAATGGTTGAAGGAGGAATGCTATTTTAGACCCGTTGAAATAGCAACTTTATGCGCTGGTTCGATGGTCACGAAACCAAAATCCACATATTGCCCGCCTTGATCCTGGTGGCAATGGATGGCGATGAGGTTCGCGCCGGGCTTGAGGGCGGCTTTGCCTGCCGGCGTGAGTTCCATGCAATCATACTGGGCCGTAAAACCGCCGGCGTTCACGGCCAGCACGCCGTTGATATAAACCTCGGCGTCATCATCGTGATGGAACCAGGCTTGCACGTTCTTCAACTGGTCGGCCGGCAGGGAAATCACGCGGCGCAGCCAGATGTCGGACTTGTTCCAAACGGTATGCACAATGGCGCCGGGCGTATTCGCCGTGCCAAAACCGGATTCGCCTTGCGACCAGGCGGCATCATTGAAGGCCGGCTGGAACCAGTCTGCGCCCGGGCCGCTGGTGGTGTAGCGCCATTGCGCCGAAGCCGTGTCGGCGGCGGGCACCACGATTTTCACGACCGGTTGGACGGGCATGGGCGCCCAGTTGGCCGCATGGGTCTTGTCGCGTTTGGCCCACTTCGCCCACGTCGGTTTGTCGTAAAGCATCGGCAAGAACACGCCGCCCACCACGGGCCGCGCGATGAAGCCGACTTGGTGAGCGTTCTTGGTTTCATACCAATCTGACATCGGATCGCGCTGGGGCGTTGTGTTCAAGAAGCGATAGACCGGGGATACGAGGGCTTCGAAATCGGCGCGGTTTTGCGTCAGGGTCGCCGTCCACAGCGTCCAGTCCAGCTTGGTGTAATTCTTGCGATTATCCAGCGGCAGGCCGAATTGATTTTGCGTTTTCTTGTAGAAATCCATTTCCTTGCGCCAGGTTTCCGCCGGCCAGAGATTCAACCCAAGAATACGATCCCAAGTGGCGTTATATTTCTGACTCCAGCTTTCCGCTTTGTCGAAGGCGAGCCGGTAATGATCGCCGCTGTCAGCTTCCTTGACCCAGCGCTGGGCGAACGCCTTGGCGGTCTGCGAATACTCCGCTGCCTTGGCCTGGTCGCCGCGCATCCCACACAGCTTGCCAAATGAAGCGATGCCGCAGATGGCTTTTGCGCTCAAGTTGACGTTGTGCGCCAGATGGCCCGCAAAGTCATCCGTGCAAAGCTGGTTCTCCGGATCAAAACCTTTTTCTTTGAGATACTGCGCCCATTTTTCCAACTGCGGCCAGTAGCGGTCGGCGAAGCTGGTGTTGCCTTCCATCTGCGCGATCGCGGTGATCAAGATGAGCAGGTTGCCGGATTCCTCGACCGGCATCTGGTTGTTCACACCGCGTTCACCATCGCCATAAACCTGGCCGTTGGCCTGCGGATAAGTGCCGAGATCATGCGGCGCGAAGGGGAATTTCCAACGGTCGCTGGCGGCGTATTCCATGAACGGCACGAGAAACGACTTGGCCAGCGACGGGCCGAGCATCAAAAACTGCGGGGCCATCGGATAAAAAACATCCGAGGTGCCGATGCAGCCGTTGGAATGATTCTCTTTGCAGAACTGAAGCGGTTGGCCGTTGTCGTCGGCCACGAACTTGCCGGCGGCAAAACACTGGCGATAGGCGAGCGCGCAAATTTTCGCGTATTTCTCGCCGCCCGCCTTGGTCAGGTCGGCCATCATTTCGGCGTCGAACGCGGCGCAACGCTTTTGGAGCGATGCGTAATCTTTCGCGGCAGCCTTGAGCAAGTCGGCGGCTTCCCAGCCATTGCGACGCCAGTAGGGCCGCAGATTTTTCTTCATGTATTGGATCGCATACACGTCGTCGTAGGCGAGCAGGAGCCAGCGGGAAACAGGTTTGGCGCCGACTTTGAAATCTGAAAATGCCAGCGTCGCGAGCGCGGCGGTTGCCGGGACTGGACTACCCGCGCCGACGTTGAGCGTGCCGGTCGAGACCGAGGAATCCGCCGCGAGATAGAGGTAGCCCCAGTCAATGCGCAGGTCGTCGCCTTTCTTGGCCAGCACGGGCTGGGCTTGCGAGCCAATTTGCAGCGTGGTAAGCTTCGGAAGTTTGACCGTCGCCGCGACGACTTGCTGCTGTCCCTCGTTGACCGTGATCTCGCCATTGGCAGCGAATTGGAACGATGCCGTGTGCGACTTCCCGTCCGTAGCTTCAAAGGTGTAAGTCACATAAGTCACGGGTCGCGAGAGCAGATCAATATCCTCCGGCAAAGCGGCGGTCATGAAAGTCAGGGTCAACTTCACGCCGGCACCTGCGAACGAATAAATCGTGCGCGTCGGCAACACTTCCAGTCCGGTTTGCGGCAATGCGGGCAAGTTGGCCGCGTCCTTGCCCATCACGCGAAACGTCTGGCCATCAATCTGCACTGAGCTGGTGAGGCGATGCGGCTTGCCCGTCCAATGCGTCGTATCGGCATCGGTCAGTTTGTCCGCCGGCGACCAGATGCTGAAGTAGGGATCGCACGCCACCAGTGGCACTGACGGCGGCCGCATCGGCTCCACCGCGGCGTTGAGCCATTGATTGGTGGTCAGCGCGGCAAAAGCGACTGCGGCTCGAAACAGTTTTTTCCCAATTGGATTCATGCAAGTATTGTTAAGTTTATTCCTGTATTGCGCGAGCAATACTAGAGCAAACCCTGGGCTTGTCAGGTGGCATGAAATGGCCACAGCCTGCCAGGCTGCCGCGCCGGTTTGGAGTGCGGGAGCATGACCCGCGTTGAAACGAGGCGACATGTCGCCTCGTTAGAAAGCGCAGGCATGTGTGCGCACTCCAAACTGTCGTCAGCGCGCGCCGGTCAACGATTTGATGAACTGCACTTCCTCGGTCCGGTAAGCCGTGCCGTCGGGGCGGAAGATGTCGTGAAACCACACTGGCGGTTCGCTGGTGTAAGTCTTCGTCCAGGAATCCCACGGGAAAATGGTCTGCGTTTTGCCGGAGACAAATCCCCAGTTATAGGCGCCAACGTGCTGCTGCTTCATGTAGCGCAAATTCGGATCGAACGTGCTGCCGACTGGTCGCGCCATGTATTCGGTGCAAATCACCGGGCGATGATAACGGCGCAGATTTTCCACGCAGGGCTTGAGCTTTTCCAGGTTGTCGTAGTTGTGGAACGTGATGATGTCGGACTGTTCGAACTGCACTTTTTCCATCGGGCGGAGCTGGTCCGGATCGGCCCACGGTCCGAGCCACGGCGCGGAGGAGAGCGGCTGCGACGGTTTCATTTCGCGCGCCCAGGCAAAGGTCTTTTGCAGGAGCAAGAGCGCCGTATCCACCTTGTTCGTCGGCTCCAGCTTGATGTAAGCCGGATCGTTCAAGTTGTCCGGCTCATTGTAAACGTCCCAGAAATCAATGCGCTGGTCGTTGCGGAAATGGCCGACCACCCCCTGCACATACGCCTTCAACTCATCCAGCCGCGCGGGATTCGCCATGTAGGCCCGGCCCGGCGACTGCACCCAGCCGGAGTTATGGACGAACGGTTTCGGGTCGCGCTGCTTGCCGAGTTTCGGATCGGGATCCCAGCAGGAATCAAACAACACGAACATCACGCCGATGTGATGCTTGTGCGCGATGGCGAGAAACTGATCCATGCGGTTGAGGAAGCCTTTCGAGTCCTGTTCCCACAGTAGGTTCTGCAAAAACACGCGCACGCTGGTGAAGCCAAGTTGCTCGGCCCACGCCAACTCGCGGTCAATGGTCTTGGGATCGAACGAATCCGCCTGCCACATTTCGAGCTGGTTAATGGCGGTGCTGGGGCTGAAGTTACAGCCGACCAGCCAGCGGTGGTTCTGATACCAGGCATTGGCCTTTTCTTCCGACCAGCGGGTTTGGGCCTGGGCGCCGCCGCCGATCCAGCCGGCGAGCAGCACCGTGGCGAGGAGAATTTTTTTCGTGAGTTTCATGTTGGTTGCGAAGTCGTTTTATAGCGTGTTTCAATGAGTATCAGCAAGCCCGTTTCCTCACGGCTCGATCAGCAATGCGAGATCAATGAACTGTCCGCCGCCGGTTTGATGAGTATGCACGGCGAGCGTGTTGCCGCCTGTCTTCAACGCTTTCTTCAGCGTCTCGGTCACGGCGAACATGTCGTAAGTAGTCGTGAAACCGCCGCGTTTCCAGATCAACTGGCCGTTGACAAAAACCTCGGTGTCCTCGTCGTAGAAGATGACCAGCGCTGCCGTCTTGATGGTGGCTCCGTCAAAATCAAAATTCTGTCGCAGCCAGATGTCACTCGTGCTCCACGGCGTGCGGACGTTCGGCAGGGCGTGGCCAAACGGAGCTGCACCAGTTCGCCAGACACGGTCATCGGTTTTCTGCGCTGACCAGTCGGCCGCTGGTGAATTTGTGGTGAAACGATACGGCTTTGCCAAATCACCATCCGCGGCGGCACCGACAAGAATTTTCCAATTGTGCTCGGCCACTGCCGGAGGTCGCGCGGCGCGCGGGCCGGTCTGCTCGTAAGCGGCCGGGCGGGCAGTGATGTCGTGCATCCGCTTCAAGTCAAACTTCGGGCGACGGTCGTAGTAATAGAGTCCGTTCTTTTCCTGTTCGACATCGGTCAGTTGCGTGTAACAGAAACCAAACAGGTCCGGGTTGTCGAGCAGCGCGGAGCAAAGCCCTTCGTAGCGCGTGTAAAATTCCTCAATCGTCTTCGGCCCGGAACCGTAGCCCCAGCCGCCCTCCGTGCTCCAGCCGATGCCGCCAAATTCGCTGATCATGAAGGGAACGCCTTTGTCGTTCCGTGCCGGCGCGGCTTTGCTGCCATAACGATTCGGCACTTTCAGCGCCGGACCGCCCGCAAAAAATTCTTCCCAGCGCTGCTTGAAATTGGCGGGCACCTGATTGTAGTCGTGGTCGTCGCGCACCTCGGGCTGCGGCAGTGTATGCGCCCAGCCACTCGTCTCCAGCACCGGCCGCGTCGGGTCAATGGCCTTGGTTTGCTGCCAGATGATCTGCTGCAATTCACCGGCTTCGGTGCCTGATTCGTTGAACGGACACCAGCCGATGATCGCGGGATGGTTGCGGTCGCGAAGCAAGACCTCGTTCCACTCGTTGATGAATTTTGAGTAATTCGTGGCGTGATAATTAAAACCCCAGTTCGGATATTCGCCCCAGACGAGATAGCCGAGCTTGTCTGCCCAATAGAGATAGCGCGGTTCAAAAACTTTTTGATGCAGCCGCGCGCCGTTGTAACCGCACGCCATGGAACGTTCGATGTCCGCCTTCAAATCGGAATCCGTCGGCGCAGTCCAGACGCCATCGGGAAAAAATCCCTGATCCAGAATCAAGCGCTGGAACACGCGTTTGCCATTGATGAGAATCGCGCGGCCGTCAATGGTCACTTTGCGCAGGCCGAAATAGCTGGCGACTTCATCCACTTTCTTGCCGTTGCGCGTGAGGGTGAATTTCAGGTCGTAGAGAAACGGCGAACCGGGTTCCCACAATTTCTTCTCCTTGAGATTCACGACCAACCGGTTGTTCCGCCAAACCGCCGGGCAGGAATCGGAACCAACTTTCTTGCCATTGGCAAATGCTTCGGCAGTGAGTTTCAGGTCGCTGGCGTCGCCATTGACGGTGGCTTCGATCAAGACGCGGGCGTGATCGGGATCCGGCACCACGGAGAAGTTCTCCACGAACGACGCACCAACGGCTTCGAGCCACACCGGTTGCCAGATGCCCGTGGTGCGCGTGTAAGAACAGCCTTCACTGACGGTGTGAGTCTGCTTGCCGGTCGGCTGATTGCCGCTCGCGGTGTCGTCGAACGCGTGGACAACCACCTCATTGCTGCCGTCGTGAAGGAATTGGGTGATGTCGAAACTAAACGCCACGTCGCCGCCGACGTGCGTGCCGACGCGCTGGCCGTTGATCCAGACCCACGTCTGCCAATCCACGCCGCCGAAATGCAGCAACACGCGCTGGCCGCGCATGGCCGCCGGAACTTCAAAGGCGCGCCGATACCAGACGTGTTTCATTAAGCCATAATGGCCGATGCCAGAGAGTTTGCTCTCCGGGCAGAATGGCACGGTGATTTTGGAATTGAGATCCCTCCCCGAACTAAGTCCGCGCGCCTCGCCATCGGCGCTGTCATCTATCTCAAACTGCCACTCGCCATTCAGGGTGGCCCAGTTCTCGCGCAAGGCATCCGGGCGCGGATGTTCCGCGCGCGGCACGGCGGCGATCAGCGTGGCACCGCAGCTCAACGAGGCGATGCAGGTGATCAGCCGCGGAAGGATTTGCGCGGGTTGGGTAAATAAAGTGAGAAATTTCATGCCGTGGTTGTCTCCAGATGATGAGCCAACCCGCCAACTTGTCATGTGACATGAATTGGCCACAAACGGCGTTGCGCGCGTTTATGGTTGCGCCGGTCACCGGCTCACCGGCTCGCTCAGCACCGCCGACAAGGGCAGCGGTTGGCCGAAGTTGGGCGTGCCGTCAGAATTCCACAGGAACGGCTGCACGCGCGTCGTTCGGCCGCGATAGGTATAGCCAGAGGTTGTCTTGCCGTGATAGACTATCCAGTCGGTGCCATCGGCGGCCTTGAAAAATCCATTATGCCCCGGCCCGAAAACGCCGGCGGCATCATTGCGCGTGAAGACGGGCGACGGGAATTGTTTCCAGGCGGCGGGGTTCATCAGGTCAGAATTGGTAGTAGCGCTCAACATGCCCAGCATATAGTCCGGCTTGCCGGTGTCGCAGGCAGAATAGACCAGGAATAGTCTGCCACCGTGTTGCAAGACGATCGGACCTTCACGAACTTCTTCGCAGCCAAAACCAGCGGCGGGAATCACCACGCCATTGCCGGCCAGCGTCCAGGGATTCGCCATGGACGCAATGGTGACCACATGGCCAGGGTGGGCGGCCCAGAGAAAATACCAGAGGCCATTCCCCGGATTTTGAAATACGCTGCCGTCAATCGCGTAATGGTCATTGGCCGGATTGAACAATCTGCCTTTGTAACTATAAGGACCAAGCGGATCGGTGCCCGCGCTTTCCAGCACATGCATGCGATGGCTCTCGTCATTGTTATCCGCCGCCATGGCGGTGTAATAGAGATACCAATGATTGGTGATGAAATGAAATTCTGGCGCCCAGATGCCATGCGAACGGGTAGGGTCGGTATCTTTCCAAACGAGCACCGGCGCGACGGTCTTGAGTCCGGCCAGGGTCGGCGCCTTCCACAACCGGATGCAATCGCCCTGCGTGGTGGCAAGATAATAGTTGCCGTCGTAAAACTCCAGGTAAGGATCGGGGCCGGGATTGATGGGGTTTTGAAATTGCCCCGGCGCTGGCGCGGCAATAAGTGTGGTCGTGAAGAAACACAGTGCCAGTGCCGCCGGGAGTATTGAAGCTTGCACAATAGCGCGACAACTAGAAACGTTGAAGCGGGTAAGAACATGCCTCATTACCGAAAAATTGAGGGCCAATTTAGGCCAATCCCTGTGGTAATCAGCGGCTGTCACCGATTTGGGGAGGTAAGCAATGAAGCAGGAAAAAGCCTGCGCTCCGTTGCACCCTTGCAAGAGTCTCAGTGGATTGCTGAAATAATTGCCCACCAGCGCAGCGAGTTGTTTCATGGGGCAAGCGTGACGCGATAGCAGCGCGCGGGATAATTGCTGGTATTGGCATCCATCCAGCTAAACGGCAGGACGGGTGAGTTATTGGTGAAAACAGACGTCCAACTGTTCGGCGCACCCAGGTTGGTGGTGACTTGAATCAGGTAGTCCGGGCCGCTGTCGCCATTCACCAGCATTTGGAACAGTGAATTGCTGAAGGAAAGCGAACTTAGTTGTGGTTTCGCCAGACTGGCCACGACGACATTGAAGCTTTGGGTGGCACTCAGGCTGGGTGTGCCGTTGTCGGTGACACGCACGGTGAAGGGATAGCTGAACCCCGCCTGCGTGGCGGCTGAGCGCCAAGTAATGACTCCACTATTTGTATTGATGCCCGCGCCGACCGGAGCAACCGGCAGAGTATATGTAAGCGATTGCGCCGGCAGATCAACGTCCGCGCTCACATTGGTGATCGTTAATGTGCGGCCCGCCGCCGTGCCCGCATCGAAAAGCGTCGTGAGCGTGGGCGGGTGATTCATCAGCGACGGCACTTCGCCGGCGCTGAACACGCGGTCGAAAATTTGCACATCATCTATCACCCCGCTGAGAAAACTTCCTGCGACCAGGGTTCGCAAAGCCCCGATGCGCAGATTAGTCGGAGCGCTTTTGGTGCCGGCTGGACCATTTGTTGTCGCCTGCAAGTTGCCGTCGAGGTAGAGCGACATCTGGCCACTGGCAGCATTGCGCGTCGTCGTTACATGATGCCAAGTGCCGTCGTTGATAGCGCTGGTAGAGTAGATTGTTGAGTCGGGATTCCCGACGCCAAATGCCGCATTGGCTCCAACCAACGAGGTGCCAAAATCCCCAGTGGAACCGGCCATTTCACCATCCACGAGGCCCTTGCCGTTATACCATTGGCCGCTGCCACCGGTCGTCGTCGTGTTGACCCAGAAGGCGATGGTAAAGTTATTGCTTACCGAACGCGAGATCGTCACATAGTTGCCGGCACTGCCATTAAATTGAACCGCCTGCGCGCCAAGCTTGCCGGCGGGATAAGTCACCGCGCCAGTAACTGTGCCATCATTGCCATTGCCGCTGGCGTCCTGGGCGTTGCCTTCAAAGGGATACCAGGCATCGGGCACCTCGGCGGTGGTAACCTTAAATTCATTGGCCACCAGGTTAGAGTAACTGGAATAAGACTGGTTGCCATCGGCGCAATAGTCGCGCACGCCGACCATGCCGCCGGAGAAATGATTGTCGTAAAGATCAACCACCGGCTGGTTCGTGTCGGTCACGAACAGGCGGATGCGCGTGCCGAGCGTCTGCACTTTCAAATGATAAAAGGTATTCGGCGCAATGGTCATCGCCACGTTGGTAATCGAATGCCACGAGTTGCTTGCCCAGCCAAATTCCAATTGACTGCCGGCGGCGTTGAGGCCGACGTAATAACCGCAGTAGGCATCCGCCCCGATGTCTGGCTTCGACGCGCGAAATACCAAACCCGCATTACCCAACGTCCCGACCGAGACATCGCCTTCGTAAGTAAAGTTAGTGAACGCCGTCGCCGTGGCTAGCGCGCGGACACCGTTGGCTGAAGCGGGCACGGTGCTGAGAGTATTATTGCGCACGGTCCAATTGCCGCCAAATACCGTCCACCGCTGGGTCCAGGTTGCGTCGAAATTTTCCACAAACGAACCCGTCGCGGGCGCGGGGATGCCGAGATAGGGAAACCAGCTTTCGCGCAAATGCTGCGAGCCGAAGGGCACGAGACTCACGGATTCGAGCGCACTGGACGAAGCCACTGGACTCGCCGGCGGCTCGAAGGCCTGCGTCGTGCGCCAACCGATCGTCCAAGCTGGCAATTGCTTGCCGCTGGCGGTGAGCGTGAGGGGATTTTGCGCGGGATCAAATGGATTGACCGGAGTCGTCAAGCTGCTGAAGTTAAACGAAGGCGCGGGATTCGCCGGATCGAGTTGCAGCGCATAATTCCACGGCGTCGCCGGGCGCACTTCGAATTCGTCGAAGCCGGCAGCCAACGGATCCGCCGTGCGCACCGTCCAGTTTTCACCGACCCGCAGCGAATAGACCAGCGGCCCGCGATTCACTGCGACGGAGCGCGAAGGCCCGGTCTGGGTTTGCACCGGCATCGGAAAATTCAAAATCACCAGGTCGCCATTGTTCCAAAGATTCGAGAGCCGGAGAAAAGTTGCCGGCACGACACCGGACTGCAACTGGCCATTTACCGTGACAGTCGGATTGCCACACCAACCAGGGATGCGCAGTTGCAAAGGAAACGCGACGGAGTTACTCACCGAGATATAGATACGAACTTGCTCTTCAAAAGGGTAGCTGGTGTCCTCGGTGATTTGCACTTGATTGCCAGCGACCAGGGTATTCACCACCGTCGGCCCGTAAGTCATCGCGGCCAGCCCGCCGTCACTTGTCGCGGCCCAAGTATTCTGAATCAACTTCGGCCAGCCCATGTGAAAATTAAAGCGGCAGCAGGGAAAACCGGAGTTCGGTCCGGGCAAAGTGCCGTTGGCGTAATCCTGATTGTAGCCATGACTACCGTAGATGGAGATGGCATTGTTCGGCTGGGAATAATATTGCAAGCCCTTGATGTTGGCGGTCAGCGCGGCCGGCAGCGCGTTAAATGAAATGGTTTCCAACTGATCTTCCAAAGTGGCGTCGCCCGTAATCCGGCTGGCGGTTTCGAGACTCAACATCGCTTCGACAATGGAACATAGCTCCACTCCCTGAACGCTCGCGTTGCCGGAGAGAAATTCTGTGCCACTGTTGATGCCGCAGGATAGTCCATGCTCGCTCATCAGATGATCCAGGCCAACTGACAGCGCGTCACGGTCACTGGCCAGCTTGGAAACCTGATAGTAAACCGCTGGCATCTTCAAGGCCTGCTCCACATTCACATTATGCTTCGGCTGATAGTCGGTGCCGAAGAGCATGAAGTTGTTGCTGCTCATGATGCCCGGCCAGTCGTAGGCCTGCTGGCGGAGCAGGTTGACGAGCGTTAAAAGATTCGTGTCGCCATTGCGATTGAAGAGCCAGAGGGCTACTTCCATTTCATCGCCTGCGCGCGACTTGCCCCAATCAATCAGTGGCCGTGCCGGCAAGTTAAGCCGCATGTAGCGAAAGTAGTTGCTCAACACATTTGGCACCCGCACGTCACCGGTGGCTTCGTAATAATCTTTTAACGCATAGGTCGCAATCATGCGCGGCCACCAGTCATTGTTTGAAACTGGCCCAAGGTAACCATCCGCACCTTGATGAGTCAGCAGCCAGTCCATCCATTTTTGCGCCTTGGTTTTGAGGCCGGCATCATTCATCACATACGCTAGCGGCACGAGGCCTTTGAAGTAATAGGGACTCTTCTCCCAGTTATCGCCGGTGCCGCCAAGCCACCCACTGTTCGTGCCAAGATCAGCCGCATAAATCGTCTCGGCGTTGCCGGTAAGACCATCGCGCTGCAACTGGCATTGGGTGAGCAGCCAACCTTGCGGGCGGACGCTGCCCAGCGGCAACGGCGAGAAAGGCGTTGCCAGCAAAGGCGATTTGTTAGTCACGACCGAAGTAGGCGGCAGGTTCAGGGCCGAAGGAACACTTGGCGCGTTGGTGCTGGCGAAGAGCACGCCGGTCGGCACAATTTCGCGCGATTGACTGGCACTATTCCATTCCAACACGGCATTGCCGGCACCAGCCGAGTTGAAATACTCCACCCGAATGTCGTAACGCTGACCACCGACCAGATCAACGCTGCCGGCATAGTCCACGCCAGAGTCATTCGTCCAGCGATTGATGATGAGCTGATTGTTGACCCAGAGCCGACGACCATTATCGCTAGTCAGATGGAAAGTATAGCCTTCCGTAAAACGCGGCTGAACCTGGCCCGTCCAGCGCACGGAATAGACTCCGTTTGAAAGTGCGGGAGCCGGCGAGCCGGTGCCCCAATTGAAGTTGATATTCGGATCAGTGCGATCCACAACCATGCTGCTGAGGTTGGTGCCATTGGAGTATTCACCACGCAGGCCGGTGCCGTTTTCAATCCACGACGGCAGCGCGGGCGGCTGGGGCGAGTTGGCCAGCACCGTTCGCACATCCAGCCCGCAATCCACATACTGGCCGCCGCCAGTTTGATGACAATGCACCGCGAGCGTGTTGTTCGCATTGGTCTTCAGCACCGCGCGGGCGGCATCGGTGATTGGAAAATGCAGATAAGTCGAAATGTAACCCGAAGCCGAAAAGGCGAGCACGCCGTTCAGATAGACTTCCACGTCCTCGTCATGATGCACATTGACCACGAGATTATTGAGCTGCGTCGGGGTAAGCGCGCCGGGATTAAACGTGCGGCGCAGCCAGATATTCGTGGTGGTCCAAGCGGTTCGCACCACCGCGCCGGGCGTGCCCGCCGTGCCAAAACCACCGGAACCGCTGCTCCACGCGGTGTCGGTGAAGTTAGTCGCATACCAGTTAGCCGCCGGAGAGTTGGTGGTATATTTCCAAGTCTGCCCCGAGGTTTGCGAAGTAGGAACCACGGTGGCAAAACTATACTGTGCGAGCGGGGCCAGCGTGGCCGATTGCATCCGCCGCAAATTGGGTTTCAGCACCTTGCGGTCATAGGTCAACATGCCGTTGAGTTCTATTTCCACGTCGGTGATTTCCGTATAGACGGCCGCGCTCAAACCGTGGTTGGAAATAAAGTCGGACAGCTCGGCCGAAAACACCTCAAACTTGGCCGCGAGATCATTGCCATCGGCGGCGGCGACATAACCCCAGCCTGGTGCCCAAGTATGATTAGTTATGCCGAGGCCGACACCGCCATATTCACCACAGACGACGGACTGGCTGCTGCTCGTGGGATAGCCCGGATCGGGATAACTATGCGCATCCAGGATGTCACCCGCTCCGGCATAACTGCCGCCGCTCGCCTGGTTGACCACGCGCGACGGATCTAGCGCCTTGACCGTGGCCACCAGCGACGCCGTGTCGTGCTGGCCTTGTGATTCGTTGAAGACCACCCAACTGATGATGGCCGGACTATTCCAGTGATTCGTCACCAGGCGCGTCAGCTCGGTCTTGAATTGATTCGTCATGATGGCCGGCGTGGGACTCGGCGCGTCGTAAGAATTGATGCTCGGCATGTCCTGCCAGACGAGAATGCCCAGCTTGTCCGCCCAGTAATACCAGCGCTGGCGTTCCACCTTGATATGTTTACGAACCATGTTCCAACCCAGAGCTTTTTCCTGCTCAATATCACTCTTAAGCGCCAAGTCGGTGGGTGCGGTGTAAATGCCATCCGGCCAGAAACCTTGATCCAGCGGGCCGAACTCAAACATAAATTGATTGTTGAGAAAAATTTTCAGGAAGCCGTTGTTCGTGCCGATGCTGACTTTGCGCATGCCGAAATAACTCGCGATGGAATCTACTTTGGTCACGCCGTTGGAAAGAGTCACTTCGAGGTCGTAGAGAAATGGATTCGTGGGACTCCACAGATTAGGGCTGGGGACCGGCACTAATAAGTTCATCCCCGGAGCGCCGGAAATTCTGCCCACGACATTTGTCCCAACACGCGCTACGGCGCTGACCGTGATTCCGCTGGTTGGCCCGGAAACATTGGCTATAACCGCGAGCCGCGCGTTATCAATGTCCGGCACGAGCTGGATGTTGGCGAGGCTCGCCGCCGGCACCGGCTCGAGCCACACCGGCTGCCAGATGCCGCTGGTCGCGGTATACATGATGCCGCCGGGATTCAACGTCTGCTTCCCGCGTGGTTGTCCCGCCGCCCCCGTCGGGTCATAGACGCGCACGATCAATTCCTGCGGCCCACTGCCCGTGACACGCGATGTAATATCGTAGGTCGTCTCGTCATAACCTCCGCGATGGATGCCCAGGCTCGTGCCGTTGAGGAAGACTTCGGACTCCCAATCCACCGCTTCGAGATGCAGCAGCAGATTCTGTCCGCTCCAGCCGGCCGGGACGGTGAACGTGCGGCGATACCACGAAAAATTGTAATGCTGTTTGACGCCGGAAATCGCCGACTCCATCGGGAACGGCACGAGAATCTCACTCGACAACGTCTGTCCCACCGGCACGGGATCATTGGTGGCACCGCCTTGAAACTGCCAGATGCCATTCAAGTTCATCCAGTTTGAGCGGACCATTTGCGGACGCGGATATTCGGGCAGTGTGTTCGTGGGATCCACTTGTTGCGCCCAGTCAGTCATCAAGGCAGCGGTTTGCATCTGCCAGGCGTTCGTGGTGAGCGGCGTGAAAATCGCGAAGGTGAGAAAAGCGGCGATCACCGCGAGAACAGGACGTGATTTCATGTGTGGGCAAACTACACTTCGCCCGCCGTGGCGTCATGTGGCATGAAAAGGCCACGACTCCCAGTTTCGTGCCGTTGGCGCGTCAGGTTCTCGCAACCATCGGCAAGCGGGGGCAAAGACGCATGATATTTGAAAGCCCGTTGGGAACACTCCGCGAGGTTTTGGGCTGGCGGCAGCCCTCTGCCGCTTTTACGCCGTGAGCCTGCGCTGCCAACGCGGCAGTGGGCTGCCGCAGTCCAGGACGCTGGCGCGCGATCTGGCCACCCTAGGCCAAACAGGTGGCTTCAGGATTTTTCAATCTGCTTTAGCGGCAGGCAGGGGTTTCGGCGGCGCGGAGCTTTTGCGTTCCACCAATTCGGCCGGCAGTCGGCGGGACGAAACCTTTTCACCCCGGATCAAACCCTGCATCATTTCAACGGCCGCGATGCCGAGGCGATATTTCGGCTGGCTCACGGTGGTCAGCGGCACGCGGTAAAATTCCGCCGCGAGAATGTTCCCGAAACCGACGAGCGAGATGTCGTCGGGAATTTTCAAGCCCTGTTGCAGCAGCGTTTCCGCGCAGCCGATGGCGACCAGGTCGCTGACGGCCTGGATGGCGGTGGGATGACAATTTTCATTGAGCAACTGCAACGCCGCTTTGGTGCCGTCTTCGAGCGTGTTGCCGGATTGGAAAACCAGCTTGTCGTCCACTTCAATGTTCGCCTCACGCAGCGCGCGGCGGTAGCCCTCGAAGCGTTCGTGCGCCCACGGCGCGGCCGGCGGGCCGGTGAGGTAGGCGATTTTTTTGTGGCCGAGGCCGAGCAGATGTTTCGTGCCGTTGTAGCTGGCGACGAGTTCCTCGGTTTCGACGCTGATAAAATTTTTGCAGAACGACGCGGGTGACCCGAGCAGCACGGTGGGAATGTTGCGCGCGACAATTTCCTGGTAAATCCGCGCCTCGGCTTCAAAGCGATAGACCGGCGTGATGAACAGGCCGTCCACGCGCCGCGACAACAGCCGGCGCAGGACGTGGTCCTCTCGCTCCGGCTGATTGAGCGTGTGCGCGAGCAGCAGGTCGTAACCGAGTTCGTGCGCGCGTTCTTCAATGGCATAGACCACGCGGGCGTAAATGGGGTTGGTGGTGGCGGGGATGACCAGGCCGAAGAGCTTCGTGGTCTTCGTCCGCAATCCCTGCGCGCTGGAGTCGGGCACATAGCCCATGTCCAGCGCCATTTTTTTGATGCGGGCGCGGGTCGCGGCGGAAACATCCGGCTCGTCGCGCAGGGCTTTGGAAACGGTCATCACCGAAACGCCGGCGATTTGGGCGATGTCTTTTAGTCGAACCATGTTCAGAAGGATGAAGGATGAAGGATGAAGGATGAAGGGAAAAATAATCCCGCTGCGTTTGTTTTTAATTCATAATTCATAATTCTTCCTTCTACATTCACAGATACGTTCCGCGCCAGTGGAGTTTGCGGCGCATGGCTTCCAAAAAGGAACTGTTGGCCAGACGCACCAGGCGCACGGTGTGCCGGCTGCGGCGGATGGTGACTTCGTCGCCGGCGTCGAGTTCGCCGATGATCTGGCCGTCGGCATTCACGAACGCGGCGGGCACGGCGTGGCTTGCCTGCACGCGGATCGTGGCGGACAGCGGCAAAATAATGGAGCGGTTCGACAGCGCGTGCGGACAGATGGGCGTGAGCACAAACACGTCGGCGGTCGGCAAGACAATCGCGCCGCCCGCCGCGAGCGAATACGCCGTGGAACCGGTCGGCGAACTCACGATCAAGCCGTCGCAACGGTAGCGCGTGATGGGCTCGCGATTCACACTCACGTCCAGCGCGATGAG
Source organism: uncultured Verrucomicrobia subdivision 3 bacterium (assembly GCA_903850425.1). Classification (GTDB taxonomy): domain Bacteria; phylum Verrucomicrobiota; class Verrucomicrobiia; order Limisphaerales; family UBA11358; genus UBA11358. Next base: position 61,392 of record CAINLR010000185.1, on the reverse strand, counting down.
CCGCGAGATCGCGCCACGGCTGACGACGATGTCGTTCAAGGCGAGGGCGTGGACGCGTTTTCCCTGGCAGACGCCGGTGGCTTCAAGGAGCGCGCGGGATTCAAACTGGAATTCGCCGCGCCAGATGAGTTTCAGCGCCGCCGCCAGTTTGTCGGCCGCCACGGCGGTGAGAAAACCGAGGCCGCCGATGTTTACGCCGAGCAGGGGCGTTTTGGAACCGGCAATCTGCCGCGCGGCGCGGAGCATCGTGCCGTCGCCGCCGAAAACCAGAATCAGGTCAGCGGCGGCCGCGACGGCGGCGGCGTCCGGGACGACGTCGCAATTGAGCCGCGCCAGCTTGCCGGTGGCGGTGGCGGCGTCGCAGATGAGCTGGCGGCCGGCGCGTTGCAGCAGGCGCGCGGCCGCCCGAACGCTCGCGGCGCAGGCGGACTTGTCCGCGTTGCCGATGAGGCCGATGCGTTGGAAATGGTCAGCGTTTTTTTTCAATCAGCGCCAGAAATTCTTTGTTGCCCGCCGGGCCGAGCAGGGGTGATTCAACCACACCGCACCAGCAAAGGCCAGTCTGCGCGGCGACAAATTCCTGCAACTCGGCGAGCACGCGTTCGTGCACGACGGGGTCGGTGATGACGCCGCGCCCTTTGTCGGCCTCGGCCTTGCCTGCTTCGAATTGGGGCTTGATGAGGGCAACGATTCGGCCAGCGGGTTTGAGCAGCGGCACGGCCGGGGGCAGGATTTTTTTCAACGAAATAAACGAGCAATCAATCACGATGAGATCGGCCGGCGCGGGGAAATGTTCCGGCCGCAGGTTCCGCGCGTTGGTTTTTTCCATGACCACAACGCGCGGGTCCTGGCGCAGTTTCCAGGCGAGCTGCCCCTGGCCGACATCCACGGCAAAAACCTTTTCCGCGCCGTGCTGCAATAAGCAATCCGTAAAGCCGCCGGTGGATGCGCCCAAATCCAGGGCTGTGAGTCCAGTCGCCTCGATTCGAAAATGAACGAGCGCGTGTTCCAGTTTGTGGCCGCCGCGACTGACAAATTTTTCCGGCGCGTCCAGCGTGAGTTCGTCGCCCGGCTTGACGCCATCGCTGGGTTTGTGCGCGGTCTGGCCGTTGATGCGGACGGCCCCGGCGAGGATGAGTCGCTTGGCGCGTTCGCGGCTGGGGCAGAGGGCGCGTTCGACGAGGGCTTGATCCACACGGGTCACGGCCGCAAGTTGCCGGAAAATCGGCTGGCCGACAAGAACCGCCGTGAAAAAGTTAACGCCCAAGCCTGGCGCGGCGGCGCGAGCCGGACAAAAGCCGTTGCAACCACCCGGCCAAAACCAGGTGTGTCAATGGCCGGTGGCGAACAGAAAGGCCTGCACGAAGAAGACCAATCCCGTGACTCCCAGACCGAGGCTGACAAACCAGAACTTCGGACGTTTGGTCAGGACTGAAATCGCGCCGATGGAAATGGCGATCTGAAACAGCGTCACGCTGCGCGCAAAAATCTGGTGCGTCTTCAGTTCGTGTTGCGCTTCTTTTTCCTTCTCCTCGGCGGTCGTCTGGATTTTTTCCTTGTCGCCTTTATATTCTTCCAGCTTGGTTTTATCGGCGGCGGGTGCGGGTTTGCCGAAGGCTTCCAGGAGGTCCAGTTTGCTTTTCAACTGCGATTCCTTGATGCTCTTGGACTGAAAATAACTCCACTGGTTTGCCGCCGTGATCTGGGAAATCATCGCTTCATTCGCGTGGTGGCCGGCTTGCAGCGACGCCACCGCCGCGAGCGCCGCCAGCAGCGCGGAACTTAGCGCCACCCCGAGCGTCCAGCGTTCGCCGCTGTGCTTGGCGTGGTGTTCCATGTGTTCGTGCAGATGCTCGGTCGGGACTTCCGGTTCTTCCATAATTCAAAGGTGGGCGAAGCATACGGCTCGCTGCAAAATTTTCAATCTGGAAACTGGCCTTCGCTGGTCCGGGGGCACCTGCCACTTTCTTGCAAAGTCATTTTTCTCATTAGCACCCGGCTTCAGCCGGATACATAGCGGGTAGAGAAAACGGAAACGATTTCAACCGTTTTCCACACCCGCAGCCACTAAGCCGTTGAAACGGCTTGGTGCCGGACCGCCGCGTCCACCGGGCTGAGGCCCGGTGCTAATGACAGGTTGCAAGCAAGTGAGATGCGCCCTTTGTCCGGTCCGCCGCCGGGCCTGCTTCCTACTGGCCGGATTGGCTTTCGCGGTCCCGGTCAGCACCACTCGATCTTCACATTCTTATGGTAGGCAGTGAGCGTTTCGACCAGTTGCTCGATGAGGTTGTGGCGGATGGAAATATTCCGGGGCAGCAGCGGATTCTGGTAGTAGGGGTTCACCTGTTCGCCCGCGAGAAAGAAAATTTCATCGGCGCCCAACAGCTCGCGCGCGAGCAGCGCGGCACCGTTGCGATCCATGGGCACGCGGTTGCGGTGGCCGCCGCTGGCCTTGAGCAGGCGGAGGGTTTTGGCCAGCGTCAGCACGCCCTCGGTCATCAGGTCAATGTCCGGCAGCGAGCCAATTGGCGGCACCTCCTCGCGCATCGTGGTCAGGTCGAGGTTGACGATTTCGCCGAGGTGTTCCGCGACGATGTTGCCGGTGGTGCCGCCGCAGACGACTTTGCGGCCGTCGAAATTAATGAGCCGGTCCACGCAGCGTGCATCGAGGTTTTTGTCCGCCGGCGGGCCGGTGAAAATCATCAACTGATTGGGCTTGCGAACCAGGATGCCGACGAGCGTGGCGTCGTCGCCCGGTTCGTCCGCGTAGAGGCTTTTGGTTTTTTCCATGAGCCGGCGGACGACCGACTCGGCGGACGCGGGGCGGCTCTTGGCGATTTGTTCCAGATAACGGACGATCTGGTCGCGGCCCCAGCCGAAGTTCATCGTCAAACCCATACCGGCATACATGACGCCGTCGCTGATCACGCCGAGAAAATCGCTGAGTTGCAAGATGCCATCCGAGAGGAAAAGTCTGCGGCCGAAAATAATTTCTTCGCGTTGTTCCAGCGGGAGAATTTTTCCGGCGCGCAACAGGAAGGGCGGGGGACAGTCGAAATTAATCACGCGAAAGCGGCCCGTGGCGAGTTCGACTTCCACGACGACGAACGCCGCATAAGCGATGTGCCGCACCTTGCACGTCGGCAACGTGGCAACGACGGTTTCCAAAACATCCTGCAACGGCACGCGTTCGCGCAGCATTGTCACGAGAATTTCCGCCGTCAACCGCGCAAGGATGTTGGCCTTCACCCCGCTGCCGAGACCGTCGGAAAGCACCACCAGCATTTTGTCCGGCGTGCGGAGAATCTTCACCTGGTCGCCGCACAGCTCCTCGCCGAGTTTATTGAGGCTGGACGTGTGCGTGTCGTAATAAACCACGATCAACCCTTTTCCTTCCCGAGCATTTCGAGCAGGCGCAGCAGGCTCACCTTGGTTTCGGCAGTGGTCTCGCCAAGCAGGCCGGCGATTTCCTGCGCCACGCGCATTTGTTTGTCCACCACCTGGCGCACCTCCTGCACCGCTTCCTGTTTGAGCCGGTGCAATTCGCGCTCCTGTTTCCATTCCACCGTCAAATCCACGAAGATGCCCGCCGCAATTTTTTCCGCCGGGATGGGGAAAATCAGCGTGCGCACATAAAGATCGTAGCGCGGATATTCCCGTTCCACGCCCACTACTTTGTGACCCGTGACCAGCGCCTGGCGAAATTCCTCAACCTCGCCGAGCAACTCCGCCGCCGGGCGGCCGATCAGCGCCTCAGCAGTCGTTTGCAACATGCGGCAGAGCGCCGGATTGACGATGATGATATGCAACTGCTCGTCGAGCACGAGCAGGCCGTTGGGGTCGTGGTCCCAGAGCTGTTTCCAAAGGGTGGTGTTGGTTTCCATGTCAGGTCGGTTGGCAGCGCGGCAGGATTTCGCGCGCAAAAATTTCCCCGAGGTTTTCTTCGTTTAGGTCAGAGAAGATGCGCCCGTCAAATTTCAGCGAGCAGCCGCGCTGGCAGTTTTCCAGGCAGAACGCGCCCTTGAGCCGCAGCCGGGCGCTCAGGTCATGCCGGCGGATCAACTCTTCCAGCAGGGGCAACAAACGGTAGCCGCGCCGCTGGTGGCACGCTGAACCCAGGCAAAGATAAAGCGTCGGCGCTTCATTCATCGCGGAGAAAATAGCGGATGCGGGCCGGCAATGAAACTGCAAAGCCGGCGCTTGGGAACCCGGCGAATTGAAAATCAACGTTCCTCAATAGCCCTGCTTCATCAGCCAATAAACCGCCACCATCGTTGCCATGGAAAGCAACGTCATGGGCAAGGCGGGCAGGAAGCACGCGAGCGTCATCACCACGCCGCCAATCAGGGGAATGGAGGCTTTCTGACGCCAGCCATAAACCAGATAGCCACCAGCAATGCCGCCCCACAGCACGGAAGCCCAGAGCGCATTGGTGTCCAAGTTCAAATTCACGCCGCCACTCTGCCGCAAGGATGACTGCGAGTCAATTTGCGTGGAGCGCGGCTGGGTCGAAGACCAGCCGCAGCGGCTTCGCTACGAATGGAGCGTTGGAATATCCCCACCCCCGCTCACTGGGAAGTGCTTCCGCGACCCAGCCGCGGTCCGAAATCAGCACGCCGTCAAAACGTCGCGCTGCGGTTGCGTCGCTTGCCACGGAAAAATGGTGTGGTAGATTTTGCGCGTGAGCCAATTCTTCCGCCCCAACTTGAAACGCACCGGCCGGATTGCGCGCGGTGTCATCGGCACGCTCTGCCTGATTGCCGGTATCATCGTTGTGGATTACACGCTGTGGTTGGGACTGATTTTGGTGGCGGCTGGCTTGTTTGCCATTTTTGAATCCATCCGCGGTTGGTGTCTTGTTCGCGCCTGTGGCGTTCGCACGAAGATCTGAAGGGCCTTTCACCACGCAGCACACCCAGCACACGAAATTCTTACAAACGAATTTTCCGTGCTTCCGTTTCGTGTAGTTCGTGGTTAAGGCTTCCTGGCCCAGGCCAGACCATCCGCGCCTGGTCCCGCATCAATGAGTCTTGTCACCTTCCACTCCTTCGTGTCAATGACCGCGATCTGTTTGCTCGCATCGCAGGACACATAAGCCTCCGCGCCGTCCGGGCGCACCAGCACTTCCTGCGGCACGCGCGGCACCTCCAGCGTGTGTGCGACTTTCATCGTGGCGAGATCAATGATCCCGACTTGGTTGACCTTGGGCAGCGCGATGACCAGCCAGCGCCCGTCCGGGGTTGGCGCGCTGCCGTAGCCGCTGGCGGGCATTGCGATCCACTGGCGCACGCCATTCGTCCGCGTGTCAATGACCGCGAGCCGCGGCTGGTTCTGGTCGGCAGTGAAAATCCACCGGTCGTCCACGGACAGCGAAATGCGCTGCGTGGTTTTACAAACCGGAATCACCGTCAAAAGTTTCTTCGCTTCCAAATCCAGCACGGACACGGTTCCCGACGCGACGTTCGCCGTGTAACCGCGCTTGCCGTCGCTCGTGATGGCCAGCATGTGCGATTCCGTTTGTCCGGTGGGAACGGTGCCGACAATTTTCAGCGTCTGCGGATCAATCACCGTCACGGAATTTTCCAACTCCGTCGTGACGTAAAGCAAGCCGTTCTTTTTCCCGATGACGGCGCAATGCGGCCGCACCCCTTTGCCAAGATCAACCGTGCCGATCACTTCGCGTTTCGCCAGATCCAGCACGCGAATCAACTGCCCGTCCGTGCCCGGCCGGCCCACGCCGGCGTTGCCGTAGATCGGCACGAATGCGCGTTGGCCGTCCGGCGCCGCCACGACTTCGTGGCCCGTCACGCCCTCCTCCGGCACGGTGGCAATCATCTTTCCGGCCACCGTGTCAATCAAGCCGAGCGTGTGATCGCCCTTGTTGGCGACCAGCAATATTCCGTGGGCAGAATTCTCGTCTGCATTTGCCGCGAATCCGGTGAACAAACCGGTCAACATCGTGAAAAAAATCAGGCTGGTTTTCATGCAGCCGAATCATGGAACGATTCGGTCTGGCATGCAACCCCTCAAGCATTCAACACCGGAGCCGGATCAAACACCCGGGGTTGAAACCGAAAGTTGCCGAGCGGGCAGCTTGCGAGTTTCCCTGGCGGGAAACGGATGCGGCGCGCGGCGTCGCCAAGCCGCTTTGAACGGGCAAGCGGCACGGTGTTTCTGGAGATCCGCGAGACCGCCAAGCTGTGGGCGTTGACGCGCTGTCCGCAAGCGGGCGGCTTCGCGTTCTGTTATGACCACACGGAGGTGCTCACCTGGCGGCATCTCAATGTCTTCCAACACCGCTGTGAGATCACCTGCCGTTTGCCGCGCGGCAAATGTCGCCAGTGCGGCCACATCTTCCGGGTGCGCCCGCCGTGGGAAGGCTTGAGCACGCACTTCACCAAAGAGTTTGAAGCCTTCGCGCTGCTGCTCATGCGCGAGCTGCCCATGACCAAAGTGGCTGAGGCGGTGGGCGAAACGGACACCCGGCTCTGGCGGATGCTGTTCCGGCAGGTGGACGCCGCTTATGCCGAGGCGGATTTCAGTAATGCCTGTTGTGTGGGCGTGGATGAAATGAGTGTGCGCAAGGGCCATGAATATATCAGCGTGTTCGCCGATTTGGTGAAGAAGCGGGTGCTCTTCGCTACTGAAGGCAAGGACCAGGAAACCTGGCTGAAGTTTGTGGCGGCGCTAGAACAACCCAATGGCCATCGGCACGCGCTCACCCAGGTGAGCATGGATATGAGTCCCGCCTATCAGCGCGGCGTGGCCGACAACTGCCGGCATGCGCAGGTGGTCTTCGACAAGTTTCATGTGATTAAAAACGCCAACGAGGCCGTGGACAAAGTGCGCCGGGCCGAAGTGCGTTTGGGCGGCCAGGGCGTCTGGGAAGCGCTCTACAAAAGCCAATGGCTCTGGCGCAAAAACCCGGAAAACCTGACCAAGTCGGAACAGGCGCGGCTGGCCGGCATCGAAAACAAAAATCTCGGCACCGCCAAAGCCTATCAGATGCGGCTGGTGCTCCAGGACATTTACCGCAGCCCGACGGCGGGAGCCGCGCGGCGGCGCTTCCAAGTCTGGGGCCGCTGGGTGCGCTGGGTGGCCCGGTTTTACAAGGCCAGTCTAATGGCTTCGATGGTGAAGCTGGCGCAAATGATTGAAAACCATCTGGCCGGCATCCTGGCGCACTGGAAGTGGGGAGTAACGAATGCCTTCATGGAAGGCTTAAACAGTGTCTTCAGCGCCACCAAGCGCAAGGCGCGCGGCTACCGTTCCACCACACATCTCATCACCATGCTTTATTTCACCGCCGGCAAACTCCGCTTCCCCCAATTCTAATTCCACCGAAAACAGCGGGGAACCGATTATTTGCGTTGCCGAATGAGCTTGCTCTCGACTGTTATTTCGTCAAAATGTCGCTGGTTCTGATACAAGCAGTATCAGATTATGGTAGCAGATCAAAAATGATGCCGGTTTTTGAAAAGTAATAATCGTTCGGTAATCATTGAGTATTTTATGGTTCGGGGCGTAGCGTAGCCCGGCTAGCGCGCTTGCTTGGGGTGCAAGAGGTCGGGAGTTCGAATCTCCCCGCCCCGACCAATTCAATACGCCTGTAAACACAGGCTTAAATCTGGATTCAGCCCTTGGTCACAGCGAGGGCAGCCGCCTTGACCGCACAACTGGCGCACAGAATCCACCCGAATCCAAACCTAACCTAGAGCAAAGCAAGGTGAAGTTTCCAAAGATCATCCAAAACAAAAAGACCCGAGCCGAGGCCACGATCTACGGCAAATCCGCCGGCGGCAAAAGAAAGAAGGACGGCACTGTGACTCAGCCATACCCGTTCTATCGAGTTTGCTGGCGGGTGGCCGGCCAGCGCCGGATGCAGTCCTTTGCCACGTTTTCCGCAGCGAAGAAAGCGGCGGAGGATCTGGTCCGTGCGTTGGGAAGCGGCTCACAAGTCACCGCTCTGACTCCCGGACAAGCCAACGATGCCCTAGCCGCACTGGAACGGCTTCGAGGATTCTACCAAGCCACTGGTCGGAAAGTGTCCCTGTTGGCCGGCATCTCAGAATTTTGTGAGTCTGCCAGCAAACTCAACGGACACACCATGGGCGAGGCCGTGGACGGCTTCCTTTCCAACGTAGCCACCGTCAAACCGGTGGACTTGAAAGTGGCCATCGAACAGTTCATTGAGAGTCGGAAATTGAAGACGGTCGCACAGGCCGGTAAACGCCCGCAACTATCGCCGGGCTGGCATTACATCGTCGCCATGTGGCTGCGTGAGTTTGCGAACACATTTCCCGGTCACGCAGTTTGCGATTTGAGCCGGGAGCACCTGACCACTTATGTCAACGGGCATGGAGACGTTTCGCCCCGGACGCGGAACGGCAGGCGCAACGCGGTGAAGATGTTTCTCAAATGGAGTGTAGAGCGCGATTATTTGCCCGCAAATCACCGCTTGCTGGTCGCTGACGGCATGGCAAAAGAAACGGAAGACTTCGGGGAAATTGAGTTTCACACGCCCACAGAGTTTCGCTCCTTGCTTGACGCCGCCAATTTAAAAAAAGATTACCGCAACCTACTGGCCGTTGTCGCGCTGGGCGGGTTGGCTGGAATACGCTTGCAGGAAATTGCACGCCTGACATGGGCGGACGTTTGGCGCGTGCCCGGACATATCGAAATCGTTGCGACGAAAGCCAAGACACGCCAACGTCGCCTTGTGGAAATCGTTCCGGCGCTGGCGGCGTGGCTTAAACCGTTCAGCGACTTTACCGGGAACGTCTGGGCTGGCACGTTGGACAGCTTTCACGACCTGTTCGGCACGCTGCGGGTCAGCTTGAAAATCCCGGCGCGGCGCAACGGATTGCGCCATAGCTTTTGCTCGTTTCACTTCGCGCTTCATTCCAATGAAAATCAAACGGCCGCACAGGCCGGGAATTCGCCTGCGATGATTCACGCACACTACAAAGGTTTGGCCACGAAAGCCGAGGCCGAAAAATGGTTCGCCGTCTTTCCATCGACCGCTGCGAAGTAGCCGGTTGCAACCATGGCAGGCGGTAGAAAACAGCGGCGGCAATTTGACACCGACGCCACTCTGTGAGAAGATCCTCATGTGACTGGTTCCAGCGCGGCGGGGTGAAAAATAACGGACCCTTTGGACGCGCAAAACCGGTGAGGCATCAAGTTGATGCTTCCCATGAAAACGCCACGAATAACATTGTCGTGGCGTTTGTCGTTTTTCAGCGCACAGCGTCGGCCACGACGAAAAATTGTGTGCGCTGGAAACCGGAGTCACGTTGAAAAAAGCAAAAGTAGTCCCAGCCACGGTGGAAACGCCGCAGGCCCCAGCCGTCCCGCATGACGCGCGTCACTTCCTGACGACCGCGCAGCTCCAAGAAATTCTCCCGCTGTCCCGGAGGTCCATTTTTGAATGGAGGCGGAAGGGGATTTTACCGTCAATTCAGGTAGGTGCAAAAATTTTGTATCACCTTCCAAGCGTCGAGTCTGCGCTCTTAAGGAGGCAACAGAACTAACGGCGCGCCGTGAGGCGCTCCACGTCGTAACTGTCAAAGCACCGCTGGCCGACACCAAAATAGTTCTTAAACAATGGAATTCAATTTCTCCCGCCGCTGGCCGCTATCGCGCTGCGTGCCGATGCTTGTTGGTTATCCGGAGCAGCTCGGCGTGCGGGAGTTTCGCCTTCGCCCTGAACCAATGAAAAAGCCGCTGCGATCCCGGGCAGGAAAGCGCAGCGGCAAAGACAAACCACAGATGAAAACTATTCTCGGTCCAGCCGTCATGCAAGGCGGCTTTGTTAAGATGATGCGAACACCAGAGGCAATGGAGCTGTTGACCAATGCGCCAAACGCTTTTCGACTGGCGGCTGTCATTGCCTTGCGTTGCCGCTGGCGTGATGGCTTCAACACGCTTGGACTGGCGCAGGGTGAAGCTCTGCTTGGCGACTGCGTCCAGTGCGGCATGACGGAAAAGGAATACCGCACGGCCAAAGGGAAATTACAGCAGTGGAACTTTGCGTGTTTCAAAAGGGCGGTAGTGGGGAAAAGGCGCGGAACCATAGGACGCCTTTTAGACACACGGCTTTTCGACACTTCACCGCCGCCGCAGAATTTGCCAAAGGGCGGCGCAAGGGCGGCACAACGGCGGATGAAGGGCGAGATACGAAACATTAAAGAAGAAGGTGGTAAGCAGCATGGAAAAAGACATAGACTGGCGAATTTTCCAAATTCGCCGAGTGATTATCTTCAATCTCGTTTTCCGGCTGTTGTTGAGGAAGTCTATGAATTTGGCAGACGTTGGGATTGCGACGTTGCGCTGTGCGACCGCTGGCTGCGCTACACCAACCTCAACAAATGGTTGATCGATGGGCAGCCGATCCGGTCATGGCAGGCGGTGCTGATTGCTTTCCGTGATAATCTAGCCGCCGACCTGAACAGCGAAGTGGCAGAGGTGCCATTTGGTTGGACTCCCGAAATCGAATACCCCGACGATTATCTGAACGCAATCGAAGATTGCACCACGACCTCAAGACCATGACCACCGAAATGCAAATTCTTCGCCAAGCAAACAGCCGAGGCGTCCGCCTTACCCCGCACGGCACGCAACTGTGTGTGGAATGTATTGGAAAGCTCGAAACTGATTTTGAGCGACGTCTGGTTAGGAACAAAGCCGCAGTTGTGAGGCTGCTGACGGCCCGGCGGCACACCGCCAGACAGATTTTGCAGGGAGAGTTTTCGATCTTGGATGGAAAGATTTATCACAAACTCTATGACGAGATGGTGGCGAACATTCTTGATCCGCTCTGCCGTGCCGCATTCGCGCGTTTGCGCGAGGACATCAAGACCGCCCCGAATCCGCCGAGGCCAAAATGAGCGAAAACACACTGACAACCGCGAAACCAAAGAAGCTTGGACGCCCCTGGAAATTCACGCCGACAACACGCCGCCGGCTGCTTGCCGTCATCGCAAAGGGCGTGCCGTTGACCTATGCGCCCGGCGCGTGTGGCGTTTCGCGCTCAGCCTTTTTTGACTACCGCTCCTCGCATCCCAAATTTGAGGAGGCTGTGCAGCGCGCCATCGGGCGGGCCATTGAAAAAAACCTGGATCGGATTCTCACCGCGGCAAAGAACGGAGATGTTTCGAGCGCCAAGTGGTATCTGGAAAAATGCCACGCGAAATTCTTTTCCCGCCAAGCCGTTGAATTGTCCGGGCCGGATGGTGAACCGCTCGCCGCCGCTGTTGGAATTTACCTACCGCAAAAGGACGACGCGGAGCCAAAGCCCTGCCTACCGCCGTTACGACCATGAATGAATTGCGACCACAAGCGGGAAAACAAGAGGCATTTCTGAAATCGTCCGCCGACCTTGCCATTTACGGCGGTAGCGCGGGCTCGGGCAAATCATTTGCGCTGCTGTTGGAACAGCTTTACGACATTGGCAACGGCGGTTTCCGCAGCGTCATTTTCCGTCGCACGGTGCCAATGATCCGGCAGCCCGGCGGATTGCTCGACACGTCTGAGCAAGTCTTTCGCTTGCTTGGTGCAAAGCTCAATCAATCGTTGCTTGAGTGGCAGTTCCCAAGCGGTGCTAACGTGAAACTCGCCGGAATGGAACTGGAGTCCGACCGCTTTTCGTGGCAAGGCTCGCAAATTGCGCTCATCTGTTTCGACGAGGTGCAGGAATTTACTGAGCCCCAGTTTTGGTTCCTATTCAGCCGCAATCGCAGTATGAGCGGCGCGCGGACGCGCATTCGCGCGACGTGCAATCCTGATTCGGATTCCTGGCTGCGAAGTTTTCTCGCGTGGTGGATTGATGATGCAACCGGCTTGCCGATACCCGAGCGCAGCGGGGTGCTCCGTTGGTTTGTCCGCGATGGTGACTCGCTGGTGTGGGGCGACGCCCGAGCGGAACTGGTGGAGCAGTTCGGTGCGGACTTTGAACCCAAGAGCGCGACGTTTATTGCGGCACGCGTCACCGACAATCAAATTCTACTGAAGCAAGATCCTGCCTACGTCTCAAATTTGAAGTCATTGCCGCTGGTGGAGCGCGAGAGACTTCTAAACGGAAATTGGAATGTCAGGGCAGCGGCCGGAAATTACTTCCGGCGCGAATGGTTTCAAATCGTGGATTCGGCCCCGGCAGACATCGTGGCGCGGGTGCGCTTTTGGGATAGGGCCGCGAGCGAGCAACGGCCCGGCACCGACCCGGACGCCACCGTTGGTTTGCTGCTCTCGAAAGATTCGGCTGGCTCCTACTACGTTGAAAACGTCATCAAAATGTTCGCCACTCCCGGCGCAGTGACACAGGCAATGGTGAACACCGCACATCACGACGGTCGTGGCACAATGGTTGCGTTCCACCAAGATCCAGCATCGGCCGGAAAGTTTGAAGCCGAAGCCACCAGCCGCGCCCTCGACGGATTCGACGTCCGATTCAACACGGCGACCGGCGACAAGGAAACCCGAGCAAAACCAGTGAGCGCACAATGCGAAGCTGGCAACGTCCGGCTTGTCCGCGCTGCTTGGAATGATCCTTTCCTACGCACCCTCGAGAATTTTCCAGTTGGAAAACATGATGATGAAATTGATGCAATGTCCGGCGCGCACGCGGCATTGCTCGCTCCGACCGGCGGTTGGGATGCCGCGACATTGAAACAGATTGCCGTCGGCGGAGGTCTCCCCCAACTCGCCGCGCCTCGCCTGTTCGTGCCGAGATATTGCGGCCAGCAAATTTTCAGCGGCCCGTGCGACGTCGTGAACATCATGAAAGCGCGCGGTTTATGGTAAGCAGGAACAATACACAGATCTATATGCACTATGAGAACCAATCGACATTTCCCCCAGCACCACGTTGAACTCGTCCATCAACGGCATGGCCAGCTGAAAAACGCCGGATTGAATCCGGACCTCGAAACAGTGCGGTCACAGATCTTGCGGTTGGACCACGTCGATTTGAGTTGCGAGCGCGTAGCGCAATATTTGTTGATGCCCATGCAGGCGGGGCGGCGGGTTTTTCCAGCCAACCATGGGCCGTCTGAGCAAGGCGCTGCCGAATTTCCCAGCGTAATCATGTTCATGCCCGGCGGAATTCACACGATTTCACCCAGTCAAAACGGCAAGCCCGTAACCATCACCGTGCGGGTGACCGAAGCGGCCGCAGAGCAGTTGGAAAAGCAGCGCGAGGCCCTGGAAGCCACGGTCGGCAAACCGTTTTTTTCGATCCAGCATAACACGCAAATCGCGGCGTTCTGGCCGATCAGATTTTTCTGGGATACGCGGCTCGACGCCACTGGCTCTTTCGTCTCTGGCGTCTGGGCGGAAGGCGAGTGGACACAGGCGGGCAAGGACGCCGTGGACGGCAAGAACTTCCGGACATTCAGCCCTACGTTTCACTTCCAGGCCAACCGCCACGACCCAGACCACTGCGGGGAGGTCATTTGCAATCCAGGCGCGAAGCTAAACATGGGTGCTTTAGAAAACGATCCAGCCTTCGCCAAAATTTCACCTCTCTGGGCCGACCCGCCGCAACCGCTGACATGAATGATCAAACTCCCAACCGCCAAAGAAATTATTTATGACCAATTATTCCGACAGCGTAGTGCAAATTTTAATCCAGTTCGGCCTCGACGACCGGCAGGCGGTCGCGGCCCTGCAAAGGATCGAAGAACTCGAAACGAAAGTCGAGCAATCCGGGGCGCAAGCCGGACGCATCAAAGCGGCGTGGGAGGCGGCGCAGCAAGCCTTCGCCAACTACTACGCGGCGGTGGCGGCGGCAGGAATGGAGGCAGACCCGGCAAGACCCGCGCCCAAGGTGCAGACAGATTTCAGCAGTGACCAATCAACGGCGAAGGCCGCGCCGCCGGAGCAAACCGAGCGGCCCGAGCAGCGTGACTCAAAACACCGGACGCCAAAGCAAGCTCAAGAGCAAAGTGCGGACGACAGCGCCACAATAGAAACAGAGCCGCCGAAGCGGCTGGAGGTCCACGGAGGGACCCAGGATCAGCCCACCGCAGAAATACGAGGGGCGGCCGGGCAGAGTTCTGATTCAGCACACACGCAGCCACACACGCAGCCAGGAGGTCTGCTGATTCCTGCCGCCGAAATGCAAAAGATCCAGACGCAACAACCGCAGTCGACTCGCGAAGAAACCACGATCGCTCCCGGGCAGCCACAGAAAAGCGCCCCGGCCTCGGCGCAGCCGCCGGCTGCGGCAAACACACTGACGCAGACGCCTACGGAGCGAGCCACCGATAATCACGCCGCGCTGCGTGAACCGCCCGGCGACACCGGGCAGCCCGGGGAAACTCAGGTCTTGCGCGACGAGTTACTCGCGCTCACGGGCGAGATCAACGCGCGTGACGCGGAGGCCGGCCAAGTGTTCCGGCAGCTGGGCGCGCAGGTGCGTCTGAACCAAAGTCAGCTCATCGCGGCTACCAAGCAGCTCATCGCCGACCAGATGGCGCACGCGCAGGAAATTTCTGAACTCAAAGCCGCAATCGGCCGAGCTGATAAGCGGAACGCCGCACTGCACCAACAGAACACCTTCAACCGTTTCTGACATGGGTTTCAGCGACGATTACAGCACGCGGATCCATGAGGCGTCACATTTTGTCGCCGCCGATTTCTTCCACATTCCAAGTTACCCGGAAATCACGCCCGGCGGTTACAGCCAGATTGCGGAATCAACCACGCCGCACACCGCCGGGCTCTGCCACTTTGAAGAGCCGGTGACACAATTCCAGCGCGCCGTAATTTGCTGGGCGGGCATCATTGGTGAGGTGCTTTATGGCACTGCGCCGTTTTGGGCGCCACCGTTCAAGCCGTGCGCCAGAAACCTGCGCGATTTCTACTCGATGATGATGCACCAGCTTCAACGTCTGAGCGATACCGACCGGGCCGGAATTTTGGGTTGCCATCGCAACCGTTGGCGCGCGTTCAAAAGCGCGTTCAACATCGTGCGCAAAAACCGTCCGAGAATCATGCGGTTGGCGAAGGCGATGACCGGCGAGCGCAAAGAACCGTCCATGCCGATGCCTGCAAAATTCCCCGTCGCGTTCACCGAGTTTTTGGAGCGGATCGTCGCCGCCGATGGCGCCGCCAACCCTGAAGAAAAATTGCGATCCTTCGTTTCCGATCAAACGGCAAAATTTTTCGCTGAAAAGCAGTTCGCGCTGGAACCGGCGGATCGACAGAGAGCGATGGAAACATGGACGACCGCAAGACTTGGACACTATCAGCGTGGTTTTGCCTGCCCGGAAGCATGGCGCAACGCGGCGGCGGCATTCCGCAGATGGACCAAAACAGCCCCAGCAGCCACGTAGCTCAGGCCGGGACAAGGTGCTTTAGCGTTCCTTGTCCAGCCGCTCGAAAAGCTGCTCCCAGCTCATGTTGCCAAGGCGCTTGTTGCCTGTGCGGCCAGTGGCAACGGACAAGCCGGCCCGGTTCAATTCAACGCGGCCAAGATATTTTCCACGCTTGGTGTAAGCCCAGACCGTGATGCCCCGAAGGGTTAGTTCTACGGTGTCGTGCAATTGAAGGTAGCCTCTGCTTTTTGCTGGCATAATTTTATTTGAGGTTGAATGTTACGAAAACCAAATTGGCATGTTTTTCAAAAACTGGTGACGCGATCACCAATAGGAATACGAGATTGGGTGGCAGGTCCAGCAGTCACTTGATCCGGCTGGCTCGCCGTGCTTTTGGATGGAGAGCATTTGTTTCCAAGCCTTGCGGTAGCGGGCAATTAATTTTGGCAGAAAGCACCGATCCACACTGACGGGCGTTCGTCGGAACGCGGGTTTGTTGATCTTGGCCAAATCGGGGACCAGACGATATTCGTCAAAGACGCCGATGATGGCGGTGGTGGAATGCTGCCGGCGGAAAAATTCGGCATAGAGCACCAGTTGCGAGGAATCCACATCGTTGAACTTCTTGGAAGTCTTGTGATCCACCACCAGCAGCGAGCCGTCTCGCGACAGCACGAGATCGGGGATGCCGATAATAGGCGGCAGGCCGGGGACGAGGTCCATGAAGAAGCATTCCTCGACGGCAAGGATGGCGTGCCACTCCCACTGGTTCTTTTGGAGCAATTTCAGGGCGTTGCGCAACATGGGCAGTGTTTCCGCTGGCAGCGACTTGGCCCGAATTTGCTTAGCGGATATGACTGGATTGATCCGCTCTCCGTCCTTCCGAGCGGCATAGAAAGTCTTGGCAGCATGATGAAACAGAATCCCCCGATGCAAGGCCTCGGATTCCTGCCGCGCGCCGAGAACGTATTCGCGGTAATAGCAACGGGGACAGCGCTCAAGGGACGCCACTTTGCTGTGGCTCAGATAAGGGACGCCAGAACGGTCGAGCCGGCGCATGAAGCTGTGCCAATTACGCGGGCGGTATTGCCGCCATGATTTTTCTAGTGATGCCGCCGCCCGGATGGCACGGAATGGCGTCGGAAGATCGCTGGTTTTCATGCGGCATGTTCAGTCAGCAAGGGTGAAACCTTCTGCCATGACCCAGACTTTTAGGGCAAAATAGATGGCGATCATTTTGTCGTGGTCGCCTGGGTGAACCATGGCGACTTGAACTTTCTGGTCGTGCGCACGAGTGGTGTTGACCGTGTCTTTCAGCCGCATTGTCCGTTTTAGAAATTCAAACCACTTCGGCAATTCCCCCCGTTCACCCCGATTGACACCTTTCTTTGTGCTTCCAAAAGCAAGATTCAATTTGCAGTAAACTTGCCCGCGATAGGGGTGCTTTTTGGCACGCACAAACTGGATCGGTTTGAAGTCAAGGCCGGCCCAAATTTTCTTTCCTGGCGTAAGAATTGGCTGAACGAAGATGTTTTTGTTCTTCGCGTTGGGCACGCGAACCGCAATCGTCCATCTGTTCAGCGAGCGATAATTTCCATCTTTGACTTCATACAGATACTGGATTCCCTTGACGGCCGGGCCGCCATACGCACTCCAGCAGCCGGTTCGAGGATCCAAGCCATCGATTTCCAATTTTTCAATTTTGTAATTCTGGCGCATAGGAAACCTTTTGTTGGCTCAATGAAAAGCAAAGCAGAAGCGAAAAGGCGCGGACCCAGCGCACCCTGAACGAGGCACCGCGAAGCGCCTTTACCAAGAATGAACCGAGCCGCGCCCGATGGGGCGCGCACTCAGTTCGTCTTGGCAGGGAAAATTCGCGGTTTTCGTTCAGCCGAACTGCTTACGTTAAATTGTTATGTCGCCATCAATTCAACGCTTAAAGGATAAGGGCGTCAACTGTTTTACCTTCCAGCAACAGCAGGACGCAGCGGACAAATGGACGAAGGCGCGAATGGAACACTTCCGGCAAGACTTCACCAGCGCGGAGGAGTGCAAATCACGACGCTGACCCACACCAGATGGGCA
The DNA here is from genome assembly GCA_903850425.1 of uncultured Verrucomicrobia subdivision 3 bacterium. Classification (GTDB taxonomy): domain Bacteria; phylum Verrucomicrobiota; class Verrucomicrobiia; order Limisphaerales; family UBA11358; genus UBA11358. The sequence goes on along the minus strand of CAINLR010000185.1, from coordinate 43,990 downwards.
AACGCAAAAATGGCTGCCACCAAAATTGTGCAAACACAAATTGACGCGCGGATGCGACTCTTGACAATGCAATAATCAGAGCGTGAGGAACCGGGCTACAATTCGAAGTCTCACTGATGGCGTCAAGTCACCCGCTATTTTTCATAACCCAATCCGCCCAGCTTCCTTCACCGGCAACGTTTTCGGGACGGCTGACGCGTTTTCAGAAGCACTGCCGCCGATTTAAAAGCACAATATGGCGAAAGTAATCACAACCAGAAATGCCCCCTGCACTCAAAGAGATACTCTATACCTTGTGAGATGATTTTGATTGGTGCTTCTGATCACCGATGTCTTCTTCGCCTTTGCGGGCATAATAGTAATCGTGAGAGTAACCGCTGTAGTAGTAATAGCCTTCATCCTGCGACATGTTGATGTTGTTCAGCACAATGCCAATAAAGTTGCCGCCGACTTTCTCAACCATCTGCTTGGCCCGAATCGTCATCGGCTGCGGATAGCGGCGGTATTGCATGACCTGCATAACGAGGTCCACTTCGCTAGCCAGAATGGAGGCGTCGCTGACCCCGAGGATGGGCGGCGAGTCGAAGAAAACGAAATCGTAACGCTGTTTCAGTTCGGCAATCATCTCTTTCATCTGGGCCGAACCCAGAATACCCAAGGCACTGCTCGGCAATTTGCCGCTGGGCATGAAATCGAGGTTGGGCACGCCGGTGCTCTGCACGATTTCCGCGAGGGTATTTTGCTTCAGCAGATAATTGGTGAGGCCAAGATTGTTAGCGGTCTTAAAAAGCTTGTGGAGCGTGGGACGCCGCAAATCGGAATCCACAATCAGCACGCTGTTGCCGCCCTGAGCGAACACGGTGGCGAGGTTGATGGTAGTGGTGGACTTACCTTCGCCGGCACCCGCACTGACGATAAGGATGGTGTTGAGTTTTTCATCTCGGCGCGAGAACAACAGGTTGGCGCGCAGCACGCCGTAAGCTTCGGCATGCTTGAATTCGGAGCCTTCCTCAATCAAGTAGCCGATGTTTTGGGGAATGATGCCCAACACCGGTGCCTGAAATATGCGCTCCACATCGTCGATCGTATTCAGCTTGCTATTGAAGTGTTTGATTAATTGGGAAGCCATCACTGCCAATACCCCGGCCCATAATGGGCTGGTTGCAATCCAAGGATAGGTATTTCCCCAAAAAAATATCGGTAGGGTATAAATAGCGCTGAGAGCCAGCGCAATAATGGCCAGCCGCGACAAACTAGGGCGAACGTCGGAGGTCGTCGTTGGTGTGAAGGTAGATTTAGTTTTTGTGTTCACCATTCCTCCTTAACGGCCTTGCATGCTCTGACGATGACAATAATACACAAGCCGATGAAATAGATGCCGTCTGCCAAAAAAGCAAAAATCGAAAGAATCCTCATCCCAACGAGAAGCCAAGTATCGATTTTCCCGTCCATGAAATGTTCAGCATAGTTCAGCACGACTGCACAAGCAAAAATCACCACAACGACGAGAAAGCTCAACAGCACATGCTTCGCGTAATCAGTCAATGTATATTCCTTTTCCATGAGGCTGATTTTGGATATTAACGGCACCGAGCTTCCACGTAAAGAAACAATATACCTGCAAAATTGTCGTATTTGCGCAAAGAGATTTAGTAACGAAGAAGTCAAAGGGTCAGTTCTTGGTGTTGGAAACTTTAGGTTGCGATGGTATTTCCGTCATGGCCCGCAAATCACGAGTAGAGTATCCCGGCGCGATTTATCATCGACCTTCGCTTGAAGCTACGGCGGGACAAGTATGATGAATCACGGGGGGGGCGGGGTGTCGACCTTTTCGCCTCTTGGAGCGATTCAAGCACCTTGAATCGGGAAGTTAGTCTCAAACCATACCGGAAACTATCTGATTGTGGGTCTATTGCATTTCTTAAGCCGCCGGCTATTGTTCGATTACAGGGCGTTAGATCCATCAAAAGCCGCCAGCCGCCCAAAAAGCCCAGCCCTGCCCCAAACGCAGCTCCATCAGCGAGTCGGCCACGATCACGACTTCGTTTCGTGTGCCGCTAGACCAGCAGGTCACGTCCCGAACGCGTGGTTGCCTGTGCTTACCCGACAATGCGTCAAAATGGCCCACTGCGAAAGTGGATTTGATGGACGGCATCATGAGATGGAGACATCTGGAGGAAGTCTCAAGGCCCGAATTATTGCTGGACCAGCCGGAAGAAGTTATTGCCGGCCGGTAGCGGAATAATGGCGGTCATCGTCGCCGCATTGCTGTTGATCGTGCCAGCGTAAGTCGTCCAGTTCGTGCTGTTCAGGTTCGAGTTCTGTTCCAAGTCCGTCGCCGTGCTGCCGGCGTCATCCGGGATACACCAGCTATTTCTCTTGATCCTCGCTTGCTCACATCCATGCCGTTCCATAATCTTCATTTATGATTCTTCATGTTGAAGGCACTTACGAGTCAGGGATGCTGAAGCTCAAGGAGAGTTTGCCAATACCCGAGCATACCACAATCATCGGCCTGATTAAATCACCGCTCGGCACGCGCTCGGAGGACGATGCTTGGCGGTTAATTCAAGATAGTTTGGCTTTTTATGCGACCACTGGCCCCTTTGCAGTTTCCGAGGCGCTCACATCGCACGTTCCCATCAATAGGTCATTACTGGAAGTTTGGGAAGCTGCCGACGATCATCATCTAAACGATGCCTCGTCACAGTGGCAGAGCGGTCCAATGCGCGATTTCTTTTCCAGACTACGTAAAGTTGCGACGACGGATTCTCCCGTGCTAATTTTAGCGGAAAGCGGCACGGAGAAAGAAGTGGCTGCGCTTGCCATCCATAAGCGAAGTAGCCGGAAAGCCAATTCATTCGTCGCGATCAAATGCGGTGGCATTCCTGAAAATTTGCTCGCGGAGGAGTTATTGCGGTTTGAGAAGCGGGTCAGTGCCGGCGGTGATAGTCAGCGCGCTGGAGGCACTCTGTTTCTCGATGACATTGATACCTTGCCCATTGCGCTACAGATGAGGCTTCTTAAGCTCATGCGCGGTCATACTTTTGAGCAGCTTGGAGCAAAGAAGGAGATCCAGATTGATATCCGCGTGATCGCGGCTACGAGTGTTGACCTTCTCCAGGCGGTAAGAGAGGGCAGGTTTCTCGAAGACCTTTATTACCACCTGACCGTCGTCACTCTCAAGCTTGCTCCGCTCCGCGAGCGTAGAGAAGACCTACTGGTGATGGCACAAGATTTTCTCCAAAAACATGCTTCGGCAGTCTCAAAGAACTTACTTCGGTTCAGCAAGGCCACAGTTGCTACCATTGCCAGCTACGAGTGGCCGGGCAACGTCCGCGAGTTGGAGAATACCATCAAACGAGCAGTCATTATGGCAGATACAGCCTTACTAACTCCACGGGATTTACAATTACAGTCTCCGGTTACTTCGGTTCGTCGGCTTGGGTTAAAGGAAGCACGCGCTGCGCTGGACCGAGACTTGATAAAGCAATCTCATGAAAGACATCAAGGTAATGTTAGCCAGATGGCAGCCGAACTTGGAGTCAGCCGTCCGACGCTCTACGATTTGATGGCGAAGGCTGGTATTACTGCACACACAGTTTAAAGCGGCCTGAATATCGTTGATTAAGTTCTTACCAGCGACTATTGCTCGCCAATTTGCCGTTGCCTGTCATTCGGCTGTCATCCTAATTGCGATCCAGGCCGCCAATTCTAATTGTGTGTCTGTTTCAATTTGAGGGCGTTCGGGAATTCGGTTGCCGCACAAAGACAAAATTTGTTCGCTGCGCTCAACCGATAAATTCGTTCGCGCGCCGTTCCTGCATCACTGTGCGCTCATGAATGACGAGCGCGCCGCTCATTCACGATCTCCCTTCGCGAATGATCCAGGCGCGTGCGCGTTGCCTGACGCTCATGCCCTCGCAGCCGGCTAACGCCGACTGCTTACGGGCACCGGCACGCCTTCACTGGCCCACGGACGCCCAGTTACGGCGTGCCTTTCGCTACCCCGCGCACGCAGAGGTCGCTTTAGGTTCGCCAAAGCCTGCCGCGCGATCCATCCATTCTGCTTGGCCGTGATTTCAGGCGCGGGGTCAGGCAGGAAAACCTCGTCGCTTCGCTCCTCGCCCGTGGCGAACCGTCGTTGCACTTCCGGCTCGCCTTTCCAAGCGCCGCGGCCGCAAGGCTTCGCCACGGCCGGGCACGCGGCATTATCGCGCCCGGGCAGGCAGCCTGGGCGTGCCAGACCAAGGTGGCCCTCCGCAAGGACCGTCACCGAGCCAGCACGTCGGCGCGCTCAGGGGGTCGGCGCAAGGCCTCGCCCCGTCGCTCCCGAACGCCCTGGCACGGTTCCTCCCGCGGCCTGGCCGGACTCAGCAGTTTGTCGCCTCTCCATTTCGCTACACTTCAACTACGCAAGCTGCATTTCCGTTCCACTGCATTCCGAAGTCGCCAAACCTGCCAAGACCGGATGAAACCGGCCGCGCCCAACGAAACGGTGGCCAAGTCGCCAGGACGCAAGCACCTCGTCGCTGGCGCTCCTCGCGCGGCTCGAACCGTCACTGCGTTTCCGGTTCTCGCTGATCGCGCTCGGGAGCGCCGGGGAAAGCCAAAGCCACGGAGGCCGCGATGCTCCGCATATCGGCCGGGATCGGCATTAACCCGCCAGGCTTCGCCACGGGCAAGACGTCAGCGGTAGCCGTGAGACCGGCCAGCTTTCGCTTCGTTCGCTAACCTTCCACTCCGTCCGACTGCGTTCCAGAGCGCTCCACTGCGCGAGACTGACCGGACTCACTGGTGGGACCAAGCTAGTCTGACACCGCGTCGCTGGACTACACGGCCTGCTGTCTCGGCTTGCCCGTGCGGCTCGCACCCATGCACCCATCAGCCGGCCATCATTCCGTTTCGTTCCAGCGGCGCGGAGTCAGAAATCTTTGGCTGGCGCTCACGCGGCGGCGCTGGAAACGGAGTCCAGCAAGACCCGGCACACCCGACGAGCTACGCGGCGGCGGTGGCATGAAGGACCAGCCGAAACTAAGCTTCTCACTTCGTTGCGAGGCTGGGTGTCGGCTTTGCTGCCGGGACCGCACACAACACACATTGTCCGTTCGGTCGTTCCTCCCACCTTTATTCTGTTCGTGCCGACAACTCCCCGCACGCGGGACCCTTCGGCACGGAATAAGAGGTCAGACAATGTGGCGTTGTGTGCAGGCCCGCTGCGGCACTGTCACCCGGGCTGCGGCCCGGATTCCCCATCCGGCACTGCGGCTCCCCGCCGCGTGGCAGTCCGTGCGCCAGCTTGCAGGCATCCTTCATGCCACCGCCGCCGCTGCGCTGGTTGCAATTAGCCGGGGGCAGAGCTCACGAATCCGAGTTGTCAGCAATGGCCTCAAGATGTTTGATGAGCTCAGTAATAGGCACCGCCTTATACACGGTGCTCAGCTTGAGGTTGCGGCACTCGCCTATGATGCCACTAAGATCTTCGTAGCCGGAAGAAACAACGATCGGGAAAGGAGCTTTGTTCGCCGACAATCCCCGCAGAATTTCTTGTCCACTCATTCCAGGATGTAAAATGTCGGTTATAAAAATATCGGGCATTTCGCTGCTCAGAAGCTGCCACGCGTCGTCGCCATTCGCAACCCAGCGAATCTCGAAGCGTTCCATTGATTTTGAGTCCTCCAAGTTTGCCCCAAGCAGCACTCTCAGTTCAACGTCATCTTCCAGCCAGATAACGTTCAGATTTCTTCGAGTTTTTGGCATCGCCGCCGCTGAGTTGTCCGCTTGGTGATTCCCGCTCATGCGGCCCAGCTTGCTCAGATCCCGGTAAAAAACAATCCCAGATTTGCTCGCTCCGCTCGGAGTAAGCGCGTTTATCAAATCCTTGTTTCCTGACCGTGCGTCCTCTGTCTCTCGCCCTCACGGCATCGCCGAATTTCATCAGCCCGCCCACTCGTGGCGCCTTCCGAGGATTCCTTCCACGCGGGAGGGCTGACGGCTCCGCTTTTTCGTGAAGGGCGAGAGACGGCAGACGCGAATCAGTTCAGTAAAAAAAAGATTATGAAAACTACCAAAAAATTATCGAAGGGGCTCCTGGCCGACACCGCTAATCGTGTTTCCGAACCGGGAGCAGTTGCGCCGGTTGGCACTGACAAGCAAGACAGCCGTTTACCGATCGATTCGGAGGCGCGGAAGCAGAATCGCACGTTGCCGACTGACAAAGTCCTGGCCTTGTTGCGCACGGTCAATCCTGACCTGTTCAATCTCGCCGAGGTCGTCGGTAAATGGATTTGGGTTCAGTTCAAGGAACAGCCCGCCGCGAGCTTGCGGCAGCAGTTGGCGCAGCTTGGCTTTCATTGGAACCGCGAGCGGCAGGCATGGCAGCACCCGTGCGGCGCGTTCCGGTTGCATGGCGCAGGCGACCCGCACGAGAAATATTCCAGCTACTACCCCGCCGACAATCAAGCCGCGTGATTCACACCATGAAACGGAACAAACGCCGCCTGCCGCTGCCGCAGCATGAGTTCGGTTTTACGCCGGACACATTCAATCTGTTTGCCGAGGTTTCACTTGATGGCGACCGCATCGCCCGCGAGCAGGCCGAGGCAGACCAGCACCGCCGCGAGGCGGAGGCAACGCAGGCCGCGTTTTTTCAAAACACACAAATTTTATGACCAACATTTACACCCTTCGCGCCGGTGATGTCGTCGAGTATGCCGGCCAGCCGTGCCGAGTTATCCGCGTGAGCGATTGCGCCGCCGTTGTCGCCGTGATCCAGAAGCCGCGCACCATCACGCCGCGATTCGGCCAGCCCGTAACCATCCAACCGCGCCCCAAGCTGGAGCGCATTTCTCCTAACTCCGAAATTCCCATCCTTAACCGTTTAACCATTATGAACACTGAAAATCAAGATTCACCATTCGGCCCCGTCATTTACGCCTACACCCGAGCGCAGGCCGTCGCCGATGGCGTGCAGCTGGACGTCAGCAAGACCGCCAAGGAAGCCGGCATAAGCTTCCCCGTGTTCCTGACACGGACAGTGTTTGCTGCCTACGTCGCCGTGCCCGAAGGCGTCGAGTGCCAGGATGAAGCCGGCCGCTTGTGGGACATCTGCTGGATGTTGCGCTTCGCGATCATCCGCAGTCGCAGCGGACAAGACCGCGTGCCGGTGGCACTCTATGTTCGCAACGACAACCACCGCGCCAAGCTGGTGAAGTTGATTGCCCAATGCGGCCCGCTGGACATAGACGACCCACAGCCCGCCATCACCGTGATGCTGCCGGACGAAGATTGACCGCCGCTTGCCCCTCCCTCTCCGCCTCGTTCGGGGAGAGGGCAGGGGGAGGTGTCGTTCAGGCGCCGAAAATTTTTTGCGAAACGCCCTTCGGTGGACGTTTCGCGCAACCAAAAATTTCCTGGTGCTACGCGCACCAGACCGCGCCAAAGGGCAAGCCATCTGGACACGTTTTGCACAAAAGCGCGGTTTGATTTTTCTGGTTATCGTTTGTTTTTCTGGCTCTAATTGAATCATGAATCCTACAGTCGAAGATCTACGTTTAGCTTTAAATGCATTTTTCCACGACAAGACGATCCTAAGCTGGTGGCAGTTGGCAGCCTTTGTTGTTATTGCGGGAGTGGCTGCGTATTTTGGCGCATACTTGAAAAAGAGTGGTGAAAACTTAGCCACCAAGGAAGACCTCGATGCACTAACACGCACTGTTGAGTCAATTAAGACCGAAAACGCCAAAGACATTGAAAAGTTCAAAGATAATCTCCTCCGAAAGAAAATAATTTTTGAAGAGCAATTAGACGCCTACAACAAATTAAGACGCTTCCTTTATGTAATTAGACCAGAGAAAAAGCACGTAGATCAGGAGTGGGACGAGGTATTAGGAGATATTGCACTTAACTTCAAAACTCATGGAAATGAGTTAAGAGAATATTTGATTGCTTATTCTGGCATATTACCGGAACGGGTTAGAGACAACATGGAGTCGTGCTATTACGCATGTGAAGAAGGAAGGTTTTATACAGCCTATCCCGGTGATGATCCGGAGGCGGAGGATATAGCCAACCGACTCTGGTCGAAACTGGTGCAGGCAGAGGAGGAATTTGCGAAATTCCTCGAGATTACAAAATCATAGGGCCCGCAACTTCCTGGTGACAACGATTCGAGTTTTTGTCGCGACCAGATACCGCAGCGCATCCGCACAGTGCATCCGCCGCGTCATCGCCGACGATGCCATCTTCGTCCGCGTCAATTTTCAAAACGTCCTCTGGCCGGTTCGGATCGTGTTGCAACGTCGGCTAAGTTTCCAGCAGCCGCGCACATCGCTTGCTCATGAAGAGCATTGAGGCACCGCCCCGCCGGGGACGACACGGCACGTCGGACCGGAGGGCATTCCGGAGCCAGAATTTGAGCGGCACAGTGGTGAGAGCCACCGCAGCGGGCGAAAAATTGGCGGACGAATGGAGCGGGAGCGGCTATGATCGGGCTCACGAATCCCGGCGACCCATGGACCAGCCAACGCTAAATTTTTATGACCGCCACGCAGTAGAGACGGCGACGCGCTATCGCGCCGTTGACCAAACCGCTTGGCGGCAGCAGCTTCAAGAGGCGTTCCCGCCCGGCAGCAGGATCCTTGACGTCGGAACCGGTTCAGGCCGCGACTTGGCTGCGATGCTCGAAATGGGCTTCAACGCCTCCGGCACGGAACCCGTCGCGGCGATGCGCCAAGAATCATTCAAAGCCTACCCAGAGCTCGCGGGAAAAGTCTTTGATTACGGATTGCCGCTGCCGGAGGAGGCCAACTTGGGCGCCGCATTTGACGGCGTCGTCTGCTCGGCGGTGCTCATGCACGTGCCCGAAGCGGAATTGTTCAACACGGCCGTCAGCCTCAGGCACGTGCTCCGGGAGAAAGGCAAACTCTGGATCTCCGTGCCGGCGGCGCGGCCGGGTCTCGACGCGCAGCATCGCGACGCGACGGGCAGGCTGTTCAAACCGCTGCCCGCGGAATATCTGGTGCTCCTCTTCGAGCAATTGGGATTTCAGTTGTTGAAGCGATGGAATAACGCTGACCTCCTGGGGCGCGAGGGAATGGAGTGGCACAATTTTTTATTCGAGCTGGACAAGGCCCGCGGCCAGCCGTTGAGTCGGATTGAGCGCGTGATGAACCGCGATGTCAAGGACGCCACCTACAAACTTGCGCTGTTCCGGGCGCTCAGCGAACTCGGCACCATGCAAAGCCGCCAAGCCGAATGGCTGCCAAGCCGGGAGGTCGCGCTGCCGCTTCGCCTCATCTCCGAGAAATGGTTTCGCTATTACTGGCCCATTTTCGAGGCCACTGAATTCATCCCGCAGAAAAACGGCGAGCAGCCGGGGTGCGCCAAACCGGTAGCATTCCGCAAACGGCAGATGCAAATCATCGAGGCATATCGCAGCCGCGGCGGACTTTCACAGTTCCTGATGGACCTCGCGAGCGGGGAATTGCCTGAACCCGTGCGCCAGCAATACCAGGAAACGTTACGGAGCATTGGCGCCACGATCCGGGACGGACCGGTGGTTTACACTTCGGGCAACATGTTCCGTTACGATAAAGGCCGCGTGGTGATGGATGCGGGCGCTTGGGCAGAATTTTGCCAGCTTGGCCATTGGATCAGGCCGGCGGTGGTTTTGCGCTGGGCGGAAGAAACACACCGCATCTCCAAGGGAAACGTGACAGTGGCCAACGCTCTAAACCGATTGGTGCTCAATCCCACCGAGGAGCGCAATGTCAGCGCGGCCAAGGACGTTTTCGACAGCATGGCGGAAAAACGATGCGTCTGGACGGACGAACCACTGCGGGCAGGCTACGCAGTGGACCATGTCATCCCATTCAGCCTTTGGCATTGCAACGATTTGTGGAACCTCCTGCCGTGTGATGCGCAGGTGAACGGACGCAAAAGCGACAAACTGCCGGAACGCGGCTTCTTATTTCAGCGCAAAAACGCGATTGTGGGCTGCTGGGAAGTCGTGCGGCAACGCCATGAACGCCGGTTTGAATACGAACTCCTGAATTTCACTGGCCAGAAGCAAATGGCGGGGAACTGGCAGGACGCGGCATTTCAGCGGCTGTCGGAAGCGGTGGAGGTCACAGCGATCCAACGCGGCGCAGAACGGTGGCGACCGTGAAGCCAAAATGTGCCGTGTCTGCAAAACTGGCCTGTCCCTCCAGCATCCCTGTTGCAATCTGAAATCTTCCCGCTTGCGTCCGCGACCCAATAACATAAGACTTCCTGCCGGGATATGACTCTGATTATTACCAACATCGGACTGGGCTTGCGGCTTCGCTGCCAACACGTCGTGTAACATGCCCCCCAATCAAAATCCTGAACAAGCCGCTCGCGACCGCATTGACCAGATGTTGGCGGCGAGTGGATGGATCGTGCAGGACAAGAATGCCATCAATCTCAACGCCGGCCCCGGCATCGCCATTCGCGAGTATCCCACCGACACCGGCCCCGCCGACTTTGCACTCTTCGTGGATAAGATCGCTTGTGGCGTGATCGAGGCCAAAAAAGAGGACGCCGGCCACATCATCACCACCGTCGAGGAGCAAACCGCCCGCTACGCCAACGCCAAGCTCAAGTGGATCAAGAACCACCAGCCGCTCCCGTTCCTCTACGAGAGCACCGGCAAAATCACCCGCTTTACCGACGCTCGCGACCCCAAGCCCCGCTCCCGCGAGGTCTTCAGTTTCCACCGTCCCGAGACGATGCGCGCCTGGCTCGAAGCCGGCACGTCGCTGCGCAGGCGTTTAGCCGCCCTGCCGGTGCTCAATCCGAAACATTTGCCCGCCGAGGCACTCCGCCTGCGCGACTGCCAGGAAAATTTCGTCGTCAACCTGGAAGTTTCCCTTCAGGACAATCGGCCCCGCGCGCTGGCCCAGATGGCCACCGGTTCCGGCAAGACCTACGCCGCCATCACCGAAGCCTATCGGCTGCTCAAATTCGCCCGGGCCAAACGCATCCTCTTTCTGGTGGACACCCGGCAACTCGGCGAACAGGCCGAGCAGGAGTTCATGGCCTTCACGCCGAGTGATGATAATCGCAAGTTCACGGAGCTTTACAGCGTTCAGCGGCTCAAAACCTCCAACGTCCCGACGGACAGCCAGGTGTGCATCTGCACCATCCAACGGTTGTATTCCATCCTGAAAGGCGAACCGCTCGACGAAGCGCTGGAAGACATCAACCCCGCCGAGCAGCTCACCAAACCGAAGAAACCCATGCCCGTCGTTTACAACGAAAAGGTGCCGCTCGAATTTTTCGACTTCATCATCATTGATGAATGTCACCGCTCCATCTACAACGTCTGGCAGCAGGTGCTCGATTATTTTGACGCCTTCCTCATCGGCCTTACCGCCACGCCGGACAATCGCACCTACGGCTTTTTCAAAAACAACGTCGTCAGCGATTACAGCCACGAAAAAGCCGTCGCCGATGGAGTCAATGTGGGCAATGAGGTTTACACCATCGAAACCGAAGTCACTGCCCAAGGCAGCCGGGTCGTTGCCAAGCAATCAATTGAAAAGCGCGAAAAGCTTACCCGCCAGCGCCGCTGGGAGCAGGCCGATGAAGACGTGTCCTATTCCGCCAAGCAGTTGGATGACACCATTGTCGTGCCCGACCAGATTCGCACCATCATCAAAACCTTTCGCGCCAAATTGCCGGAGATTTTCCCCGGCCGCACCGAGGTGCCCAAGACCCTCGTCTTCGCCAAGACCGACAGCCACGCCGACGATATCATCAACATCATCCGGGAGGAATTCGCCGAGGGGAATGCCTTCTGCAAAAAAATCACCTACAAGGCCGACGAAGATCCCAAGTCCGTCCTCGCTGATTTTCGCAATGCATTCCATCCCCGCATCGCTGTCACCGTGGACATGATCGCCACCGGCACCGACGTCAAGCCGCTCGAATGTCTATTGTTCATGCGCGATGTGAAAAGCCGCAACTATTTTGAGCAAATGAAGGGTCGCGGCACCCGCACACTCGGCCACGATGATTTGCGGAAAGTTACCCCCTCAGCTATCTCCGCCAAGACACACTATGTCATCGTGGATGCCATCGGTGTCACCAAATCGCTCAAGACCGCCAGCTCACCCCTCATCACCAAGCCCACCGTGCCGTTGAAAGATCTCGCCATGGGCGTGATGATGGGCGCGCATGATACGGACACCGTCAGCTCGCTCGCCGGCCGATTGGCGCGATTGAACAAGCAGTTGGAACCGGCCGACCATGTCCGCCTCGCGGAAGTATCCGGCGGCGTGGCCCTCACCACCATCGTCAGCCAGTTGTTCGCTGCCATTGATGCCGATGCCATCGCGGCCAAGGCCCGTGAAATCACCGCCCAGCCCAAGGACCAGCCCGTCACCGCCGCCGACGAGGAGCAAGCCCAGTCCCAATTAGTGACCGAGGCGGCACGCCTCTTGAATGGGCCGTTGATTGAATTGATTGACACCATCCGCCGGGAAAAAGAGCAGACCATCAACCATCAGCACCTCGATAAAGTGATCAGGGCCGAGTGGGATAAGGATGCTCAGACCAATGCCGAAGCGCTGGCCAAAGATTTTTCCGAGTGGTTGCAGGCACATAAAGACAAACTCGTCGCCCTCACCATTTTCTTTGACCAACCCTTCCGCCGCCGCGAAGTGACGTTTGCCATGCTGGAGGCCGTCATGACCAAGCTCCGGGCGGATGCCCCGCGCTTTGCTCCGTTGCGGATTTGGCAGGCCTACCGGCACCTTGAGAATTATCAGGGCAAGCAGCCCATCAATGAATTGACCGCCTTGATTGCCCTCATTCGGCGGGCCAGCGGGGTTGATATCCGGCTCACGGCCTTCGATGACACCGTGCGGAAAAATTTCCAAACGTGGATCATGGCCCACCACTCCGGACCTAATCCGAAGTTTACCGACGAACAGACGACTTGGCTTCAAATGATCCGCGACCACATTAGCACCTCCTTCCACATTGAACGCGACGACCTCGACATGGCCCCCTTCGACCGGGCGGGCGGCCTTGGCAAAATGTTTCAACTGTTCGGCGGCCAAATGGATACCATCCTCGCCGAACTTAACCTTGCGCTAGCGGCATGATAACACCAGAAACACATATGCCTAGCGGTTGGGCGTTTTGTAGCGTCGCTGATATTAGTGAGCTAATTCGCGGAATTACCTACAAAAAAGAACAATCATCAAAATCTCCAGCGCCAGATCTAATGCCAATCCTGAGGGCAAACAACATTAACGGAGGATTGAATTTCGATGGCTTGGTTTATGTGCCACGATCAATCGTCGAAAAAGTTCAGAGCATCAAGCAAGGCGACATCATATTCGCCATGTCGAGTGGCAGTTTACACCTTGTCGGAAAATCTGCACAAGCTCAGACGAATTGGGACGGAAGCTGCGGTGCATTTTGCGCAATCCTACGAATTGATCAGCCAATATTCTCCAAGTTTCTAGCATTCTTATTTCAGGGCAATGCGTTCCGGCGCAAAATTAGCGAGACCGCAAAGGGCAGCAATATTAACAATCTGAAGCGCGAGCACATATTGGAACATCAGTTGGCGCTTCCTCCGCTCGCCGAGCAGCGGCGCATCGTGGCGAAGATTGAGGAATTATTTTCCGATTTGGACAAAGGTATTGAGAATTTGAAGTTGGCCCAGGCGCAATTGAAGGTTTTTCGGCAGGCACTACTTAAGCACGCAATAGAAGGCAAATTGACCGATAGGTGGCGTGCGGCGAATAACAAGAAACTCAAATCAGGCAAACAACTTTACGCCGATATTCAGTCTAAACGGCGTAAGATTTGGGAAGAAGCCCAACTTCTTAAATTCAAAGAATCCGGCAAAGAACCACCAAAGGACTGGAAAGAAAAATACATTGAACCAGTCGCACACGAAAATGTAAAACTGTCCCCACTGCCGGAAGGGTGGGCTATTGCCAGCATGGATTCGCTAACAAGCCGAATCACTAGCGGTTCCCGTGACTGGCAACAGTATTACGGAAGCGGTTCAGGGGTTTTCATAATGGCCCAGAATGTAAGACCGGGTAGTTTCGATATGAGGTTTAGACAATCTGTGAATCCTCCTACCACTGATTCCAGTTGTGAGCGTAGCTTAGTTGCATGTGATGATTTGTTGGTAACTATAGTTGGCGCTAATACCGGCGATGTCTGTCGAGTTCCAGAAGATCTTAAGGAGCATTACGTCTGTCAAAGTGTAGCCTTGATGCGCCCAGTCGAATCCGCAACAGGCCGTTTTTTGGATAAATATTTCAATTCGCTAGGGGGTGGTCAGCTCCATTTTCGGCGTTACCTTTACGGGGCAGGACGCCCGCATTTGAGTTTCGACCAACTTAGAATGACACCGGTCTTGCTGCCACCACTTGCTGAGCAAACAGTCATAGTTGAAATCGTTGAAGAACAATTTTCAGTAATCGATCAACTAGAATCCGACATCGCCACCAATCTTCAGAAAGCCGAAGCCCTACGCCAATCCATCTTAAAAAAAGCATTCGCGGGCCACCTCGTCCCCCAAGACCCTGCCGATGAACCCGCTTCGGAATTGCTGGCCCGCATCCGCGTCGAGCGCGAGACGAAACTTGCCGAGGCCAAAGCAGAAACCAAGTCAAAATCCAAGCCTAAGAAAGTTAGCACAGCCAAAGTATGAGCACCTTCGACAGCACAAAACTCGGACTTCCCAGCCTCATTACGGACATAACATCCGGCAAACTACAATTGCCAGATTTTCAGCGTGGCTGGGTGTGGGATGATTCGCATGTCCGTTCTCTGCTTGTTAGTATTGCCCGCTCCTTCCCGGTGGGTGCGGTCATGTTATTGGAAACCGGCGGGGAAGTTAGGTTTCAGGTCCGTCCCATTGAGAACGTCAGCTTTGCAGGCGCACTGCCTGCGCCTGAGAAATTGATTCTGGACGGTCAGCAGCGTCTCACTTCGTTAACCCAAGTCTTGGCCTTAGAGATCCCGGTAAAAACCTTCGATGAGAAAGGCCGTCCTATCGACCGATATTACTACATCGATATCATGCGTTCGCTCGATCTCGCCCAGATTGAAGATGCCTTCTTCGCCGTCGAGTCGGATCGCAAGGTGAAAACTGACTTCGGTCGCAAGGTGGAATTAGATCTTTCCTCCCCGAAACTTGAATGCGAGCAAATGCAATTCCCGTGCAATCAAATTTTAAATTCGGACCGTTGGGAAGAGAGCTTGCAGGAACATGCTCCCGACAAGTTCGGCCTTTACATGTCCTTCCGAAAGCAGGTGCTCAACGCCTTCCGAACATATCAAATGCCCGTGATTGCTTTGGGCAAAGCCACAAGCAAAGAGGCTGTTTGTCTTGTCTTCGAGAAGGTCAACACCGGGGGCGTGCCGCTATCGGTTTTTGAATTAGTGACCGCATCGTTTGCCGCTGATAATTTTAACCTGCGTGACGATTGGTATGGCAGCAAACTTCGCGCAGTTCAGGGTCGTGAACAGAGATTGAAGGTGGAACCAATTCTTTCTGGCACTGCCCCGACGGATTTTCTTCAGGCCATTGCCTTGCTGCAAACTTACGAGCGACGGGAACAGGACATTGCCGCCGGCAAAATCGGCAAGTCCATTTCGGCTATCAGCGCCAAGCGCGTAACCATCTTGTCGTTGGAGCTTGCCGATTATCAGAAATGGGCGGACATCGTGGAAAGGGGTTTCATGCTTGCGGCCAAATTTCTTCGCAAAGAATGTTTCTTCTCCGGGCGTGATCTTCCCTACCGCACTCAGGTTGTCCCGCTCGCGACCGTGCTCGGTTTGCTCGGCGATCGCTGGCTGGAGCCGCGAGTGCATGAGAAGCTAAGCCGTTGGTTTTGGTGCGGAGTGTTCGGGGAATTATACGGCGGCGCGGTGGAAACCCGAATTGCCAACGACCTCGAAGACTTGTTGGCCTGGATCAATGGCAGCCAAACCGAACCACGCACAGTCTATGATTCCTCCTTTCAACCAAATCGTCTTCTGACGTTGCGTTCTCGGCTGAGCGCAGCCTACAAAGGTCTCCACGTCCTCATGCAGCGTGATGGTTCATGCGATTTTTTTTGGAAAGCGCGCATTCAAGAACTCGATTACGAAGAGGTAGCCATCGACATTCATCACATTTTTCCGCGAGTGTGGTGTGTCGGCCAGAGGATCGAACGCGGTCAATATGATTCCATCATCAACAAAACGCCAATCTCCTATAAAGCAAACCGCATGATTGGCGGCAAAGCACCATCTGAATACCTCCGCGCCTTGCAGACCCACAAACAAGTGCAGGCATCTGATGCCGACATGAATGGCATTCTATCTACCCACTATATCGATCCCTCATCACTGCGCGCCGACGCATTCAATCAATTTTTCGATCTGCGCACGAAAGCGTTGCTTAAACTGGTTGAGCGTGCCACCGGTAAAACAATCATGCAAACCGACCCATCGAACGCGGCCCCGGCATCAGAGGATAACGAAACCGACGAGGAAGCAGCCACAATCAGCTAATGAGCACCGATTCCATCATTTCCAAAGTTTGGGGCTTCTGCACCACGTTGCGCGACGACGGCGTCGGCTATGGTGATTACCTTGAGCAACTCACCTACCTCATCTTCCTGAAAATGGCAGATGAATACAGTCGCCCGCCGTATAGCCGCACCGTCGGCATTCCGGCCAAGTATTCCTGGCCCACGCTCAAAAATCTGAAGGGTGCGGAGTTGGAAGTTCATTACGTCACCGTCCTCCGCGAGCTTGCCGGCAAGTCCGGGATGCTCGGCCAGATTTTCACCAAGTCACAAAATAAAATCCAAGATCCCGCCAAGCTGGCCCGCGTGGTCGAGATGGTGGATGAAACAGAATGGGTCGTCCTCGGTGCCGATACCAAAGGAGCCATCTACGAAGGTTTGCTCGAGAAAAACGCGGAGGATACCAAATCCGGTGCCGGCCAATACTTCACGCCCCGCGCTCTAATCAAAGCGATGGTCGCCTGCGTGCGTCCGCTTCCGGAAAAATCCATCGCCGATCCCGCTTGCGGCACCGGTGGATTTTTTCTCGCCGCCTACGACCATCTTGTCGCCAATCATCCGCTCAACAAAACGCAAAAAGCATTCCTGAAGCACGAGACATTTTTTGGTCATGAAATCGTCGCCAACACGCGGCGGTTGTGCCTGATGAACATGTTCCTGCATAACATCGGCGAGATCGACGGTGAGAGTCTGGTTTCCTCCAACGACGCCCTCGTCGCCGACAGCGGCAAGCGCTTTGACTACGTCTTGGCGAATCCGCCCTTCGGCAAGAAAAGCAGTATGACCTTCACGAACGAGGAAGGTGAACAGGAGAAAGATGACCTCGTTTACAACCGTCAGGATTTCTGGGCCACCAGTTCCAACAAGCAGCTCAACTTTCTCCAGCACATCCGCACGATGCTCAAGACCACCGGCCAAGCGGCCGTGGTGCTGCCCGATAACGTCCTCTTCGAAGGCGGCGTCGGAGAAACGGTTCGTCAGCGACTGCTTGAGAACACGGACCTCCACACCATCTTGCGGCTGCCCACCGGCATCTTTTACGCGAACGGCGTGAAAGCGAACGTGCTCTTTTTCGACAACCAGCCCGCCGCTAAACAGCCGTGGACCAAAGAAATCTGGTATTATGATTACCGCACCAACGTTCATCACACGCAAAAGCGCCGGCCCATGCGCTTGGAAGATCTTGCGGAGTTCATCGAGTGCTACAATCCCGCCAATCGGCATGCACGCAAAGAAACCTGGCACGCCGAGAAAAATCCTGAAGGCCGCTGGCGCAAATACAAATACGCCGACATCATTGCCCGCGACAAAACCAGCCTAGACATCAGCTGGCTCAAAGATAAAAGCCTCGCTGATCTGGACAACCTCCCCGAGCCTACCGACCTCGGCGAGGACATCGTGGAGAACATCGAGGCCGGCCTGCTCAACTTCCGCACCGTGCTCGCCGCCCTCGGGAAATAGAAACGCTTTTTCTATGAACGAACAGTTTTTTGCCAGCATAGCGGGCTCGTTTGTTACCCTGCTGGGAGTCCTCATCACGCTCAGATGGTCCCAGGTTAGCCATGAGCGCAACCTGACTCACGAGCGGCTAAAACGAAAGGACGAACGAGAATTTGCTGCGCGGCAGCAGACTTTTTCCGCCACAGCCGAAGCCATTACTAGGTTTACGCAAGAACTTTTAACCCTGCCGGACCGGGATCTTCCCGTCGGTGGCGCGATAGATTCAACGCTTCAGAACTTGGGTGTTGCTCTAAGTAAGCTTCAATTTTATGCCACCATTGAAACCATCGAAAAAGCTGCCGCCCCGAGTTGTCGCAGCGCCGCCTCGTCCTGGAGCAGCCCCAGTTGCAAGCTAGCGAGCAGATACCGGCCAAACAATTCTCGCCGCACCGGGTCTGTTCGGCCGCAAGCCCACTCAGCTGCCCGGCTGGTGGGATACTCGGCGTCAACGTGGTTCGCGCCATTCACGACCAGCGAAAACACCGGCCCGGGAAGCGCCGCAAATATCTGGCGGGCATTTCCATTGGCGTTCCATGGTGCCGGCTCCGCCCGCAGCACAAAACTGGGAATGTTCAACTGTCGCGCCGTGCCGGCATCGCCAGACCCGCGGCCTACCGGGTCAAGACCGACCCAACATGCGACGTTTCGGTTGCCCACGGCCGCCAACAGCGTAGACAAACCGCCCGCCGAAAATCCCACCAGCGCAACCCGCCCTGACGGCTTTGGCTGCTGGAAAAACTTCGCCGCTAGCACCGCGTCCAGCAGTTCGACCAGCGCACGCCCGTTTCGCGCATGATCCGCCCAGGTTGGAAGGTCCGGCACCACCGCGATGAATCCAGCCTTGGCCAACATCCCGCCCCAGCCGGCCATGGTCTTACGATTGCGCGTGAACCCGTGAGCCACCACCACAACTGGCGCCGGGCCGGTCCCCATCGGCAAATAAAAATCCACCGCCACGACTTTACCCGTCAGGCGGACCTTGGTCGTGCGTTCAATGACACCGGCCTGCAGCGGCAAAGTGGGCACCCGCAGAAATTCATACGCCGCAACGGCGATGACGATTGAACCCAGCGCCAATCCCACCGCCAGCCAGAAGATCCAGCGTTTTTTTAGGTGCCATTTACGAAGCATAAGCGATCGAGCTGGGATTCTGCCGCACAGTGCGTCTGACGGCAAGCCGCCCGCCTCGCTAAAGCCAACGCAACGGCACTTCCGCCGCCAGGAGAAAAAAGGCGATTCCAACTTCATATCGGACAAGGTGAATTTGATGCAGGCCACCAACGAAAGGAACGTCTCGTTCATTGCATCCCGCATTGCTTTTACAGGGTGTATTTGAGCGAAAAAGGCGTTTTGAATTTTCAGTCCTCTGCTCTACCAACTGAGCTATCCTGCCAAGACGGATGCGGACTTCGTGGCGACGACAGCGGGGAGAAGCCCGCACAAACTCGCACAGATTACGGCCTTCTTCGCCTACCGCACACACCCGCACACCCGCACAGTCCCGCACACTATTTTCTTCCGGCGGCTTCCCTCAAAAACACATAGAAGGCTTGTAAAAACAACTCAATAGTGTTATTCTTTAGGTATGAAAGCACTCATTGATGTAAATGTGGGAAGTGGCGAGAATGACCAAAAACTTGCTTGGGGTGCAAGAGGTCGGGAGTTCGAATCTCCCCGCCCCGACCAATTTTTATAGGGTTTCGATAGGGTTGGTTAAGCGTTCAAAAAAGTTGAGCTGATCATCAGACGGCTCCACAGATCGCTCAAGGCAACTTTTCAGGCGCGGCCCAGGCGGCGACGGCGACGGATTATCAGACCGTCCTCTGGCCATTGTTCCAGACGTTCGGTGAGAATGCTTTGCTGCAAAATCGGGGGGGCGTTCAACCATCTGATAATGCCAGAAGTTCTCAACCCTCCATCTTTCTGCCGCATCCCTTTCGACCGGCGTTATCTCGAATTTGGCAACCTGCGCCGAAAAGAAAAGGGGCGCGGCTCTGAGCGCCGCGCCCCGCACGAGTAGGATTGACCGTGCGACCAGTTATGGTTTCACAAGCCGATAGAAGACGCTCGGTTTCGCCGGATTGACCGGGATCGTAACGCTGGTTGTGGCACCCGAACCCGGGATGGTATGCCAATCGGCTGGCGTCGTCGTCAAACCATTGCTAAGGCTGTTGGTCTCCGCTTGGAGTAACAAGCCGAGGTAAGCCGCCGGCCAGCTCAAGTGGAGGTTGCTACCATCGTAGGTGACCGTGATCGGCGCCGGCGTGGCCGGCAGGGTGTTGACTATCACCCGGAGGGTGCCATCCGAGGTGAGATGACTGGTGTCCCAAGCGAGACCAGTTCCAGGTGCGACCGGACTGATGGAACTGAATGCGCCGGTATAGAGTCCGGCGTTGAAGAGTTTGAATGAGTCGCCGTCCGCGAAGGGCACGACCCCAATCTGGTTCACCGTCAAGGTGCCGCCATAATTGACCGTGCCGCCGGCGACTAGGTCGCTGACGCCCACGCCGATATCCTTGGAGACATCCACGGCAAGTATTCCGCCCAGTGTGACCGTGCCGACGGCGGTGACTGTGCCGACCGGAAAGATGGTGGCCGGTCCCGGCGAGAGCGTGCCGCTGGCACCGACGGTGAGCGGTCCGGCGACCGTGACGTTGCCCGCCAGCGTGCCTTGGTTCACCAACGTCAGACCGGTGTAAGTGTTGGTCGAATTAAGATACAAGGTTCCGGTTCCATTTTTGGTCAGACCACCGGTTGAGCCAGTGTCAGGCATCAGCGGCTGGCTGTTGGTGATGACAAAGCCGCCGTCATCCAAGATCAAGCCGCCATTCTGAACCAGGGCCTGCACGGGGCTGGCTATGAAGCTGGCCTGGTTGGTGACCGCCTGGAGCGTGCCGCCATTGAAGCGGGCGATCGCCGTTTTGCCACTCTGGGTGCCGATTTGCACCGCCTGCGCCAACCCCCCGTTCAGGTTGAAGTAGCCGACGCCCTGATTGGCCGTCTCACCGAGGTTGATACTGGCATTGTTATACAGCGTGCCGCCATTGACGGTCAGTGTGCCGGTCGCCCCGAGGGAGCCGACGATAATTTGATTCGGCCCGGTCTTGATGAACGTGCCGCTGTTCAGCGTGAAGGTGCCCACCGCGTTGGTGCTGTTGCGCCCCACCGCCACCCAGTTGGTCACGATCAATGTTCCACCGTTGAGGATGCAAGCACCAGTGTTCGTGTTGCCGGCGGCTGCGGCCCCGGCGACAAAGAACTGATTGCCCGAGGTCAAGTAACCAGTGGGGCCGACAATCAGCGTTCCACCGTTGACCTGATCCTGACCCGCGAAGAAGTTGGTCGAGGCAACCGTCACAGTGTTGGTGTTAATCTTGATCAGCGTGGCATTGGTGTTGGCCGAGCCGTCCGTAGTCCAAGTGAAGTCATCGCTGCGGTTGAATTGGAGAGTCGCGTTGGTGACTTGCACGGGACCGCTGCCGGCATTACCGCCGACGCCGCCGTTGCCGATTTGCAAGGTGCCGGCGGTGACAAAAGTTCCGCCGCTATAGGTGTTGGTCCCCCCCAAAGCCAACAGCCCGGTGCCAATCTTGGTCATGGCCGTGAGACTGTTGTTTTCGCCAATCGGGCCGTTGAGGGTCATGGAGGTGGCGCTCACGTTGACGATGCTTGAGGCATTGAGGGTCACCGGCGAGATTACCGTGGCGGTGCCGCTGCCGTTATTCAGGCACCAGTTGGTCCCGCCATTCAGCACGATGGGTTTATTAATCAAGTTGGTTGGTCCCCAGAACTGGAGTTGGGCGTTATTCCAGACCGTGAGCTTATTGAGCGGATTGCCCAAGGTGGTGCTGTTCGCTTCGAAGCCGAACAGTCCGCCGACCACATTGATGTCGGCCAGTGCCGGATCAACGGCCACGCTCACCAGGGAGAATTGGTTGGTGCTGATCTTGGTGAGATTGTAAGCGTTGCCGCCGGTGGAGAGGCTGGCCAGGGGCACGCCATTCGCGCGGATGTCCCAACGGCCACCGCCGCCGAAGGTGGTGTCACCGGTCAAGGTGACGGTATTGAGGGCATTGATTTGAGCGGTGAGCGAAGAGTTGATGATCGCGCCATTGTTGCCCACGCCCGTGCCGGCGACGACGACGGGTTTCTGAGCCAGGTTTTGGGCATTCACATCGAGGGTCGCGCCGCTGGCGATGGTTACGACGCCGTTGGTGGCTCCAAACGCGGTCGCATTGCCCGCCATCAAAGTGCCGCCGGAGACATTGATCGGGCCAACGAAATCGTTGGCTGTGTTAATGCGCAGGGTGGCGGAGCCGGACTTTGAGATGCCAGTCGGGCCACTGATTTTACCACTGCCTTGGATCGTGTAATTGGTTGCCGAATTATTGAACGCCACCGAGGTGGGGATCACGGTGCCGACTATGTTCACGAGGTTGGTCAGGGCCGTGTCGTCGAAGGTGACGGTGTCGAAGTTAAAGTATTTCAACGTGCCGAGATTCCAATTGGCGGTCGTGTTGATGTCCCAATTGGTGGAAGAGCCATACCAAGTAAGGCTGGAGACGGTTCCGCTCACCACCAGGTTGACCTGGTTGGGGGTGCTCTCGTCCACCGCCAGCGTGTAATGCGAGGTGGTGCTGGTGTTGGTCAGCGGCGTGGCATTGAAGGAACTCAACTTGGTCCCGGTATAGTTGAACAAGCGGTAAGTGCCGGGACTCAATGGCTGGAGGGCATTGATGCTGATCGTCGAACCTTGCGGATCGAGATCACCATTGATCTGCACGAGGTCGTTGGATCCGCTGCCGACGGTCAGGTCGGTTCCCAAATCAAATTGATTGGTGACGCCCAGGCTCAAGGTGAGGTTGTTGTTGAAGGTGAGGGTGCCGCGCGTGCCGGAGCCGCCGGGCTGGAGCAGCGTGTTGTTCGCCAAGACCACGTTGCCGACCACGGTGCCGTTGCCCAGGAAAGGTTTGCCGTTGTTCGTCCACGCGCCGCCCAAGGCGACAGCGGCGGCAGCAACATCCAGCGTGGCGTTGGTGAATACGTTGATGCTGGTGGTCAGAGGCAGAGTGCCCGTGGCCCCAAGCACCAGCCGGCCCCCTTCAACGGTGGTGGTGCCGGAAAACGTGTTATTGCCCAGCAAAGTCCAAGTGCCGGTGCCAAGTTTACGGAGGCCTGAGAGCGGGCTGGTGCCGTCCGCAATGTAACCCGAGATCGTATTGGTGCCATTGCCTGCGCCGCCAATCTGCAGGTTGCGGCTGGTGGTATTAGGCGTGAGCGAGCCATTCAGAGTCAGGGTGCCGGCATTCACAAAGATGGCGGTGTCACCCCCGCCGGAGGTCAGCGTGAACGCGCCATCAATCTCGTTGTCGCCCGCCTCATTGAACAGGGTGCCGTTCGCCCAACTGGTCTGGTAGCTCAGGGTTGCGGGCAGCAGGATGTTGCCGCCCGTGCCGTCGAGGTGCAGCGACGGCAGGCCCGCCGTGCCGTTGTTGATGGTCACCACCTTGGTCCCCAAGCCCAAACCTGAACTGTTCCGAATCCACAACGCGCCGGCATTGATATTCACAGCGCCAAGGAACGTGTTCGTGCCGCCTAAAACAAGCGTGCTGTTGGTCGCGAAAAGGTAGAGATTGCCGCCGCCGGCACTGGGGCTGCCGTTGGTGATGTTGCCGAGGTAAACCACGGTATTGCTTGGCGGCATTTCAAACCTGAGCGTGGCGCTGGCCGCGTTGGTCGGATTGACCAAGCCAATGTCGCCAGACGGCACGCTCGTCCCAATGGTTGCACCGCCGTATTGCAGCGTGCCCAAGGTAACCGTCGTGCCGCCGGTGTAGGCGTTGGTGCCCGTAATGATCTGTGTGCCGGTGCCGACTTTGGCCAGAGCCAGTGCATTGCCGGCGTAATCCGTGAGTAGTCCAGCGAACGTGCCGCCGCCATTGTTCATGCCCACAGTCAGCGTGGCCGGGCCCGTGGTGCTCTCGATCAATCCCGCACCGGTCAGGCCGTTGCCGCCTTCGCTCTGGCCATTGAGATCCAACGTGCCACCCGCATTCACCGTCATCGTCGAGCCGAGGTAGATTTGATCGCCGCCCGTGCCAGTAAGCCGGCAAAGGCCGTTGCTGTTGACCGTCAGCGTGCCGCCCAGCGCATGCACACTGGAACTACTGGACTTGGCCAGTTCCAAGATGCCGCCGGCGTTCACGGTGGCGGCGCAGGCAACATTGTCAAGGCTCCCGCCCAATTGCAGCGTGCCAGCGTTGACGTTGGCGGTGGGCGTGCCCGTGCCACCATTGCCGCGGGTAAGCCGCTCCAGATACTGCGTGCCGGTGCCAAACTTGGTGATAGTCAGACTGCTGTTGGTGGAAGTGCCCAAGTTGCATACGGCCGTTCCGGAAAAAGACCCGCTGCCGTTGTCCACACCCACATTCAGCGTGCGGGTGCCGGAGCCTGTGCTCGTGGCTGCGCCCGCAATGCCAACGCTGCCGCCGCCATTCAGTGAGTTGACATAGACCGGATTGCCATCCCAGACATCAAAGGTGCCATCCACCTGGAGGTTGGCCAGGTTGGTCCAAGTAAGTCCATCGGTCCAGAATCCGCCCTGCCAGCCGCCGTTGCGCAGCGTGCCGCCCGCCACATTGATCAGCGAACCCGACGCGAGTCGCACATTCACTTTGTAGGCGGTGCTGCCTTGATTACCCAAGGCCACGAGGCCCCCGCTGACCTGCAACGTCCCGCCACCGGTGATGGACGGCTGAGTGGCCGCGCCAATATTGATGTTGGTGCCGCCAACATTAAAGTCGGCGACGGCATTGGTTTGAATGTTGATTCCGCCAAACGCCGGCAGTGTCCCGACATCCTGAAAGGTAAGCGTGCCTTGTTGGATAGTAGTCGGCCCGGTGTAATCGTTGTTGACGGTCGAAAGCACGAGCGTGCCGATGTTGGTCTTGAGGATACTCGCCCCGCCGCTTAGTTTGCCGCTGCCAGCAATCGTGTAGCTGGCAGTCGCATCCACCGTGACCAAGGTCGGTTTGACGTTGGTGGTGATGTTCACCGACGGAGCGAGGGAGCCAGTGTCATCGAACCGAACATTGTCGTATTGGCGGAAGACGGCGGGACTACCATTGTTCCAGTTAGCGGTGAGGTTGAGATCCCAGTCGTTGAGGGTGCTGTCACCCACCCAGGTTAGTTGGCTGGCAGGGGTGACTACAAGGCGGACAACCCCGGGCACGGAGGAATCAATCGCGAGACCATCGGCCGGTTGGTCGAGCACGAAGCTGCCGCTGCCAGAGCGGACGCCGTTGTAGCGAATCAGAGTGTAAGCGCCCGGGGCCAGTGCGCCGGAGCGGGGGTTCAGGAAAATCGTGGTGACGCCGTTCACGATGAGCCCGCCATTGACGTAAATTTCATCATTGAGCAGCGGCGATTCGGTGGCGACGTTGGATAGGTCGAAGGTCAGGTTGGGGGCATTCAAGGTGGTCGAGCCGTTGATGGTGAGCATGCCATAAGTGTTGGCGCCGGCGGGCAGCACATTGGCAGCGTTGGCCAAGGTTAGATTGCCTTGAATCAAATAACTTCCATTCAAAGCGGAGCCACTCACCGTATTCACATTGCCCAGAATCGTGCCGCTGCCGCTCAGTGTCTGGGCGCCGCCAATGGTGATGGACCCTGGAGCGGTCACATCGAGGATGCCGTTTACGGTGAGCGTCGCCGTCGAGGTGTTCGGAATCGAGCCGGCCGCGGCGAGATTCAGGCGGCTAGTCGCACCAATGGTGGTGTTACCCGTGTAAAGGTTTGCGGCACCCAACGTCAGCGTGCCCACGCCATTCGCTGCTATACTGCCGGTGCCTTGCATGACGTCGTTGATGGTGAGCGCGCTGGTCGTGTTGAAAGTGAGCGTGCCGCTGTCATTGATCGTGCCGGTGCCGATGCTGCCCGCACCACCGTTGCCGATGGTCAGGGTGCCGCTGATGGTGGTGCCTCCGGACCAGGCGTTGGTGGCGCTGGTCAGAACCAGAATGCCGGTGCTGGACTTGGTGAGCGATCCCGTGCCCAGCACAACCCCATCCCGGACGGTGCTGGTGCCGGAACCGTCCAAGGCAATCGTCAAATTCTTGTTCACGCCGCTAATGTTGCCGTTAAGGGTAAGGGTGGCGCTGCCGTCCATTTTGAACGCCTTCGCGTCCGCCAGCAGGGTGATGTTGCCGTTAATTACACTGGCGCCAGTAGTGGCGTGCAGCACGCCGTCGCTGCTCAAGGCGTCGCCGCTGACTTGGAAATTTTTGGCGATCGTGTAGGCCGCCCCCCAGGCAATCTGGGCACCGCTGTTGACGGTGACCAACCCGCTGGAACCGCCCAGCGCGCTGGCATTGCCGAGAACGACCTTGCCGCCGTTGACCGTCAAGGTGCCGGTAAAGGTATTCGACCCGTTTAGGGAGAGTTGGCCGACCGCCGTGCTGGAGGCGTTGGGAGTATCCTTGAGCAAATTGCCGCTGCCGGACACATTGCTCGAAATTGTCAAGGTCCGGGTGTTCGTGACCAGCCAGCTCTGGTTCGCCCCGAGCACCACCGGCACGGCCACGACCAAGTTGGTGGTCGCGCCCGTCAGGTCAATGCCACTAGTGCCCAGCGTGAGCGTGACGCCGGCGTTGGTGCTGTTGATACTGATGCCGCTGGGCGTGCTGACGGCGGGCACATTGGTGACCAGGATGCCCTTGATCGAGTAAGACGCCGACAGGTAATTACTCCAGTTGGCCGTGGAAGTATTGTTGTAGATCACGACGTCAGCGGCACCGGGCACAAGGTTGTTGCCCCAATTGCCAGTCGTGGCCCATAGGTTGCCAGTGGTGCCTTTCCAAACGTCGTCGGCGGACATTATCCCTGGCAGGAGGACCAAGGCCAGGAGGGCGATTTTTTTGAGAGTCGGTTTTGTTTTGTTCATAGGATTTTTAAACTACGTTTTTGGATTTGGCATGAAACGCGCCGACCGTGCGCAAGGACGGCGGCGGCACCGAAGGGATGGGCACTGAAAATAATTTCTGATGGCAAGCACGAATAACACAGGCAGAGTTGATTGGTCACAATTGTCACGCTCGCATCGGTTCCCACCCAACCCACCATGGCTGGAACCCGAACCGCAAAAACAATCCGGGCTGATTTCGCGAGGGGAGCTTTGAACTACTGATAGTGAACCAGCATAAGCTTGTCAATGGGTATCTGGTCGTTTGGCATCATGGGTCGTGCCCAAGTTCGGATTCCGTTCCAGGAGGTAGCCGACGAAGGTCGTCGGCCATGTCAGTAATAAATATGGGGCCGGTGGCTCTTCTGCCGAGTCAAGGGCTCCATAATTCAAAGCGTTCACGGCCCCATTCAGGGCTTGTGCAAACGATAGAATAGATTGGTATTGATCACGGCATTCGTCACTTTCAGGCGGCCAAGGGTGACCACCGGTTCGTTGGTGACAGTCGCCCAACTGGCGGTGCCCGGTAACGCGCGGGCCGCCTCCAATTTGTAACCGCCCGCCCAGGTCGGCCAGTGAACGGTTACCGAGTTCGTGGGCACGGTCGGGTTAATTGCCAGCGTTGGCGCCGGACAGGGCAGGCCGCTCAATTGCAGCGTGAAGTTTTGCGCGCCGGAATTGGTAATGCCTTCGCAAACCACCACCACGAAGCTGGCGCCGGCGGGAATTTCGGTGGAATACGTGGTGTTGCCGCCGTAGATCATTGCCGTGGTGATGCCAGCGTTGCCCAGGAAATAATTGCCAATATTGTTCGGATCAAAGCCGCCGAGATAGGTGGAAGCGGTCAGGTTGTTCGTGGATCGCAAGTTCACCGTGACGCAAGCGTCCGCCCCTGAATTGTTGGTGAAGGAATAGGCGTTGTAATGGAAATTGGTGCCGAGGCTGCCAACGCCATGCCAGGGCTTGGGCAGGCCACAACTGCTGACCACGCTGTCAATGCTGCAGCGATTGGTCTGAACGAGGCTGGCCGGAGTGATCGAATCACTGATGGCGCTGTTGCAGAAGTCGCAATTGCCACCGCCGTCGGTGCTGCCGACCGGATACAGGAATAGCGACCAATTACGCAAGGTGCCGAGCGACCCGCCAAAAGTGTCCACGACGTGCAACTTCCAGTTTCCGTTCGGTGTGGAATTGTAGTTGAGATTAGCCAGCGGAACTTGCGGACGGAACGTGCCGACGAACGGCGCGGTGCCGGACGTGATGGCTGCGGCGGCAGCATCATCAAATACGGTGCGGCTGGCGTCGGCGCTGCCGGTGCCAAAGTCCGCGCCGGAACCGACACTGTTCACCAGCGGCACGGTGGTGCCATCCGGCGCGACCAGGAAAATTCCCAGATCGGAATCCAGCGTGTGGGTGAGCCACAAGGAAACCACGACTTTTTCCAACGGTCCCGTGAAGCCGGCCACCGGGTTGGTCGAATCAATTGAACCCACGTCGGGAATGACGGTATTCGTGTTGTTGTCAAAGCGCCATGGTGACGGACCGACGCCACCCGTATGCAAAACGATCGGCGTAACAAAGCTACCTGCGCTGGAATTCACGGCGAGCTGCAAATTGATGTCCAGGCCGCAAACAAAACTGGGCAGAGTGGAAATTTGAAACGGCGTGATGTTGGTGGCCAGACTGCTGCCGGGCAGATTGGCATAGGTGGAATACGGTTGAGTTATGATGACATTCTCGCTGGTCGTCGAGAGCGTGGCCGTGATGCCGCTCATGGTTGAACCGCTCTTGTTGGTGATCACCAAGTCGAGGCTGTTGCACTCGTTTTGCTCAATGATATGATTGCCATTTCCCGCCGTCACGTTGGCGGCAATTTCAGAAGCCGGCGTATCAATTAATGTTAACACCACATCGTTGCCGGTGCCGCCCGCGTAGGAAATACTAAATTTGTAGCCGCTGACCGTGAGGGGGGAACCTTCCGGCAGTCCGCTGAAAATTCCTGTGATGGGATCGATCAGGTCGTTGTTGAGAATGACGAATTGTTGGCCGACGGCGACAGGGTTTGTGAAGTTAACACTTAGTTGCAGGGTCGCGTTGGCCAGAGTGTTGGTGCCGCGCACGTTCAGTTGATCAAAATCAATCCCGGCATTATGACCATCTAATTCCAGCGCGAGGACGCCTGTGGCAGAAAAGGTGACGTTGCTGCTGGTCAGGACGCCAGGACTGTTGCCGGGGGCGATGATACCGTTGGCTGCGATGGTTCCCACTTTGCCGGAGCCACCAAAAGTTGTTCCGCTATTCATTCCCACTGGCACCTGCGGTGCTGAACCATTGACCAACATTTTACCACCCAAGACATAATAGGCACCGCTGGTAAACGTGTTGTTTCCGTTCAAAGTGAAAGTGCCGGTGCCATATTTCCCAATGGAGAAACCAGGGGCATATCCGGCTCCGGAAACAATGCCGTCGAATGTGCTAGTGCCATTATTGACGCCCACACCGACATAACCGTTAGTGCCGAGCACCACTGCGCCAACGCCGTGCAAGGTATCCAGGTATTCATAATTCGTGGTGGTATCAAAGACCCCATTCGTGTTGATCAGCATATCAGCGGTGTTGGCGATTTGATCGCTCCCGCCCAGGCGCACCGTGCCATTGACGATCAAATTTCGTGGCACAGCGCCGTTGGCGGCGGTCTTGTTTAACAGGAGGGTGCCGGCTTGCACATAAACATCGCCGCTAAATGTATTCGGGGCCGAACCGCTGAGAATAATTGTGCCCGAGTGTTGAAAGGAATACGCGACAGTCTGATCAACGCAGGTCAAATTTCCAGTGCCAATGATGGGGCCGGAAAGGTTAAAAGAATAATTCGTTCCGATGCAACCCACCGAAGCATCGCCAAGCAGCGTAATGGGGCCGGCCCAAGAACCATTACCCACCAAACTGCCCTGCGGGAAACTGTATTCTCCCGGCCCGCTTATTGTGATTGGCTCCAAACCGACATTTAAGGTATTCATGTAATACAAGGCACTGCCATAGTTCACCACAGTCCCGACGTTGGTGGCCCCAAGGCTAAATGAGTTGTATATGAAAAGAGCTCCGTTGGTGATGGTGGTGAGCCCAGCATAACTGTTGGAGACCTCCAGAAGCATATTGCCTCCTCCGTCCAGGACTAGCCCGCCCGGACCACCTACTGAGGCGTGAACATCCAAGAGCGCATAATAATCCACATCAAAGGTCCGGGTCGCTGGCAAGTTGATATTCCCGTATATCAGGGCATTGTTCGTGTTCTCATTCACGGTTACGTTGCCAGCAAGGAAGGCCGTTCCAGTTCCAGACCTGAGGTCGCCACCATAAAACGTGAGCGCACCGACCGTGTCAGAGAAGTTATTCAAATCCAGCAAGCCGGAACTGTTGATCGTGATCGGCACTGCGGAGTTGAGCTGATTCGGCCCCAGTTCCTGGACAACATCAGCATCTGCCCCGCCGATGCCGTCACCAATAATGAAAGCGCCACTCCCGATCGCGTCGGCCGCAAACTTGGCCAACTGCAAAGTGCCTTCGTTGACCAGCGTCGCGCCACTGTAGGTGTTGGCCGTGAAACCTGAAAACACCAGGTTTCCCAAGCCATTCTTGGCGAGTCCCCCGGCGCCGCTAATCGCGCCGGCGAAATTGAGCGCGCTGACATGCCCCAACAAGGCGGTCGCCGACACCACCGTGTCGCTTGCCAAAGTGACGTTGCCCTCCCAAATGTTGGTTCCATTCGACCAAAGTGCTCCCAGTGGATAGCCATTGGTCTCAAACGTCGAACCACTTCCATTCAACACGAGCGGTTTCGGGGGAAAGTCATACACTCCGGATAGTGGACTGTTGAGGATAAGGTCGGCTCCTGCATTCACGGTGATTGGGGTGCTGGGATTGCTAAAGGCATGAATATTGCCAGCGGTGATGTCCCCGGCATTGATCGTGATTGGGCCGGTGAAGGAATTGCTGGCTGATAGTGCCAAGTCGCCACTGCCGTTTTTGATCAAACCGTTCGTGGTTCCGCTCGAACTGATGCTGGCAGTGATATTCAACAGGCTCTCAACGAAAAATGTGTGAATCCGGTTGATGAGATTCATGTTGCCACTGATAAGAGAAGTGGTCGCTGGGGCGTAATTATTGGTCAAGTCGCCGTTCAAATAAAAGAGGCCGCTCCCGGACGTGATCTGAGAACCCTGCATCGTTACATCTCCTACCCACTCATTATACCCCGCAAGATCCAACAAAGTGTTGGAGCTCATTACCAGTGACTTGAATGGTGAATCAATTTGGTAATTATTGGCCAGTCGGACGGTGCTATTGGGATTGATCACCAAATTGCCGGGTATGGCCGCAGTGCCGGGAGTCTTCGCAAGCAACAGTGTGGTGGTTTTAGCGGTGGTGGTTCCCACATAAGTATTGGCTGAGGTTCCTGAAAAGCGATTGGTCGAGCCCAAACCGATGCTGCTGGTCACCGTTAGATTGCCTGTGCCTGAGATCGGGCCTTGAATGTCGAGTGTGTATCCGGGTGGGTTTCCGTTAAGAATAGTGGCGTCGCCAAGCAACTTGACGGGTCCATTCCAGGTGCAATTGCCATTCCCGACCAATTCTGTGGAAGATGATAGGGTCAGCGTTTCGTTGGTGATCGAAGTAAGATAGAGATACAAGGTGCCGTTGTTGGTCACAAAAGTTCCACCGCTCGTTGCGCCCAACGACCATGGCGTGTCTGCATCCACCAAAAGATTATCAATGGTCAGCGGGCCTGAAAAGGTATTGCTGCCTTGCAAATCCGCATAACAAAAACCGAAAAGCGAAGTTCCAACCAGTCTAATGCCGCCGCCTGCATCTGCCACCGTTGCCGGGATGACCAAGCCGGGATAATACGAGTAAGAATCAACCGTGATCGTGCGCAGGCCGTTGGAAAATTGGACGGCACCGCTAATCGTCGCGGTGTTGGTTCCAGCGTCCAACGCCTCGATGTCGCCGATGATGTGAAGTTGGTTCCCACCGGTGGCAATGGTGCCTGCATACATGGTGATGTTGCTCACCGTGCCGGAGCCGCCCAAGGTTCCATTGAGATCAACGTAGATTGGCGATTGCGGCTGCGAACCGTTGACCAACACTGTGCCAGTGGTTACCCGGGTCAGGCCGGTGTAGGGGCTGTTGTTGGTCAGGATGAGTGTCGCGCTTGATTGTTTATCCAAGGTGCCGGCGCCTGTAATCAGGCCACCGAAAGTCGAAGTGCCGCCATAGGCCCAATCCACATAAAGATAACCGCCATTCAAGTTAATGCTCGAACCTCCCGTGCCACTCAACGATCCGATGTAGGTGGTATAACCATTCATATCGAGCCAACCGCCGTCGTTGATCGTCACGGGAGCCGCAAAGTAAATTTGGTTGTTCGCCAGCAGCCGAACGGTGCCGTTGATACCCAAAGCCCCGGGAATCGTGGCCCAGGCGACTCCCGGTTTGTTCAAGAGCAACGTGGCATTGGCATCCACGGCGGTGTTGCCCGCGTAAGAATTGGCAGTGGCACCTTCAAAGTAGTGGGCTCCGCTGCCAAATAATTCCAAGCCGCCCGCGCCGCTGATCGTGCCGTTTACATGCAGTTCGGAGCCGGGATTCCAAGCATCAAGGGTGCTGTTGGCGCTGTTCGTGATCGGGCCGGCCCAGGAGCTAACCCCGGTTTCCACATCCAACGCGCCCCAATTGACCGAGTAACCCGGTCCGTTCAAGGTCAACGGTTCGTTGGCAATGGTGACGTTCACGAGCACCAGCGAGGCGCCATTGCTCACGATCGTGCCGCTGCTCACGGCACCCAAGGCCAGGTTGTTGTGGGCATAGAGGAATCCGCTAGCGACGGTCGTCAAACCTGCATAGTTGTTGGCGCCGTAGAAATGGAGATCACCAGGGCCGATCTTGGCAATGGCAGCGGTGCCTTGCACGCTGGGATAAATGGAAAGGACTCCGCCAGCAAACACATTCATCGTGCAGAGCCCGGAGCCGAGCGCCAAGCTGCCGGAACCGCTGATGGTGCCGATGCCGAAATTCGTGATGGTGGTCGGGGTGGGGATCGTCAACGTGCCATTGATGTTCACAGTTGCGTTGTTGCTCAACGTCAGACTACCGATGGTTTCGGAAAAAGCGCCCAAGTCGAGCGCGCCATTCCAGTTGACCAAAACAGCGCCGCCGTCAGGGATTTCCTGGCCTTGAAGTGCTTTGACCGTGGGATTACCCGTGCCCAGCCCATCGCCAACGAGCAGTGGACCGCCGAAAGCGTTGGCACCGCCGACATTCAGTTGCAAGGTTCCGGCGTTGACGCGCGTGGTGCCCGAGTAAGTGTTGTTGCCCGGCCCTTGGTAGAGCACCGTGCCCGCGCCCGTTTTGATCACGCCGACCGAGCCGCTAATGTTTCCACCCAAGGTCAAGGTGATGTTGGTGCCAACCAAAAAGGCAACGTCTGCCGTGGCGAGCGCAAAGGTGTTATTGATGATCGCCGTGCCGGCAAAATTGGTGGCCACGATGCTGTTGGTCACCGTGAACGAATTGCCATTAACATTGAAGCCGGTGCTGATGAAACGGATTTGATTCAACACCAGCCCGACCAAGTTGTTGGTGCTGTTCAATCCGGTCGCCCCCTGAAATACCACCGTGTCGCCGCTGGCGGGAGTGCCGACGGAACCCCAGTTGGCGCTGCTGCTCCAATTCCCGTTTGCACCTCCGCCGCCAGTCCATACATAGCTGGCGGCCGAACATCGAACGGTGCCTAGTGTCGCCGCGCAGATGCTTAGGATGGCAGATAGTTTTCCAACAACTGTCTTGAGAAGGCGAACCATGAGGCATTTCTTCATAATTTGTATTTGAGAATCTACTTTGAATCCACAGGACGCAATACGCCGAACGGCGTATGGTCGCAGGGGCATCGGTGGCCATTGTGATCAATTCGCCGCGTGGCAATGGCCGTTGATGTTCAATGGCCGTAGGACTTAGAGGTGTTGGCGTTCGCATGCCCCAGCAGTTGCTTGATCTGTGATATGGACATGCTTTCCGCCAGTCGCTTCGCTTTCCGCTTCGACCGTGGCGTGGAGGGTTGGGTGATGGGCGTGGAGTCACGCCAAGACTTCCGTCATGGGGAGTTTTTCTTTCATAGATTTATTTTCGGCAGGAAGCCTAGCGAGGAGGTTGAGACGTTTGTGCGATTCCATTTTGTCTCGCCACGCGACGGTGGACTTGGCTTGATGAGTCATGCTTGCTGGCATCCAAATTACCGAAATCGAGATTGGCACTGGACCGGCGGCGGCACGTGGCCAAGTGGTGTTCGTGCATTTTCGTGGTTACCGCCCGCAAGGTCAGGAGGTCTTGTCGAGCTACACGCTGGAACACCCGCAGCGCGTGCATTTGGGCAAACGGGAATCAATCATCGGTCTGGAACTCGGGATTGAAGGGATGCGGGTGGGCGGGCGCCGACGATTGGAGATTACTTCTGAACTGGCCGGCGGTCGCGTGGCTGCCGATGAAACCCTGCGCGTAGAAGTGGAACTCCTGGAAGTGCGAGAGGCAGGCGAACAGAGACCGGAGGATTACCCGCCTAGAAAATGGGTGAGTATCGTTCGTCCTGGCGAAGCGGCCCGAGGGTTGTGCCGCTGGCAATTCAATATCGGTGAAGCGGGCGGCGGCGGATTTGTTCTTCGCCATCCTCAACCGGGGGTGTCGTGGCGGCACATCCGATCAAAGAGCGTGCGGCTGCACTTTGAACCGGCGGTGGCCCAGGCGATCATCGCGAGCGTTTGTTTCCTGCCAAAGGCATTTCCCCAGGAATGCCTTTCGAACGATGAGACGTGGGCGGACAGCTCGGAAAAGGCCAACAGTATTTCGCGTGACCGGCGGACAAATACGCTTTGCCTGACGATGGGTGTGCAGGAGCGGGGGCAGCGAATTTGTGATTATCGCATGCGGGAGAACAGTCCTGCTTTGCTCCAATCCGAGTTTTTTCAAATCGTGAATCTAGCATTGGAACGGCATCTACAAGGGAAGCCAGCCGCTCCACCGCCGCTAGCTGGATGAGGTTGTTACCGCCCGACAGTATCTGGTGGCGATGAAGACCAGGGCGGGCAACTGCTGAAGCTCCGAGGGCTCGGATGAACAGGAGTTGCAGCCGATCATAAAGCTCGACGCTTGGGTTAACCGGCAGGCGACTGGAAGGATGATGCTCGCGGCGGTAGAAATTCAAACACAGCGCAAGCTGTTCATTGCTGTGAAAGACAAACATGAAGCTACAGACCGTGACCAAGCAAACCTTGTAATCCACGAGAGCCGGCGCTCGTGTGTGGCGCTGCTTTTGTGCATCATCGACATACCACATGGGATTCTTCTGTCGCGCCGGGTCGTAAGGTTCGAACTTGATCTGTGGCATAGGCGTAGCGACTGGGCCTACCGCCAAATAATGAGCCACTCGAGTCCTGCGCCGCCGCCCGCGAGCGCGGATTCCAGAGCTTCCCCGGTCATAGGTTCAGGATATTGGTAGGTGTTACGCCACATGATCATTTCGCATCTAAAGGCGTCAAATGCGGCTCTTGGTTTATCGGCGGCAGGCTTCGAGGTGGTGGATTTTGGGGCGCACTCCAAGGTAACACTCGCGGAATCGGCGGCTGTTCCGGTTGTGGCGGACTCCAAGGTGGCATTTGCGGAATCTGCCGCTGGTGCTGCAGTGCTCGCACCTGCGTCTGCAACTCGGCATTTGTAACTGCCAAGGCGTGAACTTGCTGCTCCAAAGCGCTGGTTCGGCGCATCAACTGCTGGAGCTGCTCTGAATCCGTCTTCGATGTGGTGCATCCGGTCGCCAACGCAAATGATGCAAGCGACATGCAAACGATGAATCGAGTTGTGCTCATAAAGCGAGTGTGGCAAAGCTCAATGATGCGCCACGCCGACTCGCAAGCGTCAGATGATTCGACAGCGCGCCGTTGAAGGACAACACCACCGGTGGCAACGAGACGTCCACTTCGTCGAAGCAATCCACGCCACCATGCTGCCACGCCTTGCGAAAGGCCGGCCACTACTGCTATCTCTTTAACACACTTTAAATTCTTGGTTGGAGTCACTACGTCCAACTGAGAATAGATTAGCACCGGCCGGGTTGCGGCGCACGTCACCAGCGCTGGAGACAGGCCGGCCAAACAGGAATGGCGAATTGGCGAGGCCATCAACCAGAGTTCAACCACGGTGAACTCGGGAGCGTGAACAACCGGCGGCGGTTGCCGCTTAAAGCATCACCGCGACAGCCGGCTCGAACCATGGGCGCGCTGCGCACTCACCGGGCGAGAACGCATCGCTGAGTCCCTGGTGTTTAGGTGGTCCCGCCTTGAATCTTCTGTGCGGCGGCGGCAATTTTCTTTACCCCGCCCAAAATCGCCCGCTTTTGAGCAGCGGTGGCTTGGGTGAGGATTCCCCCGCCCGGTCCGCCCCCGATGAGCTCCAACAGACCGGGACAGACTTGGGCAACAAAGACGGCATACCAGTCAATCAGCTGCGCGTTGATCTCTTTCTTTGGACCGGCCATAAACTTCCTTTTTGGTTAGTGGTGAATAGGTGATTAACGAAAGTATGGTATCAGAAATAGTTATGGCTGTCAAGATCCACAAGGTTAATGAGCATCGTGGCGGCGAGGTTGCCAGCCGGGCGGTTGGGCACGGCGTTCAAACGGCCAAATCGCCCAACCACATGAAGGCGGTGGCTTGGTGGGCAACGTGGTTTGAACCGCGGCGCATTCGGTTCTCGTGGAAGAAGTGGGTGAACACGATTTCGTGGGCGAAGAGGGAGGTCCACTCAAAGGCGGCGGCGCGATCGGTATGGCGGAGTGTGTTAGTGTGGAAACTACCGGGGTCGCCCGCGTGTCGGCCGGGGAGCGAATTGAGATCAGCATATTGGGCCGCACTTCACAAGTGCGGCGCGGCGGGTTTGATCGGCGCGGCGAACGGCAGCGCGCCTTTGACCTTGAGCTGGCGTTTGAAAACCTTGTCGCCGCTGGTGCAGAACAGCGTGTCAAAATCCTTGCCGCCGAAAGTCAGGTTCGCCACGCGGCCATTCGGCGTCGGCAAAATCAGTTCCACGCGTCCGGCTTGGTCGCAAATTTGCACGCCCAGCCGCGTGGCGACGTAGAGCCGCCCGTCGCGGTCGCAATGCATCCCATCGGCACCACTGTCGTCGGCGGTGTCGGGCTCGTGCAAATGAAAATAGCGCTGCTTGTTGGCGAGCGAACCGTCCGCCAAAATCTGGTAGCTATAGACCCAGCGCGACCGGTTGTCGTCCACATAAAGCAGCGACTGGTCCGGCGAGAGCGTGAGGCCGTTGGGATATTTCAGGCCGGTATCCACAATGCGCTTTGCTCCAGTCGCTGAAATAAACCACACGTTGCCGGGCTTCTGACCGCGCTCAAACGGCTCGGTCACATACATCGAGCCGTCGCTTCGCACCACAATGTCGTTGCCCTGAATCTCGCTGGCCAGAACGGTGGACGCCTTCGTTGCCGGATCGCAAACGACAATCTGATTGCTCGCCGTGGCGATGCTGTAAAGTTTTCCATCGGGCCCGAACGCCTGACCGTTGGCCTTCTTCGAGTCAGCCAAGAATTCAATCACTGAGCCGTCGAGGGCGATCTTGAAAGTTTTGCTCGCCGGAATGTCATTGAAGAACACTTCGCCGCGCGCATTGACCGCCGGGCCTTCGGTGAATTGGTGGCCGGATGAAACCAACTGCCAGTTCGCACCGGGAATCAGGAGTTCGTGCAGAAACTGGTTTTTGCTGGCGCCCGCTTTCACTGGTTCTGGCCAGCCCTGCCAGAGAAACCGCATCGCGTCGGGAAAAATCGCGGTCGCGTGCTTGCCATTGTGGCCGCCGTCGCCCCAGACGTGATCGTGTTCGTAGCCGGCGAACGTGAGCGCGCGTTCCATTTCCAGATTCGCCATCCACCAATCGCCCCCGTAGAGATTGAGGTCGTTCGTGCCATCCTGCTGAAAAACGCGGATGGCCTTGGGCTCATATTTGCGGAGGAGCGTGGCGTATTCGTTGCCGCCGCGCAGGCCGACGAACGTGCCGATGCAACTGAACACGCGGCTGAAAGCATCCGGATGTTCCCACGCGGCCGTGAACGCGCAGACCGCGCCGCTGGACGCGCCGCCGATGCAGCGGTCGTTGCCATTTGTCGAAAGCCGGAGCGTGCGGCCATCGGCGGTTGCGAGTTTTTCGACGGCGGGAAAAAGTTCGGTCAGCAAGAACCGCGCGTAATCCGGGCCGAGGCCGTCGTATTCGAGGCTGCGGTTGAAGCGGTCGAGCGCGTTCGTGGTCGTGGCTGGCATGACACCGGGGCGGATGAATACGCCGATGAGCACCGGGATTTCCTTGCGAGCGATGAGATTGTCGAACACTTCCGTCGCGTTGAACCCGCCGCCGTCCTGGCCCACATAGACGCACGCCGGCGTGGCAGGATCATATTGGCGCGGCACATACACGGCGACCTCGCGCGTGGTGCCGGGAAAAATTTTCGAGCGGTCGAAATTGAATTTCAGCAACTCGCCCGCTGGCACGCCGGCGTGCGGTTTGGAATCTTCGGTGAGCGGGTAATCCGTCTCCGCGCCGACAGGGAGCGTGAACGCACCGCAGAGCAACGCGAGGAAAAAGGGAAGCTTGGTCATGCCGCCATGCTAACAAGTCGGGCTGGCGGCGGGAAACCAGATTCCGCCGGCGGGTGCGTTGATTTGAAGCCCGCAACAACGACCAGCCTTTCAATCGGTCTTATTCACAGCCGGCTGAAGCCCGGTGCGAATGAAATGGCGTTGTTCATGGGTGCGGGACTCAATGGCGAGTGGAGGCGGCAGGTTTAGCCACCTCCGGCAAAGCCCTGTCGGCCGACAATCGCAACATTGGCCGCCAACAAATAATGCGATGGACGCCGCGCACGGTCTGACGCACGATGAGTTGCGTTCAATGAATCCCGTTGTCGGACCATCCTGCCCTGGCCGTTCCGCCACTTTGCCGCCCATCGCGCTGCTGGCCTGCGCGGTGTTCGAGGGAGAGATCGCGTTGCACGCCCGTGGGGCAACCCATATCGCCGAAACTCGTTTCTTCGAGATCGGTTTGCATGATCGTCCGGACCAGCTCCGCGCGGTGTTGCAGGAAAATCTCGACGCGGTGGATGCGCGGACGGACATCGAAGCCGTCGTGCTGGCTTATGGCCTCTGCGGTCGCGGCACGGCGGGGCTGCGGCCGTTGCGCCACCAGCTCGTCATTCCGCGCGCCCATGACTGCATCACCGTCTTCATGGGCAGCAAAGAAGCCTACGCGGAACATCAGCGGCGCTGCCCGACGTGTTATTACTACACGCCCGGCTGGAATCGCGCGCGCCGCGTGCCCGGGCCGGAAAAGCTCGCCGCCTTGCGCGCCGAACTCGCAAAAAAATTTGCCCCGGACGATGTCGAGTTCCTCCTCGAGACCGAGCGCGAACAACTGGCGATGCATGATACGGCCACCTACCTTGATCTCGGAACGGACGACGCGCCGGCGGAGGCGGCTTACGCGCGGAAGTGTGCCGACTGGCTGAGCTGGAAGTTCGAGCATCAATGCGGCGATCCGACTTTGTTGCGCGATCTGCTTTGGGGCAACTGGGACGCACAGCGCTTTCAAATCATCGCGCCGGGAATGCAACTGGGTCACGCGCCGGACGAAACGATCCTGCGCGCCGAGCCAGTAAAAACTGCCAGCGCATGAGTCACGCGGCGAGCATCCAGGTTGAGTTGGAATCCGGCGAGTGCCGGGAAATTACCTTCACCTCCGACCATCGTTCGTTGGCCGATGTGCTCGCCGCGCACGCGCTGCCGCTGAACACGCGTTGCGGTCAGCGCGGACTTTGTCGCGGCTGCGAAGTGGAATTGCGCGACGGTTCGCTGCGGACGGAAGGCGGCACAGTCACCGCGCCGGCCACGGTCCAGGCCTGCCGCGCGCGCCCCGCTGGGGAGGCGCTCATCCACATCCCCGCGCGTTCGCGCATCGAACACCGGCCGCAGGTCGGCGAGACGTTCGCGATTGCCATTCCTTACGCGCATCAGCCGTTGTTTCGCTTTGTGCCCGGCGGACGCGATACCGCTTTCGCCGTGGACGTCGGCACCACCACGGTCGTCGTGCTGCTGGTGGATCTTGTCACGGGCGAAGTGTTATCGCGGGCCGGCGCGTTCAACGAGCAAATCCGTTTTGGCGACAATGTCATCACGCGCATCGAGGCCGCGCGCAAACCGGAAAACCTCATCGCCATGCAGCGCGCCATCGTGATGGAGACGATTCAACCGCTCTTGCAGCGCGCCTGCGAGCGGGCAGGGCGATCCCTGGAGCGAATCGTTGGCGGGGCCATCGCCGGGAACACCACGATGCTGCATTTGCTCGTCGGCGAAGACCCGACGCCATTGGGCATCGCGCCCTTTGCGCCGCGTTTCATCAAAGGCAAACAAGTTTTCGCCAGCGGTATCAATTTGATCGCCGACAGTCTTGCGCCCGAGACGCCGATTCAATTATTGCCGGGCATCGCGGGCTACATCGGCGCGGACATCACCGCCGGAGTTTTTGCGAGCGGCATGGCGTTCGATCCAACGCCGAGTCTGCTCGTGGACATCGGCACCAATGGCGAAATCGTTTTGCAAAGCGGCGGCAAGCTGACCGCGTGCGCGACGGCGGCCGGCCCGGCGTTTGAAGGCTGCGGTTTGCTCTGCGGCACCCGGGCGCGCGAAGGTGCGGTCAGCGACCTGTGGCTGACGCTGAATCCGTTTCAACTCGAAACCAAAACCATCGGCGACCTCCCGCTCGCTCGCGCCAACGGACTTTGTGGTTCGGCGTATGTGGATTTTCTCGCCACGGCGCGGAGCAGCGGATTGCTGGGCGTGACGGGACGATTTGATTTGGGCGCGTGGGAAAAGTTGCCCGCACAAAATCGCCTGACCGATGATGGCGAACGGGCCTTGCGCCTGACGGAAACAAATGGCGCGGGCGCATTGCGCATCAGCGAAGTGGATGTTGCCCTGTTGTTGCAGGCGAAGGCGGCGATTGGCGCGGGCATTGAAATCCTGCTGGCGACGGCTGGTATTCGCGCGGCAGATTTGGGCCGCGTCTATCTCGCCGGCGGATTTGGGATGCACTTGAATGTGGCCCACGCCATCGCCATCGGCTTGCTGGCGGGTATCCGCGCGGAGCAGGTGCGCGTGGTCGGCAACACTGCATTGGCCGGCGCGCTGCTGGCATTGGTGGACCGCACCACGCTCGATGAAATGGAAAACCTCCGCACGCAGGTCGAGGTCATCGAACTGAATCTCGCTGCCGAATTCGAGGATCGTTACATTGAGCACCTGATGCTGCCGTAAAATGAATTTCCAGAACCTCCAACATTCAACAACCAACAGCCAACAGCTAGTGAGGTCCGCGATTCGACGCGCTTTGGATGTTCGATGTTGGTTGTTGGATGTTCGATGTTTTCCTTTTGCCTCATGAACGATTTTCCCGCCATCCCGCTGCTCGCCCACCGGCCCTACGACCGGATTCGCGAGCTGTATCTGTTTCAGGAGCCGATGCTGCTGGCGGCCATTCGGCGCGGCGATCGCGGGGAGGCGCGGCGGATCATCAACTACGTCCTCGTCCACATCTACAGCGCGGGCGAGGAGCGCAGCGATTTGCTCAAAGGCTTGCTGCTCGAACTGGTGGTGATGATTTCACGCGCGGCGGTCGAGGCCGGGGCGAGGCAATCCGAAGTGCTGGGCCTGAACTTCCGCCTGCTCACCGAGCTGGCCAACATCAACGACGACGAGGATCTGGCCGCGTGGCTGCGCCAGGCGCTGGAGCACGTGTTTTCGACGATTGAGCGGCAGGAGGATTTCACGCCGCCGCTGCTGGTCGGCAAAGCGCTGGATTTCATGCGGGCCAATTTGCATCGCGACATTTCGCGGGACGAGACGGCGCGGCACGCGGGGATTTCGCCGAGCCATTTTTCGCGGCTGCTCAAGGAGCGGACGGGGCGGTCCTTCACCGAGTTGCTGCGCCAATGCCGGGTGGATCTCGCGTGTGATTTGTTGCGCCACACCGAGCAGTCGCTGGCGGAAATTACCGACCACTGCGGCTTCTGCGACCAGAGCTATTTCACCCGCGTGTTTCAAGATGTGAAAGGAATGACACCCAAGCTATTTCGCCTGGCCAGTCAAACCGACCCAACCAACCCCAACTAAATTATGAACCGAGAGCGACTTTACCAAGAGCGCCTGGCCCGCTATGTGACCGCCTTGCGCAACGAGCGGCCGGACCGCGTGCCGATCCGACCATTTGTGGCCGAGTTCACCGCCCATTATGCCGGCATGAGTTGCCAGGAAGTGGTGCATGATTATCAGAAGGCGTTTGATGCCGTGATTCGCTGCGGCCAGGACTTTGACTGGGACGCGATGGTGCCGAACATGGTCTATGTTTGGACCGGTCTGGCGCAGGCGCTGGGGCTGCGCTATTACGGCATTCCGGGAATCGGCATCCCGCATACCTCCGGTTTCAACTACATTGAACCGCCGGAGAACCAGGCCTTCATGCGGGACGACGAATATGACGCCCTGATCGCCAATCCCACCGAATTTCTTTACAACACCTGGCTGCCGCGCGTAGCGGCGGAAGTAAGTCCCATCGGTCAGCCGGCCAACTTCCGTAACAACCTCGCGCTGGTCAAAGGCGGCATGGCCATGCTGCAATATTTTTACGCTTTCGGTCCACAGATTCAGCGGATGCGGACCGAATGCGGCATGCCCTCGGCCATTGCGGGAATTTTCAAGGCACCGTTTGACATCATTGCCGACAAGCTGCGCGGCTATGTGGGACTGGTGGATGACATGCACGAGCAGCCGGAAAAAGTGTTGGCGGCCTGCGAAGCGTTGATGCCTCACCTCTGTCATGTAGGACTCACAACCGCCGATCCCAGCCGCCAACTGCCCATTGGATTTTGGATGCACCGCGGCTGCGTGCCGTTCATCAATCCGAAGCAGTTCGAAACCCACTACTGGCCCACGCTCCGGCCCATCATCGAGGAATTTTGGAAACACGGACACCAAACCATGTTTTACGCCGAAGGCAAATGGGCCGCCCACTTCGCCGCCTTCACCGAATTGCCCGATCGCAGCATCCTGTTCCATGCGGATCGCGACGATGTCTTTGTCGCGCGGCGGAAACTCGGTCACAAGTTTGCCATTAGCGGCGGCATCCCGAACACGCTGCTGAGTTTTGGCAAACCCGAACAGGTCCGTGATTTCTGCAAGCGGGTGATTGATGAAGTCGCTCCTGATGGCGGCTACATCATGGATGCCGGAGCCATCATGCAGAATGACACCAGCATTGAGAATCTGCGGGTGTTGACCGAGACCACGCGGGAATACGGAGTTTATGGTGGCAGGAGCGACTCGCTCAACGCCACGCCGCCGTGCGACGTGCCGGCGTCCATGCGCGATCGCGCGGGGCTGATCGGCATCGCCGGCCGCCCAGCCGCTTCGGTTGCAGCGGGAGTCTGCTTTCCGTGGGAAAAGAAGCTCGAAGAACTGCCGCCGCTGACCGGCGATCCCGCCATGTTGCGGCGCGTGTGGGAACAAATAGACAGTCTGGGCGACACGTTCATTTACCAGTTATTATTGAGTTTCTAACTCGCAGGTGCGCCGCAACGAACGGCGCGGCTCATGGCGGCGAGATGCTCCGGCGTGGTGCCGCAGCAGCCGCCGATGATGCGGACGCCGGCGGCGAACAGGCGCGTGGCCGTGGCGGCCATTTCTTCCGGCGTGGCGTTGTAGATCGTCTTGCCGTTTTCCGTGTGTGGCGAACCGGCGTTCGGCTGCACAATCACCGGCACCTTGCCAGCCGCCGCAACGAGTTGCTGCGCCAGCGC
>CAINLR010000184.1 GCA_903850425.1 uncultured Verrucomicrobia subdivision 3 bacterium | reverse complement strand
GCGGCGTGTAGAAAACGCCGCGCTGGATTTTCAACTGCTTGTTGTAGGCGGACAGGAAGTGTTCGTAGAAATGGATGACGGGGTCTTCGCCGCGCGTCTTGTTGCCGAAGTCGCGCAGGATGGCCGGGAGATCGGTTTCCTCGCCGCGCAGGAGTTCCACCACGTCCTGAATGCCGAGTTCGTCGAAATCAATGCCGCCCTTGCGCCCGCCGACTTTTAGAAAGGTCTGAAGCATTTCTTTCAGGAACGGGTTCGTGACCGGCACCATGTCGGTGATGTTTTCGGCGAGCAGCACGGTTCCACGGGCGCCCTCGCTCATTTCGGTGCGGGAAATGGC
This sequence comes from uncultured Verrucomicrobia subdivision 3 bacterium, assembly GCA_903850425.1. Lineage (GTDB taxonomy): Bacteria > Verrucomicrobiota > Verrucomicrobiia > Limisphaerales > UBA11358 > UBA11358. Next base: position 7,145 of record CAINLR010000184.1, on the reverse strand, counting down.
GGCGGTGAGCAGGCCGTAGGTGATGGTCTGCGCGTAGGTGTCGGCAAAATCATCCGGCTTGAGATCGTGGATCAGGGCGGTCTGGAAGCCTTTGTAGAGCTTGGTGAGTGGCCCATTTTCAGACTCGGCCTTCATCAGCCGCTTGGCTGCATCACGGATGCGCTTGGCCAATCCGGCCAGAACCTCCGCCAGTGCGTCGGCGGTCTTAATGGTATGACCGAGCTTGTGTCGGAACGCGCCGGACCATTGAGCGCGCCAGGCATTTTGATCTTTTGGATTCGCAGGCCAGTGCAGCTTGGTCTTCAGCTCGACGGCGACGTAATCGAGCTTGAGCGGTGTGTCGCTACCGTCCCAGCCGAGGACGCGGAGCGTGGGCAGGTCGCCAGACTGCTGATGAAAATGGGCGAAGGCGATTTCGCGCTGATCGCCAGCTTCATCGCCAAAGGCGGAGATGAACAGGAGGTCTTCGGGATTCCACACGGCTTGATCCGCCTTGTTGGCCGACTGGCGTTTTTTCACAACCAGATGGCTCAAGATGCGCCGGAGCACAACGACCGGCAGTTTTTTCTTTTCGAACTCGACAAAGAAAATGCCCCACGGCTGGCCAGTCGCGAGCGGGCGGAGCTGGTGGACTTTCTTGATTTTGACGGCGTCCTCGTCCTTCAAGCCCAGCTCTGCTGGCTGATACTCGAACGTGAGATCGTCGAAGCTGCCGGCGTCCACGGGCCATCCGAGTTCGTCCTCCAGGTAGCGGACCAGTTCGGTGAACTTGCGGATGTCGCGGAGTGGGGTGGACATGGGAAATTTATGATTGGTGATTCTTGATCACAGTGACGAGGTCGTTGACATAGCGATCTTCTTTACAGCCCCAGTAAGCTGGGTGGTAGGCGTTGACATACAAGCAGCCATTCCGCTCACAGAACTCTGCCGATCCGGCGGAGGTCAGGTCTTGACGGCTAAAGCCAAAATCGTCGTAAAAAAGGTGAAGGATATTGCCTGCAATTACAATGTCCGGATTGATGGCCGCGATCTGCTTTTTGAGAAGCTCGCGGTTGCGACGATAGTGAAATTCGATGTTTGCGGAATCGCTGACAGATTTGCCAGGGGACTTGCTGACGTTGATATAGGCGATTTTCTCCAATGACATGCGAACTTCTGGATCCTCATCTGGGAATTTAATTTTTGAGTAGTCCACGAAATCGTGGAAAACCGAGTAAGTGACATACGCCATCTTGCGATAGGTGGGATTGCCGCGTATTCGGTTTTGGGCGATCAATTCGGGAATAAGCTCCTTCGTGACGCTCCAGCGGCCACCTCGCTTGCCTTCATCCGGCGTTTCCCACGGCTCCTTTAGAATCCAAAGCATTTTGGGGGAGGCGGCGAGATATTGATCAATGTCGATCACTCCATCGGTGATTGGATCGTGAGCAGCCGCTTTTGCCATAGCATAGAGCTCGGTCTTGATCTCCAATTCCAGGGCTTCGAGTTGGGCTTTACGCATAAAATTTAATCGAGTTCCATCCAGCACTTGAGCGTGGGCTTGATGCCGACGGGGGCCTGCATCTGCTTGAGGTAGGTGTTTTTGATGTGCGTCTCAATTTTCAGGCGGACGGTTCGCAGTGCCACGGCAGTCATTTCCACCCGACGGGGTGTCTCCGGTGAACACTTGATCCAAGCGTGGATTTCCTCGGGCTGATCGAGAATTTTGGAGGTGGCAAAATTATAGAGATACCACGCAGTGCGCCCGGCACCATCCGTCCATTCGTGCGACGCGGCATCCTCGGCCGGTAGGTTGTAACAGAAGAAGATGGCCTGGGCACCGGCGGCTTCGTGTTGGGCCTTGCCACTGAACACACGACCGGGCAGCGCGTCGAGGTGGGCTTCTAGCGAGGGATTTTCCTTGAGCAGTCGTTCCAGTTCCAACTGCATTTTCTCCGTGGGCGTGGTGGAGCCTTCGTAGCTGTGCTGGAAATCCTTGAGCGCGGCGTAGTCGTCATCCGGCTTCAGCAGCTTTTTGCCCTCAATGCCGAACACCTTGGAAATGCGCAGAGTCTTGTGCGCAACGCGGCTATAAAGCTTCAACAACTCGTCGAGTTCATCGGGTGGCAGGAAATTCCAATAGGCAACCTGGCCGCGATTTGTTTTTTCTTCGGGATGGTCGGCGAGGATTTTCGACTCTACGGCGGGATTGAGGCGGCGATCCACGCGGCCAATCCGCTGCATGAGGCGGACGGGATTCCAATGGAGATCGTAATTGATCATGCGCGTGGCATCCTGAAGGTTCAAACCTTCGGACAACACATCGGTAGCGAGCAGAATGCGCGTCTCCTGGAGGCCGCGCCCGTCAAGATCGGCCGACGAGGAGTCATTGTAATAAGGCGCGAACCGTTGCAGAACCACGGTGCGATCCTGTTTGGTCTGGCTGTCCACTTCATCCACGCCCTCGATACCTGCCGCCTGCAACTCACGCTTGAGGTAGCGAGCGGTGGCCATGTATTCCGTGAAAATCAGAACCTTGCGTCCCTTAAGCGCGGTGTCGGATTTGAGCAGTTTGATTAGTGCCTTGAGCTTGTCATCATGGGCGGGCGTGAAAGTTTTCAGTTCTTCGAGAAACTTCACAAGGGTATCCAGATCGTCAAAGGTGTCGTCAAAGATTTCATCCACGCGGTAGGTCTGGCGATCCAGCGGCTCAAAGGAATCGAGGAATTCGTCGCCGAGAGTTTCCTCGGTTTCTTCGCCGGCATCGTCATCGGCCAATTCCTGACGACGCGCGTGGATGTGAGATAATAATTCCTGATTGCGGGTGCGCCATTTTTCCAGACGTTCCTTTTCCCGTTTGGAATCACTGTTGACTTCGAGGAAGGCGAGAAATTTGAGCAGCAGATTCTGGCAGGACTGCTCGAAGGCGGTGATGGAACTTTCAAAGCGTTTCAGAAACTGCACGCGGATGAGGCGGACGAGGCCGCGCTGGCGACCAACCTCGAAATTGCCTTTTTCATCCACCGCGCCGACGGGGTAATCCAACGGGTGATAGGGCGCGAGCGCGAACAATGGTTTGTCTTTCTCAAAAGCAAGTTCGACTTTACCGAGCAGGTGGCCGTAGGTTTTTTTAACCGAGTAATTCGCAACCTGCGGGTCTGCCTTGGTGGGAAACAATGCGGCGGATGATCCCTGCTGTTTCTGGCTTTCGACGACATAGGCTCGGCTGCGCTGGACGACGAGTTCACGAAATAACTTATCACTGAACAAGACCTGGCCGGCCTCAATGGAATTGGCGGCGAACAGTTCGCCGAGCACCTGCCCGCTCACGATGCTGGCGAGTTGCTTCTCCAACTGCCGAAAATGGGCACTGAGGTTATGAATGCCAACGCGAGTGGCGAAGGCATCCTGCTTCTCGCGGGAAAACAGCTCGATCAAATGCTGGAAATCGGTGAGCGCATTGTTGACCGGCGTGGCGGTGAGGTGGAACACCTGCTTGTTGGCACAGAGGTCGTAGAGTTTCCAATAGCGCGAGCCGCCGGACTCGCGGGTGAGGCCGCGATTTCTGAAATGGTGGGCTTCGTCAATGATGACAACATCCGCCTGCTCGGTCATCTGCTCAAAGATGGATGGAAAATCCGTGCCGTCGGCGCTGACGCCGCGCATGAGATCGGTGTGATTGAAAATCTTGAAGGAGAGAAAACCGTTCAACAGGTTCGGCAGATATTTCTTGATGTTGCGCTCCCAGACCGGATCACGGCCAGACTTGGGGACGAACAGGACGACGCGCTTTTTTTCATACATCACCAGCCGCTCGATGAGCATGAGGCCGATGAAGGTTTTTCCCAAGCCGACGCCGTCGCACAAAAACGCGCCGTTGTAATTGGCGGCGGTGTGATAGAGCGAGGCGTAGCCATCGCGCTGATATTGGTCGAGGATGGGATAGATTTTGGATTCGGTCTTTTCCCATTCGCTGGCGGTGAGTTCGTGCCGGCGAAACAGTTCGTCGAGCGCCTTGGCGTAAATGTCGAACGGCAGGTAATCGCGGATGTGGCGTTCCACCACCGCGAGGATGTCCGGCGTGATGTCCTCGGCTTCGGCCCAATGCAACTCATACCAGTCCTGCAACTGGCGCACGTCGCCAGCGGCCTTGACCTGGATGTTTAGCTCGATGTTTTGCGTGAGGCCAGGGACGGTGAAATTGCTGGAGCCAACGAGCGCCACCGAGCCAATGACAGCGACGCGCGGGTGCGTGATGTAGGCTTTGGCGTGGAATTTCTTTTTGGCGTAGGCGCGGCACTGAATTTTGCCGTCTCGCAAGGCTTGCACGATGGCGGCCACGCCGGTGAGGAAATCGTTTTTCTCTTTTTCGGATTCGAGGCTGGCGTCGAGATGGCTGGCGATGTCCTTTTTGAGCGCGTCAAGGATGGCCTGACGGGTGCGTGCCGAAACCTCGTTGCCCATGAGGATGCGGATTTTATCCAGCTTTTGCCATTGGCCGTCCAAGGCGAGCAGTGCGCCGATCTCGAAATAGCCGGCGGCGATATCGAAGGCGCTGGCGATCTCGGTCCAGTCCTGGAGGTATTTCAGCCCCTTCCAGTTTTCATCGCTGTTGTCCACGATGAACAGTTCGCCGCCGGATTTAGGTAGTGGCACAGTGGCGACCGCTTGATCAGATTTGGGGTGAGAGTTCACATGATCCCTTTGCGACGACTCCGATGAATGGACGCGAAGTGACGTCGGCAAAGCCGCGCTCCCAGTCCGATGTTGGTAGTAATCAGAACCATATCCCGCGCGCAGTGTTATGCGATTGGTTCACCGGCGCAAACAAAAACGGAAGCTATGAACCATTTTTCCGCTCACCCGTCATCCCACCACTGCCGCTCGAACATGTCGCGCTCAAGCGGCACCGGCGCGATGCACCGTGCGTCGTCCACCTTGGGGCTGTTCATCAGCGGGCTGACAGGGTAAATCCGCAGCGGTTCGTCTAGCGGTTGGTCCAACGCATGTTGAGGCAGGCCACGCTGCGGCTCGTCACTGCCTAGCCAGTCGCCATAATGTTCCTTCGCGATGATGACCGGCATCCGGTCGTGTAGCGGCGCAATGGCCGCGTTCGCCGCCCGCGTGATGATGGTGAAGGAATCAATCGGTTCATCGGGAGCGGCTGTGTTTGGTTCGGCCCCGGTCTGGGACGGTGGTGGCTGCCAGCGGTCCCACAGGCCGGCGAAACAAAACGGTTCTCCGCTTTTCAGCGTGATTCGAAAGGGTTGCCGCTTGCCTTCGCGTTCCTGCCATTCATAGAAGCCGTCGGCGGGAATCAGGCAGCGGCGTCTTTGGTAGGGCTCACGAAACGCATTGCGGCTGGCCAGCGTTTCCGACCGCGCATTGACGTTCGCATTGCCGACGCTGGCGTCCTTCGCCCAGGACGGAATCAAACCCCAGCGCATGAGTTTCATGGCCGTCTGGCCGCTCTCGCGATAGATCACCGGTGCAAGCTGTGTCGGCGCGATGTTGTAACGCGCCGCCAGCATCTGCACCCGGGCCATGACGGCACCGACACGAGTGACCAGCTTTCGATAGTCGCGCTCCAAGGAATAACGTCCGCACATGAGTGGATTATTGCGGTCCATCTGTGCCGTGGCAAGTTGCCCGGCAACTGGGCTAGCCGCGTTTGCCGCCGCGTCCGTCCGGGGAATCAAGTTTGTGAAGCAACTCGGGCATGAAGAGAGCGCACCATTCGCGTGCTTCGGCGTGATCAGCCGATGTGCCGCCGCTGATTTCGTAACGGCCATCGAGATGGCGCGCGAGCCGCGCCTCGCCGAACGTGGCGAAGGTTTCACCTCGCGACGTCTGGAGCCACGTCAGTTTTTCCAATTTCATGGGCAGAGCATCAGGCGCGAGGGGGACAAGAACAACAACCGGAAATCAGGCGGCCCAGCGCGCATCGTAGGTCGGTGGCTGTGGCAGGGCGGTGATGACCAAGGTTTGCGGCTGGTGGGTTTTCGTGGACGTCTCCCAGTGCGCGACCTTGGCGGGCGTGGCGGGCGAGCCGTGGTGGGCATTGTCTTCCTGGAAAAAGTAGTTTTCCGACACGAGCAGCAACTTCTTCACCTCGCGCGGGAGCGACTGAAAATCCGGATATGTGGTCATGATTGATTGCATTGCGACGCCTTTCGTCCTCAGCTTTGAGACAGATGGCTGGGCAAGACGTTCAAAGAGCCAACCTGCGGGGCGACCCGAGGAGGCGGCGCGGGTGGCAACGGCTCTGGCCATCACGGAAGAAATGGCTGAACACGATTTCGTGGGCGAACAGGGAGGTCCACTCAAAGGCGGCGGCACGGTCGGCATCGGTGCCGCCAAGCGGTTCGTGCTGGCCGTTGGGCTGGCGGATCAAAGTGGCGTCGCCGAACTGGCGAACGACCCGGCTGCGGCAACGATGCGGAAAGAGATGTTTCAATTTCATACGCCGCCACGATAGGCGACGGGGTGGGACAACGGCGGTCCACTCCACGAAAGTTCGACACAATATCTACCCAGGCGGCAAACACGCGCCTGACACCATGTTGCCCAAAAATGAAGAGTTGGGTATGATTCTTGGCAAGGGAACGCAGCCGAAGCGTCCTCTATCTATCTTTATCTATCACCCGAAAAGGAATTAACTGCATTTTGTCGCATCTTAACGAAATCGTGCAAAACCACTGTATCCATTGATACCATTGATGATGCTGTGTTTTCAGTGGTTTTGAGAAAACCGTCAATGAGAGTTCAAATCTCACTCTCTCCGCCACTTCGATTTTTCTTTGGGTTGCCAGATTTTCCCACGGCCTTGTTTATTGGCTGGCGCAATTTTCTTTGCGGGGATCCAGGTCGTTTCCGCCCCAACCCACGGTCGCAGCTCCGCGCAAGTGCGCAAAAAGAACGCCCGGACGGCGGGAGCCATCCGGGCGTGCACGGTGGCGGGCTAATTCTAACCGAGGAGCTTGAGGACGGATTGCGGCAGCGAATTCGCTTGGGCCAACATCGCCGTGCCGGATTGGACCAGGATGTTGTATTTCGCGTAGGTCGTGCTTTCCTGCGCCACGTCCACATCGGTGATACGGCTGTTGGCGGCGGCCAGGTTGTTCTTCAACGCCGCGAGCTGGTCGTTGTAGTATCCCAGGCTCTCG
>CAINLR010000183.1 GCA_903850425.1 uncultured Verrucomicrobia subdivision 3 bacterium | reverse complement strand
GGCACGTTGAAAAACAACGGGGGTTGGGGGCACTGTGTTCAAAGTTAGAAAAAACCGCCGTTTCGACCACGCTCCGCCAAAAATCTCAGTATTCTCAGCCGAAAACTTCACACGCTCACCAGTGTGAAAGCATCGGGCTAGCCTACTCACTTGTGAGTCTCAAACCATGTTTTCTGTGCCTTGAGGCAATCATCGCAAAGATAAATAATAACCATCTTCCTTGGAAGGTAGCTCGGATGTCCATTCGGGAACATCTCACGATGAGCTGGCTCGTAACGTCCACCAGCCAGAATCGTCATGCCTTCCCCACGCATAAAAACTGTGCGCATAATCTTGTGATGCACCTGACAAATCGACGAAGTGCCGCGCAAGTCTGTGGCGCATCCAGACAAAAACGGTGTTGCAAACAAAACCAAGCTGATGAGAAGTGTGCGCGTTTTCCAAATGGATTTACAAATAATTGCCAGCGAGCCGCGCACAGGCCGATGCACAATTGATTCTTTTAGCTCGGCGGTTCCCATGAACTGATCAAAGCGGACTGGCGCAGTTCTATCAAGAATTATTCCGCAGCAAGGCGGCGCGTAGTAAATGAAAAAACCGGCGGACTGTTGCCAGTCCGCCGGTTGAATTTTTCTTCGGAAGGTTATTCCGCTTTGGCGTCGTCGAACGCGTCGAACGCGTGCTGCAGCGCCACGAGGTCTTCGCCGGGTTTCAGCGAGTCGAGCATCTTCTGCTCTTCCTTGAGCTGCTCGTCGGAGTAGCTCGCGGCCTTGATGGACAAGCCGATGCGGCGTTCGCCACGATCAATCTTGATAACGCGGGCGCTGACTTCCTGGCCGGCTTTGAGCACGTTCTTGATCTTGTCAATGTGCTCTTCGCTGACCTGCGAGATGTGGACGAGGCCGTCAATTTCGTGCTGCAGACCGACAAACGCGCCGAAGCTGGCGAGCTTGGTGACTTTGCCGGTGACGAGGTCGCCGACTTTGTAGAGCTGATCAATCTTTTCCCACGGATCGACTTCGAGCTGCTTCATGCCGAGCGCGATGCGCTGGTTCGGACGATCCACTTCGAGCACGGTGGCTTCGACGTCGTCACCCTTCTTCATCATTTCAGAAGGATGATTGATCTTGCGCGTCCAGGACATGTCGGAAACGTGGACCATGCCGTCAATGCCTTCTTCGAGTTCGACAAACGCGCCGTAGCTCGTGAGGTTGCGGACCTTGCCTTTGACCTTGGTGCCGACGGTGTATTTCGCCGCCGCGCCGTCCCACGGATTGGATTCGAGTTGGCGGACGCCGAGCGAGATTTTCTGTTCGTCGCGGTTGATGCCGAGCACGACCGCTTCGATTTCCTGATCCTGCTTGAGCACGTCGCCGGGTTTGGCGATGCGCTTGGTCCAGGAGAGTTCGGTGACATGGACGAGGCCTTCGACGCCGGGTTCGAGCTGCACAAATGCGCCGTAGGGCACGAGGCTGACCACTTTGCCTTTGACCTTCTGGCCGACGGGGAACTTCGCTTCGATGTTGTCCCACGGATTGGTCATCTTCTGCTTGAGGCCGAGGCTGACGCGTTCTTTTTCCTTGTTCACGTCGAGCACGACGACGTCGAGTTCCTGGCCGACTTTCAAAATTTCCGAAGGATGGGTCAAACGGCCCCAGCTCATGTCGGTGATGTGAAGCAAACCATCCAAGCCATTGAGATCAATGAACGCGCCGAAATCGGTGATGTTCTTGACCGTGCCTTTGCGAATGTCGCCGGGGACCATGTCGGCCAGCAGTTTCGCGCGCTTGTCGTTGCGTTCGGCTTCGATCAATTCGCGGCGCGAGAGCACGATGTTCTGCCGTTCCTGATTGATTTTGACAACCTTGAACTGGTAGCTGTTGCCGACGAAACCCGCGAGATTTTTCGGGGTGATGACGTCAATCTGCGACGACGGCAAAAACGCCTCGACGCCGACATTGACAATGAGACCGCCTTTGACCACGGCTTTGACCTTGCCGGTGATGATGCCGCCTTCGTTGCAGATCGTGAGAATCTTATCCCAGTTCTTCTTGAACTCCGCCTTCTCGTGGGAGAGGACGACGGTGCCTTCCTTGTTTTCAAGTTTCTCGATGAGGACATCAATCTGACTGCCGACAGTCACGGATTCGAGGTCAATAAATTCGTTCGCGGGGATGATGCCCTCGCTCTTGTAGCCGATGTCCACCATGACTTCTTTGGGGCGGACTTCGATGACGGTGCCTTTGACAATTTCGCCTTGCACAAAACGCGTGACGTGTTGTTTAAGGGCTTCTTCCATTGTGAGCATAACTATTCTGGTATGAACTGCGGGAGGCTTTTGATTCCGACCGGAACCTGAAGACTCCATTGCCTAACTGACTAACGAACGCTGCCGGGGCAACGGAGGTTAAAGGTTAGGTTATTGGTTAAACGACTTTTCTCAGCCTTAATGAACCATCCGCACACGCGGCGTTCAGGCAGTCTGGAGCATAAAGGAAATGTCACTCGGCGCAAGCGAAAACAAATGGCAGAACCGGCGGTGACCGGGTGGTCACGTTGCCTCCGGGCGTTGCCCCCCAGACTCCCCAATTTGTGGGATGGACGTTGGTTTCAACTGGAGTAGTATTGTTCAGCATCCAGCGTGGATTGTATTTAAGCTGTGTCAAAGCGCAGCGTGGAAGCAAACCACCGCAACGCCATTTTTTAACAAATCTTATGTCAATTCAATCTTCTGCCCACGCCGCGTCGCAATCAGCGCGGCGAAGCCCGGTCACCCGCCGCGCGTTCACGTTGATTGAATTGCTGGTGGTCATCGCCATCATCGCCATTCTCGCGGCCATGCTGCTGCCGGCCTTGGCGAGCGCGAAAACAAAGGCGCAATCCATGACGTGCGTCAACAACATGAAGCAGCTCCTCCTGGCCTTCCACATGTATGCGAATGATAATACTGACCACATGGTTTATCCAAACTGGGATCCCCCGGCCATTCCCGGTTGGCTTTATACGGATACCGGACAGAAGGCGCCCGATGGCACGGTGGCTGTGGGGATGAAATACAACGCAGCCAATCCGGATTTGCCCTATCAGGGTGGGTTGATCTGGCAATATATGGGAAAAAGTCGTAAAAGCTATGTGTGCCCTTTGGAGGATATGACCAAGTCATGGTGGATAAATCGCTCGCAACAACTGTCCAGCTACATCATGAATGGCCAGATTTGCAACGAGTCCGCCACCAAATGGAATCGAGTTTCTGCATTCCGGCAGGATTCCTATATCGCTTGGGAGCCTGATTTGATCATTGGCGGCTACAATGACGGTTCCAGCCAACCGGAATATAACTATCCCAATGCCGGCCCGGCGTGGGGCGAAGGACCGGGACCTCGCCATAACAAAAAAGGTGGAACCATGATGGTGGTCAGCGGCAGCGTTGAATTTTGCCTGCTCCCCAAATTTTATACTCTGGCCAATGCGCCGACTGGCACGCGCAATCAAGTGCTGTGCGCCCCTTAAGCTGCCAAGGGTTGTAATCTCTTGTCCGGATAAATTTTCCCAGGTGCCTACATGAAAAGAACAATGATCACTTTCGTCGGTGCTGTCGTGGTCGAGATGGTTGTTGCCGGTTGTGGCAATTCCGCCCCCAAAATGACGGCAGCTGAGAAATCTGTTTTTGAGAAATCAACGCCGGAAATCAAGCAGCTTTTTGAAAAGGCGCAGGCGGCTGATAAAGCCAATGATTACTTCTCCGCCTGCACGAATTACTATGCCGTGATGCATCAAAACCTCACTATGGATCAGGCGATGGCCATGCAGACCGCCATGGTAGCCTTGAAACAACGCGTTTTTGATGCGGCGGACAAAGGCGATGCCGGAGCCAAAACCACCCTCGAATTCATGAAGGCCAATAATGCGCGCCAAAGCCGCTGAGGTGCAGGAAACCTCCCCCGCCGGTTCGCGTGCGCCGGATGTAGTTCAAGCGTCATTTTTGCTTCGGAAAAAATCGGCTGCGGGAAGTAATCCCATTTCCCAATGATAACCGGCACCTTACTGGTAGGGCCGAGCTGCGGCTCGGCCTCCCCGCTTGGCGTCGCCGCAGCGACGCCCGACCAACGCACCGGTTGTTTTTGAGAATTGGTATAATTCGCCGCCGGCCTTCGGCTGGTTCACATCCTCAAATAAAAAAGCCGATAACGTGGGTTATCGGCTTTGATTGAGAATGATCGAAAATCAGGCTTTGACCGCCGACGCAAGTTTGCGGCGGAGCACTTCCAAGCCCAGCAAACTGGCACCCAACAGATAGGCGGTGGTCGCCGCGTCCGGCACCCCGCCATGCGGCACCGTCGTGGTGGCCGTGGTGTAGCTGAAGGACAAAGCCCCGACATTGTAATAGCAGTCCGCATCCATGCCAAAACTGAAACCGCCGGCGGCGATATACGTGTTCAGCGTAAGCAATTGGGCACTGTTTAACGAAAAGCTCCAACTCAAGGTGGTGCCGACGCTGGAAAAGATCGTGGTGCCGAGGCTTGAATTAAAATAAGGCTGGGCGGTGAAAAAATCGCCAGCGGCATCACCGTCGGTGTAGGTGGAGACCGCGAGGGAGGTTGATCGCAAGCTGAGCAGATCAGTGTAGAGATAACCGATTCCCGATGAGTTGGCCGACGTCAACTTGATGTTGCTAAAAGTGATGGTGGCGCTGTCAACCTGCTGGCCAGTGGGCACCACCACGGTGGTAATATTCCACGCATAGGCATTGTTGCCGCTGAGAGCACTGGTTCCAACCAACGAAGCCGGGGCGTTGATGGTAGTGGCTTGGGCCAAGCCACAGACCCCGATCAAACCCGCGACAAGAGCAATTTTCTTCATAAATAATTTGATGTGTATTTCGATTTATCATCATTCAGCAACCGCCATGCCCGGGTCCGTTTGGATTCATTAAGTCTGTGCAAGTAGCTCATAATAAACATAATAAAATTCGTGTAAGCGCTCTGCCTTGGGTGGGCTGTCGGGCCAAAAGCGTAAACTCCGCCGACAAGCAAACGGAGGCGGTGGTTAAAACCATTGATTTTGCTGGTTTGGGATGTCCTTTGCGGTTGTCGGGAAAGCTGACAAGCTAGTTTATTTGAGTTTGTCAAGCATCTGCCGGGCCGCGGCCGCTTGGGGCTCGGCAAGTTTTAAAGACATGGCCTGTTGCAGAGCGGCCTTGCATTCCGCCCGGCTATTGAGATGGAACTGGGCGGTGCCCAGATAAAAATACACTTCGGCATCCGTGGTGGACATGGCAGCGGCTTCTTTGAGCAGCTTCGCGGCTCGGGCCGCATCGCCTTGTTGCAGCACGATCAGTCCAAGCGCCTTGGATAACGCGGGGTCGGCGGGAAAAACTTCGCGGGCTTTGATCGCCAGTGCGTATGCCCGATTCGTCTTGGCGGATTCGCGGGAGTAGAGAATCGCCAGTTGTCTTTGGACGGGTGAAAAGTCCTGATAGCGTGCCAGAATTTTTTCGTAGATGATTTCAGCGGCGGCCAAATTGGCCTGACGTTCGTTGGCGGCGGCTTGGGCTAGGAGCGCGGGAACGTAATCGGGTTCGGCCTTCACAATTTCCGCCAGCTGCGCGCTGGCGGCGATCGCTTGCGCGGGATCCCCGGCCAGAGCCATCAGGTCCGACATGCGCCGGGCTTCGGTCGCTTGGGGCGCCGGCAGGCTGAGCCGCAGGGCCGATTGCAATGCCGTCTGGGCTTCCGTGGTGCGACCAACACTGTAAGCCGCCAGCGCGAAATCAAAAAATCCCAAGCCGTTGTCCGGCTGGTTTTGGCTGGTTTGTTGCAGCACTGTCGCCGCCAGCTTGTAATCGCCGGACTGGTAGGCGAGCCGGCCAAAAAGATGTGCCACCTCGGGATTGATCGGTGCCAATTTATAGGCGTCCTTGGCCATTTGATAAGCTTTCTTCACATCTTTGCGGCTGTAAATCTGGGTCAGGCTGATCATCGCGCTGAGGTTGTTTGGATTGGACTGCAGCACTTTTTCGCTGGTGGTAGCGGCTTTGTCAAAATCACCGTCGCGCAGGTAAATGGCCGCCAGCCGGCCCAGCGCCACTTGGTCGTCGGTTTTTTCGGCCACGCGTTTTTCCAGCCGGGTGCGGGCCGCCGCGTCGGCGGTAGCCGGATTGATCGCGAGCAGCGACAGGGTGAGTTCGACTTCGTCCCGGCCGGCAAAAGCGGAACTGCTCTGCCGGGCGCGCAGCAGCGCCGTGCGGGCAGCCTCTTCATTGCCCAGCAGGTAATTGACCATGCCGAGGTGATATTGGACTTCGGCGAAGGCGGACAGCTTGGCGACGCTTTCCTGAAGCAAGCCCAACGCCGTGGGATACGCGCCGCGCTTAACGCAAATCCAGCCCAGCGTGTCGGCGGTGGAGGGATCGTAGGGCAAGAGTTCCCGTGCCTGTTTGGCCAGGTCGTAGGCGCGGTCCAACTGACCCAGATTCTCCGCATACAAATACGCCAGATTGTTCATCGCCGGACTGAACTTTGGGCTGGCCTGCAACAACTGCTCGTAAATCGCCGCCGCCTTTTTGTATTCCGCTTTTTCGCTGTGGATGCTGGCGGCGAGCATCAGCGCGGGGAGGTTCTTGGAATCCTTCGCGATCACGGCCTCCAGTTTGGCGAGCGCCTTGTCCCGCTGGCCGGCATCCGCATACAGTTGCGCCAGCATCAACTGCGCCCCCTGATGATCCGGCGAGATTTCAATGGCGCGCGTCAGCGTCGCCTCGGCTTGGTTGGTGTCGCCCGCCGCCAGAAATATTTTCGCGAGCATTTGCCGCAGTTCACCGACTTTCGGTTTTTTATCGAGTTCCGCCTGCACACGCTGTTGCGCGGCCGGGAAGTTTTTCTCCCCCAGATCCAGATTCACCAGTTGTTCCAAGGCCAGAAGGTTGTCAGGTTGCAAGACGTGGAGTCGTTCAAACTCCTGCCGCGCCTGCACCAAATTGGTCTTTTCCAGGAAGGCCGAGCCGATCAGCAGTGGCAACTGCGGGTTTTGCGGATAGCTTTTTTCCAGCGGCAGATAAATTGCCATCGCCTGGTCCGGCCGGCCCGCCTGCCGGTAGGCATCGGCCAGGAGCAATTGCGCCTGGACCAGTTGCGGCTGCTTTTGCGTCAGGCGTCCGAGCGAAACGATGGCCGGGTTGGGATTCCGATTGTTGATCTGTAGTTGGGCCAGCAGCAAAATGGCATCGGTGTAATTCGCATCCAGTTCCAGCGCGCGGCCTAAGCTGTTGATCGCTTGCGGATTTTCCTCCTGGGCAAAATAGGCCAGCGCCAGTTGGTAATGCGCCTGGGGCATCAGCGGATAGACCCGTGTCAGCCGGTCCAATGCCGCTACCGCCGCCTCCAGTTGGTGTTGCGCCAGCTTAAGCCGGCCGTCAAACATCATGGCCTCCGGATTGTCCGGGTCGCGGGCCAAAACCTTGTTCAACTGACTGGCGCATTCCGTGAAATTGGTCTGCACCACCGCGACCTCCGCCAGCACCATCAGGGCCGGAACAAAATCCGGCGCTTTTTTCAAGAGGGCGTCCAGAAATTCTTTGGCCGCCGCCGGGTTGCCCGTCTGGAGTTTGAATCGCGCGTAATCAATCTGGCGCGGCGAGCGTGGCGGCGACAATTCCGCCGCCAGCTTGAAATTTGCCGCCGCCTCCGCCAGCTCATTTTGCATCCCGCTGATCGTGCCCAGCCCGGAATAAGCCGCCGCCGATTTGGCATCCAACGCCAGCGCGCGTTTGAAGGCCGCCCCCGCCGTCGGGAAATTTGTTTCACGCAACGCCAGGCGGCCCTGGGCCACCTCGAAGGCGGCCCGGTTGCCCTTTTGCGCCAGGGCTTCCAGGCGCAGCCGCGTGGCCACCGCATCCTTGCGCGTCCGCGACGCTTCGGCCAGCAACAGGGGCGCGTCATCGTTCTGCGGCTGGCGATCCAGCACAAAATTCGCCTGCGCCTGCGCCTCGGCATTTTTGCCGATGGCGGAATAGATGAAGCCCAGCTTCAGGCGGAGTTCGAGGTTATTCGTGGCCAGTTCGCTGCCCTTCGCCAGGTAGCGCGCGGCGGTTTGGATGCGGCCCTCGTCAAAATAAATGACGCCCAGCCTGCCGATGGCCTCGGCGTTGAGCGGGTCGCTGCGCAGGACGTTCAGATATTCAATCTCGGCGCGGTCATAATCGTTGGCGGTAAAAAACTGGTGGGCGCGCTGCAGATGATAAATTTTTTTGGCCTTGGCCGAGCAGCCGGTGCCCGCCAGCGCCAGCGCCAGCAGCAGGACGGCGAGTAGAGTCAGGAGCAGCGAGGATTTGTTTTTCATCGTGGTTTTTATTTAGAGGGGGAAGGCTCCCCGTTGTTCAATCGTTCGGTCTTTTTTAGAAAATACAGCCACAGGAAAAATGGCACCAGCGACAACGCGAAGAACAGCGGCCCGCCGCGGTGATGAATCGGCGAGTCAATCATCTGCGGGCCGACGTGGACGCACAGTTCGCCGATGACAAAAATCCGCAGGCCATTCCGCGCCAGCGCCAGCGGAATCACCGCCAGGCATAACGCTGCGCGCCGCCACGGCTGCCGCAAAAACATCTGGCCGGCCAGCAGGCTCGTGATAAACAGCACGAACGTCGAATGAATCCCGCTGCATTCGGGGGCGACTTCCAAGGTCATGCCCGGCAGTTGGAAGTTCATGCCGTCGCGGAACACCGTCATGCCGGACATTTGAAACAGCCAGTCCGCCGCCTCGGCGGAACCGTGTTGCAGGGACGTTTCAATCCAGTTGCGAAAAAACACCGGCAGCGGAATCAAGAACACCAGCAGCGCGAACGGAAACGCCAGCGCCCGCAGCCTGGCACCGCCCAGAAACAGCGCGCCGAGCCCCGTCAAACACAGGACGAACGCCAGCGTGGTCAGGGCCAGGCGGTCCGCCACGGGGAGCGGATGGCCGCTGCGATTGAGCCACCCATGCCAGGCCAGCACCGCGCCGCCGCCGATAAACAAGAGCGCGGCCAGTTTTTTCGCCGGCGCGGACTGGTCCGGCAAATTCTTTTTTTGGAGCCAGGCCAGATACACGCTGATGAAGGGAATGAGCACGATGTGCGAATGCAGATCGTCGCCCACTGCGAAGCGGATTAGATTTCCCAGCGGAACGAGGAAGACGAGCGCCAGACCGGCGGCCGCCAGCGCGAACCAGCGGAATGGCGCCGTGGCAACCGAAGCGTGCGTGGTATGGTCAGACATGTCGTTTTTCCCCTGGCGACTTCCCGCGAGTTTCCCCGCGACGTGGTTTCAATAGCGGTAACTGAGGTTGAAACCAATCTGGCTGCCGCGGTAGCTCATCCCCGCAGTGCTGGACTGGTTGTCGTTGTATTGATAATAAACCGACCAGGTGCCGCGCCGCAAAAACGGATGGCTCAAGCGCACATTGAAGCTGTAATAATCGTCCGTCCGTCCGACATTCCGCAGCGAGGCCTGATACCAAGTGGCGGAGATTTGTTTCACTTGGAAGGTGGTTTCCGTGTATTCCGACTGGTTGTAGCTGGCCCCGACATCCAGCGAGAATTTTTGGAGGAGCCGCTGGTTCAGATTGGCGCCGAAGCTGGTGGCGGTTGTATCCGAGCCGGGCACCAAGGAGGCCGTCACCGAACGGCCGGCGCTCACGGAGATTTGGGTGTTTTGAAATGGCTGGTATTGAATCCCCCCGGAAAAAATGGGGGTGAGGGAATCGGGCGTGGTGCTCTCGACATATTGCCGGTCTTCTCCGCCACCCGTGAGTTGCAAGCTGAGTTTGTCCGTCGCCCGCCATTCCACCCGCGCCTGCAATTGTTCATGCATCTGGTCGGATCCAAAATCCACATTCAAATAACCCATCCCCGCGCCCGCACCGACACTCAGCCGCGGCGTGAATCGGTAGTTGATCCAATCCATGGTGGACCAGTCGCGGGAAGTTTGCAGTTCCGCCGCCGAGGCAAACGCCTGGTTCAATCCCAAATCCAGCGACAATTTCTCGTTCAGCACGCGCGTTGCCGTCAGCCCCGTGCCAAACGCTTCTTGCTCGGTTTGCGCCCCGGTTTCACTCGTGGGCGCGGTGCTGAAAAGAAAACTTTGGGATAGGCCCAGCGTCCAGTCCTCGTAATGCGTGCCGCCCACCAGGGAAAGGGCGTGATCCACCCCATCCTTGAACTGGTTGTTCGAGTAGAAGCGAATGGTCGGCGTGTAATCCAGCGTCCAATGGTAGCCCAGTTGCGCAAGAATGCCGGGCGAAATTTGATGGGTGGCCGTATTTTGCTGGTTCGTGGGCCCCGCGAGGATGCCATTGCCGTAGCTGAACGAGTAGTCCACATGCGGACGCAGCGTTACCGGCCCGTATTGGAACGGCTGCGGCAGGCCGTTGTCGCCACCGGCAATGGCGGGGGCGAACACCGTCATTTCATTGTTCGTCACACTGTCCAGCATGGCTTGCGGGATGAGCAACGGTGACGGGGCCGGGTCGGCGAGGATTCCCTGAGTTCCCGCCACGCGCGAAGCGATCAGCGGACTGGCCAGCACCAGCAGCCAGGCTTGATATTGCTTGAGGCGCCGGCGGGATGTCCGCTTGGTTAGTTGCATAGCGTTTGCAAGCGGGGATTTTCCTGCAAACCTCCCTCATAATCAAGGAACTTGATTGGCCTCGATCTTCCAATGAAATTGGTGGCGGCGATTTGCAATCGCAGGCTCAGGCCTTCCAGACCTGGCCCGGTTTCGTGGTCGCCGCCGCCAGGGCATTGCGCGTATCCACGATACAGGCCGACCAATCCGCCAGTTCCTGATAATTCACCACCTGATGATTCGTGGCCACGATGACCGCGTCGAAGCTCGCCACCGTCGGGCGATCCCAGTTCACGGAACGCATACCGGCGTATTGCGGATGTTCGCGGGTGGGCCGCACTATCGGCACATACGGATCGTGATAGGCCACCTCGGCTCCGCGTTCCTTCAACAAGCTCATCAAAACATAACTGGGCGATTCTCGCTCGTCGTCCACATTCGGCTTGTAGGCCAAGCCCACGATCAACACCCGGCTGCCATTGACGGCCTTGCGATGCGAGTTCAGTGCTTCAACTGTGCGGTCAATCACATGCTGTGGCATGGCCGTGTTGATTTCGCCGGCCAGTTCGATGAACCGCGTGTTCTGTGAAAACTCGCGTGCCTTCCACGTCAGGTAGAAGGGATCAATCGGAATGCAATGCCCGCCCAGGCCCGGTCCGGGATAAAACGCCATAAAGCCGAACGGCTTCGTTTTCGCGGCCTTGATCACTTCCCAAACGTCAATGCCCATCGCGGCATAGACGACTTTCAATTCGTTGATGAGAGCGATGTTCACACTGCGGAAAATATTTTCCAGCAGCTTCGTGGCCTCCGCCACGCGGCAGGAAGAAACGGGCACAATGGTCTTGATGGCTTTGCCGTAGAGCGCCTGCGCGCGTGCCAGACACGCGGGCGTGAGGCCGCCGACCACCTTGGGAATGTCGGCCACTTTGCTGTCGGGGTTGGCCGGGTCTTCGCGTTCGGGTGAGAAAGCCAGATGAAAATCCACGCCCGCTTTCAGGCCGGAACCGCTTTCCAGCACGCCGCGCAAATCCTCGTCCGTGGTGCCCGGATAGGTGGTGGATTCCAGCGCCACCAAAGTTCCTTGCTTCAGCCACGGCGCAATGTTCCGGCCGGTTTCGGTGATGAAGGAAATGTCCGGCTCGCGGTTTTTATTCAGCGGCGTCGGCACGCAGATGATCACCGCCTCCACTTCCTGCACGCGGCTGAAATCCGTGGACGCCACAAAGCGTCCCGACTGCACGTGTTCTGTCAGCGAGGAAGATTCGATGTGTTTGATGTAGCTTCGTCCCGCGTTGAGCGATTCGACTTTGCTCTGATCAATGTCCAGCCCCAGCACTTGAACGCCCGAGCGGGCGAACTGGAGAGACAACGGCAGGCCGACGTAACCGAGACCGACAATGGCGATTTTCATAGATGCTGGTTGGATGACGATTTCAGGATGGAAAAAATCTTTGGCGGGAGCAAGGGTTGATCGGTTGCAAAACCGCTGCTGCTTTCGGGAACGGCTGGAAGCGAAAAGCGGCGGGCAAGTTTTGCGCTGGCAGGCGTATCTTGATTCAGCTTGTGGTTCAGGGTGCGCACGCAGGGTGGATTCTCTGGAAAAGTGCCGCGACAATCAAGCAGCTTGCAGACGGCCCGTGCGCCGTTAATTGGGTGTCGGGGCGGGGCGGAATAAAAATTTCGCATACAAATAGGCGATGCTTTCGCCCAAGACTTCCCGCACGCCCTCGCTGTAACGCCACCAGTGTTTGGGATCATATTCCGTATTTGGCACGGCGATGACGCCCACCGTGGCGGTGTGACCAAAGGCTTTCTGAAACAGCAGTTGCGTGCGCCGGGCATGGGCGTCCTCGGTCAGCACGTTGAAATTCGTCACCGTCACGCCGTTCGTCTGGAAGTATTCGCGCAACGCCAGCGCCGAACTGTAAGTGCGGTCGCGCCCGGAAACGTGCGACGGCACCATCTGCACGGTGGCTTTGGGGAGGCCGCGCTGCACCAGCAGTTCCGCCCCCACGCTGGCCGCGGTGTTGAAATCATTGAGGTAGCCGCCGTTGCCGGCCACCGGGCCGCCGGTCGAATAAACTTTGTCGTAGTGGCCGGTTTGAAATTCCACCACCGCCGCGCGGATGGCATATTCGTGAATCCAGCCTTCGACGACGAGAATTTTTGTGTCCTGCCGTTCGGTATGCGCCAGAAACGGCTGCACGTTGAACAGCCACAAAATCCCGACCACCACAAAAATCCCCAGACCCGCCAGCCAGCCGCGCCGCGACAATCCCCAGCGTTCCCGGCGCGTGAACAGGCCGTAACATTTCCGGGTTTTGTGCTCCGTGGAAGGCATTTTTTTGTGCCGCCAAGTCGCGGCTGAATCTATTTTCCGGACCGCCCCATCAGTTTCTTGGCCGTCTGTCCGATGGCCGTGATGACATCACTGACGCCCACGACCAGGATGTATTTGATCAGGGAAGTTTTGGAACCGTGGCACATCTCGACGCGCGTGCTCGAAAGCAATTTCCAATTGGCGATGGCCGGGAGTGCCCCTTCGATCATGACCTGCTGCATCAAGTAACGGTCCATGGCATTGCGGAAGGCTGCGTCGTCATTGGGAAACATGTGGTCGCGCGGCGCTTTGAGCAGGCTGTCGAACCAGTGGACAAACAGGCAGATGGCGCGAAGTTTTTCCTTTCGTTTGCTCAGTGAGCGGTCAGGCGTGATGTTTTGCCGGCTGATGCGCCAATACATCCGCGCGCCGGGCACGCGCCGGATGGGGCGTCGCGCGTGCCGGCCCAGCCCGATGACAATGGCATCATCCGTGCCCCAGCAAAGCGGCAGATCCAGAAAGCCGCCGGCGGCGTCGAAGGCGCTGCGGCGGAAAATCAGTTGCTGCATGAACGTGCGCCGCCAGTCCATGAAATGCCCGTAGCCATATTCCAGCCAGGTTTCCGAATCCAAATGCAGCGTGTGTAAACCCGTCACGGCATCGGACTCATCTACAATCCACGCGTTGAAGCGCACGATGTCCGCCGAGTCGCCCTCGGCTTCCAAAAACTGGTTCAGCATCTCCACGCAGTTGTCATCCATCAGATCATCGTCCGAGAACAGCCAGACCCACGGTTCGTTGCAGACGGCCACACAGCGGTCCCAGTGTTTGGCCAACGACTTCCCGCCGAGATTGGTCTCAAAGCGCTGGTAAATATAAGGTCGCGCGCCGAGCGTCGAACGGGCAATGCCCGCGATGTCCGCCGGGCTGGCGTCGTCCAAGACGTAAAGCGTGAACCGTTGATCCGTCTGGCGGGCGAGGCAGGCCAGCGCCTTGGCCAGATATTCGCTCTTAAACGCCGCGACGATAATCGCCAGTTGGTGACTGCTGGGAGCTTCGGTCATAGCTTCAGGATTTTTTCGGTGACCGCGCTACCACGGCAAACTGGAGATACTTCATGTCCGTAATCGCATTGAAGGTGAGCGCGTTGATGATTTTGAAAATCCGCCAGCGGGAGGGTTTGCCTGTGCCATCGCCGCCGGAATAGGCATTGATGCCCTGAATTCTTTCCACTTGAAAACCACTGTCGGTAAACATGGCGTGAATGTTTTTGCGGGTGAAAAATTTCAGGTGCGTCCGGTCCAGGATGCCGCGGTCGTGATATTGCCATTCGCCGAGGATGGCGAGTTCCCAGACTTTTTGGAACTGCCGGATGTTCGGAATGGAAGCAATGATCACGCCGCCGGGCGTCAGCAGTTTGTGTGCGAATTGGAGTGCCTCCGTCGGCTCCAGCAGATGTTCTAGCACGTCGTTGAAAATGATCGCATCGAAGCTGTTCGGCGGCAGGTCCGCCTCCGGCGTGAAAATCCCTTCGATCGCCCGGTCCAGTTTTTTCGCCGCCTCGACAACCGCGCTGGCGACCGGTTCGAGGCCCCAGACTTCCACCTTGCGGGACTGCTTCAACGCTTCGCCAAAGTTACCCTGGCCGCAACCCACGTCCAACACGCGCTTGCATTCGGCGGGCACGAACGGAAGCATTTCGAACCGCGCGTGCTCGAAATAGTTGTCTGGCTTGGACGCATAACCGGGCGGCTTGGTGGGTGGAGTTTTCATCAGCGTCAATTTTCTAGGAAGGATTATTGTTGCGATTGCTGCCGGCCAGCTTTTGGGAAATAAGCTGCGCTGTTTCCTGGAAGCAGCGGAACCGCGTCAGCGCGCCGTGCGTCAGGGCCACTACGACCACGGTGAAGAGTCCGCGACCCGCGAGTGCAAACACGGAACTGCCCGCGCCAGCGAACAGCAGATAAGTAGCCCCCCAACCCGCCGCCATCGCCGGTGCCAGCGGCCACAGTTGCCGGATGAGATCCGGGATGGTGATGGCCAGGTCTTTCCGCAAATAGGGAAAATAAATCAAGGCCTGGCTCGCATACGCCACCAAAACGGCAGCGGCGACCCATTCGATTTTTCCGGCGCGCAGCGCCACCAGGAGCAGGCCCACTTGGAGGACGCCGCACAGGATGGTCGCCTTCAGCATGGTTTTGGTGTGGCCGCGGACCATCAGGCAGTTGCCAATCGGTTCGGTGATGGCGCGGATGATGCCATAGAAGCAGAGCATTTGCAGGCACGCCATCGCCGGCAGCCATTTGTCGGTGCCCTTGCCCAGGAAGTTCACCAGAAACGAATGCGCGTTGGCGAGCAGGGCCGTATTCACCACCACGGCGATAAAGGCCACCAAATCCGTGGTTTTCAAATACCAGCGGCGCAGCTTGGCAACGTCGTTCTGTATGGCCGAGAAGGCCGGGAAAAGAACGTTGATGACTGTGTCCGCCAGCAGTCCGCACATATAATTCCCCCACATGAACGCCAACCCGTAAAAGCCGAGCGCCTCGTTGCCCAGTTCCGCCCCGATCAAGAAGTTGGCGAGATTGAAGATCAAGAACGCCAGCATGCCCGAGCCCATGAGCGGCACGCCAAACCGCAGCAGCGCCAGGGCTTCTTCGCGATCGAAGCGAAAGCGCATGCGAAGTTTGCGGACGCACTGGGTGGCAATGGCGCTGGCGAGATTCGCGCCCACGTCCGCGATGACCACCGCCCAAAAGCTCCAGCCCTTCAGGATCAGGGTAATGGCGAGGATCGCGCGCACCACGGCATTGATGATGCCGGGAATGATCAGGGCCTTGTAGTTCATCTCCCGCGTCAACTGCACCAGTGGCAAAAAGCCGATGGTGCTGACCAGGAAATTCAGCGCCAGAAAACGGGTCACGTTGCCCGCCGCCGGGTGATCGTAAAAATGCCGCGCAAACGGCGCGATCAACAGGGCCGTGCCGAACGCGCCCAGGCCGAGAATCACCTTCAAGGTGAAGGCCGTTTCCAAATGCCGCTGCTCCAGTTTCGGCTGGCGGATGGCGGCATTCCCGACGCCGCAATCGCTGAAGTGATTGAGGAAGCCGATGATGATGTTGGCGAAAAAAACCAGGCCCATTTCGGCGGCGCTCAGGCTCCGCGCGACCACCGTGCTGGCCAGGAGCCCGCAGATCAACACCGTGCCCTTCAGCAGAGTGGTGTAGATGACGTTGCGAAACGTCTGGGCTTTGGAAATGGAAATTTGCACAGGCGGATTCAGGCAGCCTTTCGTTGCTCCAACTGGAACATGGCTTTGTCCCAGTTGCGGAGCAGGGCTGCCTTGGTCACCGGCAACGCCGCCTGGACGCGCTGCGCCTGATCGTAGCCGACAATATTTTTCAGCCAGGCATATTTCCACCGCAAGCGGGGTTCCTCCAGCCGGCCATTCAATTCAGCCGCGAGCGCCTGTAATTCGGCGATGATGTCCGGACGATCTGGATAAAAATTGTGAAACCAATTTTGCATATAAGCCACGCAGGCTTGGTGGACACGCGGGCTGTCCTCCAGCGAGCGGAGCAGCCGAATGTGCGTCTTCATCGAGCGCAGCAGCGAGTCGCGTTTTTTTTCGGAAGTGCCGATGAAGCTGATGCTGCCAGCGCCGCTGTTTCGATAGTAAATCCCCGTGCCGGGCACGAACCGAACGCCGGTGGAGGCGAGTAGGACGCGACAAAAAAATTCACCGTCTTGGTCGTAGCGCAGGTCGTCCGCCCAAGGCCCGGCCGCTTCGGCCACGGCGCGGCTGACCAGCCAGGTGGCGTTCTGCATGTGGAGGTTTTCGCCCATCTTGCGCCAGAGCCATTCGACCGGCGAAAGATCCTGACACAGGGAGTTTTGAACAAAGCGGGCGTTCCGCGTCCGGTAATAGAAAGGAGCCCAGGGCGAGGAAAGCAGGAGGCGGGGGCTGTCGCCCTCCCGCAGCGCTCCCAGTTGGCGTTCGATTTTGTCCGGCACCAAAATATCATCCGCATCCAGATATTGGATATAATCCCCGTGGCAGTTCCGATACGCCTCGTTCTGGGCGCCCGAAAGCCCGCGATTTTCGGTTGTCACCACGGTAACTCCCTTGAATCGCCGGGCGATTTCCGCCGTCCGATCCTTGGAGCCATCGTTCACGACGACGGTTTCCAAGTTTTGCCAGGTTTGCGCGGCCACGGACTTGAGCGTGTAGGCAATGGTCGCTTCGGCGTTATACGCGGCGATGAGAATGGAAACGAGCGGTTGCATGGACGATGAGAATCAAAAAGCGACGGGCAGAAAATGACGGGATGTCAGTTAGTGCGTCACGACTTCCGCATAGACTCTGGTTGTGATGGCCGCGACTTTGGCCCACGAATAACGCTCATTCGCATAAGTCTGGATGGCCCCGCGCCGCGCGTCGAGATTTTTGAACAAATCGCTGGCGAAATACGCCTCGATAGCGCAGGCCAAAGCGGGTGCATCTGCCGGCGGAAACACGCAGCCCGTCTGGCTCTCGACAATTTCATCCTTCAGCGATCCTACGTTGGCGGCGAGCACCGGCAGGCCGAAATTGTAGCCCAGAAACAGCACTCCGCTCTGAAAGATATGCGTGTAGGGAAGAACCAAAACATCCGCTGCCTTGAAATATATTTCCGTCTCCGCATCCGGCACAAATTCAATCCGCAAAGTCATCTGGTCGCGCACTTGGCTGGTATTGATTTTTGCCAGCACCCCGGCCCAATACGCTTCGCTGCCCTTCGGACGGCCCGCGATGAGCAGCCGGTAATTTTTCTCGCGCCGGCCCACTTCGATGAACGCATCCACCAGGAACTCCACGCCTTTGTAAGGGGCGATGTTGCCGAAAAACAACAACACCTTCTCGCCGTGGCCGAGTCCCAGGCGCTGCCGCGCTGCGGTCGTGGTCAGCGCGGTGTTGGGCACCGTGCTGTTAATGCCAAAAGGAATCACGCTGGTCTTGCTTGCGGGAAAGCCATAGCCGGAAACCAGCTCCGCCCGCATTTTTTCCGTGTGCAGAAAAATATGGTCGCACTGACGATACTGAAACCGCAACGTCGCCCGGTTGAGCCAGGAATCGTCCGCGTCCCGCGCCCGGGTATTCACGTTGTGCGCCGTGAAGACGATTTTTTTGCCAAGCAGTTTGTAGAACAGCATCAGCAGGGTGCGGTCGAATAACTCGAACTTATTGTTCCACAAAATGTGAAACACCTGCGGCTTGGCCGTGATCGCGTAACGCAGCAGCCGGAAATAATAGGCCAGCACCCGGACGACTTTCCAGACCAGGCCGGCCTCCTTGCTTTGGTCGCCGCGCAAATTCAGAAAACGAATCTGCGGCGAAGTGTGCAGCTCCGGGCTGTCCACTTCGTTGCTGCCCACGAAATCAAATGGCACGCCAGCCGCCGTCAGCGCCGCTGCCAGACCGAGCGCATAAGGCCGGTCGCGACCCGCCGTCAGCAGGCTGATTTGGGAAATCTGGCCGCTCATCGAAGCTTTTCCAACACGGCGGCCAGCACTTCGTCGAGCGAGATAGCCTTGATGGCGCGCTCATCCATGCCGCGCTTGAAGAAAAATTCCGCCAGCAGCGGCGACGTGATTTTCTTCATGATGCCGTAGTCGTGGATTTCCCACGGGCTGGTGCAGGTGAACAGCGAGACGCAGCGGGTGCCGACCGCGAGCGCCAGGTGCATCGGCAAACTGTCGCCGCTCACGAGGCAGCGATGGTTCTTCACGTCGCCCAAATGTTCGAGCAACGTTGCGCGATCCGGCAGCACATTGACCGTGAGACCCTTTTTCTCCAGCTCAGTTTTAAGGTCGGCGTAGTAGGCCCAATTTTTCATCGGCCACACATGACCGGCTTTGGGAGCGATGGCGACATCACCGGTCAGGCTCGTTCGCACCGGCTCGGGCAGCATGTATTTTTCGCCTTGGAACTGAAGTCCGAGCCCGGCAAAAATCAGGTCTTGATAAGTTCGGCGGTTCTCCAGTTTCAAATTGTCCGCCGCCGCTTTGCCGAACCGGCTGATCAGGCTCAGATCAAACCAGCCGCGCGAATCATCGGTATAAACCAGCGCGCCAGTAGCGTCGGTGTAAGCGCCGAACAATTTTTTATACTTCAGTTGCGGCAGAAATTGCGCCACATCCAGCGTGTCTTCGAGGTTGATGACAAAGTCGTATTCGCGGTCGCAAAACTGGGCGCGTTCCTCCCATGAAACTGCGCGCATCGTTTTCGTCAGGCCCGTGAGCAGCGAGACATTCTTCGCGGCGGTCACCCACGAGATGTCGCCGGTCAGGTGTTTCAGCAGCGGTGTGGTGCGGACAACGTCGCCCGTCGCGCCGAGTTTGAGGATCAAGGTGTTCATGATTAATTTTCGAGTGTGCGCGGCAGGTCACGGAAAAGCTGCCGTTCCAACGATTCCAGCGTCAGGGCTGCGTTGATTTCGGCCGGAAAATCTTTCCGGCCGGAGAGATGTTGCCGAGTCAATTGTCCGAGTGCTTCTGCATTCCAGAATCCGTTGACGTTTTTTTGGGCGGCGGCAATTCGCTCGGTGATAAACGGTGCGAGTTCGCGGCGGAACCAAGTGCTGTATTTGAGAAATTTGTGCAGGCCGGCGATACCCAGCGACTTCACCACCGGCTTGAATAGCGGATCCAGCAAACGGAACTGACGCGGCAGGCCGGCATTGCTGCAATAATCCAGCTTGAACGTGACTTCGGCAAAGACGCGGCGTAGAAAAATTTCCGAGTCCTTGCGGTCGCTGATGAAGCCGCGATCCGTTGGAATCCGGTCCAGCGTCGGGCTGCAAGCCTTGACCAGACGCATCGTCGGCAGCGACGAGCGTTTTAGAGTGGCGGGGCACTGATAGGACAAGGCGACAAGTTCGTTGTCGAGATACGGCGTGCGGAAACCGATCTGTGAACGTCCGGCGGCCAGGTTGCCAAAAAGGTTCAGCGGAATTTCCTGAAACGCGGCAAAGGTGTCCGGATGTTTTCTTTCCGCCGCCAGTTGCCCGGTTGCGGCGACGACGCCAGAAAAGAAATCAGGGTTAAAAATTTGAGACGCGAGCCCGAGCGGCTTGAACGTGGAAATGGCGCGGCAGATTTCGCTGCCGTAATTGCCGGTCAGCCTCAGCGAGGCGAGCGGTCGGGCCTGCTGGTGAAAATAAATTTCGTGTGCGCCCATGATGCCCGAATTTCCGTCCGTGATGAACACCGTCTTGTCGGCATGCGCGGCAAAGCTGCCAAAAAAATCCGAGTTCAGGCGTAACAATTGATGGTCGAGGCCGCAGGCGGCAGCGACGCGGGCGGCTATGCGGTCGTCCAGTGTCCGTCCGCTCGGTCCGGTGAATGTGTAGCTGGTCTCGCGATTTCGATCATGCGCGTGACACGCCATGATCATCCGCGTGTCCAGCCCACCCGTGAGCGCCAGTCCGATTTTGGAACAGGACTCAAAATAGCGCGGGAGAATCCTTTTGAACGTTGCGTGAAAACTCGCTTCGTGATCGGCAGCCGAAAGTTTTGGTAGCACTTCCCAGGTTGCCGGCGAAAAATAGTGGTCCCGGCGGACCCCGCCATTCTCAAAACTCCAGCGCGCACCGCCAGGCAACAGCTGAATGTCGCGGAACAAGGTGCGGCCGGCCAGCGCGCAGCCGACGCCCAGAAATTGCGCCACGCCCTCGCGATCGAATTCCCGCAGCTCCGGCAGCACCCGCAGCAGCGCCTTGGCCTCGCTGGCGAAATAGAAGGCGTCGCCAGTCTCGTGCCAGTAAATCCGCTCCATTCCGTAACGGTCGTTGAAGAGAAAAACTTTCCGCTGCCGTCGGTCAATCAGCAGGCCGCTGAACAGCCCGTTCAATTTCTCCAAGAACTTTTCGCCTTCCTCCTCGTAAAGATGCGCCAAGCAATCGCCGCCCGTTTCGGAAAAACGGTGGCCATTTTGCGCCAGTCGGTTTTTGATTTCGGCGGGCACAAAACATTCGCCCGAAAAGATCAGCGCGATGTCCTTGGTTTCATTCTGGAAAACCTGGTGGTCGGCGAAAGAGTTTTCGTGCGCGAGCCAGCCCGCGCTGACGCCCAGCTCCGGTGCCGCGAAAGTTCCCGTGGCATAAAAGCTCTCATGCCGCATGGAGGCGATCATCGTTTTCACGAGGCGCGCAGTTTCAGCGGCAGGTTTTCGGCTGATGATTCCGACGATTCCGGGCATGGCGGGCGGTTGAAGTTCTGAAGATTTGGAGCCGGCGGGAGGAATTGAACACTCCATCTGCCAAATACAATTTGGCTGCTCTAGCGTTAAGCTACACCGGCGACAGGGCGCAAAATCTAATTTATTCCATTAAAAGGTAAAGCAATAATCACTCCTCTTTCGCCGCCTCAGGTTTGGGGGCTTCGGCCTTCTCCTTGCGCGCATAAAATTTATCACGGACTTTCAGCAGCAGGTTCAATACCGGCCCGGGCAGAAGGCCGACCACGCCGCGATACAGCCGCAGGGCGACGTAGATTTTGCCCTTAAGCGTGAGGGGAATGTAGTATCGTGGAAAGTTGAGCTGCTCAAAACCGTTGCGGCGCTTGAACTCCACGAGCGAACTGTCCTTTTTATTGCCATAGACGTAGTTGCCATAGACAAAATAGCCGACGCCTTTTTGGGAACAGATTTCCACGGCCTTGGTCAGCAGCGCGTTTAGCGGCCGTTTGTCATAGTGCGAGTTGAACGCGATGATGTGCAGGATGACGGCGAGCCGGTCCACATAGACCATCTTGATGAAGCCGATCACCTCATTTTCAAAATAGGCGACGACAAATTCGCTCCGGTCCAGGAACGTGCCGTGTTCGCGCTTCACCGTTTCAAAATCCTTGCCGTAATGCCAGAACGGCTTCCCTTGGCGGACCGGCGATTCGTTGCACAGTTTGTGAATGCCCTGAACTAACGCGTCGTCATAGACCGCGGATTTCACCACCACGCCGCGCTTGGCGGAACGACGGGTGTTCTTGCGCGCCTCCTGCGGCAGTTTCTCCCACCAAGCCTCGAAGTTCGTTGTGTCCACCACCGCCAGATTCTCCCAGTCAAAATGGTGTTTGAACTTGGGCGTGACGTCCGGTGGGCGTTGGAAAAAAGTCAGCACGTCCGCTTTCAATCCGCTTTGCCTCAGGGCGGCCACAAAAGCCTCCGGGTCTTTAACATGTTCGCCTGGCGTGACGGCCTCGTCCAAGATGGACGCAGTCTTGATGCGCCCACCTTTGACAATCACCGTTTGGCCGCAGATTTCGGCTGCGGGAACGAGCGTGTTCTTTCCGGCCACCCGGATTTCAACTTGTTTCAAAGCCATAAAAATTTTCGCCGCCCGTCAGTGGTGAGATTGGCTGCCGCGCAGCCATTGCTCGAACATCACGAGGCTGAACAGCAGCTTGTGATTGTCCTGCCGCTGCGACTGGTGATCGTCCAGCAGTTTTTTCACCGGTGCGGGTTTTAGCACCGAATACATCAGCGAATTGCCATCCAGCAGCAGCTCCGAAATTTTCCCCGTGGCCGAATGGTTAAACCAGTCGTCCACCACGTTCACCGCGAAGCCGCGTTTCTTGCGCTTCAGAATTTGTGGCGGTAGAAATTTTTGGCAGACGCGGCGGTGCAGCCATTTGCGTTCCCCGCGCCGCACCTTGAAGCTCGCGTCGAGCTGCTGGGCGTATTCCACGACAGTGCGGTCCAGATAAGGCACGCGTGCTTCGAGGCTGTGCGCCATCGAAAGCTTGTCGGCATACATGAGCAGCTCATCGGGCAATGAGGAGCGAATTTCCAGCAGCGAGAAGCCGCCGAGTTCGTCCAGCTTTTCCATCTGCGGCAGCAGTGACTGCCAATAATCCACCAGGCCGGAAGTCTGGCCGCTGGCGTCGCGAAAAAGACCATCAACGGTTTCTCCGGGAACCAACGAGAACACATTTTGATAACGCTCCAGCCGGTCGGCGATGCCCAGCGAATGCACGCCGCGCTTCAATGTTTCATTGCGCGGCAGCTTGGCGACCAGCGAAGCGGTGAGGGATCGCAGACCTTTGGGCAGACCGCGCCAATGGCCGCCGTAATGCACGCCGAGATGCCGCTTGTAACCGCCGAACAATTCGTCCGGACCCTGGCCGATCAAAGCGACCTTCACATCCTGCCGCGCGCGCTGGCAGACGAAATACATCGGCACGATGGACGAACTCGCCACCGGCTCTTCCAAAAAGCGCACAATGTTCGGCAGCGACTTTTCAAACGAGTCCTGATCGAGCATCACCTGATTGTGGCGGGCACCGAGGAGCGATGCGGATTCCGCCGCATCCACCAGTTCATCGTCCGCGAAATTTTTGCCGTAGCCGATGGTGTATGCCGGCCAGTCGCGACCATGCTCATTCATCAATGCCAGCAGCAGGCCGGAGTCAAGCCCGCCGCTCAAGAGAATGCCGACCGGCACGTCCGCCAGCAGATGGCGCTTCACCGCGCCGCGATATAGTTGGTGCAACTGCTCCGTGGCCTCGGCATCCGACGGCATTTGGGTAAACGGCTCCGGGCGGAAGTTATACCACCGTTCCTCGCGGCACTTTCCATTGTCAACCACCAGCATCGCGCCGGGCGCGAGTTTGCGGACGCCTTGAAAAATCGTCAGCGGCGACGGCGTGTAGCGGAACCGCAAAAACAAATTCACCGCTGTCGGATCCACTTGCGGACGGCATTCATCCGCCGCCAGCACCGGCCGGATTTCTGAGCCGAAGTTCAATTTACCATCGGCGATTTTGTAATAGATCAGTTTGATCCCCATCGCGTCGCGCGACACGACCAACCGCCGCTTCTTCACGTCCCAGATGGCCACGCCGAACATGCCGTTCAGATGATTGAAAACATCCAAGCCCCATTGCTTGTAGCCGTAGATGATGACTTCCGTATCCGAGCTCGTTTGAAATTGGTGGCCCTTGGCTTCGAGTTCGGCGCGCAGTTCCTTGTAGTTGTAAATCTCGCCGTTGAAAACGATCCAGATGGATTTGTCCGCGTCCGCCATCGGCTGATGGCCGCCGGATAAATCAATGATCGAGAGCCGGCGAAAGCCAAGGCCGACCGAACCATCGAAGAAATAGCCGTCGTCGTCCGGGCCGCGATGAAAAATGGTCTGCGCCATCCGGCGAATCGTATGCTGATCCACCGGCTCGTCGCTCGCGATTTTAACTTGTCCGCAAATGCCGCACATGATTTTGGTGTTTAGTCCCGAATTTTTTCTTGGCGCAAATAGAATGCCAGCGCCCGAAACATCTGCGACTGCGCCCAACGATGCATCGGCACGTTGTCCCAGCCTAGAATGAGTTTTCGCGAGCGGAACGAACCGTCAGCTTTGACCCAGTTGTCCACGATGCCGGCGATGACGGTTTCCAAAGTCTGGTTGAGCGGCGGAAATTCCCGGCGCAGGAGCAGACAGAGATTGATGCACTCGGCACAGTCGTAGAGCTCGCATTTGTAAACCGTCAGGCGCGGCGCTTTCGAGAAAGGACGCGGCATTCCGTCTTCGCCGAAAAGATTTTTGAGATAGTAATCCACGCCCTTTGCCAGCGCGGCGCGAATCCGCTGATCACCGTTGATCAAAAATATTTTTGCCAGCGCCTTCATCACGAAGCAGGTGTGGAAATGGTCCACGAAATCGCGCACGCCGTCCTTCGCATAAGGCCAGGAACCGTCGGCATTTTGGCTTTCCAAGACAAAGTTGATATTGCACGCGGCGGTTTCCAGCAGTGACTTGTCGTTGAGAAATTTCGCCGCACTCACCAAGGTGAACGCGCGATACGCCGAGGCATTGACCACGCCGCCTTGGTCGTGCGGCGTGTAGGAACTCGTGCGCGCTGTCTCGGAGGTTTTGAAATCCTTGATGTCCGTGCAGGTGTGGCGGACGATGGACTCGATGATCTGTTTTCGCTCGGCTTTCGGTTGCAATTCCTGAACCTCCAAGAACGCTTCGAAGGCGTAGGGCGTGGTCGTGATGAGCGGCGTGCCGGCTTTGATCACGCCATTGCGCGTCACCCAGTCAAAGGGATAGCCCCAGCAAAATTCTTGGTAGCCCGGACAACGGGTTTGCTCCAGCGCATCCAGGAAGTGAGCCGCTTTGGCAATATGCGCCGGGTTGCCGGTCATCTCGTGCAAATACGCAAAGCCCATGGCGAAATGCGCGTCAGCAATCGGCAGTCGGATCGGATGATGAAACCGCCGGCGGGCGGCCGGCAGAAACGCCTCAAAGAAAATCATCGGCGCAACCGCCGCCGTGCCGGGCAATTTATGCTTGTAGTAAAGTGCTTTCGCGCGGCTGCCGACTGGCCCGGCGAAAAAGGACTGGTGATCCCACGAAACTTCGCCGTATCTCTCCAGCCAACCGGTGAAGTTCGTCAGCGTGACGGAAACCTTTTCGGCGAGCAGCGCGTTGGGTTGGGCGGTAGTGGTCACGGTTGTTTCTTGGGTTCGGTTTCCAAACGGAAGCTGTCCACTTTCTTGAGGCGAAAACGCGCGCCCAGGATGGCCTTGAGTTTTTTCATCTGCTCGGCACGGTGAAAGCACATCAACTCGGGCGACACTGCGCGTTTGGTCCGGCGCAGCGCAGCGGAAAAAAAACCGGCCGCCACCGCCAAGCCGCCGAACAACAGCGGTTTTTTCGCCATGCGGTAACTAAAGCGGAAGATTTCCCAGATGGGCGAGTTGCCGAGGTAATAATCTTTTTCGCCGTAAGAAAACAGCGACGCCAGCACGCCACGCTGTGCGGTGCCGAGCGGACGATAGTGGTTGAACCGCTTCTCCTGAAACGAGCGCGTCTTCCAGCCTTTCATGCGCGCCGTCGTCACGGCTACCCAGTCAATGCCGCCCGCGCGGTTGGGAACGTAGCCGCCCACATCTTCCCAGCATGTGCGGCGGAACAACTGGCAGCCGCCAGCGACGTGATTCTCGCCCTCGAAACTGTCTTTGGCTGAATCATAGCCATTCTCGATGAACGGCGTGCCGGCTACGCCGAGCTGCGGATCCTCGGCAAATTTCTGCATCAGGAACGCGAGATAGTCGGCGTCAAACGAAAGATCCGAATCCAGATTGCCAATGACTTCAAAGTCCAGTGCGCGGACTTTGTCGAAACCGGCATTGAAAGCGTGAACCTTGCCGGCGAAACTGCGGTCCTGCTGCAGCGACCGATGCACGACTTCGATCCACGGAAAGCGCCGAGCGTAATCGTCGGCAATTGCGCCGGTGCGATCCGTGGAGCCGTCGTCCACGATGACCCAGCGCACGGGCAACAAGGTCTGCCCCACCATGGAATCCAGCGTCTTCTGGATGAACTTCTCCTCGTTGCGCGAGGGCGTGATGAGCACGTATTTCATGGCGATGGTTTGGATACGGGCGGTTTCGGTTTGTAAATTTGGGCGAAGATCTCGTCCATGATGCGCGCGGTAAGCAAGATTTCGCGATACGACAGTGGCGGTGCGCTGTCATTCTTAATGCTCTGGTAGAAGCATTCGACCAATTCCTTCATGCCAGAATCCTGATGCAGTTTGCCGGTCAGGAAATTCTTGAAATTGATCCACGCGTTGCGGAAATGCTGCCGGGCATTTACCAGCGGTGGCGCAAAAAAAGTCAGGTAACTTTTGTAGGAGCGGTTTTCGTGGCGGATCAAACTGCCGCTGGCGTGGTCCACCGTGATGGAATTGACCGGTCCGCAAATTCTCAGCTCGTTGCGCCCGGGTTTGATCTGAGTGGAAAAACAGAAGAACGCCGTCGTGCCGGACGCGGCCCGAATCAGCACGCGGAGTTCGTCCAGAATTTCCGCGCCGCCGAGGCTGCGTAGTTGCTCGCTCTGATGGGCCGAAGCAATGACTTCGACCTGATCGTCATCCAGGAATTCGCACAGCTTGGCGAGGCCGTGGCTCAAAATATTGTGCAGCAACTGACCCGGCAGTTGCCGCACCCAATGCTGGCGATTACCGAGGAGCGGGCCGACGTAGCTGGCGTCGCCGAGGCCGTAGGAAAAATGACTTTCCAGATGCACGGGTTTGCCGCCGAGAAATCCCAGCTTCACCAGCCGGCGCATTTCAAGCATCTCCGGCGTGAACTGCAAATTGTGGCCGGCTGTTAGTTTCAGTCCGCGACGTTCGGCGAGACAGATCAGCTCCTCCGCTTCCGGCGCGGTGACGGTGAAAGGCTTTTCCAGATAAACATGGCTGCCTGCTTCGAGACATTGCTTGGCCAGCGAATAGTGGCCTTGCGGTGGCGTGGTGATATGCACGACCTCGGGCTTGGCGAGGCGCAACATTTCGCCCGCGTCGGCAAAACAAGCCGTGACGCCAAAGCGTTCGCCAAGCTGGCGGGCCATGAGCACTTCGCGGTCGCACAGCGCGACGACTTCGCAGCCGCCGATACGCCGGGCCGCGAAGACATGCTGATCGGCAATTTTCCCGCAGCCGATGATGGCAATGCGCAGGTTCTTGGATTCGGATTTCAAAAGTCAGTTTATGGAGTTCGCGATTCGTATTGCGCGAGAAAAGCGTTCATGGCCTGCTCCATGTTCACGCGCGGCTTCCAGCCCAGCCGCTCATGCAGCTTCTGATTGGAAAATCGGTTGCCTTTCCATTCGGCGGCGGCGCGGCGACGATTGAACACCGGCGGGAGCTGGCCCTGGGATCGTTTGGAATATTGCTCCCACAACGAGCACATCGCGTTCGCGACGAAGAAGGGCACGCGCACTGAGAAGAACGGTTTTACTTTGCGTTTGTAGGCCGACAAAAACTCTCCACTGCTGATCAAATCGTCATCCACCACATTGAAAATTTCGCCATCCACACCGGGCTTGAGTCCGGCCAGCACAATCGCGTCGGCGCAATTGTCCACGAAGGTCAACGGCAGTTGGTTCTCGCCGCCGAGATGAATGAAAAAGCCAAAAGTATCAATGCCCACGCGGCCGCTGAGCGCTTTTTTTCCAGGACCAAAAACCGCGCCGGGACGCAGGATTACATAAGGCAGCTTGCGCTTTTCGCCGTATTGCCGGACCAGTTCCTCCTGCTTGAGTTTGCCGAAACAGTAGGCGTCAAACCGTTCCTGCGCGTTGTCTTCGAGCGCGCAAGTTTCGTCAAGCAACGCGCCCCGCTCCATTTTCAAATTGGAATAGACCGTGAAAGAACTGACGTTCACGAATCGCGCGGGACGGCCGTGCTCCAGGAAAGCGTCCATCAAATTACGCGTCGTCAGGGCGGAATTCATGAACGCGCCGGCAAAGGATTTTTCCATGCCGGCCGCGAGGTGATAGATGACCGAGACTCCATCCGCCGCCTTCTGACAATCCTCGCGCGACAACAAATCGCCGGCGACGATCTCGGCGGTTTTGCCAGCCGGATATTTCGCGAGCATTTGTTTCAGGCGATCCAGTTTGCTGGATGGCCGCACGAAACAGCGCACATTGCTGAAGCCGTATTCCAGCAGGATTTCTACCACCTTGGCACCAATGAAGCCATTGGAGCCGGTGACCAATATGCGGTCGGCGGATGAAATGATGTTGTTCGGTGACATGAGGCTTTAGAACTGGAAGTAAATGAACGGAACGGAATCGGTCACGCCCAACAGGCAGATTAGCAGCACCAAGGCTGAATAAAAACCAATGCGGATGTGCGTGGCGCGCTTCGGTATTTCGAGCGACCAGTTCCGGTCTTTTTGCACCAGCAGATGGGTGATGAAAACGGCGGTCACGGCGGGCAGAATATACGGCGAAACCAAATGAACGCCTTCATGGCTCCAACTCAACATGCGGCTTAGATACTGAACGGCCAGCGGCCAGTTCTGGGCCCGGAAGAGAACCCAGCCCACCAAAACGATGCCGAGCGTCAGCAAATGGGCGAATGGCGTCCAAAAGAACCGAAACGCCGGCTGTTTCATGAGCGAGCCCAGCGGATTCCAGTGCTTCCAGATCCGATGGATGGCTAGTGAGACGCCGTGCAAGCCGCCCCACAAAACAAAGTTCCAACTCGCGCCGTGCCACAGGCCGCAAAGCAGCATGGTCACGAGCAGGTTGACATAAGTGCGGGTCTCGCCTTTTCGATTTCCGCCGAGAGGAATGTAGAGGTAATCGCGGAACCACGAAGAAAGTGAAATGTGCCAGCGTTGCCAGAATTCAGTGATGCTCGCCGCGCTGTATGGCATCTGAAAATTCTCGGGGAAATGGAATCCCATGATGCGGGCGCAACCGATCGCCATGTCGGAATAACCCGAGAAATCACAATAAATTTGCACGGCATAACCCAGAACGCCCTGAAATAACGTAAAGCCGTCGTAATTTCCAGGCGCGTTGAAAATGAGGTCCACGTTCGGCGCAATTTGATCCGAGATGACGATTTTTTTAACCGCACCCACGGCGAACTGGGCCAGGCCGGATTCGATCTCATAAATGTTCGCACGCACGCGGCGGTAAATTTGCGGCAGCAAGTCTGCCGCGCGCACGATGGGGCCGGCCAGCAACTGAGGGAAGAACGCCACGAACAAAAGAAAATCACGAAGGCTGCGGCACGGCTCGATTTGCCGCCGATAAACGCTGATCGTGTAACTCATGCTCTGGAACGTGAAAAACGAAATGCCGGCGGGCAGGATGATGTCATAGTGCCAACGGGCAAGGTGCAGGCCAAACATCGTTGCCACCGATTCCACGTTGGCTAACAGAAAATTAGTGTATTTGAAAAAGGCCAGCACGCCCAGATTTGCCACCAGGCTGATGGTTAACAGCAGCTTTCGCTTCCGCTGGTCCACGATCCCGTTCAAGCCCAAGCCGACGCCATAATCCACCAGCGAGGTGGCCAGAATGAGCAGGCCAAACGGCACGCTCCAGCTCATGTAAAAAACATAGCTGGCCACCAGCAAAAACCATTTCTCTGCGGGCAGACTTCGACACAGGCTGCGCCCTGCCAGCACCAGCGCGAAGAAGAGGACGAATTCGAAGGAGGTAAAGATCACAGCTTCTGGCTTGGTAGTTCCAGCGCTTTCAGAAAAGCCTCAGTGGCGATGTCCCGGCCAGCACCATTCATATGCACTGGATCGCTGAAATAGGCGTCTGATTGGAGGGGCGTGTCTTGGTCCAGCCGCACGAATTGGGCGGCGGGAAAAGCGCGCTGCACCTCAGTCAGAGCTTTTTCGAAATTGAGATTTACTTCCGGCGTCAGGAATTCATGGGCATAAAGGGGAGCCACGGGCAGGACTACTACTATATTGCCGCCGCTTGCTTGTGCGCGCTGCAACATTCGGTGAAGGGCCAGTTGTTTGGGCCCGCCAAAAGTGTGCTCTCCTTGGGTTTCACTCCGCATCAAGGCTAGTCGCCGTAATTTTTTTGCGGTATCCCACTCGGAGAGTTTGTCGGTTGAGCCGCCGAATTCAAAAACCGCTTCTTTGGGCAGCACCATGGAGTTGGCACTGTCTTCGGCGGCGGCGGCGGACCTCATTTTGCTGGGCAATTTTCGCCGCAAACCCACGAGAACGGCATCAGAGTTCCCAGCAGTGGGGAAAACTTGCCGCAAGTAGGCCAAGGGATACTGGCTCAGCAGGCGCTTGGAAAATTGCCGGCTCATCCCAGCACTCCATAAATCCTGAATTGTCTGGCTAAGGGGAACGACATTGGCCCGGGAGTTGGCCAGATGAAGCTCATTCAAATCATAGACGGATATGCCGATGATCATCAAATTGGCATTGGTAGCCAATGGCTGTGAAAATTCCCACTCGGACGGCGAGGATCCACCGATGCCCCAGTTTTCCATGCCTTGACCGAGGGCTTTGGAAATTTCAGGCCAAGCGAGGCCAAATTGGAGCAGTGACGATCCGGCACAGAAGACTTGCGGTCCGCTTTGCGGCCCGATCCGGCGGAACGCAGCGCCTGGTTTGGGCAAGCCAATCCAGCCCGCGACGAAATGGCTGCCGACGGCGGTCAGCAGCAAGGTCGCAACTACGATGAAACCAAGTTGTTTCTTAGGGGACATTCAAATGGGACGGTTGCGGCTGAGGGTCTGCCACAGCGCAATAGAGCCAATGGTCGCAGACGGTGGCGGCATCCGCAACTGAGTCATGAGTGGTGTCTCTTGCCGCGTCCCATGCTGTTACTCGTGCGCGCAAGCCGTTCTACTTCGTTCGCTGGTTGGAGGGTGCCGTTCAAGCACTACGCGAAGCAAGTCATGAGCATCGCGGCGCAATGAATTGCTTGATTATGCTAATTGGCGATCAGTGCTTGAACACGCTCAAGCCGGAGGGCGGCGCGAGTGGATTTTCGGGGACCGTGTTGGTTGGCGGGCTGGCTGTGGGGGGGAAGGAGTTCGGCGGCGTCAAGCCCGATACCAGCGGATGCGGATAAGCCAGCGGCGTGTAGCCGGGCTTCGGCGTGTTGTCGTAGTAGTCACGATTCAATCGGATGTCATACCCCGCCACGGTTTCACCATAGGCATAGTTGGCTACCCCATTATAACTGTTGGCCCACTGATAAACTGGATCTGAAACTTCATTCGGCCAGCTGGGTTGTCCAGTTACGGTGTTAACCGGTATCCCGTTACCAAATGAGCTATCCGCGATCAAATTGCCTTGTCCCCGTCCAATTTGGTCAAGCTGGGCGTAGGTTTGATAAATCGCATAAGTCTGTCCAGTTGCGAAATTCATAAAGCCACTATAAACCGATGCCAAATAATAAATGTTATGCGCGTCGTTAGAATAGATCAGCGAGTAACCTCCCCGATTGGTGCCGCCTAGGCTGGTGTTCTGCACTGTGTATCCGCCCACCCATTGATTAACAATCCAGTTCGCGTTGTCATCGGTAAGATGCCCCGTTGCTGTGCTGCCGGTATGGGTGCCACTTTGCAGCATCGTAGGATTGTTGGAGTCCCACGGGTTTTGCCCATTGGCCGAACCCCAAGGGTCATACGCATCCACGGAACGGAAGTTCACCAAGGACCAAAATTGGGAGTAACCCGAAAAAGTGTTGCTGAAGATCAATCCAGAACCGCTGCGGAAGAACAACGGGGTGTTTGGTTGTCCCACGTTATTGTTCACAATAAATTTATTGCCATAGACTTCGAATGCCCGTCCGCCACGGTTGCGTTGACTGGACTCGGTTCCGTGGTTTTGAAAAAAAGTATTTGTGCAGGAGTTGTAACGGAACACCACCCGGGAGCCTTTCGCAAAGTCGTCAACCGCCGGTCCGGCTGGATTGTAAAATGAGCAGTCTTCGATATAAACGAATTCGTTGGTCTGTCCCCACAGCACCGGCGTGGCCCACGACTTGTCGCCATAACCCAGACCGCCATTTCCCGTATCGCCGCCGATACCGCCGTTTTCTATTGAAATAGCGTTGTCCCAATTCGTTTGGTAAAACTCACAATGATCAATCACGCCAAATACCGCTCCTTCAATCCAAATTCCTTCATTGTGCAGATTCTCAAGTCGGCAGTGGTCAATGCGGACGTTGGAGCAAAAACCACCAAAGTAAAGCGCACCATTTTGCGGCGAGGTTTTATTGGTGACGCCACCTTGAAAGGTAAATCCGCTTAACTGCACGCTTCCATTGGCGACGGGGTGCCAGGCTATCAAAAAGGCAAATGACCACGGGATGCGATATTCTTCATCTATGAGGACCGTCTGGCCGATACCGGCTCCCACCAAATGAATGTCTTTATTGATAGTCAACCCGTTGGTCCATACGGCGGTTCCTGCTGGGACTGTTACGGTATCGCCCGGACTGGCTTGGGCGACGGCGTCACTGACATCCTTGAAAGCGGGGCTTGCAGCAGGGATCACAGCCGCTTCACAAAAGCTGCCAATAATCAGGACGGCGGCAGTCGTCAGCGTTGTAAAATAATGTTTGAGCATAAAATATAATTGTGCATTTCGCAGCAGTATTTGAGCCAATGCTTATGTTTCGCCGGCGCAATTGCGCCCTGAATTTGTATCCTAGCCAAGGTTGATGTTTTTCACAATTCAAATGTCCTTGAGGCTACGTTTGGTGAGCCTCATCCAGGTGGCTTTCCTCTTCAGGTCCAACGTATAGGTCAGTTGACTGTCGGGGGGTATGTCCGGCAGCTTTCGGGTAGTCCAGTGCGATAATATAAAACATAAACCACATTGGGTGAAGCGCCTTGAAGCTCGCTTCTGTCCAATTGTAAGCCACCAGCAGGCTTAAAAACGCGATGCGTAACCGCCCGAAATGGAAGTGGGTTAGCAGTTCGCGACGGGACTTCCAGAACGTAGACAACAGCAGCCCGATCAAGAGAATCAAACCCACCAACCCTAGATTCAAATAGGTTTCAATATAACCGTTGTGGGCCTGATTGGGACGCCAATACCATTTGGCCCACATGATCTTCAATCGATCTCCCAGCCAAAAGCTCTCAAAACCGGCTCCCAGAATTGGATTGATGGGGATTTTCAGGCAGTCGTGCCAGACTTCCGTCCGGTCGGTCAGGGTCGGATCTTTGCCCAATATTTCCAAAAGCCAGTTGGAGGCGCCAAAGCCAAATTCGGCTACGGCGCAGATCAGTATGCCAAACACAAAGTAGGAACCGACATACTCGTTCTTCACGAAGCGAAGCCCAAGGCCAATGATCAGGGTGACGCCAATCATGAGCGAAACCAGCGAGGTGGAGCTTTGCGCCATCGTGATCAGCCATCCAATCATCCCCAAAAAGAGGACGCAAAAAATCAGTTCGTTCCGGCGAAATTTGCTTTTCTCAAACTGCCAAACTTTGAGCAAATACCAGAATAAAAAGAACCCTAGGATCAGGCAGTCAACCCCAAGGGCGTTTTTGCCCAGAGTGATCCCCGAATACGAAACACCACCCGTCCAGTCGGAATATCCGCGGCCGAGTTCAGGGAAATATTTGATGAACAAAATAGACACTGGAATCATGATATACGCACTGCGTTTCAGAAGCGTCGTCAGGGCCACCTCAAAATCAGGCTCGGTGAAGATGATGAGCACCATGATTGGATGGCCTATGACTTTGATCCAGCGTTTGAAGGCCACAAATGGGAAATCCGACCAAAAGACCGCCAGAAAGCAATACACAAAAAAGATCGTGAGCCACCGATTGTTCCGGGCGATTTCCGCCAGGCTGACCCGTCGTCTAGATAATATGAAAAAACCGGCTACAATGAGCCCAAATGACACCAACGCGTCCACGGGGCTTCCCTCTTCCAACGATGCGCCACCCACGTTCAAGCCGAAGATGCTCAACCACTCGGAGACTGCCCGCGTCATACTGATGAACAGCCAGAAAAACGGAATCCACAAGGCTTTGGTTACATTGGGTTTTTCACGAAAATCCCTCCGAAACAGCCAAGCTATTCCGGTAACGTAGATCAGAAGCGCTAGTTGGGAAGGCATCTGGTGGCGGTAATTATTTTAGATCGCTGAGTTTCCGCAGCGAACGGCCTGATCGCTTCGCCCGAGCTGAAGCCATCGCACTGGTTGGCAGTTGTCCGCAGTGCCAACCATCGTGGCGTGCCGCGCGGTCCACATATGCCGGATCAAACAACCCGCGCCCATCGCGATGAGCAGCAAGATCAGACCATTTGGCGGAGTGCACAGCTTACAAAAGTGAAGGCAATGAAACACGCTGGCTCAGGCAGTTGGTGCGGTTAATTTCCGGTCAACCAGATTGGCCACCAGATTCACGAACCTCTTTTCCTCGGCGTTCCAATTGTGTTCAATGTAAATCGCCCGGCCTCTGGCCAGCCTTTGCGCGAGTTCCTGGGGATGTTGAAAGGCCCACTTGATTTTGGTGGCAAGATCCTCGGCATTGCCAGCCTCAAAAAACAGCATGTCCGCTTCCTCAAAATAATCCTGAATGCCCTTGGTGTTCGGCACGATGACCGGTTTGTGCATCGCCAGGTATTCAAAAATGCGGGTGGGAAAATTGATCTGCGTGAACGAGCTGGAGCGGTTGGGAATCAGCCCCAGGTCAATCTGCGAGATGTCTTTGGCGATTTCATCCAGCGGTTTGAAGCCGTGCGCCTGGACAATTCCTTCCAGACCAAGCTCCCGGATCAGTTCGTGAATCTTCGTCACATAATCGGTCGTCTCGCCATACATGTGCAACTGAATCCCCGGAATTTCCGTCCGCAGTTTTGCGACGGCCCGGATGGCCAGATCCAAACCATGCCGTTCCACGAGTAGGCCATGATACATCAAGATAAATGGTCGCATCGGGCCGGTCCCGGGGGCAGAAGGCGCGTGCCGCTTCGGATCGAAAATCGTCGTTTCCGGCGAGTTCATCACCGTCTGGATTTTTCCCGGCAGACAACTGCGGGAAGTAAACAACTCTTGAAATGCCCGGTTTGGTGTCAGCACCAAATGAGCGAACCCAATGCTGCGTTGCTCCATTTTTTTCAACCAGCGCACGACGTAATGCTCCGCCGGCAACCCATAGATGCTGCGGAATAATTCTGGCATCGGGTCATGCAGATCCAAAATGACTCTGGCTCCGCATAACTTGGGCACGAGGGCGCTGAACACCAGAAAATCGGGCATGTTGTGAACGTGGACCAGATCGTAGCGCCGTTTGAAATTCAAGACCGACACCGAGAAAAAGGAGCAGGTCAAGAACCACCCATATTGCGCCATGTAAACCAATTTGGCTGCGCGGCGTCGGCGCAGCGGCATGTGAAACACGTTGACCCCGTTGATCTGCTGCCGCCAAGGCGTCTGGGAATTCGGCCGCAGGCAAAACACGTCCACGGACATCCCTGCACGATGCAAGGACTCCGCCTCCCGGCGCGGTCGAGGATCGGTGGCAAAATAGGAATATAAAACCACGGCCGCGCGCTTGCCCTTGAGCGACGTTTTGCGGATGGTTTCGGTGGGGGACTCAAAGTTGAGCGCTGCGCTTTGCGTCCGCGGGTTAGCCTCCACACACGTTTTGCGATACCAACTCGCGACTTCGCGCGGTAGCGCCTGCCAGTAATCCGCGCCGTAGGTTTTCGCGATGTGTTGGAGAAATTCTGCGTAAAAAGCCACGGGGTATTCAGAGGCCTGCCGCTTCGAGCCGCCAAAATCCAAATAGTCCGGATGCGTGTTGACGAGTGCCATGCCGCCGCGCTGGACGATCCAATCCAGTTTTTTCTTCCAGATGTCCGACGACGTTTCCCGAAGGACAAGGAACATCGTGGAATCCTGGGGCAAGGTGTATGGCAGTTCGACGTAGCCGCCGCCACTGGGGCGCGTCACCCAGAACGGGAAAATGGTCTGGACGCCGTCCGGCTGCGGCTCAAACGGATCGGTGTCGAAGGTCGAGGCGTCATATTCGATGTCCAGCTCGTGCAGACATTCGCGGTTGTGCAGCATGAAGCCGGAACGGAAGCCGCGCGCGCCCCACTCGTTCAAATAGCCATTGATGCTGTGGGCGTTTTCCGCAAACTCCGAGCGCCGCCAGTAAAGTTTTCCGTCATGGCGCAAATCATGGACGCCAACCTCGAATCCGTTCTGGCGCAACTCGGCGCGCAGTTCGGGTGTCACTTTGTATTTGCCTTCGGGAATAAAATTGAAGGACGAGCGGAACCCCAGCGACTGCTCAAGCTGCATGAGTTGCTGGCATTTGGCCAGGCCGCTGGGGCCTTCGACATCGTGGGTGAGGACGAGCGCGAATTTCTTCCCTTCCGGCCAGCCCGGCCAGCCCGCCGGCGTCAGGCCGGC
This sequence comes from uncultured Verrucomicrobia subdivision 3 bacterium, assembly GCA_903850425.1. Taxonomy (GTDB): domain Bacteria; phylum Verrucomicrobiota; class Verrucomicrobiia; order Limisphaerales; family UBA11358; genus UBA11358. The sequence continues at coordinate 86,098 of CAINLR010000183.1, read as the reverse complement.
GGCGGGATTAATCGGCCAGGTCAGCGCGTGCTGCCGCCGCTGCTGCCGGGCCAGAATCCGCCGCACGCCCATCCGCAACCGCCACGGCAGATAGGGTTTGAAACGGTAATAAATCCGATTGGTCAGCATTGGGGTCAGAGGTGCGGACGCGTGGCGGAAGCCGTCACGCGTCGGGCCGGGCGTGGGCGCATCAGAACTGTTCGCCGCCGAGAATAATATCCTTGTGCAGGTAGGCGGGAATGTATTGGCGCGTCTTGTTGAGCACGGCGGTGACGTTGGCGTTGGACTGCGCGAGCAGGGCTTTCGCCTGCAGCGCCACCTGCTGATCGGTCTGCTCGGATTCAACGACGAGCATGACGTTGTCCATGTAGCCGGCGAGGCGGGTGGTCACGCTGGTGGGGCTGACGGGCGGCATGTCGAAGATGATGTAATCGTAATCGCTGGCCTTGAGTTTGGGAATGAGCGAGGCGAACCGTTTGGGCAGGGCGCGCGGCAGTTTTTCGGTATTGGAACCTTCGGAGACGACATACAAATTTTCCTGCACCAGCGCTTCGTCCCGTTTTTCATTATGCAGCGCATCGTCAATTTGCAGGCTGGGTTTGCCGTTGAAAAACTGCTGCGCCGCGCCGTGTTCGAGATTCATATCCACGAGCAGCACGCGGCCATCGCCGGTCTCCGAAAGGGAGGCAGCCAGACCGGCGGCGATGGTGCTGACGCCCGCGCCTTCGTGCGTGCTGGTGACGGCCACCAGCTTGGGCTTGCGCGTGAGGTTGATGGATTCAAAATAGATCACCAGCCGGTCGCGCAAGGCGTCGTAGTGCGACTGCAAGCGCCGGTTGACTTCGGTGGAGGTCAGTTCGAGCGCTCCGCTCGGCATCGCCGGAACGGGGCCGGCCTCGGCTTTGGTCTTGCCATTATTGTTGTAGGCCAACTGCGCGCGTTTGGGTGCGGCCAGCCGGGTGCGGCGGTTTTGATTCAGGTCGGGAATGGACAAAAAGAACGGGATGTGCAGCTTCGTCTGGATTTCAATCGGCCGCTTGATCGAGCGGTCAAGGACGAATTCAATGAGGAACGCCCAGCCCAGGCCAAGTCCCACGCCGCCCGCGAATAACAGGCCGATGGCTTTGTAAAACTTTCCAAAATCTTTGGACACCGGCGACGGCTGCTGGATGACGCTGATGTTGTTGCCGCGGCCCCCTGGACCGAGCGTTTGGTCAATATGCGCCTGTTCCAGGATGGTTTTGTAGGATTTATAGTTTTCTTCCTCAATTTGTTTGGTGCGGATGAGGTCGGAGATTTTGGCCTTCGCCGTCTCCAGTCGGGCGGCTTCCACCTGCATTTGGGCGAGCTGCTGTTCCAAACTTTTGATTCGCACCGGCAGCGAAATGGTCAGCCGGCCATCATTATTGTCGCCCGCCGGAGCGGGCGAATACACTGGCGGCGGCGGCACATCCAAGTCCGCCAAGGCGGGGAATTGTGCTTCCAACTCCTGCTTGATTTTCGTGGCCACCGCCTTCTGCTCGCGCACGGCGACCACGAGCTTGTTTTCGTCAGTGAAATTCTGTTGATACAAATAGGACTCCTCCTGTTTTTGGGCACTGTCAATTCGTCCGCACGCGCTCTTATATTTCGCCAGATCTTCAGCCGGAACATTGGCGAGGGATGTGGTCGAGTCGGTCGAGTTGGCCGAGTTGGTCGCGGCGCCGGCGGTTTTTCGCCCGGCCAGTTCGTTCAGGTTGGCGCGATGCTCCTCCATTTGGATCTCGGCCTGGAAAAGATCTCGGCGGATGCGCGCGATTTCCTCCGAGTAGGATTTTTCCGAGTCTTCCACGGAGATGATGCCCGCATTGGTTCGGATCATGCGCAATTCGTCCTCGATCTGTGTAATCTGACCCTTGAGCTGGGTGGTTACCTCAGTGAGCGTGTCCTCCGAAAGACTGACAGCCGAGTGAACCTGCAGATGTTTGGCCAGATATTCCGTAATCAAATCATTCAACACCGGCTGCACAATCGTGGGGTCAGCATGGCTGAAGGTGACATGGATGACGCTGCTGTCTTTCGAACCTACGACCTTGAGATTGCCATGAATGACCGCAGCGGCCACGGTGGCATTCTTGCCTCCGCCGATCTGGGCCAGGATTTTTTCCGGGCCGATGTTGGTGGCCACCTTCGCCGCGAGATCAAAGCTGGTCAGAATCTCCATTTCTGAATTCATGATGCTCTGCGCTTCGGTCATCGAGGTGACCTGCGTATTCATCTCTGATGGATTTTTCGAATGGCTGTCCGAAACGTAACGGATCATCAACTTCACCTCGGTTTGAAAGGGCGGCGTCTTGAGCAGATAATAGGTCGTGGCTCCCACCAGGCCGAGGAGGGACAAAATGATGATTTTCCACTTGTGGCGGAACACCACAAAATACACGTCTCCCAGGTTGATCCCCGGAGGCGATTCGACGGGTCGGCTGTTATTCATTTATAGTCTATATTAAACTGGTTTGTCGGCGAAAAATCACGCCCAATGTTTGTAGAGCAGCTTCCCCGCCGCCCGCGACAAGCCGCCCGGCAGCGACCGGAAGACGGCGTTATGCCAGCCGCTGAGCGCGTCCGTGTCCGTAACAAATTTATTTTGCCGCAAATCATACTTCACATACTCGATGGCTTCCTCGGTGGTGCCCCAGGCCAGCTTGAACCGCCGCAACCCGTCGTTGGCCAGCGCGGTTTTACCGAAATGCAATTGCGTCGCCCCGTGGCCCGCTAGCCAGCGGATGGCTTCCCACATCGCCAAATTATTCGCCCGCAAATGCTGCTGGGCCCGATCCGACGCGCCGTATTTGTAAATCGCCCGACCTCCAAGAAAAAAGTAAATCGCAGCGGCGACGGCCTTTCCTGCGTAACTCGCCACGGCCACAATTCCCTGGTTCTGGGACATGATATGCCGGTGGATGTTCACAAAAAAATCAAATGGCTGCGGTGGCAGCCCGTGCCGTTTGCGCGTGGCACATTGCAACTTGTAAAAAATTCGCACGGCGGCCAGCCCTTGCGAAATCTCAACAGTCACCCCGTCCTTCTGCGATTTGCGGATCGCGCGGCGCACGGAACTCTCCAGCCCGCCAAATAGTTTTTCCTCATCCGCCATGAGCTCCAGCCGATGTCCGTAAAATGAAAGCGCGGCGGGAACCGCTCCAAACAACTTCCGGCCGCCGCGACACTCGAGGTATTTCCAACCCCGCTCCCGGCCGAGTTCCAGCGCGCTTTGAAACAGCTTTTCGTTCTCCGTCCGATCAGTGGTCAGCGGCGCGCACTCGTCCGTGAAGGGCAGGGCCACCCCGCGTCGTCCGGTCAGCCAACTGGCCACCTCCATCAACGGGAAGATTGCTTCCGGGGCGTGCGGTGCCCCTGTCGCCAGATAAACCGGGGTAAAACCGTAGGTGTCAGCCAACACCCGAACCCACGCCGCGCCGTGGAAAAATGAAAAATCGGGGCGACTGGTGAACAGCGCGTCCCAATTTGAGATTTCCAGCGGATGAATCCGCCGCACCCGGTTCGACGCAAAGTTTTCCGTGACCACAATTTATTTGCGCGGCCACCGTCAGTTTTTCGGCGGTCGCAGTTTGACGAGGCGCGCGGGATTGCCGACTACGGTCGCGCCGGCGGGCACGTCTTTGGTGACCACGCTGCCCGCGCCAATCATCGCATTTTCGCCCACGGTTATGCCGCACAGCAGCACCGCGCCGGAACCGATGGACGCCCCGCGTTTGATGAGGGTCGGGATGCACGCCCAATCGGCTTCAGATTGGAGTTGGCCCGTGCCATTAGTGGAACGCGGATAGCGGTCATTGGTGAAAACAACGTTGTGGCCGACAAACACCTCATCTTCGAGCGTCACCCCTTCGCAGATAAAAGTGTGACTGGAAATTTTGCAGCGGTTCCCGATTTTTGAACCTTTCTGGATTTCAACAAAAGTGCCGATTTTTACATCGTCTCCAATTTCACAGCCGTAAAGATTTGTGAAACTGAAAATGCGGACATTTGTCCCCAGCTTGACGTCAGGCGCAATCCGCTGGAGCGGTTGTTCGGGTGGATTCATCAGGGCGAATCAGTGTCCGTTTCCGTTCTGGACAAATTTTATCGGAGTCTTGCCGTTGGTTTTGGACACGCGCGATTTGTGGTTCAAGCCATTCGTCAACGACTTCACGGTTGGGGTCCGTTTAGGATTGGGTTTGGGGGCAACTTGGATGCGCCCGTTAGAAAGCTCCACCGCCGCACCGCCGCGTCGCAAAGATTCGGACGAGGCTTCCAGAATTTTCACCAGTTCGAGCCCGCGCGTGCCGCAACTCAAGGGTTTTGTGTTTTGTTTGATGCAATCCAGAAAATGCTGGCACTCGGTCTTCAGCGGTTCTTCTTGTTTCACGTAGGGCGCATACATGTCGCCATAGTGATAGGCATATTGGAATTCACCGAACGTATCATAATGCGGCGGACGCTCGACGCGGGTATCAAAGACACGAATTTTTTCGAGCGGGGCCAGATCGTCGTAAACAATCATCCGCTTGCTGCCGACGATGGTCATTTCGCGGACTTTGCGCGGATCCAGCCAACTGCTGTGAATGATGGCCGAGCGCTGTTTGGCGAAGGTCAGGCACATGGCCGTCACGTCTTCAATGCCGGGCGTGACGTGCGCGCTGCCGTGGCAGTTCACGCTGATGGGTTGTTCGCCCATGATAGCCATGATGATGGACAAATCGTGGGGGGCCAGGTCCCAGGCGACATTGATGTCTTTCTGAAACAGCCCCAAATTGAGTCGGCGCGCACAGATGTATCGGATTTCGCCGATGTCGCCTTTGTTGATGATCTCCTGAATTTTGCGGACGACCGGCGAGTAAAGAAACGTATGGCCGGTCATCAAAATAAGCCCTTTGTGATTGGCGATTTCAACCAGTTCCTCGCAGTGCTCAACCGAACTAGCCATGGGTTTTTCGATGAAGGTATGCTTGCCGGCGAGCAGCGCGGCTTTGGCCATCGGAAAGTGGTTGGCCACGCTGGTGGCGATGACGATGGCGTCGAGATTCACGCCGTTGAGCATGTGCGTGTAATTGGTTTCGCCTTCGACTTCCGGATAAAGAGCCTTGAGGTGACGGAGGCGTCCGGTGTTGAGATCGCACATCATCTTAAGGTGGCAATCAGGCAAGGCGCGGAAGTTGCGAATCAGGTTGGGGCCCCAGTAACCGCAGCCTGCCACCCCGACGCGAATTTTTTTTGACATAACAGTTAGGTTAAGGATTTGATTCTGGTTTGTTTATCAACATCAAAAGCAACCGGAATGCCGGTCTTGTAAACAGTCAACTATTGGTAATGCGCACGGACATGGCGGTCTCCGGTGTTACCAAGTGGGGCCGCGCTTTCTTTTTTTGCCGCTGGTCGGACATTTGCACGAGGAGGGCAGGAATGGTTTTTAAAATGATTCTCAAGTCCAGCCCGAGGTTTTTGGTTCGAGCGTATTCAATGTCCAACTGCATCATCCGCGTAAACGTGGTGCGGTTCTTGCCGCTGACCTGCCATAATCCAGTCAGACCAGGCACGGCATCGAATCGCTCTTGTTGCCAGGGCAGATATTTTTCCGCTTCGTATGGCAGACACGGACGCGGGCCAACCAGGCTCATTTCGCCTTTGAGGACGTTGATTAGTTGCGGCAGTTCATCCAGCCCGGACGACCGCAGCAGCTTGCCCACGGGAATAATCCGGGCATCGCCGGTGGCATCCATCTTTACCATGGGCGCGTCCGAGTCCATGAGGTTCATCAAATGTCCTTGATGCGTGACTGTCTCGGATCCGCAATACATCGTGCGGAATTTGAGACACATGAACCGCCGCCCTCGATAACCGACACGCTCCTGCTGGAACAAAAACGGACCGGTGGAGGTCGTTCGTATGGCCCCCGCGATGACCACTGACAGCGGCAGCAAGATTGGCATCGCCAATAAAATGGCAACCATATCCAAAGCGCGCTTCCAGCGGGGAATTACGTTGTGTTTGTGATTTTTCATGGATGCCTGAATTTCAGCAAGGCTCCGCAAATGCTCGTTTGGATCGTTTTCCAAAACGAACGCTGAACCCCGCGATGGGCGGCGGTGTATTCATGTTCTTCAAGGCCGTAATGTCTTCTGACCGATTGGTGCCGAAGCTAGGACCGGCACCATCTCTGCCAAGCTGATCTTTTGCTGCATCACCGCATTTTGGCCAACCTCAACCGTGGTTCGCCGCCCGAGTATCTCCAGCAAGATCTGCACCCTTTTCTTGGCGGGCAGGTTTTTTAAGACCCGAGCCGGCATTCCTGCGAAGGCTCCATCAGTCACCGTGACCACATCGCCTGGTGAAAGCCGGCTTTCCACCGTGATAATATCGTCTATTTCAAAGCATGACTGAAGCTCCTCAATGATGGAGTCCGGAATAAAAGGGATTTTGCTGCCAAAATGAACAATGCTGCTAATGCCAGCCGAGTGTTGGATCTCATTGATGCGATCCTCAATGACGCAATGCACGAAAATATAACAAGGAAACAAAGGTTCCAACACCCGCATCACGCCGCGCCGAGTGATCTTTTCAAGACGCAGCCTCGGAAAAAACACCTCCAAGTCCAAATTTTTACACAGGTTCGCAGCCGCGATGTGCTCATGTTTCAGCTTCGTCCGGGCACCATACCAAGCTGGGTTTGTGGTTTGCATTTAGAGAATCAGGCTTCGGATGCAATTAAATAAAGTTAAACCAAAGCATCATCGTCAATCAAACGGATAGGCCATGAGTTTGGAATAAGCCAATTCATCCACAAACATGATTAACTTAAAACCGCAAAAACTGCTGCTCGCCGCAAATAAATTGTTGTTGTCTTGATGAAACGAGACTCCATGTCCCTAAATTAGACAAAAGTGCCAAGCTTGTCCATAAAAAACAAGGCACGCACACGGGACTCTGATTTTCAAAATGTTAGAATCTACTGAATCTAACATTTCGTGGTTGCCGATGGATTTGAAGCCGGAAGAAAATTAGCAAGGGAGTCGGCAGGAGAATATTGCCGGGGAGCTCTTGCCCCAGAAAGAGAGCTGTTTTGATCGGGAACCGCAAAGTGTCCAATGTTTAAACAGTTGCGTGCCTGTTAACTGGACAGACCGTGAACCCAGGCTACCAAGTTGACGGCCATTTCACTTCTTTTACCGCCGACTTCACACCGGTGTGAAAACCGGTTTCATCTTGATAACCAACTGGAATCTCAATGCTTACTGCATTGCGAAGCTTGGCGATCATGCCAGAAAATGTGAAGCCAATGGCTCCATGGTGAAACCAAGACTTGTTAATCGCTAATGAATGTTTGTATGTCATAAAATATCTTTAGCATCGGCTATGCCAAATCAAACTGAACTGTTTTCTATGGTAAATAATAGGTGCGGTAAAAGCGTTGTTGGAAGCTGCCTGCATTCGGCTCAGAAAAGATGAAGGGAGCAGTGTTGGTTTGTAGGTCCGACCATTTTCTAAATCGCTGGAGGCTTGCACCACATACTTGCACCCCGCGATTCCGGACACGGCAATGGCCAATTGTCCGTTTGCCTGTTTGACCGACGTCAAGGTAGCTGCCGTGGCCAAGGGGTTGATCGTCGGAACGACTGCCTGCGCCTTCGCTTTGGAAGCGGTTGCGGCTTTGACCGACAATTGAACGATGCCATTTGTAGAACCAGCCGAATTGGAAACTAAAACCGAATAAGCGCCCGACTGATTGGTTTTAACCGTTTTAAGCGTGAGCGTTGCCCCGGTTGCTCCGGACAAGTTCAGGCCGTTGAATTTCCATTGGAATTTAAAGGGGGCCTTGCCCGTGACCGCCGCATTGAATGTGACCATTTGTCCAACAACCGCAGTTGTATTGGTCAATGGTGTTGCAAATCGTGGAATCAGTAAATTGGGTGGCGCGATAACCGTAATGGAAAAATGTTTGATGGTGAGGTTGTTGGTTTTACCGCAGTCATTAACAGTAACGTTGATTATCGAAGTTCCGGTGAGAGTTGTTGAAGGCTTAAACACCAACGCGCCGTTGGTATTGGGACTGGTGTAATTCACCGTGGGGTTGGCGATGAGATTTGGATTGCTGGAGGTAGCGGTCACCTTGAGCAACTGTTTTTCGCTGGCCGATCCAGAAGTTATGCCGGATAAAGGAATAGTTTGGAACCCCGCGTTTTGATAAACCGTCAGTGCGGCGAGATCATTCAAGGTGGGCGGCTGGTTGCCCATCACTGGCGCTACCGCCGCCGCCGTGGTGAAGGTCGCCTCATTGGAGAAATCACTTTCGTTGCCTGCCGCATCCGTGGTGGTGGCGGCAAAGAAAAAAGTTGTTTCATCCGCCAGGCCTGAAATGACCGCATTGGTGACATTCCCGACGGTCACCACATTTTTGTAGTTGAAGCTGGTTGTGCCGTAATAAATCCGATAGCCCGCCACGTTCGTATCCGCGCTCGGATTCCATTTTAGCGACACGCTCTGGGTTGCCGCCGCAGACAGTTGCGAAACTACCGCTAACCACAGCCACAGAAGTGAACTGAAGGTGAAGGGTCTCGCCCGAAAGTTGTTTGCGTTGCACGACATTAACCGTGCTTACGCATAAGGGTTGCCAACTCGGTTTTTGCCGCGGGGCAACCTTCTGAAAATCACTTAAGTCAACTGAAAGTCAACGGTGCTGGTTGGGAAAACCAGCATAAAAACAGGGGTTTTTCGGCGGTTTTGAGCGCCGGGCTGATCTGAAAATAATTCGGTTCTTTTTTGGATCCGCTTAGCGATCGGCGCCCAAATCAACCCTTCAAGACAGCCGTGTCCCGCGATGTCTTGAAAAAGAACACGGTTTCAAACTAGCCCGCGCCAACAAATAAGCGGCCAGTTAATTAACTGGTCGCCTGAAGTTTGGCCCAGGGGCAAAGCTTACTTGCTGAAGAAGTCTTTGACCACCGCCGCCACGCGCTCGAGCTGCGGATCTGTTAGCTCCGGGTAAATCGGCAGGCTCAAGCATTCCCGCCCGGCCTTTTCGGAAATCGGAAAGTCGCCGGCCTGGTAGCCGAGGCTGGCGTAGCATTTTTGCAGATGCAGCGGCAGCGGATAATGCAGGGCGCAGCCGACACCGTTGGCATCAAGGTGCGCCTTCAAGTCATCGCGGCGCGGATGCCGGACCACAAATAAATGATAAGCGCTTTCGGCAAAGCTGGCTTCCAATGGCAATTGCAACGGCGTGTCTTGCAACAATTGATGGTAGCGGTGCGCCACCCGCCGCCGCGCTTGGGTCCATTTTTCCAGGTGGGGCAGCTTTACGCCCAGCACCGCGCCCTGGATGCCTTCCATGCGATAATTATAGCCGATCTCATCGTGATAATAGCGCACGGTGGAACCGTGCTCACGCAGGGCGCGCGCCCGTTTTGCGAAGTCGGCATTGTTGGTCACCAGGGCGCCGCCTTCGCCGGCGGCCCCCAGATTTTTCCCGGGATAAAAGCTGAAGCAGGATATTTCACCAAACGTGCCGATAACTTTGCCTTGGAATTTTGCGCCGTGCGCCTGCGCCGCGTCTTCCACCAGCGGCAATTTATGTTGGCGACAGATTTCTAGAATCGCCCCCACGTCGAACGGCTGGCCGTAAAGATGCACCGGCATAATTGCCTTGGTTTTCGGCGTGATGGCTTTTTCAATCAACTTCGGATCGAGGTTGAAGGTCGCATCGTCAATATCCACATACACCGGCTTGGCGCCAACGTAGGAAATTGCCCAACTCGTCGCCACAAAGGTAAACGGCGTGGTGATCACCTCATCTCCCGGCCCGACGCCGAGCAACAGCAGCGCAATGTGCAGGGCGGAGGTGCCGCTATTGAAGGCGACGCAATGTTGCGCGCCGCAAAACTTCGCGAAATCTTTTTCAAATTGCACCACGTCGGGGCCCAGGCAGAAGGAACAGTTGTCCAGCGTTCGGGCGATGGCGGCGTCCAGTTCCGCACGCAACGGTTTCATTTGCGCGCGCAAATCGAGGTAGGGGATCGGTTCAGACATTTGAGGATTATCGGTGAATATTGGAGCGGCTGAAACACTAAAATATATTAACTGGCGGGATGCTACGCCAAGGGCAAGGTCAGGCAAGCGAAAGATTTTCCGCCGGATTTCATTTGCCGCAGGCGCGTTCACGATTTATTTTCAGCCAATCGCCTTATGTCAACCCACTCTGCCGATTATATTGTCGTGGTCAGCAACGAAGATGATTTTCACGCTGGCTTTCATCACTTTGCCGACAAGGTGAACCGCAAGCTCAAGGCCGGCTATGAATTGCACGGCCCGCCCTTCAATATCAACCAGACGTTGTGCCAAGCCATGATCCGGCTGGATGGCGTCCAGCACAGCGGCGACACCACCATCTTCATCCAAAATCCGGCCGCGAAGTTTCACCACAGTGAGTAGAAAAAACCGCGCCAGTTTTTCCGGGCCATCGGCTTCTTTTCGTGGGAGCCTTTTTTCATCGGTGTTTCCCGCTTTTCAGAATACGGCCGATTTGATTTCATCCACCCATGCCGAAAGCCGCACTTGCCACCATCGTCAATTACTGTGACCAAGTTCTTCGCACCAGTGAAATTGGCGACTACGACGGTGCGGTCAACGGTTTGCAGGTGGAAAACTCCGGCACGGTCACCCGCATCGCGGCGACGGTGGATGCCAGCCTGGCCACGGTGAAGCTGGCAATCGCGGCCAAGGCAGATCTGTTGATCGTGCATCACGGCCTGTTTTGGAATCCGGCACAGCCGTGGACGGGTAAGAAATATGAGCTGGTCCAACTCCTCATTGAGAACAAGCTCGCGGTTTACAGCTCCCATCTGCCGCTCGACGCGCATCCCAAGTTTGGCAACAACGCGCAGTTGTGTGCCGCGCTTGGCCTAAGAAAATTGAAGCCGTTCTTTGCCAGCCATGGACAGACCATCGGGTTCAAGTCGCAAACTAGAATTTCCCGAAACGAACTGGCGGCACGACTGGAACGCGCGACTGGCGCAAAGCCCACGATCCTTCCCGGTGGAAAGGAAATTTGCGATTGCATCGGTGTGGTCACCGGTGGCGCGGGTGGCGATTTGAAGGTGGCAGCGAGCGAGGGCGTGGATACCTTCATCACCGGCGAAGGCCCGCACTGGACTTACGCGCTCGCCGAGGAGCTGGACTTGAATGTTTTCTACGGCGGCCATTACGCGACGGAGACTTTTGGCGTGAAGGCTCTGGCGGCGGAACTTTCCAAAACATTCAAGCTGCCGTGGGAATTTCTGGACCATCCGACGGGGCTTTGATTTTTCACGCAAAGGTCACCAAGGCCGCAAAGTTGGGTCCCTATTTTTCCCTTTGCGTCCTTCGCGCTCTTGGCGTGAGGCTAACTCAGCGAAGGCAATACCCGCTGGCAAATCGTCTGCCCGATCGCGAGCGACGCCGTGGCGGCGGGCGATGGCGCGTTGACGACGTGCAGAATGCCGGGGGCCTCGTCGAAGTGAAAATCTTCCACCAGTTTTCCGTCCGGCAGCATCGCCTGTGCGCGCACGCCGGCCCCGCCCGTTTCCAAATCGTCCTCGCGGATGTCCGGCACGAGCTTTTGCAAGGATCGGCAGAACTCAGCTTTGGAGAGCGAGCGGCGAATTTCGTAGCCGCACAGGCTTGGATATTTCGCCAGAAATTTCCACAAGCCGGGAAAGCACAGCGATTCCGCCAGATCGCGCACGTTCACGTCCGTCCATTTGTAGCCTTCGCGCGCGAAGGCGAGCACGGCATTGGGTCCGGCTTCAATGCCGCCATGCACCAAGCGGGTGAAATGCACGCCGAGGAAGGGAAACTTCGGATCGGGCACGGGGTAGATCAAATGCCGGACCAGATGCTGCCGCGCTTTTTTGATCTGAAAATATTCGCCGCGAAACGGAATGATCTTGGCGGTCGGTTTTTGCCCGGCGGCTTTCACGAGCCGGTCCGCGTGCAACCCGCCGCACGCAATGACGAACTTGGCGCGAAATGTTCCAGCGGAAGTTTCAACCACCTTTTCGCCGCCAGCGGGAAGAATTTTTTCCACGCGGGTGTTGAGCTTGATTTCGCCGCCGCGCAGGCGGATGAGTTCGCCGAGTTTCTCGCAAACCGCGGGATAATCCACGATGCCTTCCTGCGGCACATGAATCGCCGCCAGCCCGGTGGCATGAGGTTCGATCTCCTTGATCTGCGCGGGATTCAGTTTCCGCAAGCCGAGGAGCCCGTTCGCGTTGCCCCGCGTCCATAAATTTTCAAGCTGTTCCACTTCTTCCTTGGTGGTCGCGACCACGATTTTTCCGCACTGCTCGTGCGCGATGCCGTGCTCGCGGCAGAAGGCGATAATCTGTTGCAGTCCGCTGACGCTCAGACGCGCCTTCTCCGAACCGGGTTTGTAGTAAAGTCCCGAATGGAGGACACCGCTGTTGTTGCCGGTCTGATGCGCGGCGAGTTTCGCCTCTTTCTCAAGCAGCAAAATTTTCAACTGCGGCCTCGCTTCCAATAACCGAAAAGCCGTCGCCAGTCCGACGATCCCGCCGCCCACAATGACCGTGTCGTAAGTCATTTCTTTTTCTTGCCGCCGCCGGAAAGAAAACCGACGACCATGGCTTTGCCGTCGCTGGCAACCATGCCGAGAAAACGAAACAGGCGGCGGGCGGCATTCATTTCAGGCCACGCAGCCAGAACTTCACCGGCGAGTTTGTCCGCTTCGGCGTTTCTGCCCAGCGCGCGGAGGCATGCCACCTTCATGTCCTGCGCCTGCCGGACGCGCAGATTGGACATGAACGTGGCATCAATGAACTTCAGCGCCTCCTCGAATTTTTTTTCAGCGATGCGCTGCTGGGCATAGCCAAGCATTTGCGCCACGGCGGCGGATTCCTTCTGGAAATAAGCCGGATTCCACGCGCGCCGCTCCTCCGGAGTATGCAACGTGAACCGTTCTTCCTGAAACACCGCGTAAAGGTCGGAGAATTTCTTGTCCTGTTGCGCCTCAATTTCCGTCGCGCGTTGGTCCGCTTTTGCGAGAGCGGCTTGCTTGTTTGCAGGGTCAAGATTCATGGCTTCAATCAGTTTTTTCGCAGAAGTTTTTCGTTCGTCGAGCGCGAGTTGGAAGAAACGTGCCCAAAACGGCAAGTCACGCATGCGCCGGGTTTTTCCCTTGCCCCGAATGCCATTCATCACAATGGAAAGCCAGACAAACCTTCCGCTCAGCTCACCAATTTGATGCACCCAGCGGTCATCATACCAGTAGGGAAAATGCCCGGGGAAAATCGTCTGCAACGTTTCCAGCCAGCGCCAGCCGAAGATGGGATACGTGCAGGTGTCCGCCGTCATCGGGTCATGCGGACTGGCCACAAATATGCCATCGGGAAATTGTTTGGAAGCGTCGCGCAGCACGTCGTCCCAGCCGGGCGTGCTGTAAACGGCGTCGTCGCAGGTGATCATGTAGATCTCGGACGTGTGGCCGGAATTGTGCCAGAGCGTGTGCTGTGTTTCACAAAGGCCGGCAGTCTGGCCGCCGAAGTGCCAGTTGATCTTGATGCCGGCATCGCTCAATTTCCCCGCCTCAATCGCATCCCGTGTCACCCGATCGTCCTCGTCCACATAAAGCCAGATGCAGACCTTGTCTTTCTGTGCGGTGTGGGCTTTGAGTGAGGCGAAAACCTGCGCGAGCATCTCTGGCCGGCCGCGCGTGGCCATAATGATGGTGATCTCGCCCGGATGAATGGTTGGCGAACTCATGTTTTCGGAAACTTTCGCCGGTCCTTCACGGCTTCGTAATTTGCGAAATACCAATCCATCGTGCGGCGGATGCCGGGGGCGAGGTCGCCATTGATGACCATGCCGAACTTTTCCCGCAGCTTGTTGGCATCCAGAAATTTTTCCTTAGCACCGGTGTAACGGTTGGCGTTGAATACCACTTTGCCTTGATAGCCCGAAGCTTCACAGACGGTGAGTGCCAGCTCCTTCACAGTTTTTCCGCCATGCGGGACGAGGTTAATCAAATCGTGATCCAGGCGTGGCGCGATGTCGAGCAGCCCATTTACAAATATCTTCACGTCCATGAAATCGCGCACCTGGGAGCCGTCGCCCCAGATCTCCACTTCCGGCGCGTTGGACTTCACCGCGCGGGCAAAACGCCCGACTAGCGCGGCCGGAACGTGCGCCGTCGCCTCGTTAAAATCGTCAGCTTCGCCATACATCGCGGCCGGAACAACGTAGCTGCCGTTCAGTTTGTATTGGTCGTTGTAAGCAAGGATGCCGGTATAAAGCATTCGCTTGGTCGCGCCGTAGGAATAAACGCTGCCGTGGATGGCACCCTCGAAAAACTTATCCTCGGTCATCCCCTGCGCCGCGCTCGGATACGCGCACGAAGCGCCAACGGTGATCAGCTTGGCACCGGGAATAAACTTCCGCCAAGCCTCCAGCGTGTGGCTGTGGATGAGAGTATTGACGAAGTATTGTTCCGCCGTGTGCTGGCCGGGAAATTCTCCCGCCGCTTGAAAACTGGCCAGGTGCAGAATCAAATCCACATCCTGATGTTGCTGGAAGACGGCTTTGGCTTGATCCCATTTGGTCAGGTCGAACTGACGTCCGCCAAACGCGAAGTGGGCGATGCCGCGTCGCGTGAGTTCCGATTGCAGGTGTTTGCCGACAAAGCCGGTGCCGCCGGTGACGAGAACCTTTTTCATGGCGAGTTAATCGCCCAGCAATTTCCGTTTCAACCGGAAACTGGCCATGGCCTCGACATTTTTGCGCTGCTGCGGGCCGAAGGTTTTTTCCACCGACTGCAAGTAAGCCGGATTGGTGAAATAGGTCTTCCAGGCTTCATCTCTGAATTTCAGCACCTGTGCGGCGGAGAGATGCTTCGTCGGCAACGGTTCGCTGTCGTAGGAAAGGAATCCATAGCCGCTCGGCGAGGAGGGGAGTTTCCAGCCGTTCGCCTTGGCCGTGTAATAAAGCGGGCTGCCCGGCAGCGCCTGGCACGGATACATGTTGGCCATCTCCGTGTTCAGTTCCAGTGCGAGATCGAGCGTTTGCTGCATCGTGTCGTGCGTATCTTCGGGAAAGCCGAAGATGTAATTGGAAATGACATACAAGCCGGATTCGCGGACGGTCTTGATGACTTCGCGGATGTTGACGTCCTGAAAACTGCCTTTGGAAACTTCGCGGCGCACCAGTTGGTTGCCGGCCTCGACACCCAGTGCCAGCCAGTTGATGCCCGCCTTGCGGAATTTCTCCAGATACTGCGGACGCACGGTGTCAATGCGGGAATAGGTCCACATCCGCAAGTCCAACTGGCGTTCGATGAGTCCGTCCAGCAGCGGCTCGTAATAGTTCTTGT
Organism: uncultured Verrucomicrobia subdivision 3 bacterium; assembly: GCA_903850425.1. Classification (GTDB taxonomy): domain Bacteria; phylum Verrucomicrobiota; class Verrucomicrobiia; order Limisphaerales; family UBA11358; genus UBA11358. The sequence goes on along the minus strand of CAINLR010000183.1, from coordinate 70,701 downwards.
TCAGGAAGAACATCTCGTCCGAGACGCGGATGGTCTTTGCGCCCATCGCGGCAAGCTTTTCAAATTCCTTGAGCATGAACTGCGGCGACCAGAACCGCATGTTCGGCGAATTTGCCGAGACCACGCCATCCGCATTGTCCGTGCGGTTGACGATGTTGATCATGCAGAAATCGCATTTGAATTTGCAGCCCAGCGACGTATAGATCGCGGCGAACGGTGTGCGCAGATCGTGGTTGAACTCCGCGTGCCAGAAGTGGGCGCGATACAAATCCAGCGGCGTATTCTTGTAGGGCAGCAGATCCCACGCATAGCCCGGCAGATCAATATCCATCCGCTCGTTCGGCACGACCATCTCTGGCGCGTTCAGCATGGGCGCGCCGCCTTGCTTGTGGCCGATGCCTTTGACCTGGTCGAGGCTGGACTGCAAATCCGTCCGCAACAGATTCTGCAGCGCATAAACGCCTTCATTTAGCAGGATGAAATCCACTTCCTTGAGCGAGATTACTTCCATCGGCAATGCGCTGGTGTGCGAGCCGACAAAACAGGTCTTGGTGTCCGGCTTCGCTGCCTTCAGTTTTCGGGCCAGCGAAGTCGCGCCGATCATGTTGGTCGTGCCGGAATTCGGATTCTGGCCGTAAACCACAAAGCAAACTAGCCGTGCGGGCATTTCTTCAATTCGCTTGACGGATTGTTCCTCCGAGAGCCGTTCTGCGCCGCAGTCGAGGATGGCCACGCCAAAACCATTGGAACGGCAGGCTTGCGCGAGCAGCAGCGCCCACGTGGGCGGTTCAATCGCTGAGAAATCCTTGCTCAAATCTTGATAAGCCAGGGCCGACGAATCGGCGTTTACAAAAAGGACATCCAGCGGGCGATTCATAAATCAAATGGAATTGAGCAACTGACAGAGCGCCGCGATGCGATCGGTTTCGAGGTCGGGATAATTGCCGATGTAGGCACCGAAGAAATGGACGTGGTTGACGGCCGGATACTTTTCAAACTCGTCGCCGAGCAGTTTGCGCAGGAACGGCTGGCGCAGCTGATTGCCGCCGCCGGACGTGCCGCGACGGAATTCAATCTTGCGTCCACGCAACGTTTTTTCGACGCGATCCCAGAGCGCCTGATCCGCTTCCCGCAGAACGAGCGTGAAGGCGTAGTTGCAACTGCCCTCGCGGTCGAAGTCGGTGTAGAACTTCTTCGGGTCCAGATTGTCGAGGAAGCAATTCAGGTTGCGCGTGCGCTTCGCGTTGTTGGCGTCAAGACGCTTCAATTGCGTGCGACCCAGCACGGCGTTGATTTCCGTGCTGCGGACGTTGTAGGCCGGAAACGCGAAGATGAAATCGGGGTTCAAATCCGGGAATTCAGATTGGTAGCGCGCCTTCAGGGCCGCGTCCTTGCTCTCGCGCACCATGCCATGCGAGCGGAACATGCGGAGCATTTCGTAGAACTCGTAGTCATTCGTGCACACCATGCCACCTTCAATGGTGCTCATGTGGTGCGCGTAGTAAAACGAGAAATTCGAGGCGAAGCCATAGGCGCCAAGGCGTTTGCCTTTGAACGTCGCGCCGTGCGATTCGCAGACGTCCTCGATGATCGGGATGTTGCGCTTCTGGCACTCGTCGAGTAAAACCTGATCGAGCGCGTTGTAGCCGAGGATGTGCGTGAGGAATACCGCGCGCGTGCTGCTGTTTAATTCAGCGATGACTTGCGCCGTGTCCATGCCGAGCGTGCGCGGATTGATATCCACAAACACCGGATCAAAGCCCGCTTGCAGCACGGAGGCGATGTCCGAAACCCACGTCAGCGTTGGCACGATGACTTCGCCGGGGCCGAAACGCTCGCGGAGGGCGGCCATCGTGATCTGGTTCGCGGAGGAACCGGAGTTGACGAAGACGCTGTGCTTCACGCCCACCCATTCGGACCATTCCTGCTCGAAGGCGATGACGTTCTTTGATTGTGTGAGAATCGGATCGTCCTGCTTGAGGAATTCAATCAGGGCATCCAAGTCGCCGCGCGTGATGTTGTTGGACATCAGGGGCCAGTCGCGCAGGTTTGCTGCGGTCACGGGTTCACTTTTCGCTGTAGTAGTCGCCATATTCAACAATGATTGTGCTCTTGCCGTCCTCGCGTTCCAATGCTTTTTGGTAGGCCGGGAAAATGTGTTCAGGTTCGTCGAGGCGGATGACCTCGATGTTTTTGCACATCAGCCGGAACGCGTCCGTGAAATCGCCGACGTGCTGTTGCTGCGGGTGCAGCGGGCGCTCCGAACCGATGCCCGTGCGGATAATCACCTTCGGCTGGTAGCCGCCGGCAGACATGGCGGGCAGCTTGTCCAAATGGCTGACCAGTTGGCTCACCGCGCAGAGCAGAAAATTCCAGCGCGGATAAATGCTCACCGGCACGATGCCCGTGAGTGCGAGGCCGGTGGACATGCCCATCTGTAAATCTTCCGTGACGGGCAGTTCCAAGAGTTTTTCCCGTGCCACATTCTTCAGCGTGTTCGTCATCGCCGTTCCAGGGCAGGCGACCGCCTGGCCGAGAAACATCGTCCGCTGGTCGCGCGCGAGGTATTCCATCGCGCGGCAAAGTTCGTCAAAATACTTCATGCAAAAATAAAATTAAAATTGAACGCGCGAGCCGGCTCCGGCGTGCGGATATTTGGTTTGATACTTGTAGAAGGTTACCAGCGGATGGGTGTTGTTTTCATAGCTCAACACCGGCTGGTTCCACGCCTCGCGCGTGTCCGTGCAGACGGATTTGCCATTGTCCTCGACAATGAAGCGGATCGGGAGTTGGTGATTGTAAGAATACTTCACGCTCTCGTGGAAGATTCCCGTCTCGCTCGTCATTTCGCCGGCGAAGCAATGCACCATGCCTTCTTGGCCGCTGCGTTTGAGACCCAGCGCCGCACCGACCGCAATGGGGATGATGCCGCCGACAATCGCCGACGACACCACGCGCTGTTTCGGGAAGCAGAGTGAAATGGAGTGGCCCGCGAGAATTTCCGCCTTCAATTCTTCCGGCGGCACGCCTTTCAGCAGGCACTGATAGTGACTGCGCCAGGAGCAGAACACCCAGTCTTCCGGCTTCACATCACGGAACAGCTCAATCATCTTTTCCTCGTTGCCGTAGTAAAGATGGATGGGCGCGCGGATTTTTGCGGCATTAAACAAATCCGCAATCTCCGTCTCAAAGGCGATCAAATCTTGGGCGGTCATGAGCGGATAGCTTGCCGCAGCAATGGAATGGGGTCAAGTTTTGACGCGGGCAAAACGGGTTGGGCGGAGTTTTTCCGGCTTCCCTCGCCTGCGGAGGGGCGAGGGAAAAAATAAGTGGCCAAAGACAATTCAGCTCGCCCCCGGCGCACTCGCGTCCAACTCACGGAACGCCTCGATCTGTTGTTTGTCGCGGGCCTTGTCATGCGCTGAATAATCTTCCTCCAATTCGTGGAAAATCACCTGGCTGCCGCCGAACTCGAACTTGAAGGGCGCGTGAATCAGCCGGTTCAACTGTTTCTTGATCTTGGCGTGTTTAGCCGGTGGGGCGAATACCAGCAAAAATCCGCCACCGCCCGCGCCCAGCAGCTTTCCGCCAAGCGCGCCCGCCGCCCGGGCGGCATCGTAAGCCGCATCCACTTGCTCGTTGGAAATCTTGTCGCTCAAACCGCGCTTCGCGAGCCACGCCTCATGCAGCAGGTCGCCGAACGGCGCTAGGTCGCCGTTGCCGTTTAGGATTTCACAGCCTTGGTCCACGCAGTCGCGCATCTTGTTCAGCAATGCCGAGCGCTCGGTGATGCTCGGCACAAAACTCGTCGCCACCGAAGCCGCTGTGCGCTTGATGCCGGTGTAAAACAGCATCAGATGCGAGGTCAATTCCTCCACCCGCTCATGCGTCAGCGTCATGGGCTGCACCGAAAATTCGCCGTTCTGCAGAAAGCTGATGCGGTTCAAGCCGCCGTAAGCCGCGCAGACCTGATCCTGTGAGCCGACCATTTCTTTCAAGATGTCCTGCTCGATGTGGATGCTCTCCGAGGCGAGCTGCTTTTTGCCAACCGCGCGACCTTGCAAGGCGTAAAGCGCGTTCAACAACCCGACGGTAAACGCCGAACTCGAGCCCATGCCGCTGCGACCGGGCAAATCGCCGTCGTGATGAATTTCAATGCCGCGCGCGATTTTCAAAAAGCGCAGCGTCTCGCGCGCCGATGGATGCTGAATTTCCTCCGGCTTCTGACAGTTCTCGATCTTGGAATAGACGACGCGGATGCGGTGCTCAAAAAACGGCGGCAGGTAACGGCACGTCAGGTAGCAATACTTGTTGATGGTCGCCGCCAGCACCGCGCCGCCGTGCTGCCGATACCACGCCGGGTAATCCGTGCCGCCGCCAAAAAACGAGATGCGAAATGGAGTTCTGCTGATGATCATGGTTGCGGATTCAAGATTGTGTTGTGGCGAAAGCTAACGGCTGCGAAATTTTGCCACAAGCGGAAAGCGGGAAGCGCCAACCACGAAATACACGAACCACCCGAAAATGGTCTGGGCAAATTCTTTCGTGTAGTTCGTGTGTTTCGTGGTAAAAAAAAACTCACAGCTGCAGCTTTCCCTGGGCCACCGCCGCCATGATTGCCGCCCAGTTGCCCATGCTGTAAAAATCTGGTTCGCGAAGCAGCGCTGGCAGTCCTTGCGTGTGCAGAACGCAACTCATACCGGCCTCCAGTTCAGCCTCGGGAGCACGTCGGGCGTTCGCGGCAAAATAGCACCACATCCGGTTCGTGAACCGCGCCGGCGAGGGCGACAGGTCGGCGATCAACTCAAAGGTGTCCGCCACATAACCTGTCTCTTCGAGCAATTCCTTGCGCGCCGCCTGCACCGGCGTTTCGTCCTTTTCGACGTGGCCGGCCGGCAGTTCCAGCGTGAACGTGCCGACCGCATGACGAAACTGCCGGACCAGCAGTAATTCATGGTTCTCCGTCACCGCGATGATGCAGACGAAGTCCGGCGAGTTGATGGAATAATTCGGGTGCTTGCCGCCACTGGGCGCTTCCAGCACCTGGAACCACGGCGTGGCGAAAACGGTTTTGCGTTCGGGATTGGGAGTGGCCATAACGGATCAGAGCGCAAAGTGCGCGAGATTATTTCGAACGAAATCTTCCGCCTGTGGCAGCGAGTCGGGCGTGCCGATGTCGAGGAAAGGCGCGTCGCTCACGATCGTTTTCAAGCGCACCCTGCTGCCGATCAACGCGGGAAACACGTCGGTCTCGAAACTCAGCGGCGACTTCGCAGGAAACTCTTTCAGCGTGTCTGCGCGGAAAAGATACACACCGGCGTTGATGTTGCCCGCGCCTGGTTTCTTTTCGTTGAAACCCGCCAGTTCGCCCTGCGCATTCTGCGAAAGAGTGCCGAAACGCGAGGCGTCCGCCATCGGCACACCGAGGATGCCGCCGGCGATTTCCGGTTGGTCGAGTGATCGGAACAATTTTTCGAGAGGCGCTACCGCCAGCGAATCGCCATTCAGCACGAGCCAGGCTTCCGGATTTTTTTCCGTGCTCTGTGCTGCATTCAGAAAACCGCCCGCCGTTCCGAGCGGCGTGGTTTCCGGCACGCCGGTGACGCGGACATTTTTCACCGGTTGCGGCGCAAAATGATTTTCCACCGTCGCTGCGAGGTAGCCGGTGGAGAGGATGACATTGCGGATACCCTGCGCGGCGAGATAGCGGACCACCCATTCGACAAACGGCTTGCCGTTCACCGGGGCCATCGGCTTGGGCAGATCGCCCAGCAGATGTTTGATGCGTGTGCCAAAGCCGCCGGCCAGGATGACGGCGGTGATGTTTTCTGGGGCGATGCTCACAGGAAATTAACCACGGATAATTACGATCGTTCGGCTGATGAATACCGGTTGCAAACCGTGCGGTTGCAACCAGCGCAACCACCGTGCAAACCCATGCCCTCAGCAATATCCGGTTCGGTGGTTCGGAGCAAGCCAAAGGGGATTTATTCGAATGCATTGATGATTGCGTCGGCCCGCACCGGGTATTTGTCAGTGCAGTCGCCGGTGAATCGTTTACAATCTGGCCGCAACAACTTGATATTATGCAGCGATTATTGGTCCTGATGACTTGGGCGGCGGCGATTTTTTCGCTGCCGGCGAAACCGCTGGATGGGACGGCAAAACAGTTTCAGCAGCCGCCAGATTTCGCGCGGCCGTGGGTCTATTGGTTTTGGAACAACGGCAATGTCACCTCCAACGGCATCACCGCCGACCTCGAAGCAATGCGGCGCGTGGGCATCGGCGGCGTGCTCATCATGGACGTGCTGGAACGGTTCGCGCCGCCGCGCGGCTCCGCTGAATTCATGAATCCGGAATGGCAGCGGCTGTTTCAATTCTCGGTGTCAGAGGCCGCGCGTCTCGGCTTGGAAATCAACATGGCCAACGGGCCGGGTTGGTGCGGCAGCAGCGGGCCGTGGATCACGCCCGAGTTGTCCATGCAGAAACTCGTCTGGACGAATCTGGTGGTGACCGGTCCGACGAATCTTTCCATGGCTCTGCCAGTGCCGAACTTTGGCAATCGCAACCGCGACGGCTTTGATTCCCAAGTTCTATTCAAGGACTACTACGCCGACATCGCGCTGCTGGCTTTTCCGGCGACGACGAATCAGGTGGTCGCCACCAGCGCGGTGGTGAATTTAAGCAAACAGTTGATGGCGGATGGGAAATTGACATGGGCCGTGCCACCGGGCGAGTGGGTGCTGCAGCGCATCGGCCACACACCGACCGGTTCCTCGACGCGTCCGCCGGTGGCGGGCGGCAATGGCCTGGAGTGCGACAAGCTCAGTCGGGCCGGGATCGACGCGCATTTTGCCGGCATGATGGCCAAGCTCATCCAGACGGCTGGGCCGCTCGCGGGCAAGTCACTCACCGCCACGCACATTGACAGTTGGGAAGTGGGGAGCCAGAACTGGACGCCGAAATTCCGCGCGGAGTTTTTGCAGCGGCGCGGCTACGATCCGCTGCCGTGGCTGCCGTGCCTGACCGATACGCTGCGAGCCGGAGTGAGCGACCATAAGAAGGCGATTATGCTTGGCGATGCGGCAGCGACCGCGCGGTTCCGCTGGGATTTCAACCAGACCATTGCCGAGCTGCTGGCGGAGAATTATTCCGGAAGGCTGGGCGAGCTGGCGCATCAGCACGGGCTGCGCTATTCGTTGGAAGGTTATAATTTGCCGTTCGGCGACGAGTTCACTTTCACCGCGCGCGCCGATGAGCCGATGTCGGAATTTTGGACCGCCACCCGGCCGGGCCAGAACGAAACGTATCGCAAGGCCGCGCAGATGGCGTCGGTGGCGCATGTCTATGGCCGCGCGATTGTCGGGGCGGAGGCGTTCACCTCCGGCGACAATGAGATGTGGAAGCTCACGCCCGCGGATATCAAGGCGCTGGGTGACTTCGAGTTTGCGCAGGGCATAAACCGATTCGTGGTCCATCGCTACGCGCACCAGCCATATCTCGACCGCGTGCCCGGTGCGACGATGGGGCCGTGGGGGCTGCACTACGAGCGCACGCAGACCTGGTGGGAAATGTCCGGCGCGTGGCACGCGTATCTGGCCCGCTGCCAGTTCCTGCTGCGCCAGGGAAAATTTGTGGCCGACCTGCTCTACCTGCGGCCCGAAGCGCCCAACCAGACTTACTTCAATCCCAACCCGCCGCCGCCGCTTGGTTATCGGTTTGACGAAATCAGCGCGGAAGCTTTGATGCAGCGCGTGTCCGTCAAAAAGGGGAGGCTCGTGCTACCCGACGGAATCAATTATCGCGTGCTGGTGCTCCCGTCGGAAAAGAACATGACGCCGGCGCTGGCCCGGAAAATTCGCGACCTGGTTTCTGCTGGGGCCACCGTTCTGGCCAGCACGCAAAGCCCCACCACCTCGCCGAGTTTGCAGGGCTTTCCCCAGTGCGACGACCAGGTGATCCAGCTTGGCCGTGAAGTCTGGGGCGATTGTGACGGCAAGACGGTGACCGCTCACACTCTTGGCAAAGGTAAACTCATTTTGGGCCAGCCGCTGACCACCGTTCTGGCAGGCTTGCATGCGTCGGCAGATTTCACCGCGAACGTCAGCTTGAACTGGATTCACCGTCAATTGGATGGCGCGGAGATTTATTTCGTGGCGAACCCCGCCGGTGTCGCCGTGGAAACCCGCTGCACGTTTCGTGTGCGAGGATTGCGACCGGAATTGTGGAATCCTGAGACGGGTGCCATTTCTCCGCTGGCGACTTACGAGAAAACCTCAACCGCCATCACGGTGCCATGGCGTTTTGAGCCAAGTGCGTCGGCCTTCATCGTCTTCCGCCAAAGCACCCAAGGCTTTGATCCCGTCGTGAGTTTACGGCGCAACGGTCAGTCTGTGCCGGAGCCGCTCGCGGCCTCGGCCCGCTTGGAGATTCAACGCGCCACCTATGGCGTGCCCGGCGATGCCCAGCGCACGCGGGATGTGCGCGCCCAAGTGCAGACCATGGTCAATGACGGCCAGACTACTTTTCAGGTCGCGGAACTGGCTGGGGCAGGCGATCCGGCTTACGGCGTGGTGAAAACTTTTTCCGTGGAATACTCCGTGGATGGAAAGACCTTGCAAGCGTCTGGCAAAGATCCTGAAACCGTCAGCCTCCAGCCCGTGGTGTCGGCACCCGAGCGGCCGGCGGAGATCGTCGGCGATTCCGCCAGTCATTTGCATCTCGTCGCCCATGAACCAGGCAACTACGAATGGACCACCGCTTCCGGCCGGACGAGCCGCGCCGAAATCACTACGGTCGTGTCACCCAGAGAAATCACCGGGCCGTGGCAGTTGAGTTTTCCGCCCAAGCGGGGCGCACCGGCAGAGGTAATGCTGACCAACTTGGTTTCATGGAGCGACGTGGCGGACGACGGCGTGAAACATTTCTCCGGCACGGCGACATATGCAACGACATTTAGTTTCCAAGGCGCAAAACCAGAAATGAAAACTTCAAAATTCCTCCTTGCGCTCGGCGAAGTGCAAGTGATGGCGCGGGTGAAGCTCAACGGACAGGATTGCGGCATCGCGTGGAAGCAGCCGTATCAAGTGGAAGTGACTCAGGCGCTCCGGCGCGGCGAAAACCGACTGGAAATTTCCGTCGCCAACCTGTGGCCGAACCGGATGATCGGCGACGCCGCGCTGCCGGCGGCCCAGCGATTCACCTGGAGTTCGTGGGAACCGTTCACCAAGGAAACTCCATTGTTGAAATCCGGTTTGATGGGGCCGGTGAAACTCCTCGAATCAAACTATTGAAGATGACCCACACCGGTCTCTATCACGCGTTGGCTGACTTGGTGCTCATCGCGCATGTGGCCTTTGTCGTGGTGGTCGTGGCGGGCTTGGGGTTGATCTCCATCGGTGGATTCCGCAGTTGGAACTGGATTCGCAATCCCTGGTTTCGAGTCCTCCATCTTGCCGGGATTGGTCTGGTCGTCGTGCAGGCGTGGCTCGGCGTCACTTGCCCGCTGACCACGCTGGAGATGCACCTCCGCGAACGCGCCGGTGAGGCGACCTATGGCGGCGGCTTCATCGCGCACTGGCTGCAAAGCCTGCTCTATTACGAAGCCCCGGCGTGGGTTTTCATCGCTGGCTATTCTCTATTTGGCCTGGCGGTGGTCGGCAGTTGGTGGCGGTTCCCGCCGCGTCGTTTCAGAAGCGACGTCCAACGCAGATCACCTGATGGACGCGAACGAGCCAGCCCATCCAATTCCAAACACACACAGATTTAATGGCCCTTGGCTATGGCCAATTCATGCCACCTGACAGGCCCGCCTTCGTGCAGTAAGCTTTCATGCACGCCACCATGACAAGCATTCGCGCCGCCATCATCCTGCTAAGAAAAGCCCTGAAGTTGCTCCTGCTCGGCGGCGCACTGAGTCTCGGCGGGGTGTCCGCCAGCTTCGCCGATTCTGACATGGGCACGGTGCTGCCTTATCCTACCGGCACCAAAATCACGTCCGATTCGCTGGTGGGCGGCGGCACGCGTTATGGCCGCATCATCCGCCTCCAGAACAGCGGCAGCGTCAATGGCACCTTAATCGCCACCTTTGAGTCGTGGCCGAATGACTTCCGGATTTACAAGAGCACGGACGACGGCTTCAACTGGGTGCAAATTGCCGCGCCCGTCATGGTTTCAGCCACCGGGTGGGTGATGAAGGCGGAACCGGATTTATACGAACTGCCGGCGGCGATGGGCAATCTGCCGGCAGGGACCATTCTCTGTGCAGGCAATTCGGAAACGCCCGGTGCAGGCAACAACCATCGCATGGAAATTTGGTATAGCCTGGACCACGGGGTGACCTGGCAGTATCGGGGCGTGGCGGATCAAAGCACGAATCTGGGCTTGTGGGAACCGCGCCTTGGCTCGACCAGCGCCGGTCAACTGGTCTGCTACTACTCGGATGAGCGCTTTGCTTCCAGTGGCTACAATCAACTGCTCGGCGGTCGCGTTTCGCCGGATGGTGGATTGACATGGGGCGCCGAATTCTATGCTTGCGCCATCGCCGACGGCGTCAAGCGCCCGGGCATGGCCATCACGGCCAGACTGCCGAATGGTCAATATATCATGAGCTATGAAGGGGTCGCTTATGGCGGGTGGAGTCAGGTGTATGTCAAGTTCTCGAGCGATGGGACAAACTGGGGCAGCGGCCCCGCCGACCTCGGCACCCCCGTGCAGACCGCGAGCGGTGCGTATGTCGGCGCGTGTCCATATATCCTTTGGAGTCCCGCCGGCGGGCCGAATGGAACCTTGATCATCTCCGGCCAGTTCTTACGAAACAGCCCCAACACCGACCGTCAACTCCTCATCAACCAGAACCTGGGTCAAGGCAGTTGGACCATGATTCCAGCGCCGGTCCAGTGGCAGGGCGGCGGCAATAACTTAACCGGCTGGAGCCAGGGCATGATTCCGACCGCCGACGGCAAGGGCATCATCCAGTTGGTCAGTTCGCAGATCACGGTCGGTGGTAATACTAACAATAACCAGATGCTGGTGGGCCGCGCGCAACTGATCTTGCCCGGATCAATTTATACTCTATCCAATCAAAAGAGTGGACTCGCGCTGGAGATTCCCGGCAATGCCGCCGCGCATGGCATCGGCTTGCAGCAAAATAGTCTCAACGGTGGGCCGGCTCAGAAATGGAAGTTCAACGATTTGGGGAACAATGTCTGGACGATCACTAATCCCGGAAATCTACTCGCCTGGGATGATACCGGCTGGGGCACGAACGCTGGCACCATGCTGGAGCAATGGGACTACAATGGTCTCCCGGTGCAGCAATTCAAGCTCCGGCCGCTGGGCAATGGCGCGTGGAAACTCATCAATGTTAATGCCGGTTTGGTGGTGGCGGTTACCAACGCCGCAACCAGCCCCGGCGCGGCGTTGGTCCTCGCCACGAACACGGCCACGTCGGAACAAAACTGGTTTCCCTCACAGCCGGGCATCGCGCTGGGCGCGGTCTATGCGCTCGACGGAAATACTTTGGACAACAGCGGCAATGGTAACGACGGCACGCCGAGCACGAGTGCCACGAATTATGTGGCGGGCCGGCTCGGCACCCGAGCGCTGCAATTCAACGGCGTGGATAGCTACGTCCAAATTCCCCGCTCGATTGGCGGGGGCAGTTACCTCACGATAGCTCTTTGGATGAAGACGAGTTCGAGCGGTGGCTTCGGTTCCTACTGGTATAACGGCGCCGGCTTGGTGGATGGTGAAGTCTCCGGGGTGATGAACGATTTCGGACTCACCCTGCTTAATGGGAAAATCGCCTTTGGCATCGGCAATCCTGACACGACGCTGCAATCCACCGTCACCGTCAACGACGGCCAATGGCATCAGGTCATCGCCACGCGCAATGGCTTCGACGGCCGGATGGCGCTATACCTCGATGGTAATCTCAACACGAATACCGTTGGCCCCATCGGCGCGCGCGTGGCCCCGCCGTTTCTGCGGCTCGGCAGTTTGCAGACCGGTGCCGCCGGTAAGTTTTACAACGGCGTGCTCGAGGAGGTTCGGCTTTACAACGGCTGGCTCGACACCAACTCGCTGGCGCAGTTGCTCGTCCAGCCCGCCGCGCTGGCGCAGTTGAAGTTCGATGAGGCGACCGGCACCAGCGCTGCCGACGCCACCGGGCACGGCTGGGCGGGCACCTTGCGGAACGGCCCAACGTGGGTTGCTGGACATACTGGCAACGCGGTTAGTCTGAATAGTAGCGGGAGCAACTATGTCAGCCTGCCAAATGGAGTCGTCAGTAATCTCTCCGGTTTTTCCATCACCGCCTGGGTGAAATTAAATACCAACGGCGCTTGGGCGCGCGTTTTTGATTTCGGCACGGGCATGACCAACTATATGTTTCTGTCGCCAGTCGGCAGTGGCAACACGTTGCGCTTTGCCATCACCACCACGGCCGGCGCGGGCGAACAGCAGATCAACTACAACACTACGCTCACGACCGGCGTCTGGCATCATGTCGCCGTCACCCTGGGTGCGGGCTGCGGCATTCTCTATCTGGACGGCGTGGCCGTGGGAACTAACAATGCCATCACCTTAACTCCCGCCGACTTGGGGAACACTACGCAGAACTGGATTGGTCGCTCCCAGTATTCCGACCCATATTTGAATGCCGCCGTGGATGACTTCCGCATCTACAACGGCACCTTGAGCGCCTCGGATGTGGCGAGTTTCGTCACGCCGCTGGCCGCGCCCACCGGGCTGGCCGCCACGCGCGGCGATGCGCAAGCCGCCTTAACCTGGAATGCCGCACCGGTGGCGAATGGTTACAACCTCAGGCGCGCGACGACCAGCAGCGGACCTTATAGCTTGGTTGGAACAAATTTGCCGACCTTGAATTTCACCGACCTCGGACTCACCAATGGCACGAGATACTACTATGTGGCCAACGCCACGAACGCCGTGACGGAGAGTGCCAACTCAATTCAAGTCAGCGCGCTTCCCGTGTCGGCCGCGCCAACGGAACTCAGCGTTTTATTCAACGCCAATCAACTGCAACTCACCTGGCCAGGGGATCACACGGGCTGGCTCCTGCAGGCGCAGACCAACTCGCTGACCAGCGGACTGGGCAGCGGTTGGTTCCCCGTGCTGAACTCAGACCTCACCAACCAGTTGGCGTTGCCCTGCGATCCATCCAGCCCAAGCATCTTCTTCCGGCTGGTGTCGCCTTACTAATTCTAATGCGATTTAAAGTTCAACTTATCATTAGCGCCGGGCTTCAGCCCGGTGTGCCGCAGCGCCATTGCGATCGAGCCGTTTTAACGCTTGGTGGCAATGTGGATAACGCCGCTGAAGCGAACGAGGGTGCGCCGGGCTGCGCGTGGGGCACTTGGTTCCAAGTGGCTGAGATTCGCCGCGCGCATCCGCCAACGACACGAAAGAATTTTCACGGGTGTGTATTTTGTGCATTTCGAGGTTTGTCAAGAAAGTCGCTTCCGCTATCCTGACCGGCGTGCAGTTTCAGAAAATAACCATCGTTGGTGTCGGATTGCTCGGCGGCTCCATCGGGCTGGCGGTCAAAGACCGCAAGCTGGCGCGTGAGGTGGCCGGGTTTGTCCGGCGGGCCGCGAGTCTGAAAGATTGCGAACGGGCCGGCGCGGTGGATTATGCCACCACCGATCTGCTCGCCGCCGTTTCGAATGCTGACCTCGTCATCCTTTGCACGCCGCTGGCGCAGATGCGGGCGCTCGCGCAACAAATTATTCCCGCACTCAAATCCGACGCGATCGTTACCGACGTGGGCAGCGTGAAAGCGGATGTGGTGCGCGAACTCGAATCAGGCATCGCCAAATCCGGAGCGCATTTTGTGGGCAGTCATCCGATGGCCGGCGGCGAAAAGATGGGCGTGGTCGCCGCGCGGGCGGATTTATTCGAGCACGCCGTCTGCATCGTCACGCCGACGAAAAAATCCAATGCGGCAGCCGTCCGCCAGCTGGAGCAATTTTGGAAATCCCTGGGCGCACGCACGCATTGCCTCGCCGCGGGCGAACATGATTTGCTCGTGAGCCGATCGAGTCATCTGCCGCACGTCGTCGCGGCGACGCTGGCGAACCTGGTGTTGGACCCAAAGCAGCCGAAGGCGCAGGTCAGACTCTGCGCCACGGGTTTCCGCGACACCACGCGCATCGCCTCCGGTTCGCCGGAGATGTGGCGCGACATCGCGCTGGCCAACCGCAAAAACCTTTCCCGCTCGCTCGACGCGTTTGTGAACAAATTTAAAAAATTCCAAACTGCGCTCAAAAGCGGTGACGCCAAAGCCGTCGAAATTTTTTTTGCAACCGCCAAGCAGCGCCGCGACAACTGGTGCGCGTGTCTGGCTTCAACTTCATCCGAATGAAAACCTGTTCCAGAATCGCGCGCAGGTCGCGAAGGGAATTATTTCTTTGCCTTCGCCAACTGCGCGGCCTTCGCGCGACATTTTAATACATGGCTTTGCCCGACCTCATCGAAATTGTGCCGCTCACCGCGCCGGTGCGCGCGGAGATCACCGTGCCCGGTTCGAAAAGCATCACGAACCGCGCGCTGATTCTGGCGGCGCTGGCCGAGGGCGAAGTGACGCTCCAAGGCGCGCTCTGGAGCGAGGACACCCAGATCATGGTCGCGTGTTTGCAGGAACTCGGCTTCATGGTAAACGTGGGGCCGGACCCGGGCGAGGCGTGCAACCGCACCATCACGGTCTATGGCAACAGCGGCGCGGTGCCGCCCGGCGGCACGGAGACAGGGCCACTGGAATTATTCGTGGGCAATGCCGGCACGGCGGCGCGATTTCTGGCTCCATTTTTGTGTCTGGGCAGCGGAGTGTATCGCTTGCACGGCGTGCCGCGGATGCATGAACGTCCCCAGGCGGCGCTGTTTGCGGCGTTGCGCGAGCTCGGCTATCGCGTCGAATCGGAATTTGATAACGACAAATTACCGGCGCGGATTTATGGCGCGGAGCGCGGGTCTTTGACCCGCAGCACCTCCGAAAACGCAAAGGCGTCTCTTGCTTCTGAAGTTATCGTTTCAAGCGAAGCTGCTGCGGATCACAGACCCGCGCTCCGGCCTGAGCGCTCGTGCAAAGTCAGCATTGAGGAAAGCTCGCAGTTTGCGTCGGCGCTGCTGTTGAGCGCGGGTATTAGCCACTGGCAGATTGAAATCGTCGGCGAGAACGCAGACGAATCGCCGTATGTGGCGATGACTTCAAAACTGGTGGAAGTTTTTCCAAAGCAAGGCGGCACGTTTCAAATCGAGCCGGACGCGAGCAGCGGGAGTTATTTTTGGGGTGCGGGTTGGTTGTTTCCCACAAGTTCAGATGAAAAGAGGAATCTACAGGAAGAAATTGAAGGATTGCGGTTGAAATTTGAAAGGAAATTGCTGAGGGATGAATTGCTGAAAATGTGCTCCCGAGAAAGCCGGGTTGTGGTTTCTATGTGGCCTGATAGTCAGTGGCAGATTGATGCTGATTTCACAATTTTTGTTCGATGGGGAACCGGTCCGATTCCGGTTGAAATCTCGCGCTCTCATGATTTGGGCGATAGCATCATGACTGCAATCACGCTTGCGCCATTCAATAATCAACCAGTTAAATTCACCGACCTTGGCCGCTTGCGCGTCCAGGAATGTGAGCGCGTCTATTCTTTAAAAACAGAGTTAACCAAATGCGGCGCGAAAGTGGTCGAGGAAGGCGACACGCTGACAGTTTGGCCTTCGTCATTGCACGGCGCGGAGATTGAGACCTACAACGACCATCGCATGGCGATGTGTTTTGCCATTCTGGGATTGAAAGTTCCCGGCATAAAAATTAACAATCCTGCCTGCGTGAAGAAGACATTCCCGAATTTTTTCCAAAAGCTCGCCGCCGCGCCGCCGCACGGCCTGGGCGCGGAGATTTGGGAAATCAAAAACGGCCAGCGCACGCGGAAGTTGAGCGGCGACGATTTGTTCGCGGATTAAAGCTGTAGCGGCGCTCTGTGAGCGTCGCTTGGGCGGTCACGGTCCGCCGCTACAAAATTTATTTTGAAAACGAAATATCCCATTGTCATTGCGATTGACGGCACGAGCGCCAGCGGCAAGAGCACGAACGCCAAGCTCGTGGCCAAGGCGCTCGGCTATGTCTATGTGGACACGGGCGCGATGTATCGCACGCTCGCCTGGTATTGTCTCCAAAAAAGCGTGGACATCCACGACGCCAAGGCGGTCGCCGCTGCGTGCCGCAAATGGAAAACCTCCTTCGAATGCGTCGAGGTGAAAAGCCATTTGCGCGCGGTGCATTTGCTGGTGGACGGCTATTTTCCGGACAATGAAATCCGCACGGCGGAAGTCAGCGGGGCCACGTCGCTCATCGCCGCCGTGCCCAAGGTGCGCGACTGGATGAAGAAAAAGCAGCGCGAGTGCATCCAGTTTGGCGATCTGGTGATGGAAGGCCGCGACATCGGCACGAATGTTTTCCCCGAGACGGATTATAAATTTTACCTCGACGCCAAGCTGGAGGAACGGACGGCCCGCCGCGCGGCCGACGGCGTGAACGAAAATCTCGCGGCGCGGGACCAGCGCGACAGCCAGCGGGCCAGCGCGCCGCTGATGATCGCCCTCGGCGCCAAGGTGATCAATAATTCGCACCTGACTTCCGAGCAGACCAGCGGCCTACTGTTGAAAGAAATCCGCGCCCGGCTGCCGGCCCAATGAACGTCAGCTACAATATTGCCTGGCTGACGTTTCGCGCCATGTTCGCGACGTATTTCCGTTGGCGCGTGTTCAATCCTGAGCGCGTGCCACTGACCGGCAGCGTCATTCTGGCCGCCAACCACGCAAGCATTTTGGATCCGCCGCTGGTGGGTTGCGGCCTGAAGCGCGACATCAACTACATCGGGCGCGAAAGCCTGTTCCGTTTTCCCGTGATTGGCGCGCTGATGCGGTCGTGGAACGCCGTGCCGGTGGATCGCGACGGCGGCGGCGGAGCGAAAGGGCTGCGCGAGATTCTCAACCGTCTGCTTGCGGGCGGCGGCATCATTTTGTTTCCCGAAGGCACGCGGACACTCGATGGAAACCTGCAGTCGGCGCGTTCGGGCATTGGTCTGACGGTGATCAAATCCACCGCGCCGGTGGTCCCGGTGCGCGTGTTCGGAACATTTGAAGCCTACGGACGGCGGCACAAGATTCCGCGCCCGCATCGCGTGATGGTGAAATACGGCCGGCCGATGAACTTTGAGGCTTTGCGCGCGGAGGCAAAAACCTGCTCCAAGCCCCGGCTAAAGGAAATTTATCAGCAGGTCGCCGATGAAATCATGGCGGCGATTGCCAAATTGGAGCCGCTGGCGGATTAGAAATTCCTCCACGGGCACGGGGGCGGAAACGAGTTGGCTGACGGCATTGGTGACGGCAACGGCGGGGTGGCGCGCCCGTGTCTATCCCGAAAATGGCGGAAACGGCACCCCCGACGATTACGCCGGCAGGGATATGAGGAAGATCGCACCGCAGCCGGCTTCGCTCTGGATTTCAATCGTGCCGTGATGGTCTTCGATGGCGCGCCGGCAGATGGCCAGGCCCAAACCGGTCCCGTTTTTCTTGGTGGTGAAAAAAGGCTCGAACAGGCGCGGCAGATTTTCCGCCGCGATCCCTGGCCCGGAATCGCGGATGCAGAGGTTTAGCCAGCGGCGGCCCTGGCCATCGGTGGTGGTTTGCGTGGAGATGGCGAGTTCGCCGTGCTGGCCGATGGCTTCAACCGCATTGAGCAGCAGGTTCATGAACGCCTGTTGCAACTGTGATTCGTCGCCATGAACCTTGCCCGGCGTGGCGGCATAATCCCGCTTCACCTCGATCACCTGCCCGCCCAGCTGGTGTTCCAGCAGTTGGAGCGAATGGTCGAGCAGATCATGCACGCAGACCGTGCTGTGCGCCGCCGGATTGGGCGAGGCGAAACGCAGCATCTGGGTCACCAGCTTGTTGATCCGCTGCAATTCGCGCCGGACCATGGCCGCCATCGCCGGCTCATCGCTTTTGTCGGCCACCAGTTCGACGAACGTGCTGACAGCCACGAGGCCGTTTTTGATTTCATGGGCGGCGCTGGCCGCGACGAGGCCGAGGTTGGCCAGCCGGTCGAGCCGGCGAAGATTTTCCTGCAAATCAGGCGTGTCGGCGCGCACCTTCGCGGCGGGGCGACCGGTCGCTTTTTCATGTGCATTGGAGGACATTTTGTGTTTGCGGCACCGTGCATCCATCGCCAGACCAATTGGTTTAACTGAAGCGTTACTTTAGTCAAACTTCGGCCGGTAACCAACAAAAAACACCGCGCTGCATCGGCTCCACGAATGGGGTGACATTTCACCGCGCGGCCCTTAGCCTGTTCGCCGATGAAAACACGCTTTGATGCCATAGAATCCGTCATCACCGATTTGCGCAAAGGCAAAATGGTCATCGTCGTGGACGACGCCGACCGCGAGAACGAGGGCGACCTCGTCATGGCCGGCCAGCACGTCACGCCGGCGGCCGTGAACTTCATGGCCAAGTTCGGGCGCGGCCTCATCTGTGTGCCGACCACCGGCGAACGCCTGCAACAGCTCGGCATTGATCGCATGGTGCAGCAGAACCGCGAGAGTTTCCGCACCGATTTCCAAGTCAGCGTGGATGCTGCCCACGGTATTGGCAGCGGCATCAGCGCCGCCGACCGCGCCAAAACCATCGAAGTCATGTCTTCCCCGACCGCCGTGCCGGATGATCTGGTGCAGCCCGGCCATATTTTCCCGCTGCGCGCCCGCTCTGGCGGCGTGCTCCAGCGCGCTGGCCACACCGAAGCCGCCGTGGATCTCGTGAAGCTCGCCGGCTGCCGTCCCATCGGTGTTATCTGCGAAATCATGCGCGACGACGGCGCGATGGCCCGCCTGCCCGAGCTGATGAAGTTCGGCAAAAAGCATCGCCTGAAAATTTGCACCATCGAGGAGTTGATCAAATTCCGCCGCGCCGGCGAAAAACTCGTCGAGCCGATTGAAGTCATCAAAATGCCCACGGACTTCGGTGATTTTGATCTGCATTTGTATCGTTCCAAGATTGACGGCCAGCATCATCTTGCTCTCGTGCGTGGAGAAATCATCGGCAAAAAAAATGTGCTGGTGCGTGTCCACAGCGAATGTCTCACCGGCGACGTCTTCGGCTCCCGCCGTTGTGACTGCGGACCACAACTCCATCGCGCCATGCAGTTGGTGGCCGACGCCGGCTGCGGCGTGGTGCTTTACATGCGGCAGGAAGGACGCGGCATCGGGCTCGGGCCGAAAATCAAAGCCTACAAATTGCAGGAGCAGGGCTACGACACGGTCGAAGCGAACGAAAAACTCGGCTTCGACATGGACCTGCGCGAATACGGCCTCGGCGCGCAAATCCTCTGTGATCTCGGCCTGAAAACCATCCGGCTACTGACCAACAATCCCAAGAAGCTCGTCGGGCTGGAAGGCTACGGATTGGAAATAGTCGAGCAGGTGCCGATCCGCGTGCAGCCCAATCCGCACAACGCGCGCTACCTGAAAACCAAGCGTGAGAAGATGGGGCATCTGCTGTAATTTACGATTGTTGATGTGTGACCACCACAATTTCCGCTCCGACACGATTAACTGATTTAGTATGCTGAAACCTGTTAACACCAAAAAAATCCACCTCACGGGCGGCACCTTTGCCATCGTGGCGTCAAAATATAATGCGCGCTATGTGGACGCCATGTTGCGCGCGGCGAAAGCGGAAATCATCCGCGCCGGCGGCCAAGTGCAAGTCGTGCGCGTGCCGGGCGCGTATGAAATTCCGGTAGTTGCGGCCAGACTCGCGCGCACCAGTTCGCCAAAACTTTCAGGTATCATCTGCCTCGGCGTGATTTTGCGCGGCGCGACGACGCACGCGCAGCATATTGGCGAAGCCGTGAGCACCGCGTTGGTGCAAATCCAAATCGAGCATGAGGTGCCGGTCATCCATGAAGTCTTGCTGCTGGAAAACGAGCAGCAGGCGCGCGAGCGGTGCCTGGACCAGAAGCACAACCGCGGCACCGAAGCCGCTCAAACCGCGTTGGCCATGGCGCGGGTGATGCAAGACCTCTAGCCGAACCCTGGCTGCGGCAAAACCGACTTTAACTTCGCATGAATTGCTGCCCGCTAACCATTGTGAATTAATTCACAAACCGCTTGCTGGAGGGGTGGGGCGATGCTAGTTTCTGCCCGTTTATCACTTAACAAATTAATTATGAAAAAGTCTCTTTTAATTCTGACTCTGGCCGCGTTTGGCACGCTGCAACTGTCCCGCGCGGCGGATATTACCGGCAGCATCACCCTCAAAGGCTCCGCGCCGGCCGAAAAGGAGCTCACCCCGATCAAAGACGACCCGAACTGTTCCGCGATGTATCCTAACGGCTTGCCGAAGACGAAGTTTTATGTGGTCGGCGCGGGCGGCGAGCTCGCCGACGTGGTGGTGTCGCTCAAGGGAATTACCGGCAAGTCCACCGGCGCGAGTGCGGCTCCGCTCATCATGGACCAGAAAGGCTGCCTTTATTATCCACAAATTCTCGCGGTGCAGACCGGCCAGAAAATCATCGTGAAAAATTCCGACCCGTGCGTGCATAATGTGCATACCGTCCCCAAGGAAAATGCGTCGCAAAACATGGTCCAGATGCCGGGCGGCGCGGATTTGACCTTCACGTTTGACAAGCCCGAGCCGTTCCTGAAATTTCAATGCGATGTGCATCCGTGGATGTTTGCGTGGGTCTCGGTCATGGATCATCCGTATTTTGCCGTGAGTGGCGCGGACGGCAAATTCACCATCAAGGATGTCCCGCCCGGCAAATACACGCTGGAAGCCACGCACCGCAAACTCGGCACGCAGACGGCCGAAATCGAAGTCAAAGACAGCGGTGCTACGCAGAGTTTCGCGTTTGAAGTAAAATAGCTTTTCGTTTTCCCGTTGACCGCTGCGGGCGAAAACCGCAGCGGTCTTTCTTTTTGCAAAATGAACAATAAATACAACCCCGCGCTGTTTTGGTTCGCCGTGCTGAATGCGGTCGCCACGTTTCTACTCATCGGCCTTGGCGGTCTCGTGACCAGTCACGAAGCCGGCATGTCCGTGCCCGACTGGCCCACGAGCTACGGCTACAACATGTTTGCGTTGCCGATCAAATTCTGGACCGGCGGCGCTTTTTTTGAGCATACGCACCGGTTGCTCGCATCGGTCGTTGGTCTGTTGACCACGATTCTCGCAGTCTGGCTGTGGGCCAAAGATGCCCGCAAATGGCTGACTTGGCTTGGTATCGCAGCGTTTCTGCTCGTGGTTGCTCAGGGAATTCTTGGCGGTCTCCGCGTGAAATGGCAGTTGGACTGGCTGGGCGTCCCGCACGGTGCCGTGGCGCAGGCGTTTTTGGTTTTGACCTGTGCCCTTGCACTGTTCACGAGCCGCTGGTGGCATAATTCGGCGGCGGAAAAACAAATCCCTGTGCGCATCGGACTGCGCGGCCATGTGCTGGCTGTCACGATCATCATTTTCATCCAACTGCTCATTGCTGCGACCATGAGGCATCAGCACGCGGGCCTGGCAATTTCTGACTTCCCGCTCGCGCACGGAAAAATCTGGCCGGACACCAGCCCGGAAGCCATCGCACGCTACAACGCCCAGCGCGTCGAAATCAACAACGCCAATCCCATCACCGCATTTCAGGTCAATCTGCAGATGATCCACCGGCTCGTGGCTTACTTCATTTTTCTGGGCGTCGCCATGGCGGCCATTCTGTCGCGGAAACGGCTCGGGGGAGGCGATTTCTTGACCAAGCTGGCGTTTCTCTGGTTCGGCCTGCTCACGCTGCAAATCCTGCTTGGGGCCGCGACGATCTGGATGAACAAAGCCGCCGACATCGCCACCGGCCACGTCATGGTCGGCGCGCTCGCTTTGCTGGTCGGGGCGTTGTGGTGGCTCGTAGCCGCCCGGCGAACAGCATTGACTTAATTTGCCAAGGCAGGCCAAAATAGGATGAATTAGGCGCGGTTTTCCTGCGCCCCAAAATAGGATCAATGAAAGAAGTCTCAGCAGAAATTTTAAACCCTGGTTCCACCGAAAAAAGTTGGCCGGCAGTATTTGCAGACCTCGTTAAAGCCCGGCTCACGACGCTGGTGCTGCTGACGACTTATGTGGGTTTCTATGTGGGCGGACGCGGCGCGCTGAATTATGCGCTGATGTTCAACACGCTGTTCGGCACCGCCCTGGTCGCGGCGGGCGCGGCGGCTTTGAACCAATTGCTCGAACGCGAATACGACGCGAAGATGCGCCGCACGGCGACGCGGCCGCTGCCGTCGGGCCGTTTGCAGCCGGCGACCGTTGCGATATTTGGCGGCGTGTGTTCCGTGGTCGGCCTGGTTTATCTCGCGCTGCTGGTGAACCTGCTGACGAGCGTGCTCGGCGCGGTGACGCTGGTGAGCTACCTGTTTATTTACACGCCGCTGAAACGCGTGACCTGGACCAACACTCTGGTTGGCGCAATCCCCGGCGCGTTGCCGCCGCTGATGGGCTGGACCGCTGCGCGCAACGAATTGGGCGGCGATGGCTGGGCATTGTTTGCGATCCTGACGTTCTGGCAACTGCCGCATTTTTTTGCCATCGCGTGGATGTATCGCGAGGAATATGCCAAAGCTGGTTTCGTGATGTTGCCGAACATTGACGCCGATGGCAGTCGCACCGGCCAGCAAGCGGTGTTCAATACGGTCGTGTTGTTGGTGGCGAGCCTGGTTCCATTCTTTTTCAAGATGGCCGGAACATTTTATCTCGTCTCGGCCATACTTTTGGGCGCGGGATTTTTATTCTTTGCCATCCAGTTTTCGCGCCAGCTCACGCTCATCCGCGCGCGGCAGCTTTTTCTGGCCTCGATCATTTATTTGCCGCTCCTGCTCGCGGCGCTGGTGGGCGACAAGTTGAAATAAAATATTATGGAAACGACCGTTCAACAATTTCCACCGTTTCGCGAAGGCGCGGCTGATCACAGCCACGCCAGCCACGATGACCACGGCCACGGCGAACATGCCGAGCCGAATTTCTGGCAGAAATATATTTTCTCCACCGACCACAAAGTCATCGGCATCCAATACGGATTCATGTCGCTTTGCTTCATGTTGTTCGGATTTTTCCTCATGCTGCTGATGCGCTGGCAGATCGCGCATCCGGGCGTGCCGGTGCCGGTCTTCGGGCCGATTCTGGAAAGAATTCTTGGCCAACCGGCGGCGGGCGGCTCGATTTCGCCGGAGCTTTACAATTCCTTCGGCGCGATGCATGGCACCATCATGGTGTTTCTCGGCGTGGTGCCGCTGGCGTTCGCCGCGTTTGGCAATTACGTCGTGCCGCTGATGATTGGCGCGCCGGACATGTGCTTTCCCCGCATCAACATGGCGAGTTTTCACGCGTTTTTCCTGGGTGGCGTGGTGATGCTGGTGAGCTTTTTCATTCCCGGCGGCGCGGCGCAGGCGGGCTGGACTTCATATTCGCCGCTGGCCACCACCATTGCGACCAATGGCCAGGCGTTCTGGCTCGTGGGCATGGTGCTGCTCATCACCTCGTCTTTGCTCGGCGCGGTGAATTTCATCGCCACGATCATTCAACTGCGCGCGCCGGGCATGACGTGGATGCGCCTGCCGTGGTTTGTTTGGGCGCAGTTCGTAACCGCCTTTATTTTGTTGCTCGCCTTTCCGCCGCTCGAAGCCGCCGGTGTTTTGCAATTGATGGACAACCTCGCGGGCACGAGTTTCTTCCTGCCGACCGGCCTCGCCGTGGGTGGCCAACTCGCCGATCGCAGCGGCGGCGGCAGTCCGCTCTTGTGGCAGCATTTGTTCTGGTTTCTCGGCCATCCCGAAGTTTACGTTTTGATTTTGCCGGCGATGGGCATCGTCTGCGAAGTCATTGCCAACAACACGCGCAAGCCGATCTGGGGTTACAAATCGCTCGTCTATTCCGTGCTGGCTGTGGGTTTCCTGTCATTCATCGTCTGGGCGCATCACATGTATCTCACTGGCATGGGCCAGAAAATCGCAACGTTCTTCCAGGCAACCACGATGATGATTTCCGTTCCGTCCGTGATCATTTTGACGTGCATGTTTCTCTCACTGTGGGGCGGGGCCATCCGCATCAACACGCCCATGCTTTTCGCGCTCGGCTTTCTGCCCATGTTCGGCATCGGCGGTTTGACCGGATTGCCGCTCGGGCTCGCCGCGTGCGATTTGTATCTGCACGACACTTATTACATCATCGCACACTTCCATTACGTCGTGGCGCCGGGAACCATTTTCGCCCTGTTTGCCGGCGTCTATTTCTGGTATCCCAAAATGACCGGGCGAAAGATGAATGAGTTCTGGGGGCGCGTGCATTTCTGGTGTTCGTTTGCGTTCATGAACATCGTGTTCATGCCGATGTTTGTGCAGGGCATCAAAGGCATGTTGCGCCGCATGTCCGACGGCGGCGTCAATTACTCCGCCGCGCGCGTGCCGAATGCCATTGACGCGCTGCCCGGCTCGGCGATGCAGATGAACGGCATCATTTTGTGGGCGGCAGTCTGTCTGGGCATCGCGCAAATTCCTTTCATCATCAATTTATTCTGGAGTATCAGCCACGGCGAAAAAGTTGGCACGAATCCCTGGCGCGCCACCACGCTCGACTGGCAGACGCCCACGCCGCCGCCGCACGGAAATTTTACCCACGAACCGCACGTCGCCCACGGGCCTTACGAATACAGCGCGCCCGGTGCTGCCGCCGATTTCACACCGCAAGATGCCCCGGCAGACAAACCCACAACCGCGCACTGAATATTTTTCCATGGACATTCCTTACACCATTAAGAACCGCCCGGATACCGGCCTTTACAACGCCAAGCTGGGCGTCTGGCTGTTTCTGGCGTCGGAAGTGATGTTGTTTGGCGGACTTTTCTCCGCCTACATATTGCTGCGTGTCGGCGCGCCGACGGGCACCTGGCCCCACGGCTGGCTCGATGTCCGGCTCGGCACCGTGAACACGCTATTGCTGGCGCTCTCGGCCATCACCACGTTGCTCGCGTGGGCTTCGTGCAAAGTGCGCGAGTTCGGCAAATTCAAATTTTTCCACGCCTGCACCATTCTGCTCGCGTTGACGTTCCTCGGCATCAAATCCTATGAGTATCACGACAAGCTGGTTCACTACGAAATCCAGTTGAACAACGGCAAAATCGCCGACGGCCATCTCGTGGAGAAATCGGCCGACTTCAACCTCGCCAAAAAAACTGGCAGCGTCACCTTGCACGGTCACGAGGTGGAAACGCACGCGGAACTGATGGATTTGCGCAGTGAAGAGGCCAAGAAAGCCGTCCATGCCGAACTGATTATTCCTGCGTCGGAAATCAAGCACATGGAAAATTACGGCCCGCGCCACAATACGTTCACCGCGATTTATTTCACGCTCACCGGCCTGCACGCGCTGCACATTCTGGGCGGCACGCTGGTCATTTTTTATTTTTGGGGACCGGGCCGAAAAATGTGGCAGACCGAACCTGAACGCTTCACCAACCGCATCGAAGTCTCCGGCCTGTTCTGGCATTTCGTGGATCTGGTCTGGATTTTTCTGTTCCCTGTGCTTTATTTGACCTGAAGATTTTATGAGCGACTCCGAACAACCGGTTAGTTTGAACAGCTATATTCGCCTCTGTGCGGTTGTCTTCGCCGTCGTGTTATGCACCACCGGCCTGATGATCGGCACGTCCTTCGCGCATATTGGTGGCGACACTTGGACGCTGAAAGTAGCGCTGATTCTCGCCATCGCCGTCGTGAACGCCTTCCTCGTCGCCGGCTATCTCATGCACTTGTTGTCGGAGAAAAAGCTGGTTTACACCGTGCTGATTTTCACCGTGATTTTCGCCATCGGACTGGTCGGTTTGACGATGGCGGCGATGAATGATTTTCCGCCCGGAACAGCCACGCACTAAAATGTCACTTAAAGCCTTCCATCTGATTTTTGTCACGCTGCTGACCGCGTTGACCTTCGGCTGCGCCGCGTGGGCCTTTGCGACGGGCAACGCGTTCTGGGGCGCGGCGGGCATCGTGGCCGGAATTTTGGTGATCTTCTACGGCGTTTATTTTTTGAAGAAACTGAAACGCATCAGCTACCTGTGAAGCCGCTGCTTAAAAAATCATTGCTCGTCCTCGCCGGGTTCGCACCAGCGCAGTTATTCGCCTGCGCCACCTGTTACGGCGCGTCTGATTCGCCGATGGCCGAGGGCATGAATTGGGGCATCTTCACGCTCATGGGCATCATCGTGCCGGTGCTGGGAACTTTTCTGGCCTTTTTTATTTATCTGATCCGCAAAAGCGAGGCGCTCGCCCAAGCCGCCGAAAAAATTCCTTCTGACGTATGAAAGACTGGTTTGCCCATAAAATCCTCGGCCTGCCCGAACTCGCCTCGTCCAATGGCCAGGCCGTGGATAACCTCATGGTTTATGTTCACTGGCTGATGCTGGCGCTGTTCGTCGGCTGGATCATTTACTTCGGCTACGTCCTTTGGCGCTTCAATGTGGCGCGCAATAAAACCGCCAGCTACGAGGGATCCACCAGCAAAGTTCCGACCGGCGTCGAATTCGCCATCGTCGCCATCGAGGCGGTCTTGCTGCTCGGCGTTGCCGTGCCGCTGTGGGCGAAAAATGTGAATCAATTTCCGAAACCCGAAGATTCCACGGTCATTCAAATCATGGCGCAACAGTTCGCGTGGAACGCGCGCTATCCCGGCCTGGACGGGAAATTCGGCCGACAGGACATGAAACTCATTGCCTCAGACAACGTCTTCGGCGTGGATCCCGCCGATGCCGCCGGCAAGGACGACATTCAAATCCTGAATGAAATCCACGTTCCCGTGAACCGGCCCGTGCTGGTTTATTTGAGTTCCAAGGACGTGATCCATTCCATCAAACTCGTCGCCATGCGCGTGACGCAGGATGCCATCCCCGGGCTGCGGATTCCGTTCACCTTTACGCCCACGAAGATTGGCCGTTACCAGATTGAATGCGCGCAGCTTTGCGGGGGCGGTCATGCGGCCATGGCCGGCGGCTTTATCGTCGTCCAAAGCCAGGCCGACTACGATGCCTGGCTGAAAGCCAAGTCTCCCGGGGCCTCCAGCTTTGAATAATTAGGTGCGGGTATAATCCTCGCGCGCGGGTTTTTAACTTGGTGGCGCCGGAGACGGTTGGGAAAAGGTGCTCGCTACGTCGGAAGAATTTGGAGAACAGGAAAGGCGTGCTTATGAAAATCTGTCTATTCCGTGACCTGCCGCATCCTGGGGTGCGGCCGCAAAATTCAGGCCGCACAATGAAGCCTTCGTATTTGTTAGCGCTGGGCCTGCTCGCTGCGACCTCCTGGCTCCACGCCGGGCCACGCACCGGCGGGGGCCGAATTTATCTGGCTGGGGACGCTGGCTATGCGGTGCAGAACACGGCCCAGTCGGATTATTGGGGTGAATGGCGGCTCATGCACGCCAGCACGGACCGCCTGCTGACAACTATCGGGGCGACCAATGCCGAGGCCGCGCTGTTGCTGCGGCAGATTCAGACCAACGCCGTGTTTCTGCATGACAAGTGGGACGCGTGGTTCAACACCCACGTCCGGCCAAAAACCTATTCCCCCGCCGATGCGTATCTCCTCAGCGTGCGGGCCGACAACCGGCAATTGAGCGGTTTAAAGAAGGAAAAGGATCCCGCGAAAACGCTCGCCGTGGTGCGCGACGTCGCGCTCGATATGCAAATCAAAGCCGATAACTGCCGCCATTCCGACGACGGCCTGGGCAAGGAAATCCGCGTGAAGGTCCACACGAAAGCGGGCGGCAAGGAAATCGGCGGCTACGAAGTTTTCTTTGTGTCCAAGGGCATGTTCGACGTGAAAAGCGCGCACGACCGCTTTCCCCGTCAAAGCAGTCCGACCGACGAAAAAATCCTCTGCCCCGGCGGCTACAAGCTTTGGGTGCGCAAGGACCAGTTTACGAGCGAACCCGTCGCGATGGGGATCGGCGGCCACGGCGAGACGCATCTGGAAGTGGACCTCACCGTGCCGGCGGAATAGTGCGGAGTTCGCACGCACGCCACTCACACGCAATGAAATCACGCTCCGAGAATGTGCGCTGGTTGCAAGCCGCGCGTAAAAGCTGGCTGCTGCTGACCCAGGGCGCGCTGTGGCTGGGCGGCATCCTGGGCGGTTTCCTGCTCCCGCCGCCGGTCGGGGTGACGGCGGCCGACGAGAAAATCTGGCTGCGCCTCGGCCAGTTCATCGTCGCCGTCGTGCTGGGCTTGGAGATTCTTGCCGCGCGACGTTGGAACCAGCCGCGACACTCGCTGCGTTGGGGAGCCGTGGCGCTGTGTTCGCTGGTCATTGGCGTGGCCGCGTTCTTCCGCTATCAGCAATTGACGCTGGCGTGGACGGCCACTTACGACCGAGACAAAGTGATCGTGGGCGCGGAATTCACCCAGCAAGGCCGGGCCTACGCCGTGGCAAATCCGAAAATTTCCACGGATGAATTGGTGTTTGATTTCAAGGGCAAGACCGACGACATCTGGACGCGCGAATCCATTGATGGCCGGCGGTTGGTGCTTGCCGCCACCTATGTCAGTTGCCTGCCAATGTTCACGCTTTGCCTGCTTGCCGTGGTGCAGGCCATGCAATCCAGCGAACCTGTGGCCCGGCGGGGTGCCAAGCGCCGGAACACTAATTCCTTAACCGCCGACAGCGCAAAGAAGGCAAAGCCCGATAGCCGAGTTGGCGGGTGAGCGGATTCAATCCACCCTTTCGGTTGCGCAAAATACTGCGCCTCAAAAGAGAAAACGACAAGCTCCTTGAACGCCTTTAGTGACAGCCGTTCCACCAATAAAAATCCACGCGCCCATTTTCAAACGCGCGCTGAAAGTCGCGCGGCGGCGTCTTCGCCCTACCAAGAACCGTCTCCAAATACACCCCTCAACCAACCTCTTCCCTGGGCACCAAGGAGCGATACTCGCTGGCGCGGGGACCGCTCATTGCGCCACGTTCAAGCGCAGCAGGCAGTGGCCGAAGTCCACGGTGTTCTCGCCGGCGGCGGAAAGATGATGCGCCGGAATTTGGTAAAGCCGTCCGCGACCTTGCACCACCGCGCCCGCTTTGCGCAGGATGGCCAGATGCTTGGACGTCATGTCCGGGCTGCAACGCGCCACGACGGCCAGTTCCCGCACCATGCGCGGTTCGCCGCCGCTCAATTCTTTGAGAATACGCCAGCGCGCGGGGTGACCCAGCGCCTTGGCCAGCAAATCCAAATTGGGTAGCAGGGGCTGGAGCATGTTCCTGGGTGCTTCATTTTGCTTGTTCATGTGATTAATCAGGGGGTTTCGAGGATAATTGGGGCGCTGCAATAGATCTTTTTCGTTTTTGAATAGTTAAATGTATTTTCGTAATTCTATGCCATATGTTGTTACGGCTTAATGCTATTCTTCTACTGTATTACGTTCATACTATCACTTGTCTCACTATGCTTCAACGTCTATTCGTTCGTATGGACAAGCATAATTTTATTTCTGCACGTGCTTGATTTATTATTATACGTCATTTATTTCTTGCCAAACCGCCTCTTTTTATTGCGTGACTTGCTTGCTTTCCGGCGCAGGTCAATTCCTCAGTCGGTGATGGGGATTCATTGGCTGGGGACTGGCATTGCTTGAACCCGAACTCCGAAGTTAGGGAGCACGCCCGCCCCGGGCGTCGCTGGTCGCGCCCTCGCGGCCAGTTGGTGGCGCGTGCCGTTGCCACGAACCCTCGGAACATTTCTGTGCGCGCGGGTTTTTCGCGCGGGCGCGAAAAACTGCGCCCGAGGCGGGCGCGCTCCCATTTCCACTTCGGAGTTCGGGTTGAATGTGAGGTTCGTCCCAGAGCGGTTGATCGGCCTAGCGCTCTGGTCGAACTGGCTCGGCGAACTGCGCAACGGCCTGCCGCCAACTCACGCGCCAATCTTCAAATGCGTGATGCGGAAGACGGCACCGCGCGGCTCGTTGCCGCGGCATTCGATCTCCCAGCCGTGCGCGAGGATGATCTGTTGCACCACGGCGAGGCCGAGGCCGGTGCCTTTTTGATGCGTGGTGAAGTAGGGCTTGAAAATTTCCTGCCGGTTCTCAGGCGGCACGCCGGGGCCGTCGTCGCGGATTTCCAGCTCGCCTTCGGTGGCGCTGGTGCGCTTGGCGATGAATTGAATGTGCCCGCCGGTGTCCGCCGCCTGGATGGCGTTGAAGAGCAGGTTGAACAATACTTGCCGCAGCAGTTGTTCATCCGCTTGGATCGTGAGCGTTTCGCCCAGCGTGTCCACGCGAAGCTTCTTTTCGCCCACGTCAAAGTTCACAGTGCGGACGACTTCGTTGATGGCGGCGGTGAGGTTGAGATTGGTGCGGCGGACTTCGCGCGGCCGCGAGTAGTCAATGAACTCGGTGAGCTGTGCGGTGACTTTGTCAGTCTGGTCCACGATGGTCTTGGACTGGTCGCGGATTTCGGCGGGTGCGGCGGGCTGGCGCGAAATCATCTGGGCGAGGCCGCGGATGATGTTGAGCGGATTGCGCGTCTCGTGCGCGAGGCCGGCGGCGGCCAGGTTCAATTCCTTGAGGTGCGAATTGAGTTCGCTGGCGCGCACGAGGCGAATCTGAAGTTCCGCAGTGCGGGCGTTGTTGCTCAGCGCGAGGCCGGCACCGAGCGCGGAGATGCCCGCGAAAAAGGCGATGATGCAGCGCAGCCAGACGTCGTGCTGGCAAAGTTCACGGTAATTCTCGGTGGACATGGCGAGGACGAGGCCGTGCAGCTCGCGCTTGGCGATGAGTGCCTTGAATTCGGTGTCGGACATGCCGCGCATCCATGGCGGACGCCGGTTGCCACCTCGCGAGCGGTCACCGCTGTCGGGCGGGCGATCGTCGGGCGGACGGTTATCATCACGCGGCGGCGGTGGAGGCGACAGTTCGCTGGCAGCTTCGCCGTTGGTCGGCGGGGGCGGATAATTCGTCGCGGCAAATTCATTCGTGCCGGGCAAGCTGGTTTCACCCGGGCGCGGTTCGCGGCGGGGGAAATCGCGGGAACGCGGCCCGCCACCATTCGTGAGGTTGCGCGGGAACGGCGGAATGACCACGGTGGGATTGGTGGCACCTTCGGGACTGACGCTCGCCCCCTCCACCGGAAGCACGAAGGTGACGTAATGATCCGACCAGCGTTCGCGTTGGGTGAGGATTTCCCGGGCGAGCAGATTGGTGTTGCCGGCGGTGACGACGGGATCGCCATCCGTGTTCAACAAGCCGAGCGCATTGAGACCGCCCGTTCGGACGAGCGCGTTGGTGCGGTTATTGACGAGTTCGTTGAGGACCGGTTCGAGACGTTCCTGAAAAATCGCGCCGCGAAACCGGAGCGCCCGCGTGACCGCGCTCAAGGTGCTGGCGATCTCGTGCGCGCGGTTGCGCAGGTCGGAACGCGCCGCCTCCACCACGCGCAAATGCTCCTCCACCTGCCAGACCACGACCACCAGCCACGCGCTGACCAGCAGCGTGGACATCAACTGGCTTCGGCGGACAGGTTTCATCGGCGCGGTGCGGGGCGGCGGGGGAAAACGCCACGGTTTATTTGGCCTTCTTCACTGGCAGGCGTTCGAGAAAACGATCCAGTTCCCGTTCGGAAACGGAATTCGTGATGAGTTGCGCCTGATCGGTTTCCTTCCCGGTCAAGCCCGGGAGTTGGGCAGGCATATGCACAATGTGGGGCGTGAGGAATATCAGCAGTTCGCTCTTCTCGGCCGACTTGGCGCTGAACTTGAACAGTTGGCCCAACAGGGGGATGTCACCCAGAATCGGCACCTTGCTGTCATTGACGGATTTTTGGCTGGAAATAAGCCCCCCGATGACGACCGGTTGACCATCCGGCGTCACGACCACTGTATTCGCGGAACGCTTGTTAATGTTGGGGGCATAGACGGCGGAGGAGATCAAACTGCCACCTTCAATCACCTGGCCGGGCGTCGAGCTGTCAATGGAAGTGATTTGCGGCTGGAGAATCATTTGCACCAGACTGTTCGCCCCGATGAACGGCGTGACGTCCAGTTGGATGCCGACGTTTTGATAGCTGCCATTGATGCTCGGAACGGTGGCGGCGCTGTTGCCAACCGAGCTGTAGGTGACGCCGCTGGGCAGATAAATGCTCTGGCCGACGACGATCTCCGCCATCTGGCCATCGCGCGCGAGAATGGATGGGCGCGACAGCACCTGCGCCTTGCCGGCGGTGGCGAGGGCTTGGATGGTCGCCGTGAAGTCACTGCCCAGGACCTGGTAAATACCGCCATTCCCCGTTGCCCCTGCCAAAGCCTGCGGCAGGCCAAAGCTGTTACCGGCGTTCACACTCTGATAAACCGGGTTGACGATGCCGGGGCTGCCGGCGGCGCTGCCGGCGGCGAAATTGGTCGCGTAACCGGTCAACTGAGAGAAGTTGTTGTTGACCCCGTTGTAGCTGCCCTGCACCCCGATGGCGGAGGCCTTGTTGTCCTGCACTTCCACGAACACGACCTTGATGAGCACCTGCGCCAATGCGGTATCCAGACTTTCGATCACTTTCTGAATCTGTTCGCTGGTCTCCTTGTCGGCGATGACCATGATGTTGTGCGTCACCGGGTCCACGGAAATGACCGCGCTACCCACGGTGCCATTGTTGTTGTAGCTCGCCGTGGTCGAACTGTTCCCGCGGTTGCCGCCGCCAAAGCCGCCGCCGCCAAAACCGCCGAAACCGCCAAAGCCACCAAAGCCGCCGCCGCCGCCACGTTGCTGCGCGGGCAGTTGAACCGCCGCGCATAACAGTAGCAGCAGAACGCCGAGCCGGGTTTTGAAATAGTTGTTTTTCATAGTTTGCCTTTTCATCGAAAAATTATTCAGGTTTTAGAATTGCTGCCGGCCGCCGCCGCCGCCACCACCGCCGGTGCTGCCGCCGATGCCGGTGGTGGAGGTCGTGCCCATCGAGGTGGTCGAGTTCTTCACCCGCGTCTGGAGTGCGCTGGTATCCGACGAACTGGTGCTGGTGCGCGAAGAACTGCTGCTCTGGAACATGCTTTGCAGCACCTGCACCGCCTGCTGCGGATCGCCGTTCTTCATCTGAAACACATAGACGCCCTGATCGCGATCTGAAGCCACGTCCAGATCCTTCATCATGCCGGCGATCTCTTCCATCAAATCTTTCGGCGCACTCACGATGACGGATTGAATGCGCGCGTCGGCCACGGCGGTGACTTGCGTCGCCTTCTTGATGCGGTCATTGGAGCTGCTGCTGTTGTTGCCGCCGCCCATCATGGCGGCAAACATGCCACCGGGGCCACCGCCACCAAACGGGCTGCCGCCACGAGAACCGCCGTTAAAACGGGTCGGGGCTTGCGCTGAGGAGCCGGAACCGCTGCTCGGAAAAATGCTGGCCAACTCGGCCGCCACGTCCGTGGGATTGGCGTGCTTGAGCGGAAACACCCGGATCTCCGTCTCGGCCTCGGCGCTGTTGTCCACCGCGCGGATGATTTCCGCCAGATGCCGGATGTTCGCCTGCGTGTCGGTGATGAGGATGGAGTTGCCCGCGGTGTTCGCCACGATCGTCGCCTGCGACGAAACGAACGGCGATAAATCCTTCATCAGTTGCTCCGCATCAACAAACCGGATGGGAATGATCTGCGTGACGATGACGTCGTTCTTCGGAATATTCTTCGGATCGTTGTCCACCTTCACCGGAATGTCGCGCGTTTTCGCGTCGGCCTTGCTGACAATCGTCAGCGTCCGCCCGTCCTGGATCGCCGCATAGCCGTTTTTGTTCAGGACGGAATTCAGCAGGTCCACCGCCTCGGCCTGCGTCATGGGATGGCTGCTGATGACGCTCACGTTGCCGCGCACCGGCGTGTCCAGCACGATGATGAAGCCCGCCGCGTCGCTCAAATAATTCAGGACCATTTCCAGCGGCGCGTTGCGGAAATTCATCCGCAGCTCGTTCACATTGGTGCCCGTCACCGGCGGCACGAATTCCGATTTCACGGCGTCCCGGCTGGAGCCGAGCACCTCGGTCGGTAAAATAACCGTGCCCCCGGGGGCATTGTTCGTGGGCGTTTCGCCTTGGGCCGCCAGCACGGCCGCCACTGCGGCGGCTACCGCGTCCGGCGCGGCGGGGGTGTCCGGGGCATCGGGCGTGACGACCGGCGGGTTGCTCGCATCCGCCGGTGGCGGCAAGGGTGGCGTCGGCTGCGGCCCGTTATCGGGCTGCGGTTGCGCAACGGCGGTGGCGAGGAGGCCGGCAAAACAAATTGCCGCGATAAAATATTGGGTGGCTGTTTTCATTTGGATTCCTGTTCTCGTTTTTGCATGAGTCGTTTCAAAATTTCACTGGCGGCGCCGCTGCTCGCGGCCGCCGGATTGCCGGCCGGTTCCGCCGCTGCGGGAGCGGCCCCTTCTTCCGTTCCCGTCCGGGCCGGTTCGGCGGCCACGGCCGCCGGTTCAGTGGGCACCTCGCCCGCACCGGCCAATTCCCATCGTCCGCCTTCCTGCCGCAGCAGGTCGCCCACCCGCACCACCAACTGCTTCTTGTCCGCCGTTTCCAACGTCACCTGGGTCGCGGAAATTTCGATCATCGTATAGCCGGCGATGCCTTCGTTCAGCACGAGAATTTTTTTATACTCCGCGCTGTTCCCGCTGAAGAATGCAAACAATCCCTTTTCATAGCTCATGGTGCCGACCAGGGAGAAAGTCGGGGCCGCCGTCGAGCGGGTGCGGGGCTTGTAAGTGCTGCGCGTCGTCGTGCGCACCGAGTGTGCGTAGCGGTTCGGGTCGAAAATATTCCGGTCGGCGATGAGCCGGCTGAACGATGCGTAATCCGTCGCGGCCGCCTCATTCGACTGCGCGGCGGCCAGCCAGGTGTTCGCCGAGGCGAGCCCGAGCACGAACCATTTTTTAGTAAGTGAGAAGTTCATTTTTGATTGGGCTGGAGCAAGGCCAGTCCGTTGATTTGCAGCGCCAGCGTCAGCTCATGGCCGGTGGCATCGCGCCCGCTCAACTCCAGCGAGTCAATCTTCAATGCCGTCGGGCCTTTTTCCACACTGTAAAGAAATTTGCTTAACGCGCTGAGATCGCCCGCCGCCTCCACGCGGCAATCAAGCGTCCAGTAATTCGTCGAATCATTTTTCCACTGCGGCATGAGGCCCGTGATCTCCGCGCCACTCGACCGCGACCAGGTGGTGAAGGCCGTGAGCAATTGCTGCTCCGCCAGCGAGGTGTTGGCGGGCAGCGCATTCGCGTGCATTCCGTCCCAGCGGCTGCGAATGGCCGATTCCCGCTTGATCAACTGGTTGCCTTCGCTGACCTTCGCGCGCAGCTCCCGGACCTGCGCCGCGCGCGCCGTCCACCAGCCTTGCAGCGGCTCCCAGACAAAGTTCACGCCGACCAGCAGCGCGAACGCGGCGATGGTCAGCACCAAAAGAAAATCCTGCCGGTTTTTAATTTTCATGGCCGCCTCCGTTTCCGTAATGGAAATCAAATGTAAACTGGATCGGTGCCTTGCCGCGCACCTGCGAGAAATGCAGATCCGTGATGCCCGCCATCGTGCGCAGCCGGGCCTGCATCGCCAGCAACGCCGAGTTATCCCGCGCATTGCCGGAGCAGCTCACCGCGCCCCCCGACCGGATATCAATGCTCTTCGCCGTCACCACGCCGTCTTCGGGAAACGCCAGCGTGACCAGCCGCAAAATTGTCAGGCTGCGGAACGTATCGTCATACCACGGCCGATAGACCCGGATATGATCTTGAATCGCCTGCAGCTCGCCGACGCGCGTGGAAATCTTCGACCATTGCGAATGCAAGCGCCACAATTGGAATTGCTGGAACAGGAACAAGCCGGCCACCAGCGCCACCACTGCCAGCGCAATCGCGCCGGAAGTGCGCAAACGGCCGGAGGAATAACGCTTGGCGAACAATTCCAGCAGCGTCGGCTTGGGTGGCAGAAACTCAAAGGCCGGCCGCTGCGCCGTCAGCGCCCGCGCCGCGAGGCTGAACGCCGCCGACACCGACGCGCCCACCGGCAACGTCACGCCAAATTCATCCGGCGCGTAGGCTGCCACCACTTCGACGGTGAACCCCTGCGGCTCAAAACGCAATTCCAGCTCGTCCGCCAATTGCGTGGCCAGTTCGCGCGGGCCAAAAATGCGGATGCGTTTTAATGCCGCCCGCAGTTCCGCCGGCAACTGCCCGAGCGTGATGCGGGTTTCGCGCGCCACCAGATCCGCGTGCAGCGCGCGCCGGCCATTTTCGTTTTCCACCGCGCCTTCAAACGCGCGCAGCGCCGCCACTCCGCCACCGGCAGTGATTTGCAGGGACACCTGGTTCTCGCCGATCACGAAGGCGATCACGCCGCTGGACTTGGTGTCCGCCGGCGATTGCAGCGCCGAAATGCCGAGGCCAAAACTGGCCGGCTTCAATTTCGCGGCCACCAAAATTTGTTCCAGCGTGGCGAGCTGCGTCGCCGGGATGCCCGCGAGCAGGACATTTTTTTTGTCCGCCGCCAACGGGCTGCGCGAATCGGAAATCCTCAGCGTCGCCGGATCGCACGGAAATCCGCGTTCAGCTTCGAGCTGCAGCAGGCTCGCGGCGTCTGCGTCCGGCAGCGGCGGCAATTCCGCGCGCGCCGTCAGCGCCCATTTCAGCGGCACGGCCACCACGCAGTTGCGTTCGCGCACGCCCGCCGCGTCCAACTGGTTGCGGATTTCGCGGCCCACCAGTTCCGGGGCCGCCGTCAGCGGATCGAGCGTCAGCGCCACGGAAAAACTTTGCGCCAGTTGCAGTGAGCCGTTGATGCGTTTGAGCACCACGCCGTCGAGCTTGTCGCCGTCGAGCGCGAGCCCCAGCACCGCGGTCAGCTTTTTAGTTCTCCCAGACTTGATTTTGGAATCGGATTTCATTGCGTATTGTTCGCGACCAGGGTTTGCCGCGCCTTTTCGCCGATGGCCCAGCCGAGCCGGCTCAAGTCCTGGCGATAAAGAATCTTCGGCGTGCCGTCGCTGATGTCGAAAATGAATTTCACCCGGCGATAGCCGCGACCGTAAGCGCCCACGGCGGCAATGTCGGCGGTGAATTGAAAGCTGCGAGTCGTAATGTAATCGCCCCGCCGCAACGCGGTCAGCACCGCATTGTTGTTGCCCAGCGCATCATAGATCCAGACGATCGAGCCCAGATTGTTGGGATTTTG
Source organism: uncultured Verrucomicrobia subdivision 3 bacterium (assembly GCA_903850425.1). GTDB lineage: Bacteria > Verrucomicrobiota > Verrucomicrobiia > Limisphaerales > UBA11358 > UBA11358. The sequence goes on along the minus strand of CAINLR010000183.1, from coordinate 33,436 downwards.
CTCGCGGTAATTGAGCAGCGATTGCGTCGCCGCAATCGAGGTTTGCTCGTCGTTGGTCAAACCCTCGAACAGCGCCGTCAGCACGTCGCCGCTGGCGGTGTTGATGTTCACCCGGCCGCGGAAATAACTGTTGGTGCTGATGGTCACGTCGGCGGAAATCTTGGCGTAATCATCCGCCGACATGCCGGCGCTGCGGCAGCGCACCGCAAAATCCAAGATGCTGGTGAACGTGCGCACCTGGTTCTGCGGCGTGGTGTTGCCCCGGGGATGGGTGTAAAGGAAAATGGCCTCGGCGCGTGAGGACGGACTGCTGACGCCGTCGTTTTGAAACAACGTCAAAAAACCAGTCTGATTTCGGATCGTGTTCACGTTGGTCAATGACCCGCCGTCGGAATGAAAATTCGGTTCGCGCGTATAGACGGTCACATAGCCCAGCAGGCCGGGGTCCAGCTCGCCGTTGGCGTTCAGATCCTTCTCGCTGGCATCCAGCACGCCGTTGCGGTTCACATCCTCGCCGGCAAGAAAACCCACATCGGCGCCATAGACGAGCCGCAGTTCATCCACGGTTTCAAACGGCGCGTTCTTCGGCAAATAACCGAGTGAAGTATAATCGAGCGAAACTTGTCCGTTGGTGCCGCGCCAGTCGAGGATGGCCTGGGCAAAATCATAGGTCATGTTCGGCAGATACGACAGCGTGTTGGTGTTGGCGGTGTTCAGGTTTAATTTGGACGCTTCATCAATCAGGCTGAAATAAGGTTCGCTGGAGTTTTCGCCTGTCGGGTCGCGACCGATCAGCCAGACGTGCGCATCGCCGATCGCCAGGCCGGCGGCGGTGTATTGCGTGAGGTCCGGCATCGCGCCGTTCGTCGCGAAATTTTGCAGCACATAACCGACGTAGCGCGCCGCGCCCTCGATGGCCTGGTCCGCCGCGATGCCGCTGACCCGGTTGTCGGCCGCGCGCAATTCGTAGGTCATCGAATTGGCGAAATAGAGCGCGATGCTCACCAGCCCGATGCACACCCAAAGCACGATGATGAGCACCGAGCCCTTTTCAGAACGGCGGGAACGGCGGAAACAGCCAACATCGAACATCGAACAGCCAACATCCAATGACCCCGGACGCCCGGCACCATTGGGTGTTGGCTGTTCGATGTTGGTTGTTCGATGTTGAATGTTCATTTCAACCACCAGTGGTCGTCAGCACCATGTTCGTTCGCGCCACGGCATCAATCGGCACCACCATTTGAATCGGCTCCGCCGTTGCATTGTCGCCGGCCATCAGGATTTCCACGCGCACGGCGAGCGGCAGGTTTGTATTTGCGGACATCACGTCCGTGGTGTCCCAAGTGGGCTGCCATTGCGCGCCGTCATAACCGGAAAACTTCACGCTCGCCACGCCGCTCAGCATCAACTGGTCGGTCACGTCGGGCGTGCTCACCGACAATAAATTCCGCGTCACACTGCGCACCAGATCCTTGCCGGTCGCGGAACGGTCGGCGGCATTTTTCAATTCATACGTCACGCGCTGGACGTCGCCCCACGGCTGGCTGGGGCTGTCGCTCAACGCGCCGGTGGCGGTGAACATTTCCACAGCCACCGGATCGCTGACGCCGACGCTGCTGATGGTGCCGACGCGAAAACCGCCGGATAATATCTTGGTCGTGCCGTTCGTGGGCGAGACGAGGCACTGCAAATCGCGGCGCAAAAAAGCGCAGGTCTGGTCAATCGGCGTGGCCGCGTCCACCACGGCCGTTGTCCCGGCGCGCAAGTGCAGCGAGGTGAACAGCGCGGCGCTCACCGCGATCAGCACGATGGATGAGACGCCGATGGCGAGCATCATCTCGATCAGCGTGAATCCCGCCGCGCCCAGCCGGGCTGGGCGCGACTGCGTGCCGGGCCAGGCCCGACGTTCCAATGTTGGTTCGATTTTCACTATTGCGTGTTTAGGCCGGTCGCCGATGTCGTCGGACTGGCCAGCGTATTCAAAGTCACCGAGTAATCTCTGCCCTGCGCAGAAAACGTCACTTCCGCCGTCACGACCGACAAGGCCGACTGCGCCGGCCAGCTTTGACTTTTCAACGTCCACTTGTATTCAATTCCATTCTCCGTGGCCGTGCCGCTCTGCGCGCCGTGATTCCAATTCGTCATCACCAGACTCTCGTTCAAAACCCGATCGGCGATCCGGGCGGCCCCACCTTTGCGTGCGGCAACTTCGCCGGCGCGGCTGGCGATCTGCAGGGCCTCCACCGCCGTCGGAATCACGATGGCCAGAAACAGCAGCGCCGCCATCACTTCCGCCAGCGTGAACGCCGCTTGGCAGGGATGCCGCGCGCCGCCCCGACCTTTATCTTTCTGTGTCGCGAATCTCATAACCGGTCCGGCTTGCCAGCTCGATGAACCACCGCGAATACCCGCTGGCATCCGTCAATTTCAAAGTCTGCGGACTGCTTTCATCCACCGTGCCATCCGGCAAAAACTTGATGGCCGGCAGATTCTTAAAGGTCGCCGTCGCCGTCGTCCCAACATTCACCACCGCGATTTGCAGCAGCGAATCAAGCGTCAGGCTTTCGGCTTTGTCATCGCCGTCCTTGCCGCTCGTTTCGGCTTCCAGACCGTAAGTGGACTGCTTTTCATCAATCCACAAAATCATCGGCGCGCTATCGGAAACCGCCCGGCTCTGGCCCGCGTGCATCAGCGCCAGCAGCCGCCGCGCCTCGGAATCCAGCGCTTGTCCCCTAATAAAACCCGCCATGTTCGGCACCACAATGGACGTGATGATCACCAGCAACGCCATCACCAGAATCAATTCGATCAATGTGAAGGCTTCGCGCCGGAAACTATTTTGTCCAATTGCCAACATCAGCTTCGGTTCCTATCCGGCCATCCAGGCCAGCGGAAAATCACTTCACTTGGTCATCCAATTGCCGAGATCATCCTCGGTGCCTTCTTTTTTGTCGGGACCGGCAGACAACAGGTCATACGACGTCGGGTTGTGCTTGCCGGGATAATAATAAATGTAAGGCATTTCCCACTGGTCAATCGGCATCTTATCCAGATACGGCCCATGCCAGTGGCTCGCGTTGCCCGGTTGCTGGATCAAATCCTGCAAATTCTTGGGATAGGAACCCATGTCCACTTCATAGTTGCCAATGGCGGTTTTGAGCCCGCCGTTGATGTCCGTGTAGGTCGCGGTGATACGGGCGCGCTCGCTGGAACCGGCAATGCGCGGAATGACCAACGCCGCGAGAATGCCGATGATCACCACCACCAGCATGATTTCCGTCAGCGTGAAGCCGAGTTGGGACTTTGATTTTTGAACCTGACTCTGTTTGATTTCGATTTTCATAGGTTAATTTCTTATTTGATGTTTGTGCTCATGGTCAGCACCGGCAGCAACATGCCGATGAAAATGGTGCCGATGAAACCGGCAATTAGGAATAGCAGCAGCGGCTCGGCAAAGGCCACGGCGGTTTTCAAATTGCGGTCCAGATCGGCTTCCGTTTCCAGCGCGATACGGACTAATTCGCCGTCCAGCCGACCGCTTTCTTCCGCCACCGAAATCATCTCCAGCACCGAACCGGGAAACAGCGTCCGGCAATCCGCGAGGCTTTGCCCGAGCCGCCCGCCCTGTTGCACGCGCTCGATGGACGCCGTGACGGCGTCCACGAGAATTTGGTTACCGATGGATCGCCGCGCGACCGTGAGGCCCTGCACCAGCGGCACGCCCGCGCCGATCAAAGTGCCGAGCATCCGGCAGAAGCGCGCCATGGCGAATTGCGCGATGAGCGGACCCACCAAAGGCAGTTTCAAGATGAGCCCTTCCCACATGCGCCGGCCTTTTTCAGAGGTGAACCAGGTTCGCAACAGTGCGAAGACTCCGATCAGGACCGCTCCGACAACCAATCCATACGAGCGGATGAGATGGCTCGCGCCGATGATGACCTGCGTGATCAGCGGCAACGCGCTGTGCATGTTGTTGAAGATGGCCTGGAATTTGGGAATGAAAAACGTCAGCAGCAGAACCAGAATCGCCAGCGCCAGCACCATCAAGATGCAGGGATACAGCATCGCGGTCAGCACTTTGGATTTCAGTTCCTTTTCGCGCGATTGAAATTCCGCAATCTGCGCCAGCACCACGTCAAGAAAACCGCCGGTCTCGCCCGCCTCCACCATCGCGGTGTAAACCCGAGGAAAAGTCTCGGGCGATTTCGCCATCGAATCCGTGAGGGAAAGTCCGTCCACGACGAGGCCATGGACTTCTTTCCACTTGGCGCGCGCCACCGGCGAAGAGGCTTCCTTCTGCAAAATCACCAGCGCACGGCTCAGCGGCACGCCCGCCGCAAGCAGACTGGAAAGCAGCCGCGTGAAATTCTGGAGTTCCTTGGCCGAGACTTTTTTAGACGCGAACTTAAGCGAAAAACTTCCCAGCGCATCCGTCGAGGCGGCTCCGTTCTTGGCCGGTGCGGACGCCTTTTCCGAAAGATTCACCGGCCGCAACCCCAGCGTCTCCATTTGCCGCAACGCATCCGGGCGACCGGCGGCATCCAGCACGCCCTCGGCAATTTTGCCGTCGGCCTTCAACGCGCGATAGGAAAAGGAGGGCATGGGTTCAGCAGAACATTCAACCTTCAACATTCAACCCCAAACATCCAAGGTATGCCATCGCCCAGGCGTTGGGCGTTGGGCGTTGGGCGTTGAATGTTGAATGTTTCATAAATCACCTTGCCACCGCGATGCTCGCGGCGGAGTCTCCGCTTTGATTTTTCGTCGCGCCCTCGATTTCTTTCGCCGTCGTCACGCTCAAGACTTCCTCCACCGTCGTGATGCCTTGCGCGACCAGGCGCCAGCCATCTTCCGCCAGCGTGCGCATGCCACCGCGACGGGCAGCGGCGCGGACCTGGTCGGTCGAGGCATTCTTCAGGATTAATTGGCGGATTTCTTCATCCGTGTCCATCCATTCAAAGATGGCCTGACGTCCGAAAAAGCCGGTGTTGCGACATTCGCGGCAGCCGATGGAGTGATACAACGTGGCGCTCGCCTCGATGCCCAGCTTGGCCTTGAACGCCTGCGCGGTTGCGGTAATGTCCGGCGTTTTGCAGTGCGGACACAGCACGCGGACGAGGCGTTGAGCAAGCACGGCTTCGAGCGACGAGGCGACAAGATACGGTTCAACGCCCATGTCCACGAGCCGGGTGAGTGCGCCGGGCGCATCGTTCGTGTGGAGCGTGGAAAAAACCAAGTGGCCAGTGAGCGAGGCTTGCACGGCGATCTGCGCGGTTTCGGCGTCGCGGATTTCGCCGATGAGAATCACGTCGGGATCGTGGCGCAAAATGGAACGCAGCCCGCGGGCAAACGTGAGGCCGGACTTTTCGTTGACCTGAATCTGATTCACGCCCTTGAGCTGATATTCCACCGGGTCTTCCACGGTGATGATCTTGCGGACGGAATCATTGATCTCATTCAGCGCCGTGTAGAGCGTGGAAGTTTTGCCGGAACCGGTCGGGCCGGTGACGAGAATGATCCCATGCGGCATCCGCAACACATGCTGGAAACAATCCAGCTCGCGCTTGTTCATGCCGATCTGGTTGAGGCCGCGCAGCGTGGAATTCTGTCGCAGCAAACGCATCACGACCGCTTCGCCGTGCAACATCGGAATGATCGAGACGCGGATATCCACTTCCGCCGCTTCAATGCGAACTTTGATGCGACCATCCTGCGGCAACCGTTTTTCCGCGATGTTGAGATGGCTTAAGATTTTAATGCGGGAAACAATCGCCGGTTGAAACTGTTTCAACTGCGGCGGCACGGCGGTGTCCTGCAACTCACCATCAATACGGTAACGGATTTTGAATTCGTCCTCGAACGGTTCGAGATGAATGTCGGACGCGCGCAGTTCAATCGCATCTTTCAAAACCTGGTTGACGAAGCGGATGATGGAGGCTTCGTCTTCCGCGCCGTCAATATTTTGATCCTCGGCTTCATCGTCCACCACCTGGATCGTCTTCTCTTCGTCCAGCGTGCCGATGGTATCCGCGCCGACACCGAGGCGCTTCTTCATTTCGCGCTGAATCGCTTCGCTCGAGGCGAGCACCGGTTTGAGATTCAAGCCGGTCAGCGTTTTCAGCGCGTCCAAACCTTGCGTGGAAAAGAGGCGGCTGGTGGCGACTTCGACCGAACCATTTACGCGCCGGACGGGAAGGAGTTCTTCCTTCAACAAAATGCGCGCCGGGAAAAGGGAAAGTAACTGGCGGTCGGGATCAACGTCTTCGAGTGTCGTGTAACTCAGACCGTATTCGGTGGCGAGCCAGCGGAGGATTTCGTCCTCGTTTTGCGGCGGCAACTTCGCGAGCACGTCGGCATCGAGCGAAGACAATTGCCGCGACGCCACCATGCGCTCGAGCAACTGCTTGGATTCTGGAACCGGGATTGCAGCCATGTGAAGGGTTTCGCAGGAGCCGGAGTTTATTGTCTCAAACGAGACGCTTCACTCCGACTCCTGCGCAATTTGATTATCGTTAGTTCACCAGACCGAGGAGCACGGCTTCCGCTTCCTGCTTGCCCGGAGCGAGCACGGCTTTGAGGTCTGCCTGCGCGGCTTCCAGCTTGGCCTGCTTGGCTTTCTGCGAGGCTTTATACTTGGTGAGCGCTTCCTTGATTTGTCCCGCCGGCGCATTGTCATCTACCGCCTTCTGCAACGCTTCCGCTTCCGGGCTGGGCTGGCCAAACATGCCGCCGCGACCGCCACCAGGTCCGCCGCCGTTGCCACCATTGCCACCACGATTGCGACCGAACATCCGGCCCATGCCGGCACCCGCAGTGTCGCGGCGGGCGTCCATGACTTTCTGCACGAGCGGTTGCACTGCCGTCCATTCCGTGTCATTCGTGAAGCCAAGTTGGTCGCGGACATTATCCATCATGCGCTGCTGGAATTGCGCGGGGTCGAAGTTGCCGCCACCGCCGCCAGGTCCGCCGCCTTGGCGATTGCGGCGTTGGCCGCCACCGTTCTGGTCGCCATTGCCGCCGTTGTTATCTTGGGCGAAAAGACTACCGACGCTTAAAGTCATGGCGGCAGTGATGGCGCACAGTGTGAGGATGCGAGTTAGTTTCATGGTATTTTCCTATTATCGTTGTTGTTTTATTAATTGTCTGGCTCATGCAGACAACACACACGTGCTATCTGCCAGGTGCAAGGCGTCGTAACGCAAACCTCATGCCAAGGCAAAAACCCGCATACCCCAATGATTCGCGAAATCAAGCCGCGCAAATTCTGCACCCGCGAAAAATTGGCTGCGCATATCTTGCGCAGCCGGGTTTGGCGATAGACTGCCAACCCGAGCCAGATGGCGGATAGTTGATTTCCCGCTGTTTTCGGCGGGGCCAACTCAGGACGAAGCACCAACCTCCAGGCTCCAGAGAAGTTTCAAGCACCAAAGACAAAACTCAGTTGCTGCCGGTCGCGGTGTCTGGCCCGACGGATATTAAGACCGCTTACCAGTGACAATTGGTAGATCTCTCCCCCGACTCTTGGCCACCCTCTCCTCATCGGATGGAGCGAGGGACGGGGTGGGGGCCTTCCGAATATTCCACCGTTTCTCTTTGAGAGTTTCGATTAGACTTGAGGCGGTGTTCGTGTTCGCAGCTAAAAGGCTGGTGCTCGGAGCTTGGCCGCCACCGGCCAGCCTGTCTATGTTTGGCAAATCAAAAAATCCGTTCTCCAGTCAAGGAGAACGGATTGAATTGCCAGATCGCTGACGTTGCCGGCGCTACAAGTCTTAAGCTTTTTTGGCCGCGCGGACCTTGGCCCAACGCGCCTTGGCGGCGGCGGAAATCTTGGCCTTGGCGGCAGCGCTCATGGTGAATTTCGCTTTGGCGGCGGGTTTCGCTGCGGCGACGACGGCGGGTTTCGCCGCCGCCACAACGGCGGGCTTAGTGGCCGCCTTGGCAGCTTTGACCCTGGCCCAACGCGCCTTGGCGGCCGCGGCGATCCGGGCGCGGCCAGCGGCACTCATGCCGGATTTCTTCTTAGGCGCCGCCAGCGGAGTGGCCGCGGACTTGGAAGTTCCACCCAATAGCTGGATCAGTTCTTGTTCCAGGGTTTGGATTTTTTCTTTCAGGCTGGCAGCCTGGCGTAGTTGTTGGATAGATAGACTTGTAATTGCACTCATGGATAGAGAATTACCGTTTTTGAAGAGATTAGTCAACAGTTAGTATTAGTTCAGGTAAGTCCGCGAGTAATGAGACGATGGTTTGCCAACCGGCAAGATCACGAGGTCGGGTGAGACTATCATAGGCTTCTTACCGGCCGGGAGCAGCCAACGAATGCCAACGATTGGCTCCTCAAACACTCTTTCAATCTAGCCGCCGGGCGAAGGCTTGAGACTAATAACCGTGAACCTAGCCGACTACCCCCGCGACCGGCGACCGGCGGCACATGCCACCACCCCAAAGCCCGCCAGATAGAGCACTGCCGGTTCCGGCACCGCTGCGAAGGTTGGACCCAGGTTGAAAAACGCGGCCTCGCCGACACTCAAGCCTGGCGCGCCGTGGTCCCATGAACCATTTTCAAAAGTAGTCGTGGAGTAGGCCTGAGTTAACGCATTCAAGGTCCGGACCGATTCCCCATCCAGCGGGTTACGGCCAACGATCTCATTAAAGCTGGCACCGCCGAGGGGCACATAACAGGAAAGCAGATAGAGGCCGTTGTTGGAAACCAGCGGCGGAGTGAAGGGGATCTGGCCGCCAAATCCAGGCCAGACATTTCCCACAAAAGTATTGGTGAAGGTGGCGGCCGCATGGAAGCGGCCGCCCTGGCCATAGTCCAAGTGGTAGTTGATGCTCCAGCCCGTGTTTGCGTCGTAATGGGAAGCGGGTAGAAATTGCATCTGGGTTGCATCCCAAAGCGTAAAGGTGGAACCGTCCGGCACCCCGACATTGAAGATGACGTTCAGGGTATTGTCGGAATTGCCCAGTTGATTGGCGATGAGATTGTCGCCCGCGAATAAAACTTCGTTGATATAACCGACGATGCCATTGGTATAAACCTGCGCCTTGGCCGGGAAGCAAAGGCTGAGGGTAAAGACCCAAGAGAAAAGGGTTAAGCTGCGGAAGGTTTTCATTTGTTTAATGATGACCACCATCAATTATACCCGCCGCGGACGATGGTCAATCTTGCACTTCCAGGCGGCGGGCATGCCCGTGGCGAACTTTTTGGCGAGACGGCCTGAATATTTTCGCATTTGCATTCGGCGCCGTTTGTTTCATCTTCACCGGCACGAATTTTTTATGGCTGACCATCCCAAGCACAATTACGACGAAAGCAAGATCAAGACGCTGTCCTCGCTGGAGCACATCCGGCTGCGCACCGGCATGTATATCGGGCGCATCGGCAACGGCTCCAATCCGGACGACGGCTGTTATGTCCTGGTGAAAGAGGTCGTGGACAATGCGATTGACGAATACATCATGGGCCACGGCAAGGAGGTGCAGATCAACCTCGAGGGCAACCGCGTGTCGGTGCGCGATTACGGGCGCGGCATTCCGCTGGGCAAAGTCGTGGACTGCGTTTCGAAGATTAATACCGGCGCGAAATATAACGACGAAGTCTTTCAATTCAGCGTTGGCCTGAATGGCGTCGGCACCAAAGCCGTTAACGCACTATCCAAAAACTTCTTGGTCCGCAGTCATCGCGACGGTGAATTTGCCGAAGCTGCCTTCAAACAAGGTAAGCTAAAAAAAGAAGAGGCCGGCAAGACCAAGGAGCTCAACGGCACCTTGATTGAGTTCGAGGCGGACCCGGAAATTTTCAAGGACAGCGAGTTCCGCCTCGAACACATCGAGCGGCGTTTGCGCCATTACAGCTATCTCAACACCGGACTGAAACTGATCTTGAAAACGGCGGGCACGCCGGAGCCGAAGGTATTCCAGTCGCGCCACGGGCTGATGGACCTGGTGATGGAAGACCTGGAAACCGACGGCGCGGAACCCTTCTATCCGCCGCTGCATTACACCAGCAAGACGCTGGAATTTTGTTTCACGCATAGCAACTCGCGCTACGGTGAAACATTTTTTTCGTTCGTCAACGGCCAGTTCACCGCCGACGGCGGCACGCATTTAAGTGCCTTTCGTGAAGGTCTGCTCAAGGCCGTCAACGAATACGGCAGCGCCAAATATGAAGGCGATGATGTGCGCGAAGCGATGGTTGGTGCCGTGGCGATCCGGCTGAAAGACCCGGTGTTCGAGTCGCAGACAAAAAACAAACTGGGCAATACGGAAATCCGCACGGAGCTTGTCAATAATGTCCGGGAAGAGTTGCTGCACTTCTTCAATCGTAATAAAGCCATCGCGGAAAAAATCCTCGCGAAGGCGGAAGACACGCGGCAGTTGCGGAAGGAATTGCAGGATGTGAAGAAGCTCGCGCGCGAACGGGCGAAGTCTATTACGATGCGGATTCCGCAGTTGAAAGATTGTAAAAACCATCTCGATAAAAAGAAGGAGAAGGGCAAGGGCACGATGGTCTTCATCTGCGAAGGCCAGTCGGCGGCGGGCTCCATCACGAGCTGTCGCGACGTGAACAATCAGGCGGTGTTCGTGCTCAAAGGCAAGCCGCTGAACGTCTGGGATCTCAAGCGCGACATCATGTATAAGAACGACGAGATGTATCACCTCATGCAGGCGCTGAATGTCGAAGACACCCTCGACAGCCTGCGTTACGACAAGGTGATTCTTGCCACCGATGCCGACGTGGACGGATTGCACATTCGCAATCTGATGATCACCTACTTCTTCCGTTTCTTCGACCAACTCGTTCACGACGGTCATCTCTTCGTGCTGGAAACGCCGCTGTTCCGCGTGCGCAACAAAGAGAAGACGACTTACTGCTACTCCGAAGCTGAACGCGATACGGCGGTGAAGAACCTGGGCGGCAAGCCGGAGATTACTCGCTTCAAAGGTCTCGGCGAAATCAGCCCGAAAGAGTTCGCGCAATTCATCGGCAAAGAAATGCGCTTGAACAAAGTCGAGCACGCATCCAAGCCGGACGTTACGAACATCCTCAATTTCTACATGGGCAAGAACACGCCGGAGCGCAAGGACTACATCATGGAAAACCTCGTGGTGCCAGTGGAGGATTGATCCAGCAACTGAGACCATTTACCAATGACAGCCGGTAGCTTTCGCCCGACCCCTCACCCGGCCGCAGGCCGGGTGAGGGGGTTTCCGAGCATTCCACCTTTTCTCTCTAAGAATTGGTATTATTCCACCCGCCGGTTGGGTCGCTAGGATAGTTATTGAACCTTCAATAAATAGTAGCTCTGCGGCAGGGCTGGATCTACGGTGACCGTCAGGTTCAGGTTGCCGCTGCCATCAAACGTAGTCGTCGTGACCGTAGTCCAACTGCTCACGGGCAGCGTTAAATTTGTGGTGGTGAGGACCGTTACCAGACCATTCGGCGCACCATTGATGGCGTTCAGGGTGATGCTGCCGCCGCTGAGTGTGCTGAAGTCCACCGTGGTAATCGCGGGCAGCGGCAATCGGGCGGTGAGGCTCACCGTGCCATTGACGCCCAACTGGCTGGTGTCCCAAGTATAGTAGTTCGGCAGTAGAATCGTCGTGAAGGTGGCGGCATTCAGACTGCCGCCATCGAACAGGTCGAAGGTGTCGCCGACGTGCAGAGCCACGCCCAAGTTTGTGATCACGAGCGTGCCGCCGTAGGTAATGGTGGACAACGTGGAGACCAGCTTGTCACTGTTCGGAGTGCTGGCGCGATTGAGTTTCATCCAGGTTGTGCCGCCCAAGACGATGGCATTGGTGGCCGTGAGCGTGCCCAGGCTGTCGCCGACGCCGGGGGCGATGCGCAGGCCGCCGGTTGAATCAATGCCACCCAGCACCGTGCCGCGGCCTTGCAAGGTCTGGTTGCCGCCCACGGCAAACGTCGGCGTGCTGAGACCGGTTACATCTAGCGTCGCGCCGGAAACAATATTGACCGTGGAACTGCTGCCAATCGCACCGGAGCCGGTCAGGGCGAGCGTGCCCGAGCTGATTGTGGTGGAACCCGTGTAGGTGTTCGCGCCGGAAAGCGTGAGCGTGGCCGGGCCGACTTTGTTGATGGAAGTCGTCGAGGAACCACCGCCGCTGCCGTTCTGGATGATGCCGTCAAACGTGGTGCTCAGGCCGTTCGCGCCGATGTAATAGGTCGTCGCGCCGTTGTTGCTGGAGCCGCCGCGGCCGGAGAGCGTCGTGCCACTCGCGCCTTTCAACGCGCCAATGTTGTTGGAGGTGGAACCGGCGCGGACGTTGAGATCCATCGGGCCGGCACCCAAATCCCAGGTGGCCGCCGCGCTGCCGGTGGAACCGTTCAAGCGCACCACGGCGCCGCCGGCGTTGGTAAAGGTGATCGTGCCGGAATAACCCGTCATGTCGCCGCCAAGATCAAACACGCCGACGGTGACGGCGAGGCCGAGCGGACCGCTGCCGGTGACGCGGTTGATGCCGGTCAAGCCGCCCGCGTTGCCGCCGCTGATGGACCCCAGGCCCGGCACGTCAATAGTATTCGCCGGTTTCACGGCGGCGATCTGCAGCGTGCCCGCGTTCAAGGAGATGGTGCCCGTGCCCGCACCGACGACATTATTCACGAGCAGATTACCGGCATTGAGAATTGTGCCGCCGCCGTAGGTGTTGTTGCCATTCAGCGTCAGTGTGCCGTTGCCGGTCTTGGTGAGCGCACCGCCACCGCTGATCGGCGAGAGTTGGTTCAAAGTGGCTGCGGGATCGCTGATGGAAAGGCCATCCTGACCGTTGGTGCCGAGTGTGATCGAGCGCGCCCAAGTGAGCGACGGACCGGAATAATCCAGCGTGCCGCCATCCACCAGCAGCGTGCCCGTGCGGCCGATGGGACTATCCACGCCGTCATCCGCGAGGCTGGCAACGCTAATTGTGCCGCCCTTGAGATTCACACCACCGGTAAACTGGTTGGTGAGCTGGATGAACAGCGTGCCGGAGTTCGTCTTGGTCAGCGCCGTCGCGCCGCCGATGCCGCCCGCGCCGCTAAAGAAATAATTCCCGGCGGAATTCACCGTGACCGCGCTCGGCACCACCGGCACGGCGATGTGAACGTTGGTGTTCACGCCGCCTGCCGCGGTGAAGGCCACGCTGTCGTTGGCCATGAAAATGTCCAGCGCCGCACCGTTGATCCAATTGGTGTGCGCGAGCACGTCCCAGTCATTCACGGTGGCATTGCCCACCCAGAGGACATTGGTCGGGCTGCGCAAGCTGACCATGGGCACGAACGCGATCATGTTGGGCGTGGTGGAAGTGATGTTGGTTATGACGCCCGTAGGTCCCACCAGCGTGAAGCTCGACACATCGCCGACGAAGCTGCCGTAATATTTGAACAGCGGATGAATGCTGCCCGCCGCCCCGCCGCCGCTGATTTCCACGATGTTGCTCACGCCGCTCACATTCAGGCTGCCCTGGATGACCACCACATCGTTGTTCGGGCCGGAGGGATTGGTGGAGAGATCGAAATGCGTTTTCGCGCCGCCGGTCATTATGAGGGAATTGGAGAACGACAACGATCCGGTGACAGCATTGGTTCCCGGATCAATGATCGCGCCGGAGGCCATGTTTACATCGCCAGTGATGACACCCATGCCGCCGAGGGTCTTGCCCGCCGACTGCACATAGCCGCCCGAAACCGCACTCACATCGAACATCGTGCCCGGGCCGACCAAGATCGCCGCACTCATGGCGATGGCACCGCCGGCGTCGAGGGCCAACGTGCCCTGGTTGATCAGGGTGCTGCCGAGGTAGCCGTTCACGGCCCCGAGCGTCAGCGTGCCCGGACCGTTCTTGATCATGGCGACCGAGCCGGAACCCTGCAGCGCGCCGATACTGTAAATGTTGTGCGGTGTTCCGCTGGCGTCCTGACAGTCAAAGCTGCCGCCGTTCAAGGTGATGGACGCCGCGTTGGTCCAGTCCGCCGTCGCCCCGAACGAGCCGCTGGCATTCAAGAGGGCGGTCGTGGTGGTATTGGTGGTGCTGACCGTGATGCCGGCGCTGCCGACATACATCTTGTTGTTGTTGGTGAACAGGACTGTGATGCCGTTAAAGCGGAATCCGGCTACGCTATTTGTCCCGCCGAGGGCCGCGTAAACCGTATCCGCCGCCCCCTGCAGGGTGACCGTGTTCGTGTTCACAAACGTCCCGCCGGTCTGCACAAAGCGCGCCGGACGCGTGGCGGTGTTGTTTTGAATCGTGAACGTGCCGTTGTTGGTCACCAAGCCGTTCACAAGATAGATGATGCCATGCGCGTTGTTGCCCAGGGTGATGCCCCGCATGTTGACGATGCCGTTGCTGATGATCAAATCGTCCGTGCCCATCGCCGGCGGCGCGCTGTTGCCGCCCGGCGAACGGGCGATGGCCACCACGCCGAGACTGTTGGTGCCGCCTGCAATGACGACCCGGCAACTGGTGGCAATGCTCGCGTTGTTCGGGTTCAACGACAGACCGCCCAGCGTCAACGCGCCGCCGTTGTTGGTGAGAATGCCGAAGCCCGAGGCCGCGACGCTACTGCCCATCGTCAAGGTGCCGCTGGTGGTCAAAGCCCCGCCAGAGGCGAGGGAAACCACGGCATTGGAGAGCAGCGTGATGCCGCCGGTGACATTTACCGCCCCGCCGTTGTTGACAAAAATCTTGGCGGTGTTGTTCGTCAGTGTCACCGCGCCGCTGTTAAAGCCGCCGGCGTTCACATTCAGGATGCCTTTCAACAGCAGGGTGCCAAACGGATTGGCCGACATCACGGAATTATAATTTATATTTGTGCCCAGGCCGATAAGGGCGTTGGTGGTGGAACTCAGCGGTGGCGCGCCGAGATTCCAGTTGCCGGCGGTGTTCCATTCGCCGCCGCTGGCCGGCCCAACCCAGATATCCGTTTGATTCAGCGTGAGCGTGGCCGCCGCCGAGGTGATGGAACTCGCGTCGCACGCCACGTTCGCAACGCAGCGGTATTTGTTGCCGGCGTCAGTGACGACGCTCGCCGGCGTCGTATAGCTGGCGGAAGTGCCGTTGAGCGTGATGTCGTTCCAAGTCGTGCCGCCATCCGTGCTCAACTGCCACTGGTAGGTGGGAACGGTGCCGCCGATGTTCACCGTGAACGTGGCGGTGCTGCCCAGGTTGACGGACTGGTTCGCCGGATTCTGGATGACGTAGGCGGATTCACAATTGGGGGAAAAAGTCAGGCGCGGCGCATAGCTGCCGGCGATGCCTGTGCCGCCCGAGGCCAGCACCGTGGCTTCCTTGGAGGCAAAGCGCGCCTGGCTGCTGGCGGCAAGATCCGTGCGCACGATGAGGAACGTGACGAGATTGTCGCTATTGGTTTGCATGAACGCGGTGAGCGCCGGGGAACTGAACGTCACGAGCGAGCCTTCGGCCGTGTTATTCATGGTCGCGGAACCCAGCAGCAGCGCGTCGGCGTTGGGAATCTGGTCGGTCGTGGCGGTGTTGGCCCAATGCAGCCCGGGCATGGTGGAAAACAAAACCGCGCTTTCGCTCCAGGTGTTGTCGGTGTAGCCCGCGCTGGTTCCGTTGTTGTCTTCGCCCACCGCGCCGTCGCGCACGGCGTAGTAGAACAAAGTCGCCGCCGTGTTGGCGCGCTGGTTCACCAAGCCGATGGAATAATTGGTGTAGTTCGCCGGCGGATAACCGGTCATGTCAAAACGCAGCGCGGTAATTTCATTGCGGGTCGCGGTCGTGCGGACATTCATCTGGTCCGTGTTGGCCGCGGCGTCCACGGCCCCCGCGTCGCTCCAGCCCGTGAATTGGACATCCGCCCCGCTGCCGGCGGTGTTGGTGACGGTGATGGGGATCGCGCCGCCGGTGGTGGCTAGCAGCATGGCAACCGCAGCGACAGCGGAGAATTTCTGCCAGGGGTTACTCATGATGGATCGAAGGTAGCTCGTTTGTATTCTCATAGGACGGATGTTGGTAGGATTATTGGTTGGAAAGTGTCGGGCCGAGGCTTGGGATTCCGGCGTGAAGCACGGTCGCAAATAAGGAACTAATTTGCATTGTTTCAGATGGCCAGATTTTGACACGGCTACTCACGGTTATTGGGCATAATACGGATTTCAGTTAAGCACTATAAGCTTGGATGACACGGTCTCAAACCAATTCAGCATTTAATATCTGCAACCTGATATGAATTTTGTGCAGAATTAGCTTGGACCACGGAAGTCAAACTGCGCCCGCCTTCGTCTCCGCCCAGCGGGCCAACAGCCAGAGTAGATCCGACAGCCGGTTTAGAAAAACGCCCACCTCCCCGTTCGGCAATTCGCCGGCGGACCGCAAATCGAAAACGCGCCGCTCGGACCGCCGGCAGATCGTCCGCGCCACGTCCAGCGCGGCGGCAGGGAGCGTCGCGCCCGGCGTGGCCCAGCCCTTGAAGCTCACGTTTTGCGCCTCGATTTCCTGCACAAGTTTGTCCACCTTCGCGGTCAACTCCGGCGTCACCGTCGCGTAACCATCTTGGACATAGCGCGGCAAATCTTGTGGCCCGATGCCGACCTCGCCCATCACGTCCACCAGGCTTTTCTGGATCCATAGCAAATTGTCGGTAACGAATGGCTCGGTCGCCGTCGCGCGCGCGAGGCCCAGCGCGGCGTTCAATTCATCCAGCGTCCCGCACGCCTCGACGCGCGGATGGTTTTTCGGCACGCGCCGGCCATACATCAAACCCGTGGTGCCGGAATCTCCGGTTTTAGTGACAATGCTCATTTGGTTTTTTTGTTGGCTGGTTTGGGCGGGGGAACGGCCACAGTTAATTTCTGATACGCCAAAATTCCATTGACGATGGCCGTGGCGATCTGCCGCCGATAGTTCGCGTCGAAAATTTTCCGCGCTTCCGCCGGATTGCTCATGTAACCGCTCTCGATCAAAATCGCGGGCATCGCGGCCTCACGCAGCACCGCAAAGCGCGCGCGCCGCACGGCCCGGTCGGGCACGCCCAGATTCTTTACCAGCGACTTTTGCACCTGATACGCGAGCAATAGACTTTTTTTCTCCACCAGATTGGCCATGCAGGCACCGTGGTTCGCACCCTCGCCCTGTGCGTTGCTCGAACTCGCGCCGACCGGTGTGATGCAATAAATTTCCGGCCCGGCGACCTGGTCTTTGCCCGCCTCGGTCGCGTTGAAATGCAAACTGACAAACAGGTCCGCCCCGCGCCGGTTGGCCAGCTCCGGTCGTGCGGGCAAATCCACAAACGCATCCTTGGTGCGCGTGAGCAGGACATTGAAACCGGCGCGCTTCAACTGGGTTTGCAGCTCCGCCGCCAGCAGCAGCGTATAAACTTTTTCCTGATTGGTTCCGACGCGGTTGCCAGGGTCCTTGCCGCCGTGGCCGGGATCAAGGCAGATGGTGGCAATTTTTTTGGCGGCGAGCTTCGGCGGATAAATCAGCGGCGCGATCGTCTTGGCCAAATCCAGTTGCGCGACCAAGGCCGCGCCCTTGTCCACCGCCACGGGAAACGACAGCGCCACGTTCACGCCATTGATGGCCACCCGGCGCGAATTTTTTTCAAACACCAGCCGCTGGGTGCGGTTCGTGACCAGGAATTCATCGCTGGCACTAGTGCGCACGAGCCGGAAACCGTTCGCGCCCGCCCAATCGCCCAACGCCAGGTAGCTGCGGCCATTGATGAACGCCGCCGTGGCCGGGCGGGTGCCAAACGCCAGGCCCAGCGCCAGCAGCAGCGTGGAAACAAACTTCATCGCCGCGCAGATTGCCCGCGCGCCGTGTGGGATTCAAGGGAAAGCTTTCCGGCCGCTGAAAAATCCTGCGGGATTGTAGCATCGTTTGCCGGGAGCGGATTACTTTGGTAGCGCAAAGCAAAAGTTTGCGTTCGCCAGGAATCTGCCTATTGTTGCGGTTGTTAACATGAAAACGTCAGACAATCAAGGCCATCAAATATTGGTGGTGGACGACGAACCCTCCGTCTGCAAGGCCATCAAGTTGCTGCTGGAGTTTGACGGGCACTCGGTCAAGACGGTGGAGAGCGGCGAAGCCGCCTTGGCAATGTTTGAACCGGGCATGTTCGATTTGGTCATCACCGATTATTCCATGTGGGGCATGAAGGGCGATGCCTTGGCAGCCTTCATCAAGGCCCGCCACCCGGACCAGGCCATCATCATGGCGACCGCGTTTGCGGGCGACTTCCCCACGGCCGGCAAGTCGTCAGCGGGGGTGGACTTCGTCATCAGCAAACCCTTTTCTTTGACCGAACTCCGTGACGCAATTACCAAAGTAATTCCTGAATCTCCCGCCTGACTCCGCGACCCGCTCAGTCTCCTCCCGCAATCCACGAGCAGTTGAGATTTCACCGCCTGGCGCCTCGACGTCGGATTGACCAGTATAAAAATTCTTTGTTTAGACTCGCCGGCGGCCCTTTCGCGTCGGACTTTTTAAAAAATTCTGCATCGTCGCGGTTGATTGACTTGATAAGCGCGTAGTTTCGTGTAAAAAGCTAGCTTTGCTTTTACAAGTGATAATGAAATGAACATCCACGAATACCAAGCCAAGCAGTTGCTCGCCAAATTTGGCGTCGCCGTCCCGTTTGAACTTCCCGCCAAGTCGCTCGCCGAGGTGCGGCCGGCGGCGGATAAAATCGCCGCCAGCGGCTCCGCGCGCGTCGTCGTCAAGTCGCAGATCCATGCAGGCGGACGCGGCAAAGGAACTTTCAAATCCGGCTTTCAAGGCGGCGTCAAAGTGGCGTCGTCCGTGGACGAGGCGGTGGGCTTTGCCGAAAAAATGCTCGGGCAGACGCTCGTCACCAAACAGACCGGCGCGGATGGCCGACTGGTGCAGACGCTGTTGCTCGCTGCCGGGGCGAAGATCAAAAGAGAATTTTATCTCGCCGTGTTGCTCAACCGCGAGACCTCTCGCCCGCTCATCATGGCCAGCACCGAAGGCGGCATGGACATTGAGGAAGTGGCCGAGAAGCATCCCGAGAAGATTTTCAAAGAAACGATTGATCCCGCCGTGGGTATCATGCCGTATCAGGCGCGCAAAATTGCCGCCGCGCTCGGATTGAAAGGCGATTTGTTTAATGCGGGCGTAAAACTCATCACCGGCGTCTATAACACTTGGTGGGAATGTGACGCTTCGATGGTGGAACTCAATCCGCTCGCCGTCGTGGAACTCGCCGACGGCAAGGAAACCGTCATGGCGCTCGACGCAAAAATCTCCCTCGACGACAACGCGCTCTATCGCCACAAAGATATTTTGGAGATGCGCGATTTGAACGAGGAAGCGCCGCTGGAAATCGAGGCAAGCAAGTTCAATCTGAATTACATCAAACTCGACGGCAGCATCGCGTGTCTCGTGAACGGTGCCGGTCTGGCGATGGCGACGATGGACATCATCCAGCATTGCGGTGCCAGCCCGGCGAACTTCCTCGACGTGGGCGGCGGCGCGAGCAAGGAGCAGGTCACGGCGGCGTTCAAGATCATTTTGAGCGACCCGAACGTGAAGGGCATCATGGTGAATATTTTCGGCGGCATCATGGATTGCAACGTCATCGCCACCGGCATCGTCGCGGCGGTGAAGGAAACCGGCTTGAAACTGCCGCTCGTCGTCCGGCTCGAAGGCAACAACGTCGTCGCCGGCAAGAGGACGCTGGCTGAATCCGGCGTGGCGATCATCAACGGTGATTCGATGGCGGACGCGGCGCAGAAGATTGTTGCCGCCGTTGGGAAATAATTTCCGGCCATGCTCAAAGTCACCGAAATCGCGTTCAGTTGTTACGCCGTCACGGACATGACGCGGGCGCGTGATTTTTACGAAGGCGTGCTGGGCTTGAACCCCACCACCAACATCGAGGGCCAGTGGGTCGAATACGAATTCGGCCCGTATGCGCTGGCCATCGGCTGCGCGCCGGGAATGTTCAAGCCCAACCCCGATGGCTGCATGGCCGCGCTCGAAGTGGAAAATTTTGACGAGGCCATCGCGCATTTGAAACAGCACCACGTCAAGTTCCGCATGGAGGCGATGGAATGTCCGCCGTGCCACATGGCGATGGTGTTTGATCCGGACGGCAACAGCATTTGCATCCACAAACGGAAGGCAAAATAATTCTTTTGCCATGATTGACGAAGCAACATTGGCGCAGATGAACGGCAAATACGTTTGCCCGCCAGACGCAGGACCGGCCTGGCGCGCGGCGATGGAATATGGTTTCGACATGTCGTTGATTGAAGCGTCGCTGAAACTGACGCCCGAGCAGCGGCTTGCGGAGCACCAGCAAACGATTGATTTCATGATTGAACTGCAGGAGTCAGGCAAAGCTCATGGCGCAGAATGACCAAGCCTTGCTCATGCGGCTCAAAGACAGCGGGCTTGAATTCGTCGTCATCGGCGGGCTTTGCGTGGTTTATCATGGCGTGCCGGTCGCCACTTTTGATTTGGACATCTGTTGCCCATTCGGCGAGGAAAATGTCGGCAAGATTGAATTGGCGGTGAAAGATTTGAATCCGGTGCATCGCCTGACGGCGAACAAGCTGCCGTTAGAAGAGACACGCGGCAGCTTCCAAGACCTGAAAAATATTTATTTGCAGACGGACTTGGGAAAGCTGGATTGCTTGAGCGAAGTTGTCGGCCTCGGCGGCTATGAGCAGGTTTTGCAGCAATCCATTTTGCACACTATGTCCTTTGGAAAATTTAGAATGTTGAATCTGGATGCACTTATCGCTGCAAAGCTAGCCGCCGGGCGTCAAAAAGATTTGGACGCCGTCAGATTGCTCCGTGCAGTTAAAGAAATAAGTTCGCAGCAGAAAGAATTGTTTTGAAATCGTAAATCGAAAATCCGAAATCGCAAATTTAATCATGTCTATTCTAGTCAAACCCAACACCAAGGTTCTCGTCCAAGGCATCACCGGCAGCTTTGGCGCGAAGCACGCGCAACTCTCCATTGATTACGGCACGCAGATCGTCGCCGGCGTCACGCCCGGCAAAGGCGGCCAGTTTTTCGACCACGGCGGCAAGCAGGTGCCCATCTTCGACACCGTGGCCGACGCCGTGAAGCAAACCGGCGCGACGGCCAGCGCGGTGTTCGTGCCGCCGCCGTTTGCGGCGGACGCGATTCTCGAAGGCGCGGATGCCGGACTTGACCTCGTCGTCGCCATCACCGAAGGCATCCCCGTGCGCGACATGGTGCGCGTGAAACGCGCGCTGCAAGGCAACACCAAGACACGGCTGATCGGACCAAATTGCCCCGGCATCGTCACCCCCGGCGAAGGCAAGGATTCCCACGGCGGCTGCCGCATCGGCATCGCGCCCGGCTACATTCACAAAAAGGGAAACATCGGCGTCGTCTCGCGCAGCGGCACGTTGACTTACGAAGCGGTGTGGCAACTCACCTCGCGCGGCGTGGGCCAAAGCACCTGCGTCGGCATCGGCGGCGATCCGGTGAACGGCACCTCGCATCTGGACGTGATTAAACTTTTCAACGCTGATCCGGAAACTACCGGCATCATCATGATCGGCGAAATCGGCGGCAGCGCGGAGGAAGAAGCCGCCGAGTGGATCAAACAGAATTGCAAGAAACCAGTCGCTGGGTTCATCGCGGGCACCACCGCGCCGCCTGGTCGCCGCATGGGCCACGCCGGTGCGATTGTCAGCGGCGGCAAAGGCACCGCCGAAGCGAAGATCGCCGCGTTCAAAGCGGCTGGCATCGGCATTGCCGTCACCCCGAGCGAAATGGCCGACACGCTGTTGAAGATGATGTGACGCGAACCAGCGGCGGTGGGCCACGGGCTGCGTGAACCAAAACCAACGGTGCGGTGCGGCCGGGTTCCGCACCGCGTTGCCCGCCGTCCGCCGCCGGTCCCATGACCTACGTTGATTTCATTCTGAACCTCGCCAGTTTGCTGCTGTGGCTGAACTGGTGTTCGGTTGGCTTTGATCCTTTGAGCAAACGGACGCCGGCCACGCTCATGGGCACGCTGCGACCGGCGGCTCCCAAAAAACTTCAGCGCTGGCATCTGCTCCTATTCATCGCGGCGCTGTTGCTGTTGCGCGCCATTTTTTACTGGCAAA
Source organism: uncultured Verrucomicrobia subdivision 3 bacterium (assembly GCA_903850425.1). Taxonomy (GTDB): domain Bacteria; phylum Verrucomicrobiota; class Verrucomicrobiia; order Limisphaerales; family UBA11358; genus UBA11358. The sequence continues at coordinate 11,353 of CAINLR010000183.1, read as the reverse complement.
TCGGCGCGGCGCTCTCGCCCATCTGGACGGGCAAGCTCGATTTGGGCGTCATCGAGCTTTCGTTTCGCAGCGACTGGTTCGGGCGCATTCTGCTGTTCTCCCTGCTGAGTTTCCTCCGCGTGCTCGGCCTTTTTTACATCGGCCTATTGTTCCTGTCGCTGTTAAAAGGGCCGGAGCCGTTTCATCGGTTGGTGCGCATTCCGCTGGGCTGGGTGGATGGCTGGGCCCGCTGGCAGAAGATGCTGTTACCGTTGCTGGGCACAGCGGTTTTATGGCTGCTCTCCGGCTGGGCGCTCACGGCCATGCAAATTTCGCCGCCGCCGGTCTCTGTGGCGCACCGCCTCGAACAGGCCCTGATCATCGGGCTGAACTCCTATCTGGTCTGGCAATTCCCGGCCGTTGCGATGCTGGGGCTGCATCTGTTGAACAGTTACATCTATTTTGGCAAACATCCGTTTTGGAATTACGTCAATGCCACGGCGCAGTTGCTCCTGTCGCCCTTGAAAAGAATTCCGCTGCGGCTGGGGAAAATGGATTTTGCGCCGTTGGTTGGAATCATCCTGGTTTTTCTCCTCGTCCACCTGGTGGAAAATGGCGTCAAAACTCCCGTCCGAACGGGCGAGCACCGGCAGGCATTGCCACCACTGATCAATCTTCCCGGCCTGGTGGATCTCTACGGAAAACTGCCGCTCTGAACCGCGTCAGGCCTCCCTGGCCGCCGGCAGCTTGACGGTGACGACCGAGCCAGGGCCTGGTCCGCTGGTAATGGTCAGCGTGCCGCCATGCAGCTCGGCCATTTTCTTGGCGATGGCCAGCCCCAGCCCCAGGCCTTCGACATCCTGCATCTTGCGCTCGAACTGAACATAGGCCCCGATGCGCTGGATTTGTTCCGGAGAAAATCCCCGGCCGGAATCCTGCACGGAAAATTCAACCTCGCCGTCCGCCGCCGAGAGCCGCACTTCCACGAATGAACCGGGGCTGGAATATTTAAAAGCATTCTGCACCAGCTCGGTGATGATCTTCTTGAAATAATCTTCCGCCATCGCCAGCGGCACGTCCACGGCGCTCACCCCGAGCTCAGGCGCGCGACTGCAACGCTCGGCCTGCGTGGCGGCGGTCTGCCGGAGAATGTTCGCGGGCTCCTTGGTGCGCACGGCGCGCAGGGCTTTCACGCCTTCGGCATCATTGGCGAGGATTTCGAGCTGCGCATAGACGAGAAAGTTTTCGATCAGCCGTTCCAGCCGCTGGCCGGAGGTGGAAATCTCCCGTCCCATCTCGGCGATTTCCGACGGCGGGAGCGAGAATTCCTCAATCGTGGCAAGGAGTTCGGCGTTAGAGATGATGCCGTTGAGGGGCGTGCGCATTTCGTGCGGCAGCATCAGGGTGATCTGGCTGCGCAACTGGGAGAATTTGCGCTCGGCTTCTTCGCGCACGGTGCGCGCCTTGCGGAGGCGGGCATTGACGGTGGCGCAGAGGTCGTCGGACTTGAAGGGTTTGGGCAGGTAATCATCCGCGCCCAATTCCATGCCCTGCCGCATCCCGGCCGCATCGGCATTGCCGGTGATGAAGATAAAAGGAATGCTGGCGGTGGCCGCATCTTCGCGCAACTTGGTCAGCAAGGCATAGCCGGCATCGGCCTTGTCCATGTTGACATCGCAGATGATCAAATCCGGCCTCATGGCCCGGGCCTTGGCGATGCCATCCTCGCTGTCGCCCGCCTCCACGACTTCGTAGCCCTGCTGCATCAGCACGAGCCGCATCATCTCGCGCAGCCAGGCTTCGTCATCAATGACCAGAATTTTGCTCATGCAACCTCCAACGCCGAAAGCACCTCGGTGCGGCCGACATTTTTAGCGGTTAAGGCGGGGGAATGCAAATCTACAAATGAGCTAATTCACTTCCGGGCTTCGAGCGGAACGTAGTTGTTGACCGTGCGGCCGGTGTAAATCTGGCGCGGCCGGTAGATGCGGCTCTTCGGCTCATCCATGATTTCCTTGTAGTTCGCGATCCAGCCCGGCATGCGGCCGATGGCGAAAATCACCGTGAACATCTCCACCGGAATGCCGATGGCGCGCATGATGATGCCGCTGTAAAAATCCACGTTCGGATACAGCTTGCGTTCGACGAAATAGGAATCCTTCAAGGCCGACTCTTCGAGTTTCTTGGCGATGTCCAGCAGCGGATCGCTGATGTTGAGTTTTGCCAGCACCTCGTCGCACGCCTTTTTGATGATCGTGGCGCGCGGGTCGTGGTTTTTATAGACGCGATGGCCGAAGCCCATGAGTTTCTTGCCGCTGTTTTTGTCCTTCGCCGCCGTGATGAATTTCGAGCCGTCATCGCCGGACTGATGAATCTCGTGCAGCATCTCCAGCACCGCCTGGTTGGCGCCGCCGTGCAGCGGACCCCACAGCGCGCACACGCCCGCCGCGCAACTCGCGAACAGGTTCGCCTGGCTCGACGCCACCATGCGCACGGTCGAGGTGGAACAATTCTGCTCGTGATCCGCGTGCAGCAGAAAAATCAAATCCAGCGCTTTGACCACTTCTGGTTTGATTTCAAAATCTTCATACGGCATCGAGAACATCATGTGCAGGAAGTTCGCCGTGTATTTGTAATTCTGCTTCGGGTAGATCAGCGGCAAGCCCTTGGATTTGCGATAGGAATACGCCGCAATCGTGCGCACTTGGGAGAGCAGGCGCGCCACATACACATCGAACAGTTTATTCTTGCCCCATTGCCAATTCATCAACCCCTCATCAAAACAACTCGCCGCGTTGATCATCGCCGAGAGGATCGCCATCGGATGCGCGCCCGTCGGGAAGCCCTCGAAATGGAACTTCATGTCCTCGTGCAAAAACTGGTTGTCCGTGAGCCGGTCGGAAAATTTCTTCAGTTGCGCCCGGTTCGGCAGGTCGCCGTAGATGATCAGATACGCCGTCTCGATGAAATTCGATTGCTCGGCCATCTGCTCAATCGGGATGCCGCGATACCGCAAAATGCCCTTGTCACCGTCAATGAACGTGACTGTGCTCGAGCAGGAGCCGGTGTTGCCATAGCCGTCGTCGAGCGTGATGTAATTGGTCGTCGCGCGCAGCCCCGACACATCCACCGCTTTTTCGCCCTCGCTGCCGGTGACGGTCGGCAGGGTGTAAACTTTTCCATCCAGTTCTAATTTTGCTTCAGTGCTCATAGCTCCTTATTGGGTTTGGTTATTTTATCGCGCAAATTTGCCCGCGAATCGAACCCTTGGCAAGCCGCGAAAGTTGAATTTCACAAAAATCTCGCTGACCACACCGGAGCGCGGGCCGGTGAACGGTCGCAACTTCGCTGCGGGTAGTGGGCCCGGCATCTTGCTGGTCGAGTTCTGGAGTCGCCGCCCAGAAGATTTTTACCGAGGGAGCACGGCCAGCGAACGGCTGGAAGCTGGTCCCACTACCCAACGCCGTTTGCGTTTCGGCGTTCAAACCGATTCCCGCGCAAAAAAACTGCGTCCTTTTCGCTGGCGCGGGGATCAACTTTCTGACCAAATCCCCCAATATGAAACGCTGGGCCGTCCTCACCGTCTTTCTTTACTCACTCGCCTTGTTGCTGCTGACCCTCCCGGTCGTCCTGCTCGCGTTAGGCGATTGGGGATTAAAGAGCAACCACGTGGGCCTCGCTGAAGCCGCCAAAATTTATCTCCACTGGGGCTACTGGGTCTGGCTCGCCGTGCTCCTCGCCGGCCAGGCCTTGCTGCTCTTGCTGCCCATCAATCTCGCGGAACGCCGCCTGCCGGCACGCCGTCCCCTCAAAATCCTCGTCCTCGTCACCGCCTTTTTTCTAGCCAACCTTTGCTTCGCCGGCCTTTTCGCCATTCTCTGCGCCCTCTTCACCGACCACGCTTTTCACTATTTCGATCTGTTCGCCCTGTTTCATGCGGAGGCCGATCGAAATGGTCAGGGCAACGATTCCGGCGCCGGCACGCTGACCACCATGATTTTCACCGTCCTGTGCTTCTGGCTGATTTGGGCGCTGGTGTTCTTCCGGCGCTTGGTGTCCGACGAACCCAGCGCGCTCCTCAAACGCGCCACCCGCTGGCTCTTGCGCGGCAGCATTCTCGAACTACTTGTCGCGGTGCCCAGCCATGTCCTCGTCCGCCGCCGCGAGGATTGCTGCGCGCCCATGGGCACCTTTTGGGGCATCGCCACCGGCCTCTCCGTGATGCTGCTTTGCTTCGGGCCGGGTGTGTTCTTTCTGTTTGTGGAACGCTGCCGCAAATTAAAACCAAGATCGGCAGATGCCGACAAACCAGCCGCAGTTGACACAGTCTGAACGGAGCGCGGCTGTGCTCTGCGTCGAGCAGGATCAGCCGCAGCAACGACGCAAGGAGTGACGCAATGAAACTTCAAAATGTCTCAATCTTTGGGCGTGCTGCGGCTGGTCTGCGGCCCCGCCGCGCTCCGAAATTTGCCATTGCAGTTCCCCGCGTCGCTGATTTAATTCTTGAAATGCCATGAAATCCGTCGAACCCAAAACCACCACGGCGGCCGCGCCGGAAAAACAACTGGCTGGTTTTATCGGCAAGTTCGCGCCGGCCAACGCCAAGCTGATTCGCGCCTGCCGCGCTGAAATCCGCCGCCTCCTCCCCACGGCGAATGAACTCGTTTACGACAACTACAATTTCTTCGTGATCGGTTATGCGACCACCGAACGCGCGTCCACCTGCATCCTCTCGCTGGCCGCCGCCGCCAACGGGGTCAGCCTCTCGTTCTACCACGGAGCCACGTTGCCCGACCCGGAGCATCGGTTGCTGGGCAATGGCAAACAAAATCGTTTCGTCCGGCTGCCCAGCGCCCAGACGCTGCGGTTGCCAGGCGTTCTGGCCCTCATCAACGCCGCCATCGCGCAAGCCGAACCGCCGCTGCCGGCTAGAGGTGAGGGTCATACGCTCATTAAATCCATCTCGGCCAAACAACGTCCGCGCCGCCAGGGTCCGGTCGCTGTAAATTGATTCGGGTGCGTCCGCGAGGGTGAACAGCGGCGCTAAACCCGACGCAGTCCAAACGCTTTGCGACCCACCCCCATCACCAAGCCACGGGGAAGCGTCTGACTTGTGGGGGCTTCCGCGCCGCTATTTTTCCGGCGGATTTGGCGTGCGGCGTTCGCGCCGCTGCCATGTGCGCAATGTTAGTTGCGGCGCAGTGCCAGCGCCGTGAACACCGCGGTCCGGCGCTCATTTTCCCAGCCTCGATACCTTTCCAAAACAAAGCTTGCCAGCCGGCCCGCAGTGTGCGATTTGTATTTCGTTGTTTGACGAAATAACAATCTATGCGCGAATTCATGGCCGTCACCAAGGCGTTGTCCGACCCCAACCGGGTGCGGATTCTGCTCGCCCTCCGGCACGGGGAACTTTGTGTCTGCCAAATCACGGAACTGTTCGGTTTCGCGCCGTCCACCGTCTCCAAACACCTTTCGATTTTGCATCACGCGCAGCTGATCTTGTCGCGCAAGATGGAGCGCTGGGTTTATTACCGGCTGGCCGAAAATACCGCACCGGTTGCTGTGCGCGAGGCGCTGGACTGGGTTCACAAATCGCTCGCCAGGACGGATGAAACCAGGGCCGATGCGAAAAAGCTGAAAGAAATTTTGAAGACGGATCTCGCCGTCATCTGCCACCGCCAGAAATGCTGCTGATTATGGAAACGCCTCCAACTTTTGAAACAACCGAAGCCGTCCGCCAGTTGGTGCGCGAAGGCTACGCCAAAATCGCGCAGGAAACCACCGCCGGCTGCTGTGGGCCGGGCGTCTCCTGCTGTGGCTCCCCGCCGCCGGATGCCGACAAACTCGCGCGTGAACTCGGCTACACCGTCGAGGAACTCAAGGCTTTGCCGGAAGGCGCGAACATGGGGCTTTCCTGCGGCAACCCTGCCGCGCTCGCCGCGTTGAAACCTGGCGAAACCGTGCTTGATCTCGGTGCGGGCGGCGGCTTCGACATTTTTATCGCCGGACGAAAAGTCGGTGCCACGGGTCGCGCCATCGGCGTGGACATGACGCCGGAAATGCTCGGCAAGGCGCGCAACAACATCGCGCATTACCGGAAAGAAACCGGCCTGGACAACGTGGAATTCCGCCTTGGCGAAATCGAGCACCTGCCCGTCGCGGACTATTCCGTGGATGTCATCATTTCCAACTGCGTCATCAATCTTTCGCCCGACAAGGCGCAAGTCTGGCGTGAAATCGCGCGGGTCTTGAAGCCTGGCGGACGAGTGGCCGTGTCCGACATGGCGTTGCTGAAACCGTTGCCGCCGGAGATTTTGAAAATGGTCGAAGCGCTCGTCGGCTGCGTGGCCGGAGCCGCGCTGGTGGCGGACACGGAAAATTTCGCCCGCGCCGCCGGCTTGTCGGAAATCGCTGTGCGCGTGAAGCCGGAATACGTTTCGGCGATGGTCAGCTTTGAAGATCCGCTTTACCAAAAAATCGTCGCCGCCCTGCCCGCTGGTGCCAGCCCGGACGATTACATCGCCAGCGTGGAAATCACCGCCCGCAAGCCATGAGCAAAATCGAAAATCCAAAACGCCTCGCGTTCTTCGAGCGTTACCTGACCGTCTGGGTTTTTCTCTGCATGGTGGTCGGGGTGGCGTTTGGAAAAATAGCGCCCGGCTTCACGACGGATTTAAGCAAATTAGAATTTGTTTCCGGCTCGCACGTCAACGCCCCCATCGCCGTGCTCATCTGGCTGATGATTTATCCGATGATGCTGAAGGTGGATTTTTCATCCATCGGCGGCATCGCCAAAAAACCGAAAGGCCTCGCCGTCACGCTGTTCGTCAACTGGCTGGTGAAGCCGTTCAGCATGGCGTTCCTCGGCTGGCTGTTCATGTCGCACATTTTCCGCGCGTGGATTTCGCCGGAGCTGGCGAAGGAATACACGGCCGGCCTCATTATCCTCGCCGCCGCGCCGTGCACGGCGATGGTTTTTGTCTGGAGCTATCTCACCGACGGCGATCCGGTCTATACGCTCGTGCAGGTGGCAGTGAACGACCTCATCATGCTTGTGCTCTTCGCGCCCATCGTGATGTTTCTCTGCGGCGTGGCGAACGTCGTCGTGCCGTCAAAAGTGCTCGTCACCAGCGTGGTGGTGTTCATCGTCATTCCGCTGGCGGCGGGCTGGCTGACGCGAACCGTGCTCCTCAAATCGCGCGGCAAGGATTGGTTCGATCAGAAATTCCTGCCGAAGTTTCAGCCCGTCACCATTTTCGCCCTGCTGCTGACGCTCGTTCTGATCTTCGCGTTTCAGGCGGAAAATCTGACGACGCGCTGGCTGGCCGTGCTGCTGCTTGCCGTGCCGATTGTCATCCAAGTTTATTTCAATTCCACGCTAGCCTACCTGCTCATGCGCAAGCTGCGCGTGCCGCATAATGTCGCCGCGCCCGGCGCGCTCATCGGCGCGAGTAACTTCTTTGAGCTGGCCGTGGCCGTGGCCATCACGTTGTTCGGCGCGGGTTCCGGCGCGGCGCTGGCCACGGTCGTTGGCGTGCTCGTGGAAGTGCCGGTGATGCTTTCGGTCTGCAAAATCTGCAACCAGTCGCGCGGCTGGTATCAGGCACGCGTGAATTGAAAAACATCCAACATTGAACATTCAACACCCAACCTCCAATTGCACATAAAGCCGTCATTGAGCGTTCGCTGTTGAATGTTCAATGTTTCCCCCAAAATTATGAAACCCACCATCCTCATCCTCTGCACGGGCAACTCCTGCCGCAGCCACATCGGCGAAGGGTTTTTGCGCGCCGCGCTTGGCGACCTCGCAAATGTCCAGAGCGCCGGCTCGAAACCCGCCGGCTATGTCCATCCGCTCGCCATCAAAGTCATGGCCGAAGTGGGCATTGATATTTCCGGCCACCGCTCAAAGCCTTTGACCGAATTACTGGCGCAGCCGGTTCACACCGTCATCACCGTCTGCGGCAATGCGGATCAGGCATGTCCGATTTTCCCCGGCCAATTGAACCGCCACCACTGGCCGTTCTTTGATCCCGCCAAAGCCACCGGCAGCGAGGAGGAAATTCTAAAATGTTTTCGGACCGTTCGGGATGAAATGCGCCGCGTGTTCGATGCCTATGCCGCCGGTTTGCGCGATGCCGATAAAAAGTCAGGCTGACCGGTTAAGGTCAGCCTGAGGGAGGGCTAAAAATAGGAGTGGCTGGCGTGGGCGCATCTACCAACTGACCTACTCAGACACTGCCACTGACACTGCAACCGAACTGACTGCAACTATCAACCAACACTGCCTGCAACTGTCAACCGACACTCACGTCCACACCAGCCACCATTAGCTTCGCCCCCTTTCACGAACTGTCAAGGGATCAGCTCGAAATATCTTCAATTATTTTTTCAGCAGCTCATGCCACCTAGTCCAAGCTAAAAACCAGTTCTGCTGCTCCAGGGTGCCGGCGGCCGGATTTTCAGCCGTTAATTCCACAAGGAACGCAGTCGCTCCAGCGTGCGGCTAAATAGACGCGGGGATTTTTCGGGGTTTGAATGGACGCTGTGCTTTGCCCCCACACGCGGTGCCGAATGATGGGCGCGACGCCGGGCGGAGGATCTGGGTGCCGGATCAAGGGCCGGGCAGCGAATCCGTTCGGCCACACGTTCCAACGGATCGGATTTGAGCAGGTAATCCGACGCGCCATCGCCGAGTGCCCGTTCCCGCCAATCAGGGTTGAAGCAGGTGGTGAACATCAGCACGCGGGTCGAACGCGTGAGGGATTTGATCGGACGCACGGCATCCAAGCCATTGCGATCGCCCATCTGCACATCGAGCAGGATGACATCCGGCCCGGGTTTGCTGGCAAGCGCACTCAGCAATGCGTCCGGGGAGGAAAAATGGCGCACGCACTCAATCCCACCTTGGTGGCCAAGCAATTCGGCGACCAGCGTCCGGATCGTGTCATTATCATCCACCAGCCAGACTTTCACGTTCGATTTAAAAGCTTCGGCAGCCTCCGCAGCCACCGGGATTGTCTGGGTTAGAGCCAGCTCGGCTGGCAGCGAGGCTTCATCCATATTCATGCAATCCTCAGAGAAGCTTTCCCGATGCCAACATTGCTTGCGCGGCGGGCCAAAGCTGATCGCCAGCAAATCCTCGCATTATGCAGCCTTTTTATGAGGGCGACAAAGCACGAGAAATTATCTGGCGTTGACCGCGAGCCAAACCGGTGGCGCATTCTATTCAGCGTGCAATAAACCCGGCAGTGCAAATATAAAACTGGCTGGCTTGCGACCCTGCCGACCAGTTCGACCAGTCCGGTGATGTTCTTGGTTTGGTGTTCTTTGCTGGCACGATCGTGACGATTCCACTGCTGCCGTTCGTATAATAGATGAAACAAGTTGACACCCGTAGGCGCTGCCTTATAGGTTTTTGATTAATGCAGTTGATGCCCATGTAAATTAACCCCATTACCCCCCCCGTTATGACCATCCCGGAACGCAAGCAGAAACTCGCCGACGTGCTCGAACTATTGCAGACCTCGCAATACCGGTATGACCTGTCCAAGACGGCGGTAAACGGCACGGGGCAGATGCCTCCGCCGCCGGGCACGGGGATGAGTTGCGGTTCAGCCGCGCGCATCTTCATGCAGTTGGCGAAGGACATGGGTATCGATGGTCTGCAATCCCTTTATTACACCGCCCCGCCTCGTTCGGGCGGCTACTTTGTGCTCGACCGTGGAACCGACACCGCGCTGGGTGAGCCGCCACAGATTTCCGGCGCCGCTTTCAAAGGTTGGGAATTTGAAAATCATTACCGCGTCAAAGACCCGCAAACGGGCATCATTTATGATCCCACCTTCGGCACATCGAGCGCCGATTTGAACGGGAACCTGCCGGGCTACAAAGCCACTTCGGAGATTACCGATCCCAAGACATTTGCGATGACCTCGATCTATGCCGGCCGTTATCAAGTGAAGCGAACCGGCGTGCAGGTGGCGACGGTGGAGTTGAACCAGAGCCCGGTGCCCGCGACGCAACTCATCTCGGACACGGACTTCACGCCCAAGCCGATGGATAACTTGCGTTGACAGGTCCGGGACTGGAAGGACGCAGGCACGCCCCGCGCAAGGTGGCCGATCTTTATTATCGCAAATTGCCCAGGGCGGTCCGCCGACCAGGCCCGCCTAGGGCACTTTCATTATTTCCGGCGCGGATTGGCCCGCGCTGAGTCATCTGAGCATCTTGGAAAATAATAGTCATTATTAAAAGGAGTTGACACCGGTTGGCGTTGTTGTCTAGTTTCGCCACCATTGAAGCCGCCGCCAACATCATTCCCACCGAACCGCGCAGTCTAGCTCGAACCATTCACCCGAATCATTCCTATGAAATACGCCTACAAAAAAAAATCAAAGCCGGATGGTCATTGGATGTTATATGTTTTGGAAATCACCGGCTGGGAGGCGGAATTTGGTGAAAAATTCAAGGAGGTTCACTTCACGATGCCGCGGACTAGCGACGCTAAAATGCCTTCGTGGCCCCACATCACCATCCTCGGCAATAATGAAAAAAACGGCTGGAGCTATCATCGCTACGAAAGCAAGCGGAATTACAAGCCAGCGGACCGGACGGTGAAGGAAGGGACACTGTTCAAAGACAAGTCGGCCTACCCCTGCACCCCGGCCGAGACACTCATCGTTAAGAACATTGCGGCAGATCTGGGCACGCTGGCACGGCCTTGAGCCGGGAACTGAAGGAGGTAGCGGGCCGTCAGGCAGTTTGCTCTGGAGCGTATGGCCGGCGGAATCCAGCCATTTCACGCAATCAGCAAACCCAGGCGCGCCAGTTTTTCCAAGTTGTTTTCCAGATCCGCTTGCACCTTCCGGCGCAGCTCACCTTCGTCATGATCCTGAAAGTTCAGAGCATTCTTGGACTTCAGCAACCGCCAGATTTTCTCGAGCAGCGCCGGGTGGTCGAGGGTGCCATCCAGCGAGGCCAGCAGGCACCGCGCGATCTCGTCGTCAATTCGGACGCCGATGTGAAATTGCGACGTGACGAACGCACCGTGTTGGACCTGCCAGCGAGTCAACGGGCTGACCGCCGGGCGTTCGCTGATCGTGCGGGCGATGGGTGGGGCGATGGTGCGGAACTCCACGACGCCCGCACCATACAGGTCGAGGAGAAACGTCGAAAGCTGCTCCGCCAACCGGCCTGAGTTTTCCGTGGCTACGCCCGCCAGCGCCAGCTTATTCTAACTTGCTTTCAAGTTGAGTGTAACTATCCACGGCCAGGCGGTGATGCTGCGCACGCGAATCCGATCCCGCGCCAGGCGGATGAGACCTGAGCGGAGCTGTTGCTTCACCCCCGCCAGGGAATCAAAGACCCGGTT
>CAINLR010000182.1 GCA_903850425.1 uncultured Verrucomicrobia subdivision 3 bacterium | reverse complement strand
TTCGCCACAGGTCACCAGCCATTCGCCCGGCAACATGTCGCGACCGTAAACCTGAAACTCGCTGTCCATGTAGCGCAGCTTGCCCGTCGTGCCTTCGAACCACCACAGCGGACAGAACACAAACTGGGCGGTCAAGCCGGCGGCGTCCGGTTGCCATACCAGTTCATGCACCGCATAGTATTTGCAGTCCGCATCGCGCATCTGGCGCACCAGTAGTGAGAGGCCGCCGATCTGATCCGGCTTCAACGCGTCGGTGGCGGTCAGATTATTGTAGAAATAGGTGAGGTCGGCCGCCTGCGCTTCCGCCAGGGCTTTCTGAGCGTCCGGTATATTATCCACCGTGAGGATTTCAAACCCGAGGCGAGCGACGGCTTTCTTCCGTTTCGGCACCACGCTCTTGAGGTTGTAATCCCGGCGTTCCAGCCGGTCCCACAAAATGGCCGCAGCCCGGAAATACCCCATGTCGAACTGATCCAAGATCTGCGCCAGCCGATCCGGCGTCATGCCGCGCAGCGGATTGAACCGCATCCGCACAGACATCGTCACGCGTTCCGTGCTGATGCTCGCCTCGCCCTGGGTGCGAAGATCCACGAGCTTGGGCATGGGCGCGGGGTAAGCCGGATGGTTGGATGATTGGATGGCTGGATTTTTGGCGGCGGCCGGGGTCAAGGTCGGCGTGGATGCCTTGAACCTCTGGGGCGGCAAAATGACGCCGGAAGCCTCCATGCTGTTGGCAAAATGCTTGCGCCCGGCCACTGGTCGGGAAGCCGATTTTTTACCCCGAGCCGACTTGAAAGCGCGCTTAGGCATTTTTTACCTCCCAGACTCCAGCTTTAACCGCCCTATTAAAGGCCGTTAAAGGCATTCTGTGCGATTTTTGGAGGCCGCGCGCCTCACAGTGGCCGAAAGCCGGTTTTTGAAATGGTTTGTAGGTATTCATCAGGCGGTGATTTCCCGGCGGCTGAACCGGCTCGAAGGACGGGTTTTGACGATGCGTTGGCTCCGGAACGGTCCGCCATTGAAACTGACTGCCCGCGTCGCCAGCGCTTTGGCGGTGCAGCGATCCGCATGGCCGTCCTCGGTGTGCGGGGCGCGATAGGTGATATTCCCCTGGGCGCTGACCACCCGTTGCATGGAGTGGAGGTCTTCGCGGATGACGCGGTTGATCGGCACGCGACATTTCTTTTGCTCGAAACTCATCCGCAACTTGGTGAACAACTCCACCTTGTTCGCCTGGCCAAAGGTCACGAGCTCAATCTTGCCGCCCTGGTGTTTGTCAGGATTCCATTCGCCGAATTCTTTAACCAGGTAATCGCCCATGCCCACGCCGGGGCCGGTGTAGTCCAGACAAACGCGCTGGCACTGAGCGATGCGCGGGCGCAGTAAATCAATTTGATCCGGCGTGCTCATCGCGCGCATCTCCAACACCTCACGCGTTTGCGCCACATCGCCGACGAGCTGGTCGGTCCAGGCGACGGACAAATCGCGCTTGCGGGCGAAGTCGATGCCCATGAACAGCGGCGCGCTCGGCTGCACCAGCCAGAAGTCGAAGCTCACCACGGTGGTGGCCTCCGCGCTCTCACAAGTGTCAATCAGCTCGTAAGGCAGCAACACGCTGCTGCTGTCCATCGGCTCGCATTCGTATTCCTGGGCCCAGGCATCCGCATCATCCAGGGCGAGCCGCAGTTTCTCCGCGTCCAACGGCATCCCATCGGCGATGGCGTCATGGATGGTGACCTTGTGAACTGAGTAGCCATTTTCTTTGGCGCGCTCAAACAGGTTGAAAAATTTATTATTGCGGCCGTTGAACGTGGAGACCACGCGCAGTTTGAGGTTGCGCTGAATGTTGGTGTCCTCACCTTTGACCATCGCCCGGAAGCGATCCAGAAAGGTGCCGGCCAGTTTGTTGCTCGTGGCCGGAAACATCGCCGCCCAG
>CAINLR010000181.1 GCA_903850425.1 uncultured Verrucomicrobia subdivision 3 bacterium | reverse complement strand
CAGCTTCGATTACATCGAATGTTTCTATAATCCCAAGCGCCTGCATAGCGCCCTTAATTTCCTGTCCCCAGTTGACTTCGAAGCCAAAAACAATTAACCAAATGACTCGATTTTACTCTCCGTTTTTTCGAAGCAAGCCCATACCAAGTCGGAAACTGCTCGATAGCGATTGCGTTTTAGCGACGTTGCCAACGGCGGTTCCCTCTCCCAGCGGGAGAGGGGCAGGGTGAGGGAGAACGCTACACGCTCACACGGTGGCCGCTACATATTTGCTGGAAACGATCTAATGAAATAAAACCGGTTCGTCCCAGCTTGATCGCGAATTAGCATTGGCAGGTGAAACATAAACGGCGCGAACTTGCGTTCGCGCCGTTTCCCCTAACTACCTCGGTTGGCGTCTACTATTTCTTGGCGGCCTTTTTGGTCGGCACGGTGGCAATCGTCTGCAAGATGCGGCTGGCAATCTTGTAGGGGTCGCCCTGCGAGTTCGGCCGGCGATCTTCCAAATAGCCTTTGTAATCGTTGTTCACAAAGCTGTGCGGCACGCGGACGGAGGCGCCGCGGTTGGCCACGCCGTAGTTGAATTTATCAATGGACTGGGTTTCATGCAGGCCGGTGAGACGGAGATGATTGTCCGGTCCATACACGGCGATGTGTTCGTTTTTGTATTTGTCGAACGCGGCCATGAGGGCTTCGAAGTAGTCCTTGCCGCCGACTTCGCGCATGTAGGTGGTGGAGAAGTTCGCGTGCATGCCGGAACCGTTCCAATCCACATCCTTGCCCAGCGGCTTGCAATGGAAAACCACATCCACGCCGTATTTTTCGCAGAGGCGCACGAGGAGGTAGCGGGCCATCCACATCTGGTCGGCGCAGCTCTTGGAGCCTTTGCCGAAAATCTGGAATTCCCACTGGCCCTTGGCGACTTCGGCGTTGATGCCTTCGTGGTTGATGCCGGCATCGAGGCAGAGGTCGAGGTGCGTGTCCACGATCTCGCGGGCGATGCAGCCGACGTTCTTGTAGCCCACGCCGGTATAGTATTCGCCCTGGGGCGGCGGGAAGCCGCCGCCTTTGGGGAAGCCCAGCGGCACGCCGTCCTGGTAGAGAAAATATTCCTGCTCGAAACCAAACCAAGCGCCGGGGTCATCCAGAATGGACGCGCGGGAGTTGCTGGGATGCGGGGTCTTGCCATCGGGCATCATGACTTCGCACATGACGAGGACGCCGTTTTTCTTGGTGGTGTCGGGGAAGACGGCCACGGGCTTGAGCATGCAGTCGGAGGTCTTGCCTTCGGCCTGGCGCGTCGAGCTGCCATCAAATCCCCACATCGGCAGTTCCGCCAGTTTGGGGAAGGCTTTGAATTCCTTGATTTGCGTTTTGCCACGGAGGTTGGGAACGGGTTCGTAACCGTCGAGCCAGATGTATTCTAATTTATATTTTGCCATGAGCGTGATGGTTGTTGTTGTCGTATTAGTTCAGGAATTTCTCGGCTGTAATGCGCCAAAGCGTTTTTGTTTTTCCTGCAAGCTGGTTTTTTTAGCACGGCGAATGCCATGTCGCAAGAACTTTGGTGGATTTGACGCGGATAAAAGGGTTTCAGTAAATGATGACAAGGGTTTGCTGGGGATTTGGGTTTGTGATTTGCCGGCGAAGGGCGGGGGCAACGGCTGTTGTTTCTTGGCCAGAGTGGGCAAATAAAGCGAAGGAGCTTTCCAAGCGGAAGGCGCTGGGCGATAGTTGCCGCGAGTATGCTAAAGGTCAAGGACACGCTCCGCGCGACGGTGCATCTCGGCTTCGACGGCCGGGTGTTCAAGGCTTATCACGGGCCGGATGCGGCGAAGCGCTTCGAGAATGAAGTGCGCGTGCTGCGCCATCTGGAAGCGCGCGGCTGCAAGTTTGTGCCGCGCTTGCTTGAGGCCGACCCGGAGCAACTCAAAATTGTCACCACCAATTGCGGCGCGCGCGTGGAGCGGCTGGATGAAAAGCGCGTGCAGGAATTATTTGCAGAACTGGAACCGTTTGGCGTGCGCCACGAAGATCCCGACATTCGCAATGTGACCTACCGTTTTTCCGACGGGCGCTTTTGTTTGATTGACTTCGAATTCGCCGCCATCCTGCCCCCAGCCACGCCGGCATGAACCACCAACGGATAAATTATTTTTCAACCACGAAATACACAAAACACACGAAAGGGGAATTCTGTTTTGTGTGTTTCGTGGTGAACCCCATTCCGGCATGAAAAAATCCCCGCAAAAAATTGTCACGCTCCAATGGTCCGGTTGCGCGGACATCGGCAAGGTGCGCAAGAACAACGAGGATGCGTTTCTGGGGCTTCAGTTCGACGCGCGGGAAATCTTCCGGCTGGGAAAATTCGGCGAGGCCTCGCTGGCGAAAAATGATTTTACCTTCGCGGTGTGCGACGGGATGGGCGGCGCCAAAGCGGGCGAATACGCCAGTCAGATTGCCGTGGAAAAGATCACCACGCTGCTCCCGCGCTCGTTCGGTCAGTCGGCCGCCGGCCTGGAGGCGGGCTTTGCCGATGTCTTGACGGAATTATTCATCCAAGTCCATCGCGCCCTGGCTTATCTCGGCAGTTCTTACGAGGAGTGTGCGGGGATGCAGACCACGATGAGTCTCGGCTGGTTTACGCCGGGCTGGATGTATTTCGGCCACGTTGGTGACAGCCGCATTTATCATCTGGCCAAAGGATCGGAAGTGATCAAACAACTCACGCACGACGACACGCATGTTGGTTGGCTGTTTCGGAACGGGCAGATCAATGAGCGCGAGGCCCGCACGCATCCGCGCCGCAATGTGCTGCAGAAAGCGCTGGGCGGCGGCAACCAATTTGTCGATCCGCAAGTGGGGGCCGTGGGTTACGAGGCGGGTGACATTTTTCTGCTCTGCACGGATGGGCTGACGGACGGCCTCTACGATCATAGCATGATTGATATTCTGCGTTCGCCGGCAGCGGCCGAACATCCGGCGCAAACCTTGGTGGCCGAGTCGCTGAAGAATTCCGGCCGCGACAACACCACGGCGTTGGTGGTTCGGGTGGTCTGACGGAACAGGAGCAAACGGAGGGAACAGAGAAAACTCCGGCTTGATAAACCACAAGGATCTCCAATTTCAGCCTCTGTTTTCTCAGTGCCTTCTGTTCAAATACAAAAACGGCGGGCAACTTGCGTTGCCCGCCGTGTGGGTTTCAACCGATTCGACTATCAGCTGTGGTAGCCTTCCTCGCCGTGTTCGGAGAGGTCGAGGCCGGTCATTTCCACTTCCTCGCTCGGACGCAGGCCGAGGAGCAGTTTCACGATGTAGGCCAGGATCGCCGTGCCAACCACGGCGAGCAGGATGGTGATGCCGACCGCCTTCAACTGCTCGACGAGGAGCGGTTGGAACAGCGAGTCAGTCACATAAGCTTTCAAGTTCGTAGCCAAGTTGCTGTTGGCGGAATTGCGCGCCAACATGCCAGTCATGATCGCCCCCATGGTGCCGCCGATGGCGTGAACGCCGAAGGTGTCCAGCGCGTCGTCATAACCAAACCAGCCTTTGACTTTGTAGCAGAAGAACCACGGCACGACACCGGCGGCGATGCCGATGGCGATGGAACCTTGGGGCGTAATAAATCCGCAGGCAGGGGTGATCACCACCAGACCGGCGACCGCTCCGGAGCAGAAGCCGAGGATGGAGGGACGGCCTTTGACGAGCCATTCAAGCATGGGCCAGACGAAGGACGCAACCGCCGTCGCAATGGTCGTGGTAGTGAACGCATTCGCGGCAATGCCGTCGGCGGCGCACGCGCTGCCGGCGTTGAAACCATACCAGCCGACCCAGAGCATTGCGGTGCCGATGAAGCACATCACCATGCTGTGCGGCGGCATGGATTCTTTACCGAAGCCGAGACGTTTGCCGAGGATGATGCAGAGCACCAGGGCCGACCAACCGGAACTCATATGCACGACCGTGCCGCCGGCGAAGTCAATCGCATGGATTTTCGCGCCCGCGTTCCAGACGCCGTTCATCATGCCATTGACGCCCCAGACCATGTGGGCGAGCGGGAAGTAAACGACGAGCATCCACAACGCGACGAACACGAGGATGGCGGCGAACTTCATGCGTTCCGCGATCGCACCGAGGATCAGCGCCGGGGTGATGATGGCGAACATCAATTGATACATGGCGAATACGTTTTGCGAAACCCAGTAGGCGTAGTTGCCGTTCGAGGCGGAGGTGACGCCATCCAGCATCTTGAACTTCAAATTGCCGAGCACGCCGCTAATGATGTCGGTGCCGTCAGCAAACACGAAGCTATAGCCGCAGATCACCCAGAGAATCGTCACCAAGCCGGTGATGCCGAAACATTGGGCGATGACGGATAGGATGTTTTTCTTGCGCACCAGACCGCCGTAGAACAATGCCAGGCCGGGCAGCGTCATGAATAACACCAACGCGGCGCTGGCCATCATCCACGCATTATGCCCGGGACCGGAAACGTTGACGGTAACCGGTGCGGTGATGGTCAGATTGCCGTTGGTGTCCTTGGGCAAACCCGCGCTCGGGTCACCGTTGCCGATGTAGGCTTCGAGGGCGGCGATGCGCTGATCGAGCGACGCGGCAGGGAGCGCCGGGGCCGCCGGAGTTGCCGGGGCATTGGTGGTATCCGCACGCAGCGAGAGCGAGCCGAGCACGGTTCCGGCAACCAACGCGAGGGTTAGAAAATATTTCTTCATAATCATATCGAGTGAGGTTCAGTTTGATTTTGGCGGTTAGATGGCAGCGTCCCCTTTTTCTTCGGTGCGGATGCGGATGGATTCCTCGACGGTGGAGATGAACACCTTGCCGTCGCCGATTTTGCCGGTCTTGGCGGCCTTGATGATGGCGGCGATGGCGGCGTCCTTTTGGGCGTCGGCGATGACCAGTTCAATCTTGATCTTGGGCAGGAAGTCCACGGTGTATTCACTGCCGCGATAGATTTCGGTGTGGCCCTTCTGACGGCCAAAGCCCTTGACCTCACTGACGGTCATGCCTTCAATGCCGAGTTCGCTGAGGGCGTCTTTGACCTCCTCGAGTTTGAATGGTTTAATAATCGCTTCAATTTTCTTCATAGTTTGTTTTTGTTTAGTTTGCGCTCGTCGCCAATTCTGCTCCCGCAGTCGCGGGCCGTGGTTTAATGCCAACCGGACACGTTGATGGCTGGCAGACCGCTCATAGCAACGGCGATGCCAACCCGGGCGGCGGAATGACGAAATGAATTTGCGCCTGATTTCGCAATGGTTTTGTGCGTAGTGAATTTTTTTGCCCACCGAAAAGCGGCCGGTGATTTGCAGCTATTTGCGCAGGCTTGAAAAAAAAGACCACGGTGGCCGGCTGGATTGGCGTCGCGTTACGCCCGCTCGGACAAAGCAGAAGCCGCGGCGCGGGGTTTAAGGGTCTGATGTAAGCAGAGGGTTTCCGGTTCGGAACCAGGGCGTCAACCGCCGCGGCTAAAGGTTGCTTGTCACCTTGTCCGGTTGACTTACAATCGCGGCATGAGCTTGCTGAAGGTTGAGCGTCTCTCCAAAACATTCGGCGCAACTCGCGCCGTGGATTCTGTCAGTTTCGAGGTGCACCCCGGTGAGATTTATGGGCTGCTCGGCCCCAACGGCGCGGGCAAAACCACTTCCATCTCGATGATCTCCGGCCTGCTCAAACCCGACGCCGGCGAGGTCTTCGTGGCCGGCACGGCGTTCTGGTCCGCGCCGCAAACGGCCAAGCGCATCATGGGCGTGGTGCCGCAGGAGCTGGCGATTTATGAGGAATTAAGCGGGCGCGAAAACCTGGAGTTCTGGGGCCGCATGGCGGGGTTGAGTGCGCGCGACGCGAAGGCGCGCACGACGGAATTGCTCGCAGCCCTCACGCTGACAGATCGCGCAAAAGATGCGGTCAAAAATTATTCGGGCGGCATGAAGCGCCGTATCAATCTCGGCTGCGCGCTGCTGCATCGGCCAAAACTGCTGCTGCTCGACGAGCCGACCGTGGGCATTGACCCGCAGGCGCGGCTGAACATTCTGGAATTCATCCGTAACCTCCGCGCCACCGGCACGGCGATTCTCTACACCACGCATTATCTCGAAGAAGCGGAGTCCCTGTGCCAGCGCATCGGCATCATTGATCACGGGCGGTTGTTGGCGGAAGGCACGCTCAGCGAATTGCAGGAGCGGCTTGGCGGCGACCGCGTCTTCGTGCTGGAGGCCGATTTCAAAAATGCGTCGCCGGACGCGTGGGCGGGATTTCACGACCGCTTTCGGGTCATCCAGAAATCTGAGCAGCAACTCATTGTCGCGGCCGTTGGCGCGCGCGATCCTTCCGATTGCCTGAAGGAATTGCTGAACCTGCCCGTGCGCGTGGAAAATGTTTCGCTCAAGCGGCCCAGCTTGAATGACGTTTTCCTCCAGCTTACCGGCCGCGAATTGAGGGAATAACATGCTCCCCATCCTCCTCGCCAAAGACCTACGGCGCGCGTGGCGCAATCCGCTGCCGTGGCTCATCAACCTCATCGTGCCACTGGCGATGACCGCGCTCATCGGCCTGGTGTTCGGGGGCGGTGCGGACGGCGGCGCGCTGGGGCGGATTCGCTTCGCCGTGGTGGACGAGGACAAATCGGTGCTGAGCGATTTTCTGCGCGGCGCGGCGAATCAGCGCGATGGCGCCAAATATCTCGAGCCGGTTTTCATGGAACGCGCCGATGCGTTGCGTGAGGTCAACGCCAATAAAATCAGCGCGGTGCTCATCATCCCGACCAATTTCATGCGCAATTATCTCACGGCGCGCGCACCCGTGAGCCTGGAGCTGATCAAAAATCCGGCGGAGTCCATCCACCCGGCGGTGCTGGAAGAACTGCTCGGTGCGGTCGTGACGGCATTGAACGCCATCTCGCGCAATTTTAATTCAGAATTTCCCGCGTGGCAGGCCGTCTTTGAGGGCAGGGATGATTACCACCAGGTTTCGTTCCTGATCGAACGCGCCGGCGACAAACTAAGAGCCGCGAAAAAATTCATAAATCCACCGCTGGTTGGCTACACGAAAGAAGCCCCGTCCGAGGTGGCGCAAACGGACCTTAGCCACCGTGGTAACGACGCTCTAATTGCAAACGCAAAAGTCAGCGACCAGACGTCAGGCGTCAGTCAGAGCCTCCTTCCGTCGGCTGCTACAAATCAGGTCGCGGTGAAAGCTGTGGAAAAGCACGATGCCCAAGCCAAAGCCAGCGGTCGGTCGAGCACGTTCGCGTTTCTGCTGCTCGGAATGACGGGCATGTTCCTGCTCTTTCTGGGTCAGAATGCGATGACGGATCTGCATCGCGAGCTGCGCCAGCGCACCTTCGAGCGCTACCAGACAATGCCCCAGCCGCTCTGGCCTTTCCTCGTCGGCAAACTCATGTTCGCGGTGGTGGTGCTGCTGCTGGGCAGCGGGGTGCTGATTGGCGGCGGCGGGCTGGTGTTTCGGATTCACTGGCAGAATCCGCTGGCGCTGGTTGCCCTCACTGCGGGCTACAGTTGCTTTGTCGCGGCGCTGTTCGCCCTGCTGGTGGCGCTGGTGCCGGACGAGCGGCGGGCGAATGTGCTGAACAATATGGCCGGCATGGGGCTGGGACTGGTCGGAGGCTGTGCGTTTCCAGCCCGGCAATTGCCGACCTTCCTCCGCGATCACATCACGCCGTTGATGCCGAGCAACTGGTTTGTGGATGCCACCCGCAATCTCCAGTTCAACAACCCGGGCGTCGTTTGGGGCGTTGTCCTGCTCAAGCTGGCGGTGTGCAGTGTGGTTCTCGCCGCGCTGGCGGCGGTGCTGTTCCGGCGAAAATTCAAGACGGGTCTGCGCCCATGAAACGCATCCTCGACATCGGCCACACGGACTTGCGGCTTTTCCTCAAGCACAAGAGCGCCTACATCTGGCTGTTCGCCATGCCGCTGGCGTTTGTTTACATTATGGGCTTTGCCAATCGCGGAGCCGGCCAGCCCTACAACCGCACGCCGCCCGTGCTCATCGAAAACGCCGATACCAATTTCCTTGGCCGCATTTTCCTCGCAGAGTTGAGCGCGCAAAACCTGTGGGTGCTCGACCCGACGAACCGCGAGACGGCGGCGCGCGTCATCCGCATTCCCGCAAACTTCACCGCCAACGCGAGGCAATACAAGCCGACCCAACTGCAATTTCTCAAGGGCGAGGATTCCGGCGAGGCCGACACTGCGCTCATCGAAGTGCGGCTCGTCCGCGCATTGATCGCGATGAACGGCCACTTGCTCGAAGCCGCGACGCAGACGAACGCCGGCGGAACTTTTGCCGAGGCGCCATTGCGCGCCATTATGGCTAGGACCAATCCCGTGAGCCTCAACGCGAAGTTCGCCGGCCGAAAACCGGTGCCGTCCGGCTTCAATTTCTCGCTGCCCGGAAATCTGGTCATGTATCTGATGATGAACCTGCTGATTTTCGGCGGAAATACCATCGCGGCGGAACGGCGGAACGGCGTGCTCAAACGGCTCATGGTGCATCCGGTGACGCGCCTTGAACTGGTCATGGGCAAAATCTACGGGCTCATGCTGCTCGGCGTGGTGCAGATTCTGTTTTTCCTCGCCGTCGGCAAATGGCTTTTCCACGTCAACCTCGGCGCGAACCTGCCCGCCGTTGCGCTGACGTTGGTGGTCTTCGCGTGGGTGGCCGGCTCGCTCGGCGTGTTGGTCGGGTCGTTAAGCGCCGCCGAGGATCGTGTGACGGGAATCTGCGTGCTGGCCAGCCTGCTCATGGCCGCGCTTGGCGGCTGCTGGTGGCCGCTGGAAATCGGTCCGCCGCTGATGAAGACCATCTCGCTCGGCACGCCCACCGGTTGGGCGTTGCAAGCGCTGCATCAACTCATCAGCTTCGGCAGCGGGTTCGCGGCCGTGCTGGTGCCGCTGGCGGTGCTGGGCGCTTTCGGCGCCGTGGCGAATCTGTTGGCGGCGCGTTTTTTTCGAAACTGAGCTTGGGACGATCCCCCAAAAGCTTGACCGACGTCAAATCGCCGCGCCCGCCGGTCGCGGCGGAACGCATTCTGGACATGGATGGCGGCCCGCGCAACTGCCCGCGCCACCAACTTGCACTCACGGGCTACACAAATTCCGCGCGCCTCGCACTGCCCGCACTCGTTTTCAGAAAAAATGCGGCGCGGACATGGCCGCGCAGATTTCATGCGGAATGCTATGAGAATAACAGCCGCCGGCGTTTCGCTGCGGCTACTTGGCCGGACTGGTTTCAAAGTGGATCACCGTTTCATCCGGCCTGGCGTAGCCGAGTTTTTCCCGCGCCAGCCGTTCCACCGTTTTCGGGTCGTTGCCGAGCGCATCAATTTCCGCTTTGAGCTGTTTGGAGATTTGTTCCTGCTGTTGCAGTTCAGCGTCGAGCCGGTCCATCTTGGCGCGCATCCGTTCGTTTTCACGAATGAGCGGCAGATACGTCATGCCAATGAGAATCAATATCGCAAGGACGACGAGGATGACGACCGCTTGCGTGAGCTTGCTCCAGATGCCGAGATCAACTTTCACGCCGCCAGCTTAACGGCGCGGGCTAAAAGTGAAAGCGGTTTTTGTTGTCACCGTCCGAAAATTGGTTAATCCTTTAACCGTAATGATCAAGGTGTTCTTCCTCATTTTTGAACCTTCGGTGGCCTGGGAAAAAATTGCCCTGGCTCAGCGGAGCATTGTGTTTATTTTAGCGACCAACTTGTTGCCCCTGCTGCTCCTGGTCACCGCCGTGGAAGGTTGGGGTCTCAGCAAGTGGGGTAAATATCAGGGGCAATACGATAAAGTCCGAATGTTCACGCCCCACGAAATTCTCGGCTTCGAGGTGGTCCAGGTGGTGCTGTTTTTGGCGGTGGTGTTCATCAGCGCGCTGCTGATTTTGCGTGTCAGCCAGACCTTTCATCAGCGGCAAAATTATCGGCAGGCGTTTGCGGTCACGGTTTACGGCCTCAGCCCGCTCCTGCTGCTGCGGTTGCTGGATGCCGCGCCCGCCATGCATCCGGGGGTGCCGTGGGGCATCGGGGTCGCTTTATCCATCTGGATTTTGTATCAGGGGCTGCCGCGGATCATGATGCCGGACCCGACCCATGCGTTCGGCCTGTATCTTTCCAGCGCTCTGGTGATCCTCCTGACCACGGGGCTGGCCCGGCTCCTCACTGCCGCGTATGTGCTTGGCCAAATTGATTTCAATCATTCTTGGCTGACGCAGAAAATCGGCCATCTGCTGGGCCAATAATTTCCGCCGCATGAATGCTTCCGTGGAAAAGGAATTGTTGGCGGCACTGACCCAGCTCACCGATACGGTCAAAGTCATGGCCACCGCGAATCCCAAGCCGAGCCTGCTGCCGCTGTTCACGCGCCTCGACGATCTCACCAGCCAGCTTCCGCGGGACACCGATCCGTCGCTGCTGCACTACCTGCACAAGAAAAGTTACGAGAAGGCGCGGCGCTACCTGCAGGGACGCGACGCGGAAAACCAGGTTGGAAACTGCCGCCATGTGTGAACTGTTGCCGGGCACATTGCGCCGGATGAAGTCTGCGTGGTTTGTCATTCGCGGTTCGTAAATTCTTCCCATGCACGACGCCCCCATTGCCGCCATCGCCACGCCGCTCGGGGAAGGCGGGTTGGCCGTCCTGCGGCTTTCCGGCGCCCAAGCCTTGACGATCGCGGATCAGGTTTTTCTCCCGCTTGGCAAAACTTCGTTGAAGCCCTCGGCCGCACCGTCGCACACGATTCAATTCGGAAAAATCGTCCGCGAGGGCCAGGTGATTGATGAAGTGCTCCTCGCTGTCCTGCGGGCCCCGCGCACCTTCACGCGCGAGGACACCGTCGAGATTTCCTGCCACGGCGGACTGTTGCCGGCCAAGCTCGTGCTCGATGCGCTGCTGGCCAATGGCGCGCGACTGGCCGAGCCCGGTGAATTCACCCGCCGTGCCTTCCTCAACGGGCGCATTGATCTCGCGCAAGCCGAGGCCGTCGCCGATTTGATCCATGCGCGCACGCAACTGGCGCTCGCCGCCGCCAACGAACAGCTCGCCGGCAAATTGTCGCAGCGCATCAATCAACTGCGCGACGACTTGATGCTCACGCTGGCGCATGTCGAGGCGCATATTGATTTTCCCGACGAAGATATTTCGCCCGACACCAAGGACCGGTTGCTCCTGCGCTTGGAGAATGGCCTCGGCTTCATGGGCGAATTGTTGCGCACGGCGCATGAAGGACAGATTCTTCGCCGCGGCATTCGCGCGGCGATTATCGGGCGGCCGAATGCCGGCAAATCCAGCCTGCTGAATCAACTCCTCGGTCACGACCGCGCCATTGTTTCGCACATTGCCGGCACCACGCGCGACACGATTGAGGAAACCGCCAACATCCGTGGCCTGCCCGTCATCTTCATTGACACGGCCGGTTTGCGCGAGGCGCGGGACGAGATTGAAGTCGAAGGCATCCGCCGCAGCCGCGCCTCGCTCGCCCAGGCGGAATTTATTTTGCACGTCCTCGACGCCAGTGAACCGCTGACCGGCGCGGATGAAATGTATCTCGCCGAATTTTCCGACAAACAGCGGATTCTCGTGCGCAATAAAACCGATTTGCCTTTAAAGTGGAACGCCGGAGAATTGCAGCGCTTCGTTGGCGTGCCGGCTCCAGCCTGTTCCCCGGACCCGCTGAAGCTTGCACCCCACGCGAAGGGCAGCGCCGCCGTTGTGGATGTCTGCTGCGTGAGCGGGCAGGGGATCGAAGCGTTGAAAGATGCCATCAAATCGCTCGTCTGGGCCGGTGAAATCAAGGCCGAGATGTTGCAGGTGGCCATCAATTCGCGGCATCAGGACGCGTTGAATCGCGCTTGCGCCACCACGCGGCTCGCCGCTGAGGCGCTCCGCATGGACGCCACGCTGGAACTGGTCGCGATGGATTTGCGGATCGCCGCCAACGCCGTCGGCGAAATCGTCGGCAAGACCACCACCGAAGATTTGCTGGACTCCATTTTCAGCACGTTTTGCATCGGGAAGTAATGGTAAAATGTTGGTGGCGAATCCCCCAATGTTGTCGGCTTATCAAAATCGTCAGCCGCAGCGTGACCCGCCAGCCAGCCAGCAAAAGCAATCGCAGCCTGGGTTGTTTGAATTTCAATTTTTGACACGCGTGCCCGTCTGTTTATCCTTCCGCCATGCGCAATGTTCAAGTCCCGCTCGGCGATCGCAGTTACACCATCAAGGTCGGCGGCGGCTTGTTGCCGCGGCTTGGCGTGGAGTGCGCGCAACTTCAACTCGGCCGGCGTTGCGCCGTCATCACGGATTCCAATGTTGGCAAGAAGTTTGCCAAGGCGGCGCTGAAATCACTTTCCACTTCCGGCTTTGAGCCGGTGCTCATCACCGTGCCCGCCGGGGAAAAATCCAAGCGCATCGCGGTGGTGGAACAGTGTTACGACCAACTCGCAGCGCAACGCTTGGAACGAAAATCCTTCATCGTCGCGCTTGGCGGTGGCGTGGTGGGGGACCTCGCAGGCTTTGTGGCGGCGACGTATCTGCGCGGCATCCCGTTCGTGCAAATGCCGACCACGCTGCTCGCGCAGGTGGACAGTTCCGTCGGTGGCAAGACCGGCGTGAACCTCCGGGCTGGCAAGAATCTCGTTGGTGCGTTTTACCAGCCGCAAATGGTGCTGTGCGATCTGGACACGCTGAAAACCCTGCCGAAGCGTGAATTTATCTCCGGGCTCGCCGAGGTCATCAAATATGGGGTCATTTACGATGCGATCCTCTTCGCCCAACTCGAACGCCAACTGCCGAAGTTGCTGCAGCGTGATGCCGCCACGCTGGCGACCGTCATCGCGCGCTGCTGCGAAATCAAGGCGGACGTCGTCGGCCAGGACGAAACGGAGAGCGGCCTGCGCGCGATTTTGAATTTTGGCCACACCATCGGCCACGCGATTGAAAACAGTTCCGGCTACGGAAAGTTTTTGCACGGCGAGGCGATTTCCATTGGCCAGGTCGCGGCCGCCCAGTTGTCGCACAAGCTGCTGGGCCTGCCGTCGGGCGAGACGGAACGCATTGAAAAATTATTCCTGCAGGCCGGATTGCCGGTGAAGATCAAATTGAATTCCGCCCGCCGCAAAAAACTTTTCGCCGCGATGCGGCTGGACAAAAAAGTGAGCGGCGGTGAGGTGAAGTTTGTCCTCGCCGAGCGACTCGGCAAAGTCGTCTGGGGACAGCCGGTGCCGACGACCTTGATTGACGGCATCCTGGATGGACTTCAATGAGCAGTTTCTCTTAACTGATCCGGACCAGATGCCACAAACTAAAAACCTATGACGGACCAACAATGGAATGATCTCCAGGCCACGATTCGCGGCGAAACCGTCAGCCCGCTGCCCATCGGGTTCATCATTGATTCGCCGTGGCTGCCGAACTGGTTTGGCGTCAGCATCACCGACTATCTGTCGAGCGAGACGCTGTGGTTTGACGCCAACCGCAAGGCGATTGAAACCTTTCCTGAAGTCATGTTCCTGCCCGGCTTCTGGTCCGAGTTTGGCATGTGCACGGAGCCGTCCGCTTTTGGATCGCGCTGTGTTTTTCCGCCGAACGAATTTCCCTTTGCGGAGAAAATCATCAGCACCGATGCGCAAATGGCTGACGTAAAGGAGCCGAATCCGCTCACGGACGGGCTGCTGCCGTTCATGCTCAACCGTTTGAAATGGGCACGGCCGCGGATTGAAGATCTGGGCCACAAAATCCGCTTCTCGGTTTCGCGCGGGCCGCTCAACGTCGCCACCTTTCTCATGGGCACGACGGAATTCCTAATGGCGCTGAAAACCGAGCCGGAACTCACGCACCAGTTGCTCCGCACCATCACGAATTTTTTGAAGAAATGGCACGCGCTCCAGCGCGAGACCTTGCCGACTATTGACGGCATCCTGATGCTCGATGACATCGTTGGTTTCATCAGCGAGCGGGATTTTCTTGAATTCGGCTTCCCGTATCTGAAGGAAATCTATGCCACGGAGGTCGCCGTGAAATTTTTCCACAACGACGCCCCGTGCGCGGCCTCCGTGAAGCACTATGCGGATGCCGGCATCCAACTTTACAATCCCGGCATCCAGAGCACGCTGGCCGATATTCGGAGGTTGTCCGCGAACCGCCTCACGATCCTCGGCAACCTGCCGCCGCGCGACGTGCTGGCGCAGGGCACGCCCGGCGACGTGCGCGCGGGCGTTCGCAAAATGCTGGCGGAAAATCCTGACCACTCGCGGCTGATCCTGTCCTGCGCCGGCGGCGTGCCGCCCGCAGTCAGCACCGAAAATCTGAAGGCCTTCATCGAAGCCGCCCGCAGTTGACGGCGCTTTATCCGTTGCGGCGTTATTATCAATTCAATTGGTCGTGCGATAAACCCGATACGGAAAGCGAAAGGCGTTGGTGTCGTTGAAGAAGAAATTTCCGCTCAGATTGCCGGTGGCCAAACCGAGGTTCGTCCACTGGATGAAATTCGTGGTGGCCTGAATGGTGTAGATGTTTGAGGGGTTGCCCACGCCGGTGAAACTCCAGACGCCATTGGTCAGACCGCTGGGCGCGGCGAGCTGCGTCACGAGTTCGCGCACCAAGGTCACGTCGTTGCCGGTGCCCCCATTGTAGTGCAGGCGGAATAACTGGCTGCCGATCGTGAGCAATGAATAATTGGGCAGCCCGTTGAAGGTGCCGGTCACCGCATCGGTGCCATCGTTATCAATGAGCACGAAGGTTGTGCCGGGCGGAACATTCGGCAAGGACGCGACTGACAACGTGCAACTGCCGAGCGCCACTGCGCCGGTGACGGAGAGCTGATCGTATTGACTACCCGGCACCGTGCCGACGCCGGCCAGCGCGAGCGTGGCATTGGTGGTAAGATTCAACCCAGCCGAGAACGTCATCAATCCGGGGCCGTTTTGGCCGGGGGAAATCAGGCCGCCGCTCAATGCGTTTGCACCCACTGCCCCCGAGCCTTCGAGAATGCCGCCGCCGAATCCCAGGTTGCCATTGGCGCTCAATTTGCCGCCGTTCAAGCGCAACGTGCCCGCCGTGTTCGTGGTGCTGGAAGTGAGTTGCAGCGTGCCCGTATCCACTTGCACAAGGCCGCTGGACTGATTGTAAAAATTCATGCCGACGACTGCCGACGTGCCCGTGCCGGCGGCTTTGCGCAGCGTGCCGCTGTTCGTCCAAACCGGAATGGGGCCACCGCCCCAACTCGTCGAGTCATCACTCGTGATTTGCCAGAGTCCGCCGTTGGAAATAACCGTGGTCGGCGTGCTGCCCAATGAAAGTGAACCGCCCGACCACAGCACCGTGCCCTGGTTGATGAGGTTCAAGGAATAGAGACTCTTGCTGGTGGTGGTGGCCAGCAGCAACTGGCCGCCCGGCTGCACGGTCAACTGACAGGGTAGGCCGCCGCTGTTCATCGTCAGCGCGCCGTTGCCAATAAAATTCGCGCCGAACAGACTCGCGCCTTCGAGCGTCAGATTGGTGATCGCGCCCGCCTGCTGGAAGGTGTTCGTGCCGGTGACATAGACACTGCCTGACACGAGCCGCAGGCCGGGAATGATGTTGGTGCGAAAATTAAGCGTGCCGCCGTTGAGCCGGTTCGTGCCTGTGCCCGTCGTCGTGCCGCCCGCGTCGGTCCAGCGGCCGCTGCCGATTTCGACCATGCCCGGCGCAGTCGCGTTGAAGGTGCCGCCGAGCCAGCTCAAGTCGCCATTCAAGAATCGAATGGTGCCCGCCAGACTGTCCACGAGCCCGCCGGGTTGGTTCACGAAGTTAAAGCCATTCACCAGCGCCAAACCGCTGCCGGTGGTTTTTCTAAGAATGCCGCTGTTCGTGAAACTCGGCGTCAGCCCGCCGCCAAAGTTGAACGGAATGTCACCGGCGATCTCCCAGAGGCCGCCGTTGGAAATCACCGTGGGCGGCGTGCCGCCGATGTTAATGGAACCAGCGTTCCATGTCACGATGCCTTGATTGAGGATGGTGGTGGAATAAAAAAGTTTCGTCGCGCTGGTCGCCAGCACTAGCTGGCCGGCCGGCAGGATTGTCAATTGTTCCCTCACGCTGCCGCCATTCATCGTTAACACGCCGGCATTGAGTTTGTTCGTGCCGCGCAAATCAGCGCCATCCATCGTCAGGTTTGTAATCGTGCCAGCCGCCTGAAAGGTGCTGGCGATGTAAACGTCGCCCGCGACAAGCTTGAGGCCGGGGAGGGAATTGGTGCGCAGCAGCAGCGTGGCACCTTGAAACTGGTTCGTGCCCGTCCCGGAGAACGTGCCGCCCGCGTCCGTCCAAGTGCCATTGACAAATTTGATCACGCCGGGTGCGGTGGCGGTAAATGTGCCGCCGAGAATGTTGGTGTTGGCCCCGGTGAAATTCAACGTGCCCGCGAGCACATCCACCAAACCATTGGCTTGATTCACGAAGTTGAGGGCGTTGAAACTGGTGATGCCCGCGCCACCCAACTTGCGCAGTGTGCCCGCGTTGATCCAGGTGGGCGTAACGCCGCCGCCGTTGTTGATGCTGTTGTCACAGGTAATCTGCCACCGGCCGCCGTTGGAAATAGTCGTCGTCTCGCCGCTGCTGCCGCCGACGCTAAGGGTGCCGTCCGCCCACGTCACCGTGCCCTGGTTGACGAGATTGAGCGCGTAGAAATGTTTGTCGGCCGCGTTGGTGATTTGCATTTCCCCGCCGGCCAGAATCGTCAGGTAGCCGGTCAAACCCTGATTGGTGACGAGCAGCAGGCCGTTGGCACCCACCGTGCCCCGGTTCGTGATGGTCAGGACGGTGGCGCTGCCTTGCAGCAAAGTTTGCGTGCCGCTGCCGCCGGCGCCGAGCTGAAGCTCCCCCACCGTGACCGCCCCATTGGTGATCATGACGGTGTAGGTGCCCGCGTTGGTGATGATCGCGGTGTCGCCCGGCCCCGGCACCGTATTGGGCAGCCAGTTAGTGTTTACAAACCAGTTCCCGCTGATGGGGTTGACCCACTGGAAGCTGTCGGCGCGGGTGGCCCAGGCGGTGAGGTGGATCAGGAGCAGCGCAAATAAGTTTTTCATGGAATGTGATTAGCCCATGGCATGAAGTAGAATGCCGACGAACGTGGGAATCGCAAGCTGCAATCGTGACTGGCCGGCGGCTTCGGTTAAGACTTTTCATTTTGCGCGCTTGAACTAGAGTGAGCCCGACCATGATACTGGTTTTAGACAACTACGATTCGTTCACCTACAACCTGGTGCAATACCTGGGCGAACTGGGCGCGGACTTGCAGGTGCGCCGCAATGACGAGATTTCCCTCGCACAAATCCGCGCGCTCAAGCCGGAACGCATTCTCGTGTCGCCCGGCCCGTGCTCGCCGCGCGAAGCGGGCCTGTCCAACGACGTCATCCGCACCTTTGCCAGCGAGGGGATACCGATTTTGGGCGTGTGTCTCGGCCATCAGTGCATCGGCCACACGTTTGGCGCGGAAGTGGTCGTGAATTATCGGATGATGCATGGCAAGACCTCGCTGATTAAGCACAACGGTAAGGACCTCTTTGCGGGAATGCCCAATCCGTTTCTCGCCACGCGCTATCACTCGCTCGTCATCAAGCGCGACACCCTGCCGGACGTTTTGGAAGTCACCGCCGAGACCGAGGAAGGCGAAATCATGGGCGTGAAACACCAGACGCTGCCAATCTGGGGCGTGCAGTTCCATCCCGAGAGCATCCTGACGGAGAGTGGCCGGACCATTCTGAAAAACTTTCTGAGGTTGAAGTAACTCGCCATGGGAGTGGCCACAATGAAATCCAACTGCCCGGCGGCACCGGCCGGCTGATTTGGAAATAACGCCGATCATTGTCCGCGCCCGCCAGACGCGATTTCCCACCTGGCCAGTGGCACGAGGGAAATTTTAACCCCGAGATAAACAAAACACACGAAAGCGGGCACAAGCTGAAGCTGACCTTTCGGGTTTCAGTTTTCGTGTAGTTCGTGTGAATAACCCGGCAACGCGGCGGCGGCCGTTCCATCTCCGCCCAAAGCGCCAGCGTTCCGGACTGCGGTGGCCTTCCGCCGCATTCCTTTGCGGCGACTGGGCGCTTGCTCAAATATGCTTTGAGTCGTCGTGATCTTTTTTCACATAGCCGCTGTCTTGGCGCTTGAAGTTCACTTCGTTCTTTTTGACGTAGGCAGCGAAGACGTCGTCCGCGCTCATGCCGAGCACTTGGGCCATGCTGATGAGAAAGTGAAACAAATCCACGACCTCGACGCGCGCGTTCTGCTCGTCAAATTTCTGATACTTCGCCCACCATTTCCACGGCACACTGTCGGTGAGCTCGGCCATTTCCTGCTGCATGGCGCGCGTGTAGTTGAGCAGCCACTTGGTTTTTTCCTCTTCACTCATGCCATCCATCTGGACGCCGATGCGTTCGTTGAGAGCTTTTTGCATCCGAAAGAGTTCGCGTAATTGGTCGGGATTTTCCATGCGCGGAGCATACGAAAACCTTGATGCGTGACGAGTGAAAAGTGAGCGGGACTGGCCGCCGCCACGTGTCCCGCGTCACGCATCCGCAAGTTTCCGCTTTGAACTTGCTGCCGCGAACCGTATAACAAGCGCATGTTGCCGACGCTTTTAGTCAATGGTGGGCCGGTCATCTGGCTCATCCTCCTCGCCGCCGCGACCGCCCTGGTGGTGTTCGTGGAGCGCGCCCTGTATTGCCACCGCTCGCAGATCAACTCCGCCGAGTTCCTCAACGGCGTTCGCACCGTGCTTAAGCGTGATAACGTCGTCGAAGCCGTGTCCATCTGTGACGCCACGCCCGGGCCGGTTGCGCGGATCGTCAAGGCCGCGATTCTCAATCGCGACAAGGGCCGCGAACGCGTGCGCGAATCCGTGGAGGAAGCCGGCCTCACCGAAGTGCCACAATTGGAGGAGCGGCTCAATCTCCTCGCCACCATTGCGCAGATCGCGCCGCTGCTCGGCTTGTTCGGCACCATTATCGGCTTCATCCATGTGTTCATGAAATTGCAGACGGACGGGCTTTATGCGCATCTCGACACGCTGTCCGGCGGCATTTGGGAATCGCTCATCTGCGCCGCCGCCGGCATCGCCGTCGCCATTCCCGCCCACGCCGCGTATAATTATCTCATCAGCCGCGTGAATAAAATCGTCCTCGACATGGAACGCGCGGCGGCGGAGATCGTCAACATCGTCACCGAGAACGGCAAATGAAATTCCCGCGCAACGCCAAGATCCTGCGCAGTCATTTCGACGTGGCGCCGTTCGCCGCCGTGTTTTTCCTGCTGCTGATTTTTCTCCAGCTCGGCGGGTTGCTGCCCGTGCAGGGATTGCGCATGCGGTTGAACCTGCCCGCGACCGGCGAGTTGCCGGGTGTCAGCCAACGCACGGTTGCGATGGCGGTGGATTCCACCGGCCGGATTTACTTTAAGAATCAGATTGTCACTGAACCGGAACTGACGAACGGACTGCGCTCGGCGGTCCTGGGCTCGCGGGAACCGCTCACGCTCGTCATCCATGCGGACAAATCCCTGACCTATAATCAGCTCGCGCATCTCGCGCTGCTGGCGCGTGACTGCGGCCTGACCAATTCCCTGCTCGCCACCTTGCCGCGCGCCGACGGCCAGCCATGAACGAGGCGCCTGCAGATCCGGTGGCCAAGCCGCCGGGCCAACCCTGGCTCGACGAGCCGCCGCCGCCCCGCGCAAGCTGGTCGCCACGGAAGCTGATGGCCGGCATCGCGCTCGCGCTGGCGGCGCATGTCGCCTTCATTTGCATTTTTGGAACCAAAAAATATCCCGCCCTGCGCGCGGTCATCAATGTGCCGCACCTGCAACTCGCCGATGCGGCCAGCGAACTCATCGCGCTCGACGACCCGACGATTTTCGTCCTGCCTCACGCGAATGATTTTGCCACCGCCTTCTGGCAAAGTCCGCCCGTCGTGAAGCCGCCATCGTTTAGCTGGCCAGCCCCGCCGCATTGGCTGCTGCCGGATGGCAGCCATCTGGCCGCAATCTTCAGCGCCTTCATGGAGACCAATTCACCGGGGAAGTTCGGGCTCAACTTCAAGCCGCCACCGCCGTTCACCGAGATTGATGTGCCGGTGATTTCCCCAACCCCGCCAGATTTGACGCCGCAGATCTCCGGCGATTTGGCGCAACGACGCTGGCTGAATCCGATTATGCTGCCGCCGCTCACGAACAACGACGTGATTGTCGCCAGCCGAATCCAAGTGTTGGTGGACGTGGCGGGAACGGTGGTTTCCACCGTGATTTTGCCCGCCGAAAACAGCGCCGAAGCTTTGGGCCGTTGGGAGCCGGCTGATCAGCGGGCGCAGACGCTGGCCCGCGCCGCGCGCTTCGCCCCCGCGCCGCAGTTGACCTTCGGTGAAATGATTTTCAACTGGCACACCGTTCCCGCTGCCCCCACCAATTCGATCGCGCCGCCATAAATTTTATGAACGCCACGAATTTGATTCCCAAAATTGTGCTGGTGGTGGTGGACGGCGGCCCGCCTCACCAGCGCAGCGGTAAAGCCACCATCCGCGTTCGCCAGCTTGGGCGTCCAGCATGAGCATCGCGTCGCTCATCACGATTTATGTCGCCCTCGCCCTGGGCGTGATTTGCGCCGTGGGCATTTACTCCGAGCTGCACCGGCGGCGTTTTGGCCCGACGCATTCCGAAGATCGCGTGTTCCGCTGCATCAAATGCGGGCTGGTCTATACTGACGACGCCGACGTGGACCGTTCCCGCTGTTCCGGCTGCGGCAAGCTCAACGAGCCGATTGTGTTCTAACTAAAACTCAGATGCTGGGGAGCAGACTCAACACCGCTGCGGCCGCGCGTCCCGCCGCGCCGGGTTCGCCGAGCGACAAGATGATTTTTGCCAGTTGCACCTTGATGATTTCGCGGCGGATGGGATCTTGCAACAATGCCAGCGCCGCCCGCGCGAGATTTTCCGGCGTCGCGTCGTTCTGGATGAATTCTGGATAAACCGGTTCGCCGGCGAGCAGGTTCGGCATCGTCAGTGATTTTACCGTCACGATGCGCCGGGCGATTTGATAAGTAAGCCACGAGGTTTTGTAGAGCGTCACCGTCGGCACGCCGAAGAACGCGCACTCCATCGTCACGGTGCCGGTCGAGGCGATGGCGACATCCGATTCCGTCAGCGCCCACGGCAGTTCACCGATTTGGATTTCCACATTCGCGCCGAGTGATTGTGCCAGCGGCACCAGGGCCGGGTTGGGCAAAACCATTTTCACCTTCGCCGCCGGCAATTTTTCCTGAATGCTCTTCACTGCCGCCAGCATCACCGGCAAATGCCGCTGCAGTTCGCTCTTGCGGCTGCCCGGCAGCAGTAAAATACTCTTGTAGGCGACGACGGGAGGAGTCTCTAACTTATTTCCGATCTCGAATTTCCGATTTCCGATTTCAATTTGACCCTCGTTACCGCGGCTGCTACCAGCTTCAGAAGTGCGGCGCGCAGGTAATAAATCGTCATTCGCAAATCGCCCGATCATCGGATGCCCCACAAACTCCACCCGCAGCTTGGGCACGCGCTGGGCATACCAGTCTTTCTCGAATGGGAAAATGCTCAGGAGCAGATCGTAGTCGCGCGCCAGCTTGTCCGCGCGGCCCGGACGCGACGCCCAGACTTGCGGCGAGACAA
Source organism: uncultured Verrucomicrobia subdivision 3 bacterium (assembly GCA_903850425.1). GTDB lineage: Bacteria > Verrucomicrobiota > Verrucomicrobiia > Limisphaerales > UBA11358 > UBA11358. Next base: position 10,355 of record CAINLR010000181.1, on the reverse strand, counting down.
ACTGCACGATTTTAGGATTCCAATTCACAAACGGATTTTCGCGGATGTAGTGTTTGACCGCCTGACCAAAGCGCAGGTTGAACCCGCCAAAATCAATGCCGATGACCACGTCCGGCTTGCGCTCAATGGCCAGGGCCAGCAGTTGATGGAACAACTGGCGGAACTTGAAATATTTTTTCAGCACATCCGTGATGCCGATGACGGAGTGCTGCGTCAGGTCAAACGCCAGATCCACGCCCGCCGCCGCCATCTTCCCGCCGCCCGCGCCAAAGAAGACCGGAGCGGAAGACGGATGGAGGATGGAACATTGCTCGCGCAACGCGGCGACCAGTTCCGCCGCGAGCAAATCCCCGCTCGTCTCCCCGGCGATCAGCATGAAAGTCTTCGGTTTCATCAAACGGAAACTGTAGATCTCATCCATTGTGTCTGAACAAAGTGTGGAATAAACTCGCTGCAAGCACGAGTGTTTGCCCACTCAAAGAGTTCAGGCGGTTTGGCCGCGTTAGTGCAAAGACGGTCTCTATTGGGTTCAATACCGACGCGACCCAAATCAAGCCGGTCTGCATCCCAGCAAGTTATTACCGTGACCTCTCCTTGCGTGATACCTTCAGTGTGCAGGCGGCAGGCAACTTGCAATGCAGTGAAATCTTCCTCTGCCAAATCAAAATATTTTCCACGAAGCGAACCGGCGAGTGCTGCTCCACGACTACCATGCCCTTCATCCCAATCATCGTTTGTGCGGCACGCATCATGGAATACGGCAAATAATTCAACCACTTTTCTATTTGCTCCGGTTCGTTCAGCGAGTTTCAAGCCGTTTTCTAGAACTCTGGCCCAATGGCTAGCCCCATGAATTCCATTCCAGGACAACCTGTATTGTTTACGGATCACTTCAATGAGCGCGGCGGAAACCATGGCATCATTTTATCTGCTGAATCTGCCGCGTAATTTCAAACGCCAGATCCAGCGCGCGTTTGGCGGATTCGCCGCTGACGACGGGCGTCAGTTTTTCGCGGACGCAGTTGACGAAGCTCTGCAGTTCCAGCTTGAGCGGTTCGTCCTTCGCAATCGGCACGGGCTCGCGCACGATTTTCTTACCGGCGAACTCGCTGACGATCACGGAGTCTAGGCCGAGCTTGGCGGTGAGGACTTTCTTCAGGAGCGAACTTTCTTTTTCGCCGTCGCGGGCAACGCGGAAAATAAAGCCTTCCTGCACGCGGTAATCCAGCGAGATGTAGCACGGATTGGTCGGGCCGCTGAAGACGCGAATCTTGCGCATGCGCTCCGGGCTGATGCGGCTGGCGGTGAGGTTGGCCACGCAGCCGTTGGCGAAGCGCAGGCGCACATTGGCAATGTCTTCGCTCTTGCTCAACACCGGAATGCCCACGGCATCCACGCTGGTAACGGGTGATTTCACGAACGCGAGCACCACGTCGAGATCGTGGATCATCAAGTCCAACACCACGCCGATGTCGGTGGAGCGGGCCGGGAAGGGCGAGAGGCGATGGCACTCGATAAACTTCGGCTCCGTGGCGACCGTCTGGAGAAAAGTAAAAACCGGATTGAACCGCTCGACGTGGCCGACTTGCAGGACGAGGTTTTTTTTCTGCGCCAGTTCGCACAACTCCGCCGCCTGCGCGGAACTGTCGGTCATGGGTTTCTCAACGAGAACGTGCTTGCCTTGTGCCAGCAGTTGTTTGGCGAGGTCAAAATGCGTGGTGGTGGGCGTGACGATGTTGAGCGCGTCGCTGGCCGCGGCGGCCTCGGCGATGGACGCAAAGACATGCAGCTTGTGTTTCTCCGCGATTTTGCGGGCGGTTTCGGGGTGCGAATCGTAAATGCCGGTGAGTTCCACCGCGCCGGCGGCGTGGAGTTCGGAGTAGATGCGGGCATGATGTTGCCCTAGCGAACCGGTGCCGAGAACGGCGACTTTAATTTTTGAAGCCATCGGGTGAGTTTGCCAGTCGCGGAGGCCAACGGCAATTCATGTTCGCGGATGGCTTCCTAAATGTGTAGCTCCCCGACGTGAGGAGGCTCTTATTTGAGATATTTGAGCCTCATGATCACGACTGCTACCGGGAATTTAGGAGAGTCCCTTGACCGACCAGCCTTGGCGATACTGGCGGCGCACAAGCTGATGGGCTGCCGCGAGATTGAATTTCATTCTATGCGCATTCCACTGAAGCGTGGTTTGCGGGAAGTGCGAGGCCACGCCTCCAAGCAGCACGGTTTCAGTCAACGGGCCGGCGTAAGCAAAGTTCGCGGTAGTCCGGCCCTTGCCCTGACAGGCTTCCACAAACTGTCCCCAGTGATTTGCCTCGCCCGCGTCGGGTTGGACAAAATCATGGAATTTTGCATCGGGATAAAGCTGCGGCTTGCCGTAGTGCGGCAGTGCCATCACGCCGTCGGTGCCCACGAAAACGGAGCCAGTTTCCGGCAGGCGTTTGCCGCCGAGCAGCGCCGCGATTTCCGCCGGTGGATTCTGTGCCCCGTCATACCAAGTGACCGGAATGGTTTTCTCGGCGGTATATTCAGTGCCTGGAAAAATGTAGTGGATCTTGGAGTCGAGCGCCCAGTTCCACTGGTTGGGCGCGCTGCCTTCAGAACGAACCGAGGTGGGCGAAGTGAGATTAAGCGCCTTGAACACGGGATCAAAAATGTGGCAGCCCATGTCGCCGAAAGTGCCGGTGCCGAAATCCAGGCGCTTGCGCCAGTTTCCGGGATGGTAATATTCGCCGCCGATGAAGGGACGTTCGGCGCAGACACCCAGCCACAAGTTCCAATCAAAGTCGGCGGGAATGGGATCAGTCTGGTCCGGCTTGGCGGAGGTGTCGCCCCATGATTTCGGGCACCAAGAGTGGACCTCCTTCACCTTGCCGATGACGCCGTCGTGGATGAGGCGCGCGGCTTTGCGGTAATGGGTGGTCGAGTGAATCTGGATGCCCATCTGGGTCACGATTTTTTTCTGCGCGGCAATTTCCGTCATGCGCCGCACCTCGTAGAGATCGTGCGCCAGCGGTTTCTGGCCGTAAACGTGTTTGCCCAGTTGCATCGCGGTGACGCCAATCGGCGCGTGCATGTGGTCGGGCGTGGAGACGTTGACGGAATCAATATTTTTCGCCTCGTGGTCGAGCAACTCGCGCCAGTCCTGATAAATTTTCGCCTTCGGAAACTCCTTGCGCGCCTCGGCCGTGTGGCTCAGATCCACGTCGCAGATGGCGACGATCTCGACGCCCGGACATTTCGCGATCTGCGTGAGGTCGGACCACGCCATGCCGCCCGCGCCAAAACTGGCATGGCGCAGAACGCTGTTGGGCGACTGCGCCATCAGGCCGCGCGTGACAAAAGGCGCGCCAATCGCGGCGACGCCCAGCGTCTTGAGGAACGAGCGACGGGAATGCAGGGGGTTTGAGTTCATGGTCGGGTGAGGGGTTAATTGAGCGGTTTGATGGCGACGTGACGAAACATGACGGGGTCGTTGTGGCCGGCAAAACCGAAATGGCCGCTCAAGCGATCCTTGCCGGGATGCGCGTGGCCCGCCAGATATTCCGTGACCTTGCTCAAGTCGGCGTCGAGAATCACGGTGCCGTTCAACTCCACTTTGATCGTCGGACCTTGCACCGTGACTTCCTCGTAATTCCATTCGCCGATCGGGCGCTGGTAGCCGCGCGCGGCGGCCACCATGCCGTAGGCCGAGCCATGCGCCTGGCGCGGGTCAATCTTATCGCCGGTGGCTTGTTCGTAATTGTCGTCCAGCACCTGGCATTCGCACATGCCGACGTAGGCCGTGTCGCCCGTGCCCGGGTAGCGGATGGCGAGGCCATTATTGCCGCCAGGCGGCAGCTTGAATTCCAACCGCGCGATGAAATTCGTGAACTCATCCTGCGTGTAGATGGTGCCGCCTTTGCCATGCTGCCAGACCATGGCCTCGTCCTGGACCTGGCAACAGTCGAGCGGGCCGGCCCAGCCGTTGAAATCCCGGCCATTGAAAACCGACTTGAAGCCCACTCCGTCAGCCCCACGCACGAGTTGGTTGGCCTCCGCTGTTCCGAGTTCGCGAATGAAGATGTTGCGCCAGCGGATTTCGCCGCCGTGCGTTTGCAACTGGATCGGGCCGCGCGGCGGCACGGGCAAGTGCCGGTCAAAATAATTTTCCAGCACCACCCCGGCGACCGTTTGTTTTCCGTTGAGCCAGACCCAGACGCGCGAACCGGCCATGACGACGCGGAAATGATTCCATTCTCCAAACGGTTTGTCGACCTTCACGAGCGGGTCTTTGCCGGGTGCGCCAGGAGAATTATTCCACAGTCCGCCCGAGCCTTTGTCCGCGCCGAGTTTGAACTTGGCTTCCTCGGTGGAATCCCAGATTTGCACCTGCGGACAGCCGCGCAGATAGATGCCGCTGTCGGCCAGCGGCACGGTGCGGTAATCCACGAGCAGCTCGAAGTCGCTGTATTCCTTGTCGGTGGTGAGGAACAAACCATGACCATCATTGACCAGGTCGGGACCTTGCGCGGTCCAGTGCGCCGCGATGTTCGCCAGGGACGCGGCGTGCTTCTTTTGAAAATCCTCGGGCGGCAGCGCGTGATATTTGCGCGGATCTTCGGTATCAGCACCCCACCAGCCGGCGAGATTGGTGCCGTTCCACAACGTGGTGAAACCGGGGGGCGGCGTATTGCTCGGCTGGCCGAGGCGTGCGGGCGACTGGCAACCGGTCAAACTAATGAGGATTGCGGCGAGGAGCGACTGCGGGCACGGCTGAAATTTCATGAGTTTCGTTGGTGGACAGGTCTTGCTTGCATTTAGAAATCGCGTTTGATTTTGTGCGAATGAGTGCCTGCACGCGAGAGATTTCTTAGTCGCAAAGGGGAACTGCCGCCTGCTATGGCCCATGCAGCACTTCGTCCTTGAATTGCGCCTGAAACTTCTCCACGGTCAAACCCGATTCGTTTAGCACCGTCACGTGCGTCCAGTCTTGACCAGGCACGCCGGCGCAGACGGCGGCGAACTGCCTCGCCACTTCCTGACGCGACTCCGGCAGCGGCCACCGGCCATTTTGTTGGCGGCACTCCGTGCGCAGGTTCGCCCAGTCGCGGAGAAAGGCCAATTGCACTGGCAGATGGGCTTGCCGCACGCGCGCCGACCATTCCGCTTCGCCCGCCGCCGCCTGCTCGGCCTGTTGCCAGAGTCGTTCCGCTTCGGCCAGCACCTTGAAAGTGCGCTGCGGTGCGTTCGGTCGGGTGTAACAGCCGAGATAAAATCCCTTCGCTGCTCCATACTCCAAATCGAGGTAGCGCAGGATCGGTTTCGCGGCGGCCTGCCCGTAATAGCCCTCCAGAAACTCGCGGATCAGCGCGCGGTCATCTGACTGTGGGTTCCAGAACAGCTGTGCTAGCAGCCACGCGCGCAACTCGCCCATCTCGCCACCCCAGCCTTGATAGGCACCTTCAGAAAAGACGCCGCGCACATTGTATTTGGCGAACAGCCGCGCGTTCGCGCCCAGCGTGAACCAGTTCGGATGCGGCAGCACATAGTTCGCAAAATCCGTCGTGTAGTCCCAGACATAGAGCCGTTGACAGAGCTTTGACCAGCCGGCGAGGTCCGCCAGAAACGCCGCGTTCGACGAATGATCCAGCGGCTCGCGGAAATTACATTCGATCGAACACAGCCGCACAATGACGTTCGGTCGCGGCTTGATCGTCTTCGGCGGTTTGCGGGTATATTGGTAGGCGAAGGTGTCCACGGCCACGTTCGGAAACTCCGGCTCGATTTGCTCGGCGATATAATTCACAAACGCAATCATGCTGCCCGCCGGACTACCCTCGGCGGCATCAATGGCTTTGCAGTTCGGACACTGGCACGCGCCCTGACAATCATTTTGCGTCACGGAGATAATCTTCGCGTCAGGCGACTCGCGCAGCCGTTCTTTCACCCGGCCCACCACGAAGTCGCGCAATTCCGGGTTCGCTAGGCAGAGTTGCGCGTTCTCGTGGGTGCGGTGACCATTGATGAGACTGAACCACTCCGGGTGCGGAGCGAAATACTTCTCCGGCGGAACGAGTGGATAAAATGTGTGGGCGAATCCCTTGTAAGTAATACAGCCGCCCAGTTCCTTTGGAATCAATCGCATCTCGCCGTTCGCACCGTTGCGTGCCTTCCACAGCGGATCGAAGCCAGCGAACCAATACGGCTCGCGATACTCGAATGCCGGCTGGCTGCGCACATCAAGATTCGGCACGCGCAACGTGGCATGATGGGGCAGGTTTGTAGCCCACGGCGTCCACCAGCGCACGCCGCATTGGTCCTGTAAAAAGCGATACACCGCGTAAAGCGTCCCGCGCGGACGGCCTCCCGCCAGCAACAGTCGCTGGCCCTGCGAGCAAATGATGAATTCCTCCGGGCCGAGGCCGGCCAAATGAAGCTGCGGAAAAAGCTGCGAGGCGAGCGCGCCCGGACCAATGATAATGGCACTTTTGGGCGCATCAGTCGCATTGGTCAGCACCGCGAACTTCGCCCCGGTGATCTGGTTGAGGTGCGACACGAGTTCGGCCACGGCGGTTTGCTCCGCAGCGGTGGCGTCCGCTTGTTGAACAATCACACAGCGAGGTTGTCCCCGGTTCGCAATGGCCAGTTCGCCGTGCGCGAGCGCGCTCGCGGTGACAACCAGCGTGATTAACAGCAGCGTTTTCATAAATAGGATGAGTTGGTTCTCAAGCGTAGTTGAAATCAATTCTCCGTCAATCGTCACGAAGCTGTGGCAGTTTTAGCCGGGACAACGCCGCCGGAGTTCGACACCTTAAAGCCACAGTGCCAAGGCGCCAGGCAGAGACCGGACTAAACCAATCAGGCCGCTGATAACAAACCCACACCAAACGGTTGGGAGAGCAGGTCGCCACCCGCCGGAGGAAGAGTTCGGGTCCATGGCAGGCTGGTCACGCGCTGATTTTTTTTTGCGGTCGCCTCACCCCGCAGTTGCGCCGGTGGCCGCCCCGATTTACAATCCGCGCACATCCATTCCAAACTATGAATTCAAAAAATCTCGCGACGCTGGCGTTGCACGCCGGACAAGCGGCTGATCCCACCACCGGCTCCCGCGCGGTGCCGATTTATCAGACGACTTCCTTCGTCTTCAAAAATACCGAGCACGCGGCAAACCTTTTTGCGCTGAAGGAATTCGGCAACATCTACACGCGCATCATGAATCCCACCACGGACGTTTTCGAGCAGCGCATTGCGGCGCTCGAAGGCGGCACCGGCGCGCTGGGCGTGGCGTCGGGTTCGGCGGCGGTCACGTTCGCGCTGCTCGCCATCACCCAGGTGGGCGATGAAATCGTGGCGGGCAACAACCTTTACGGCGGCACCTACCAGCTTTTCCATTACACGCTGCCCAAGCTGGGCCGCACGGCCAAGTTTGTGAACTCGCGCGATCCAGAGGCGTTTCGCAAAGCCATCACACCGAAAACTCGCGCGATCTACATCGAGACCATTGGCAATCCGAAGCTCGACGTGCCGGATTTTGAAGCGCTCGCCAAGATCGCGCACGAAGCCGGCATCCCGTTGGTCGTGGACAATACGGTCGGCGTCGGCCTGGTGCGGCCCATTGATTTCGGCGCGGACATCGTGGTGGCTTCCGCGACGAAATACATCGGCGGCCACGGCACCAGCATTGGCGGCGTCATCGTGGACTCTGGGAATTTCAAATGGAACAACGGCAAATTCCCGGAATTCACCGAACCCGATCCGAGCTACCACGGTTTGAAATACTGGGACGCCTTGAGCAATGTGCCCGGCATGGGCAATGTTGCCTTCATCCTGAAAGTGCGCGTCACGCTGCTGCGCGACATCGGCGCGTCGTTGAGTCCGTTCAACTCATTTCTCTTTTTGCAGGGCTTGGAAACCTTGCCGCTCCGCCAGAAACAACATTCCGCCAATGCGCTCGAAGTCGCCACCTGGCTCAAGACTCATCCGCTGGTAAGCTGGGTGACCTACTCCGGCCTGCCCGACGATCCGAGTCATCCGCTCGCGGCGAAGTATTTGAAGCGCGGCTTCGGCGGACTGGTGGGCTTCGGCGTGAAAGGCGGATTGGAAGCGGGCAAGAAGTTCATCAACTCGGTGAAACTACTGTCACACTTGGCAAACATTGGCGACGCTAAATCGCTGGTGATTCATCCGGCCTCGACCACGCACTCCCAGTTGTCGTTGTCCGAACTGGCGGAAACCGGCGTGACGCCGGACTATGTGCGCCTGTCCATCGGTTTGGAAGATGTGGCTGACATCAAGGCAGACATCGAACAGGCATTGCAGCTTTCGCAGAAATAATTTCTAGCACGGCGCACCGGCGAGTAGAAATCGCCGGTGCGGTGGTAATGCCTGCCGCAAAATTCTGGTTCCATGGCCAAAGATATTTTTGAAAGCAGCGACGCCGTTCGCACCGCGCAGCCGTTGCGTTATGTGCAGAGCGTCACGCTGAGTGATCTGCTCCAGTTGGAATCCGGCGGCGCGCTGCCCGATGTGACGGTGGCGTTTGAAACCTACGGCAAACTCAATGCCGCCGGCGACAACGCCATTCTGGTTTGCCACGCCATCAGCGGCGATTCGCATGTCGCCCGCCATAACGCGGAGGATGAACCCGGTTGGTGGGACATTCTCGTCGGTCCAGGCCGGCCGGTGGACACGGATCGTTTCTTCGTGGTCTGTCCGAATTTGCTCGGTGGTTGTCGCGGCACCACCGGACCCGGCAGTCTCAACCCGGCGACGGGCAAACCCTACGGGCCGGATTTTCCGACCGTCACCATTGGCGACATGGTGGAAGTCGAACGGCGTTTGCTGGATCATCTCGGCATCGGCCAGTTGATTGCGGTCGTTGGTGGCTCGGTCGGCGGACATCAGACCTTGACCTGGGCCACGCGCCATCCCGACCGGTTGCGCGGCGCGGTGGTGCTCGCGAGTTCGCCGCGATTGACCAGCCAGGCGCTGGCGTTTGACGTGGTGGGCCGCAACGCCATCCGCCGCGATCCGCATTATCACGGCGGCCAGTATTACGACAAGCCCCACGGCCCCGGCGTCGGCCTGGCGCTGGCGCGGATGATCGGCCACATCACTTATCTTTCGTCGGAGGCCATGAACCAGAAGTTCGAGGCCGACCGGCTGCACCCGCGCGAAGTGGCGATGGAATTTGAAAAAACTTTTTCTGTTGGTTCCTATCTGGGACATCAGGGAACGAAGTTCGTGGAACGCTTTGATGCGAACAGTTACATCACGTTGTCATTGGCGATGGACTTGTTTGATCTGGGCGGCACGCCGGAACAACTGTCGGCGAGTTTTGCGCCCGCGCGTTGCGACTGGCTGGTGTTGAGTTTCTCCAGCGACTGGCTGTTCCAACCGCGCCAGTCCCGCGATATAGTGAACGCGCTCATTCGCAACAACGCCGCCGTGAGTTACTGCGACATCGAGAGCCACTGCGGTCACGACGCGTTTCTGCTGCCGGACGATTTTGATCGCTACGGCGAAATGGTGCGCGCCTTCATCCAAAACCTCGCGCCCGCGCCGCACGCTCCCGATGTCGAAAAAGAAGAGCAACACGGGCCGACCAGCATCTTTCACGAGCACCGGCTCGACTACGACCGCATCGTGGAATTGATTCCGCCGGGGGCCAGCGTTTTGGATCTGGGCTGCGGCACCGGCAGTTTGCTGGCCCGACTCGAACACCGTGGTCCCGGCCGGTTGGTAGGCATCGAACTCGACGAGCGAAACATTCTCGGCGCATTGCAGCGGCATCTAAATGTCATCCACGCGGATTTGAATGAAGGGTTGCGCGCCTTCGCGGACAAACAATTTGACTGCGTGGTGTTATCGCAGACCTTGCAGGCCGTGAAGGATGTCGAAGGCGTCATCGCTGAAATGCTTCGCGTGGGCGCAACGTGCATCGTGAGCTTTCCCAATCTCGCGTTCCACAAGCTGCGCCGCATTCTGGCCGAAGAGGGCAGGGCACCCCGGTCTTATGGCTGGCTGCGGGATAAATGGTATGACACGGCAGACATCCGCTTTCTGTCCATTGCGGACTTTGAAGATTTTTGTCGCGCAAAAAAGTTGCCCATCCAGCGCCGCATCGCGCTCAACACCGAAGCCGGGCAGGAAATCACCGGGGACGCCAACCGGGATGCGGACCTCGCCATCTTCGTGCTGGGGCGCAAGGATGAAAAAGTGAGATGCTAATTCTAACTTGCTTTCAAGTTGAGTGTAACTATCCACGGCCAGGCGGTGATGCTGCGCACGCGAATCCGATCCCGCGCCAGGCGGATGAGACCTGAGCGGAGCTGTTGCTTCACCCCCGCCAGGGAATCAAAGACCCGGTT
>CAINLR010000180.1 GCA_903850425.1 uncultured Verrucomicrobia subdivision 3 bacterium | reverse complement strand
GCTTCTTGACGGCCGGAAAGCGGAAGAGTTCAGGGTTGCAAACTGTAGCCTTCGTCGCGGTGGGCTGCGTGTTCATTCCACCCACATAGACATTGGGCAGAATCCATCGTTACAATTTTCACCATGAATTTTTCGAGTTAACCGCGCCAGTCCGCCGCCCCGCATCCGCTTCGCTTCCGGCTGCATTGGTTGCTGGATTGATTTGAAACATTTTCCTGCGCCGCAATTTTGCAACCGCTTGAAACAAAAAAAAACGTTAGCCTCACCCTTCGGCCTTCATTTCTAAAAGCAATTCAGCGATGTCACGATAGCTTTCGTGGATGTAGCCGGCTTTTTCCGTCAGCGTAACAAAGAGTTGGATGCGCGTGCCGAGATCGTATTCGGACTCGCTGGCTTCAGCAGTAGTCGTCAGCATGTCTTGATCGTCCTCGCCGGTTTCATTCGTCGGCGCGGCAGCGGGCTTGGGCGGCGCACCAGGACTGCCAAGTTCCTGCTGGAGCCGGTGTCGGTATTTGCGATCTAAAAATTCGCGCCGTTCCCGTTCCTGTCGGCGCTCGTCTTCCCATTCCTCGCGTTGGCGGTCGGGGTCAAATTCTGCATCGTCGTCGCGGTAGATTTCGTCCATGTCACGCTCGAAGCGGGCAAGGCTGTCCACAATGAGCAGATAGCTCCACGGATGGCGGGCGGCGGCAATGAGTTCGCGGAGGCACTGGACAACTTCCAAAAGCCGGTCAATGTCTTCGGGCCGGCTGATGGTGACTTGCTCATAGCCGGCATTGCGGGCGAAGCGTTCCTGAACCTGTCCCCAGCCCTTGCCCAACAGGGCCGTCAGACGCCGGTTGATCCTGCGGGCAAACCAGAGGTGTTCGGAATGATCCATTTCCAGATCATCCCCCAAATCCCGGTTGGTGCCGCCGCTGTCCATTTCGCTGTGAGGTTCGCTATCGCGCAGGGAAAGCGTCAGTGGCACCAGCGGACGGGGTTTGGCGGCGGCGAACTCCTCATCCCAGGAATTGAACATGGCATTGAGCGACGCCAGTTCCGGGGGAACGATGTGGGTGGCTTCGGTGACAATCTCATGCAGTCGCGCGGCCTCGGCGAGCGGAGTGAAATCCGGCGGCACTTCATGGCGCACCACCAGGCGGCAAAGCTGTGGCATTTGCGCCAGCGGCGCGACGGTCGGGTAATCGCCGCCGCTCAGGGTAAGATGCGTGAGATTTTTCAGGCTGGCCAGCGGGCGGACATCGGTGAAGTGGCCGTAAATTTCCAGATTCAGCAACTTGTCGTAGCGCTCAATTCCGTCAAGTTCGGCGGTGTTATCCAGCATCAGACGACGGAGTTCCGGCATCACCGGCACGGCGGCAACATTGCGGAGCGGAAGATTGTAGCCATTGCCATGCTTGATGCTGGCGATGCGGACTTGAGCAAGGCTCGGCACGGCTTGCAACGCATGAATGTTGCCCTGAAAATTAAACTCGCGGAGTTCCGCCAGCTTTTCCAGTCCGGTCAAATCCGGCCAGGGAGCGCCCAGCCACATCATCAGCGAGTTGAGCTTGGTGAGCCGCCCCACCGGGCGCAGATCGCGGGCTGCGCGATCCCAGACGTGCAGCTTGGTCACCGTGGTTTGCGTGAGCAGCGGCGTCCAGTCGGGGATTTCGGAAAAGCGCGTCTCAATGGATTCCAGCGACGGACAAAAACGGAGAAAGGCCAGACTTCGCAATGGCCGGTCGTCGAAATATCCAAAGTGCAACTGCTTGAGTTCGGGCAGGACTTCCTCGGTGTGTTCGGCGGACTCGCGGGAATACTGCGGCTCGTGGCCGGGATCAAGCGCGCGGGCTTGCTTGCGCAGTCGTTCGGCCTCGTAATTGGATTCCGTCTTGATGCCGTGCTTGTTATTCCAGAGGCCGGTGGTCAATTCAATCAACAGTTCCGCCCCGAACCGCTCTTCAATGGAACGCTTCGGGTCGCAAGCCCAGTCGGCAAAACCATTCGCACCGGCAATCACGCCCTGCAATTTGCGCCGAACTCAAGGCATCGTCAATCCTGACCGTCACCCCTCGTCGCCCGCCGAACCTTCGTAAAGCACCCGGCCCGTGCGCTTGCAGACCACCACCACTTCCGCCGACCTGATCGTGATGTCCTTCGGATTTTTATACACCACCCACAGATCACTTGCGCCTTGGTTGTAGTAAAGGACGTTCGCCGCCGCGCCATCCCGCACCCGCGCGCCGCCGAACATCCGGTTCCAAACATGCCGCTCCGCCCGCCGTCGCGCCTCCGCGCGCGTGATGAATTTTGCGGTGCGCCGCTTCCGTCGCTCGACTGACTTGCCAGCGGCAGGTTTCAATTTCTTGCGTGCCTTGCTCATGTCAGGTGTGTTTTACGTCATGG
>CAINLR010000179.1 GCA_903850425.1 uncultured Verrucomicrobia subdivision 3 bacterium | reverse complement strand
GCTTCTTGACGGCCGGAAAGCGGAAGAGTTCAGGGTTGCAAACTGTAGCCTTCGTCGCGGTGGGCTGCGTGTTCATTCCACCCACATAGACATTGGGCAGAATCCATCGTTACAATTTTCACCATGAATTTTTCGAGTTAAGCAGCTGTTTTCCTCTGGTTCGCCGGCGCCGGTTTCGCAGTCGGATTGGCCATTCGACCAGCCACGCAATTGGGTGACGATTACCATGCGGCAGATCATTGAGGGCTCCGAGCCGATTTTACTCGTGTCACATGACGCTGATGATCACGGTTGGCAGTTCATCGGTAGCACCGATCCGAATCAGGATGACGCCCGCGTTGTTTGTTTGCACGAGATAGTGGTTCGCGACGCATCGGTTCTGCAGCTCGCTGATTTACCTCCGGGTTGGCAGGCTTTACGTCGTAGCCCAAAGCATCCTTGGCAGCGCCGCCAAAGACCAATTGACTGATGAGCACCTTGAGCAAAACCGCGACGCCTAGCAAAATTCTGGGGCCATCACCGGGAGGCGCATGAAAGTCCGCGGGCGCGGGCGGTGTCACTGGCCTGGCGTGGCTCATTACTTGCCGTTATGCATTTAATGAATCGAGTATGACCATCCCGGCAGCTTGTTTGTGTCGGATAACGGCAATGGAACCCTGGACAGCGGAGTGATCTATGAATATACGCCAACGGGAGAGCGAAGCGCTTTTGCTTCCGGGTGGGGTTATGGCGTGCCTGCTGGGTTGGCGATCCGACCGGTGCCTGAACCCTCAACTTGGCGGATGCTGGAGTTGGAGCCATCTCATGGTTCTTCCGAAAACGCAGAGATGGATGGAACACCTCCAGCCTATCAAGTTTCTGGAGTCATCAGCGATCGGAGCTAACTCTCCCGCATGCCGTCTGCTGAAAGTGGAACGGTTCCCCTGCGACCAGTTGAAGGAGTTTATTCCGTGGCGACAAAGACACAGCCTCGCCCGGTCAAAACCACCTTGAGTCCGGCGGCAAGATCAGTCGCTGTCAAGGTGGCGGTGGGAATGGCGAACCCTTCCGGATCGGTAGGACGGTCATGTGCGAAATAATGAAACACCCGGACCGTCTTTCGGCCCAAGCCGGGAACCACCAATCGCACCGTTCGCGTCTGATCCGAATTGTTGACCAACATGACATTGAGTCGTTGGTTGCCGGCAGATTCGCCGGCGATGACTCGCAGGTTGGGCTGCCCGGCGGGACTGACATTCACGATGCGGGTGCCCTGCGGAAAAAGGCGGGACATCAGTGACCAAGGATAAAACCACGGACGAATGTTCTCATCTTCAGGATGGCCCATCGCGGTGCCTTGGGTGTTCCAGAATCCCCACAACTTCAGCGTGGTGTCCAATGGCACCGGTGGATGTCCGGACGCCGGATGCAGCGCGTCGTCCATGTCCCACGCGCATAATCCCATCCAGCCGGCCTGCATCACTTGGGCTGCGTAATCCGCCATCATCACACCGTAGAGGAATGTCCTGACACGCGGTTGCTGATCAACATTGCACTTGCCGTCGATCAGTCCTGACTCCGCGAGAAAAAACCGTTTGTCCGCCGCGTGCGGATCGTTGGCCAGTATGACCTTTCTTTTGGCGCGGAGAAGCTTCTCGATTTCGCCATTCAGAACGTCCCGATCCGTCGCATACCAGTGCATCTCCCAATGGCCAATGGCACCGGGCAAGTCCCGGGAAACGCGGTCGGCCCAATCCCAGTCGCCGGAATTATCCGGCCCGACGATGGGCAGGTCCGCCAGACCCTGCAGATCGAATTGCCGGCGCAGATTGCCAACCCCGGTGGCCCAGGCTTGGTAATCAACCTTGCCGCCCGGCCACATCCACGGGCCGTTGGGTTCGTTCATCAAATTGTAATAGCGGATCACGGTATAACCTCGGCTCGTCCGCAGCCAGTTCACAAAGTCAGTCACCAGCCGCGCCCAGCGTGGATCGTCCGGCGTTTCGTTGGGTTCATTAGCGCCGGCGAAATGTCTCGGCGGTCCCCATTCGCCTAACAGCACGTCAATATTGTTGGTCTGTGCATAATCCAGAATCTTCAGGAGGGAATCGAGCCGCCGGCGAATCGCCGCTTCGCCCTGCGTCCAGACATAGCGCGGCTCGCCAGAGGCGTCGAATCCGTCGCAATAAGAATTCGCCCCGGTCATCACGCGGAAGAAAGCCGGCTTAGCAAAATCCAGACGCTGCAGCGTGAGCCGCCACGCTTCGGGGCGCGGCGGATACTCATAGGGATCCCACTGGATGCCCAGGCCAAAAATGGACTTGGCCAGCGTGGCATGCAGGTCCACCGTCACCTCGGAAACAGGGTCGGATGCTGCCGCGGTGCCCTCCGCTCTGGAAATGCTCTGGAAAGCAATCATCAACCACAGGAGAAGTGAACTGAGCGTGCGAGGCCAAACCAAGCGGTTCATTGCAGGGAGCCTTGCAAGTCCGGATGGGACGGTCAAGTTCCATAACCCGGGGCTGGAAATAAATCATGGCCACCAACAAATACGGCTTGCGGCCTTGGATCAGCGTGCCGGCGTCCTAGCCCAGCCGAGTTGATGGGTATCGGAGGTTTCCTCGCGCATCACCCAATGAACGGCATGCTTGAAAGCATTTATACCCTCCCGAGCCCGTTCCGGTGAAGCAACCACCTTCGGCCTGAATTTACCCATTTCGATTCTTCTGGTCAGCACCTATACTCGCCTCATGAAGGTCCTTGAGCCGTTCTCATTTGTGAAACGCATTTGCTGGGCAGGATTCTTTTTGTCGGGCTCGGGATTCATTGCCCCATGGGCTGGGCCAGACGCCAAGGCGGAAGCCGGGGAACCTCTGTTGGCTGCCACGGCGAAGTCCTGGGGGGCGCCCGATTTCACGGCTGTCCGCACGGATTGCCTGAAAATCCTGAAGACGGCGGACGCGCCAGCTACCGTGCAGAGTTATGCCCGCCTGCGTCTGGCCCAGTGTTACTTGGCCGCGAGCAATACCGCGGCAGCCCGGGACCAGTATGAACAGATTGCCACCAATCCCGCGTATCCCGCCACTCATCGTTACGAGGCTGAAGAAAGCGTCAAAGAAATGGATCGTATCGCTCGCGGTCTGCCGGCGCGTGATGTAACCGCCTCCCGCACCTGCATTCCAGTCATCGACCGGTTCGCCACCGAATATTTTGTGTCGCCGCAAGGCGATGATCGAAATCCCGGCAACCGACAACGGCCGTTTGCCACGCTGACGCGCGCCCGCGACGCCATTCGCCAACTCAAGGCCGCCGGCAAGCTAACTGGGCCAGTGGCCGTGACGCTGTTGCCGGGAATCTATCCCGTCACTGAAACCTTCGAGCTCACGGCGACGGATTCCGGGACCGAAGCGGCACCGGTGGTTTACCGCGCCAGTGAACCCGGAACGGCCGTGCTCTACGGCGGCACCCGGCTCACCAACTTTGTTCTGACTTCGGATCCCCGCGTTCTCGAACGACTACCGGTCGCAGCGCGAAACAAGATTTACCAATGCGACCTGAAAGCGGCGGGCCTCCTCAATTACAGCCCGCTGACGGAGCGCGGTTGCTTTATCAAACCCCCGCCCACGCTCGAAGTCTTTTTTAACGGCGCGCCGCTGACTCTCGCACGCTGGCCGAAAACGGGCTTTGTCAATGGTGGCAAAATCATCAACGCCGGCTCCAAAACGGCCCGCCAACCGTCCGTATTCGAATATCTGGATGACCGTTCGGCGCGCTGGACCAACGCCGAAGATGCATGGCTGTATGGATATTTCCGTCACGGGTGGGCGGACCACACCTTGAAAATCCTGAGCATCGATACTGCTGCCAAACGGATTGCGTGCGGGCCGTATGAGTTTTTAGGCGACCACATGGAGCCCGTCCAGTGGTTTAATCACGGCCGGATTCGCTATTTCGCCTTCAACCTGCTTGAGGAATTGAGCGAGCCGGGCGAATGGTATCTCAATCGCAAAGCTGGAATGCTGTATTTTTTCCCGCCAACGGATCCGACCAAGGCGACGCTAGAAATCGGTCGGCTCACAGTTCCGATGTGGACGCTTAAACACGTCGTCCATGTTCGGCTCGAAGGTCTGGTGTTTGATCTCTCCCGTGCGGATTGCCTGTCGCTGGAGAATTGCGACGATAGCCTGATCGCTGGTTGCACAGTGAAACGATTTGCCGGCGAGGGAATTTCCATCAACGGCGGCCAGCGCGATGGCATTCTCAGTTGTGATCTATTCAGTCTTGGCGGTGGTGCGACAAAAGTTGCCGGGGGCGATCGCAACACTTTGACGCCGGCCCAACACTTCGTGGAAAATTGCCTGATGCATTCCTTCGGTCGGCTGGACCACACTTATGTTCCCGGCATTCAGATGGAGGGCGTTGGGATCCGGGCCGCGCATAATCGTTTTTCCGATTGCCCGTCCAGCGCGATCCGTTTTGACGGCAATGATCTGCTCATTGAGTTCAACCAGATCGAGCAGGCCGTGTTGGAAAGCGAGGATCAGGGCGCGATGGAAACGTGGGGCAATCCGACGTTTCGCGGAAATATCCTGCGCTACAACCGCGTGGCGTTCATCGGCTCGGGAACGCTCGAAGGCGCGGCGGGGCGCGCCGCCATCCGGCTGGATGATGCCATCAGCGGCACGATCGTTTACGGGAATATTTTTTATCATGCCAGCCAGAGCTTCGGGGCCATCAACCTCAATGCCGGGCGGGACAACCTCATCGACAATAATATTTTTGCCGAGTGCGAAAAAGGCCTGACCGGCAACTACGACGCCCGCAACGAGCGCTGGCAGGGTTGGGGCAAAGATCCAGCGTTTATTCGTTCGGAGCTGTATCTCCAGCGTTATCCGGATTTGTCGCGCGTCAACCTGCAACCCGGGTTAAACAGTGCTTGGCGGAATGTGTTCTGGAAATGTGGCCCGCTGTTTACGACCTATGGTTCATCCTCGGCGAAAAAATTCGATTTGCTGGCGAACGTGCCAGCGGCGGATGACGCAGGTTTCGTCAACGGGGCCAAAGGCGACTTCCGGTTGAAGCCGGACGCAGACATTTTCCGACAGATTGCCTTCCGCCCCATTCCGGTGGCTGAAATCGGATTATATCGGGACCACTATCGCACGCGTGAATTAACGGAGCGATGAGAGATGACCGTCCGCATCAGTGTCCACCCGTGACGGTATACGCCATTATCAGAGCAGAAACCAACGTCCAGCAGAGAACTTCCATGATTCAGCCAACTGCGGGCGGTAACGGTTGGCGACAATTAGAATTTTCCGCCGCCACTTTATCCAAGGCCCCGGAGAACGCCCGCGGCTTGATCCTTGGGCTATACCCGACCGCCACGCTCACCCGGCACCGCGCAATGCAGCGGGCAGCAGCGGGCTCGTCCGGCCAGAAATAAATTGACCAGCAGTAGTGCTTCTTTGTATGAAGTGGAACATGAACCCACCTTTTAACCGGCGGAGCTTCTTGAAGAAATCGGCGGCTGCCGCCGTCGCCGCGCCGTTAATCACCAGCCTGGAGGAATACCGGCTCCTCGCCAAGGAACCGGGTTCGCCCGCCCCGGGGACCGGCGGCGGACCGTCGGCCACCCTGCCGCTGGGGACGATTGGCCAGGTCAAGATGAGTCGCGTGATTTGCGGCGGCAATCTGCTCAGCGGCTACGCGCACAGCCGCGATTTGATTTACGTTTCCGATTTGCTCAAGGCCTATTTCACCGACGCCAAGATTATTGAAACCTGGGCGCTGTGCGAGCAGAACGGCATCAACACGATGATCTTTAATCCGTCGGACCGGCATGCCCTGCGCGTGTTCGGCGACTACCGCCGGCAGGGCGGCAAGATGCAGTGCATCGCGCAGTTGGATGCGCCGAAGAGAAACATGAACACCTGTATCCAGGAGGCGGTGGATGCCGGCGTGGACGGCGTCGTGCTCGTCGGCAATCTCGGCGACGCTTGGACGCGCGAAGGCGCGGTGGACCGGATCGGAAATTTCGTTGAACTGGCCCAGATCAGCGGCGTCATCGCGGGCGTGGCGGGCCACGAATTGCACACGCCGATGGCGGTGGAGAAGGCGGGCATCAAAGCGGACTTTTACATGAAGACGCTGCACAGTTCCAATTATTGGTCCAAGCGGCGGCCGGAGCAGACCAAGGAGGTCATCGACAATTATGGCATCGACAACTACTGGTGCCTGGATCCCGACGGCACGATTGAGTTCATGAAGACCACGAAGCGCCCGTGGCTGGCCTACAAGGTTCTCGCCGCCGGGGCGATTCACCCGCGCGAGGGTTTCCAATATGCGTTTGAGAATGGCGCGGATTTCTGTGTGGTGGGGATGTTTGATTTCCAAGTGGCGGAAAATGTTGCCATCGCCAACGAGGTGCTGAAGGCGACCCAAAGGCGCGGGCGTCCGTGGATGGCGTGAAGGGCGGCAGAGGGGAAAGCGCCGGGCACAAAAAAGGAGTCTGGCCAACCCAATAGCCAGACTCCCGAACCTAATCAGTATGAAAACCCATACGCTTAATGAGACGGTGCCGCGGCGAATCTGTTCAAATAAAGTCTCGCACCGGTTGCAATAAGCGCTGGTTCTCCAGTTGGCCGAAATTGATTTGATTGATACCGATCGCTTTTTTCGATTCAACCCCGGCAATCAAGCTGCGCTCTGGTCGAGGGTGAAAGCCGTGCCAATGTCATTCGCCATGAAAACCGGTTTCTGCCTGCTGCTGGCCGGGTGTCTGTGCCTCGGGGTTGGCTGCGCTTCGGTCAAACCCGCGCCTGCACCACGGGCCGCCGTGGTGGTTCCGACCGCCCCGGACTCCGCCCTCGTGCGGACGGTCAAAGACTAATCGAAGACACGGAAAAAAAGGTCGGCGGCCCGATCTGGGTGCGCGGGGGGCATCCCAGTGATTTCCGCTGACGGGAAGACTTATGAGATTCGGAACCGGCTGAGGTTGTGCCGGTGCGGGAGTTCCGCCAACAAGCCGTTCTGCGATGGGTCGCACGCGGGGTGAGGCGCTTTCGCACGGCCACCATTTGGGTCGGTCCTGATTGGCATCAGCAAAAACCCGTGCCCATAGCATGGCAAAGCCGCCAAGCCAGCAGGAAGTGGCGGCCACAAATAGCTCACGGTTGCTACTTATCCGCCCCCACGATTCCAATTTTGATTCCCATTTATCATGGATGATTTTGTAAGCCGGGTCTAAAGTCGCTTCCAAGATTAT
The DNA here is from genome assembly GCA_903850425.1 of uncultured Verrucomicrobia subdivision 3 bacterium. Classification (GTDB taxonomy): domain Bacteria; phylum Verrucomicrobiota; class Verrucomicrobiia; order Limisphaerales; family UBA11358; genus UBA11358. The sequence continues at coordinate 1,369 of CAINLR010000179.1, read as the reverse complement.
GAAACTTCTCCACGATCTATTTGGTCCAAGCCGCGAGGAAATATGGCGGCAAGTTGCCGCCGCTGTAGGCGGCCGGCTCATCGCCGGGAGGTTTTGGACGGGCGGCGGCAAGGTGGAGGCCGTCCATGGCCCGTGGATCGTCACGCTGGACACCTACACTGTCTCCACCGGTGAATCCTCCATCACCTACACACGGATGCGCGCGCCATATTTAAACCCGGACGGCTTCCGGTTCACCATCTACCGGCGGAGTTCCTTCAGTAACTTCGGCAAATGGCTGGGGATGCAGGACGTGACCGTGGGCGATCCACAGTTCGATGAAGACTTCATCATCCAGGGCAATGACGAGGCCAGGTTGCGCCGGCTCTTTGCCGATGCCAGACTCCGCCAACTGATCAGTGCCCAGCCGACCATCCGCTTTTGCGTGAAGGAGGACAAGACCAGTTTCTGGGGGCGCCGTAACTTCCCTCCAAACGTGGACGAACTCTATTTCCAAGTGACCGGCGTCATCAAGGATGTGGCTCGACTGAAGCGATTGTTCGATCTGTTTGCCGAAACGCTGGACGAACTCTGCCGCATGGGTGCCGCCTACGAAAAGAATCCGCGTGTGTCTGCTGACCGCCAAAGATCACTGGCATGCAATGTCTGAGCCACCCCGATGATGTAAACCGCTGCCAGATACTGGATCAATCGGTTGCTATCCAGTTGCACCCGGCTCATGGATTGGAAGGAGTGTTCCAGATCGGCGAAGCGGTCGTGGATCAGGCCCAGCATCTGGTGCGCCTGTTTTAGTTTCTGATGGATGTCGGCGTGATGCGACACCCGCCAGGCCGAACCGTCATTCAGTGCCAACGTCAGTGTGTTCTGACACACCACGCGCACGAGTGTGACCTTGATGGTCACGCTGCTTTTGCCATCGCGACTGTTGGACAGCAGCCGGTATTTCTCCGTGACGTCATCACCAACCACCCGGATGTGACCGGGGAGTTTAGCAAGGATCCAGACGCGCTCGCCGTTGCCCAGCGCACCACCATCTCAAACATCGGGGGAAAACAACCGGCGCTCTGCCCGCGCTGAAAGTGGTTTTAGCCAACATATCAAAGTGTTTTTGGAAGGCCATAGCTGGCGTCTGCGGACGACTTTGGTGGTTCAATCCGATACTTTGAAGAATATGACTTCCTTGTCAAACGGTGTTGCGGAGCAACCCGTTTTGGGCCTGGTTTGCCGCTAACTCGAAAAATTCATGGTGAAAATTGTAACGATGGATTCTGCCCAATGTCTATGTGGGTGGAATGAACACGCAGCCCACCGCGACGAAGGCTACAGTTTGCAACCCTGAACTCTTCCGCTTTCCGGCCGTCAAGAAGCG
>CAINLR010000178.1 GCA_903850425.1 uncultured Verrucomicrobia subdivision 3 bacterium | reverse complement strand
TCGGGCCACAAAGTCAAATCTGATACTGCGATCTGATACTACCCGCCGTTTTTGAGCCGATTTCTGCTGATGCCTGAGTAAACCGAGATTGATAAAACCCAATGGTGACAATGGTATCGGACGTGTGAGGATCGCTGAGGAAGTGACTTTCTGAATTACAAAACCGTTGCTCTACCACTGAGCTAAACTGGCTTCAAAGCGGGCAAAACTGTGACAGCCCAGGCTAGAGCCGTCAAGGGGGAATGGCTTGATCCGCGCGCTGGCGCTGGTTGCGGGGCGGCGGCGAAACTGACGTTTTCGGTCAGCGACAAGTGGGCGGCACTGGGGATCCAATCAGGCCAGTCGGTCGTTGCCGAGATGTTGCCAGGGAAGCTGACCGGCAGCGACAATGGTAAACAAACCGTGCTGCCTGACGGTCAATCCCACAGCCGGAAGGGCAGTCCGCTTTGCTCGAGAAATGCGCCGCAGCGCGGACAGCGGCCCGGATCGCGCCACGCCTCAACATGATGCTTCGGCTCGACCGGACACGTCAGCCTGAATTCTCTCCAAACCAGCGGGCGCGAGGGTTCGGGATGCCGGTTGAAGGAACTTTCCTGCAATATCACCGGGGGGATTTCCGGCCGGAAGAAACCAGGAAACTTAGTATTTTCTCGCGCGTCGGCGAGCTGGCGCTGGCGTGTGAAGACATCATACAATTCCCGGCAGTCGTGGCAGACCACGGTTTGAATTGCACAATGCAGGCCGCTGTCCTCGCCGCCCGAAATTTTCGCGCGATATTGACACAGCGGACATTCGAATAAATACGTCCGGCCCATGGCTAATCAAATACCGGGAACCAAAATAAATTCAAGCCGCCAGCGCGTTGCCGGCGATGAAACCCGTTGTCCAAGCCGCTTGAAAATTAAAGCCGCCGGTCACGCCGTCAATGTCCAACAACTCGCCCGCGAAAAATAATCCGGGGCAGACTTTGCTCGCCATCGTCTTGAAATTGACTTCGCCGAGCTTCACGCCGCCGCAGGTCACGAACTCGTCCTTGTTCAGGCTTTTGCCGGTCACGGCAAATTCCGAGCGTGACAATTGCAGCGTGAGGGTGTGGATTTGCGCGCGCGTGACCACCGACCAGCGGGTCTCGCGCGCGATGCCCGCCGCGAGCACCAGTTGTTCCCAGAGCCGCAACGGCAGCGGCGCAAATGAGTTGTTGCCCATGTATTTCGCGGGGAATTTGTCGCGGCGCGAAGTCAATTCCGCCGCGATTTTCTCCACGCTCAAATTTGGCAGCCAGTTGACGAACAACGGGAATTTGTAATCCAGATCGTGCAGCGTGCGCGCGCCCCACGCCGATATTTTCAAAATCGCCGGACCGCTCAGACCCCAGTGCGTCAGGAGCAGCGGGCCGCGTTCGCGCAGCTTCGCCACGGGCACGCTCACCTCGGCGGCCACCGCCACGCCGGCCAGCGAGCGCAGCCAGGGCGATTCAATTTGAAAGGTGAATAGCGAGGGCACCGGCGCAGCGAGCGTGTGGCCCAGGGTCACGGCGAGTTGTCCGGCGGCCGCGGCACGACAGCCGCCCGTCGCCAGCAACAATCTGTCGCAAGAAATCTTTTCACCGCCGGCCAAGCACAATTCAAAGCCGCCCTCGGCACGCTTGGCGATGGACTCCACGCCGCAGTTCAGCCGCAGCTTCACGCCGGCTTTTTCGGCGGCGGACATCAGGCAATCCACGATTGTCTGGGAGGTGTTGGTCCCGGGAAACATCCGGCCATCGCTCTCAGTTTTCAGATTTACGCCGCGCGCGGCAAACCACAGCACCGTGTCGCGGGCGGAAAATTTTTGAAACGGCGCGAGCAGCGCTCGTTCGCCGCGCGGATAGCGCGTGGCAAATTCGCGCGGTTCAAAACAGTTGTGCGTCACGTTGCAACGCCCGCCGCCGGAGATGCGGACCTTGTCGAGAAAGCGCGCGGTTTTTTCCAGCAGTGTCACGTCCGCGCCCGCTTCCGCCGCCGCGATGGCCGCGAAAAATCCCGCCGCCCCGCCGCCGACCACGATGACACGCTGTGCATTCATGCGGGGAAATTACACGAACGGCCCTGGGTTGCGAAACTTTCTCGCGGCGGACGCAGAATTAGTGCATGCTCCTCCGCCATGTCTGAAGCCGCCCTTCCCCATCCCGACGCCCCTGCACCGCACCAGCGCCGCGTGCGCTACGCGGGCAAAAACCCGCGCCGCTTCGAGGACAAATACAAGGAACTCGACCCGCAACACCATGCCGACACGGTCGCCAAAGTCCTCGCGTCCGGCAAAACGCCGGCAGGGACGCATCGGCCCATCATGGTCGCGGAAATTCTCGCCGCCCTCGTGCCCAAGCCCGGCGACCTCGCGGTGGATTGCACGCTTGGTTACGGCGGCCATGCGCAGGAAATTCTCGCCAAAATTTTACCCGGCGGAAAACTGCTCGGCCTCGACCACGACCCGATTGAACTGCCGAAGACCGAGTCGCGCTTGCGGTCGCTGGGCTTTGACGAAACTGTTTTCACCGCGCACCGCAGCAATTTCGCAGGTTTGCCGCAAGTGCTCGCCGGCTTTTTTTCCTCCCTCGCCTCAGCGGATGGGGAAAGCGCCGGCGTGCGGGGTGCGGATGTGATACTGGCTGACCTCGGCGTTTCCTCGATGCAGATTGACGATCCGGCGCGCGGCTTTTCCGTGAAATTTTCCGGCCCGCTCGACATGCGGATGAATCCGCAGCGCGGCCAATCCGTCGCGGCGTTGTTGGCGAAGATCAAGGCCGACGCGCTGGCGCATCTGCTTTCAGAAAATGCGGATGAACCCAAGGCCGTCCACCTCGGCGCGGCACTGGCCGGGAAAAATTTTACCACCACGCACGCGCTCGCCGACGCCATCCGCGCCGCGCTGCCGTATGTGGCCAAGGAAGACGCGCATCTCCACATCCGCCGCGTATTTCAGGCATTGCGCATCGCGGTGAACGATGAGTTTTCCGCACTCGACACGCTTCTGCGGCAACTACCGGCGTGTTTGAAACCTGGCGGCCGCGTGGCGATTCTTACGTTCCATTCGGGTGAAGACCGGCGGGTGAAGAAGTCATTCCAGTCGGGATTGTGGAACGGAATTTATTCCGCAATCGCCACCGAAGTCGTCCGCGCGGCGGCGGAGGAACAACGCTCTAATCCACGGTCGGCTCCGGCCAAACTCCGCTGGGCGATTCGCGCCGCCTGAGGGGCGTTCGTCACCCGCTGCGCCACCCGCCAATGATGACTGCCAAATTTCTCGATCTCGCGGCCGTTGCCAGCTATCTGCACCTCACGTCCGCCGACGTTGAGCGGCGGGTGAAGAACCGCGAAATTCCTTTCGAAAGGCGCGGCGAGCGCATTGTGTTCCGCCGGAGCGAGATTGATGTCTGGGCCTCGCAGCGCATCCTGGGATTGCCCGACCAGCGGCTGGTTTCCTACCACGAGAAATCCACGCTTAACACCCGCACCATGCTGATGAATGAGCGCCTCCTGCCGGAAATGCTCCAGGCGGGAGCCTTGGCACCGGCCATGACCTCCAAGACCAAAGCGTCGGTCCTGCGCGACCTCGTGGCGCTCGCGGAAAAAAGCGGCAACCTCCTCGACGCGCAAAGCCTGCTCGCCAGTCTCGTGGCGCGCGAGGCCTGCTGCTCCACGGCCATGCCCGGCGGTTTCGCCCTGCCGCATCCGCGCTCGCAGGAACCTTATCGGTTTGAAACGTCGTTCCTCGTGGTGGGCCGGCCCGTCCAGGAAATCCATTTCAGCGCGCCGGATGGCCAGCCAACTTATTTATTTTTCCTGATCTGCTGTCAGGACGACCGATTGCATTTGCACACGTTGGCCCGACTGAGCCTCATGGCGCAAAAAACCAAAATGCTCGAACAGCTCCGGAACGCTCCCGACGCCGAAGGCATGCGCGATTGCCTGATCGCCGCCGAGGCGGAAGTCCTCGCCGGCCGGCGCGTTGTGTAACGCCGCCAGCGCGCACTTGGGCGGCCCGCTCAATCAAAATAAGGCGGCCGCAGTGAGCCCAGGCGCGCGGCGACGGATGACCTCGCGGCGCGCAGCGTCCGGTGGCGACAGCTTTTGTGTGCCCGCAGCGGGCGCAGGCCGGGCCGCCGGAGGCCCAAAACCGCCAGGAGGCAAGTCGTGGCGCGGCCTCCGGCATTTTGAAAAAGAGCGCTTCGGCAAATAATCGATCGCCGAAAAAACTCGCGGCGGATTTGAAAAAGAACAAAAGTTGTTGGGATGCATTACCGCTTTCACAACCAAGCCGACCCGCTCGAACGCGCGCGGCTGCGCATCGTGCTGGCGACCGTCATCATTAATGTCGTCGCCGTGGCGCTGTTGGTGTTTGCGCCGTGGTCGAACTGGCGGACGGGACTGGCGCTGAACCTCCTCGATAATTTTCTCCTGTTGAGTTTTGTTTTCCTGCGGCGCGACCAACTGATCGCGCGGCTGATGGTGTTCGGACTGGCGGTGGGATTCGCCGAGTTGCCGGCGGATGCGTGGCTGGTGGCGCACACGCACACGCTGAATTATGCCGTCGGCGGCGGGCCGATGCTGTGGCGTTCGCCGGCGTGGATGCCGTTTGCGTGGCAGGTCGTGGCGGTGCAATTTGGCTACCTCGGGCTGCGGCTGTGGGGACGCTTCGGCGGCTTTGGACTATGCCTGATCGCCGCGTTGGGCGCGGTGAATATTCCTTACTACGAGGAAATGGCGCGGCGCATCCACTGGTGGACCTACAGCGGCTGCCGGATGCTATCCTTCACGCCCTATTACATCGTGCTCGGCGAAGCCGGCATTGCCGTGGCGCTCACATTGCTCGCCGGGCAACTTCGGCGTGGCACTTGGAAAAAAGCGATCCTCGCCGGACTGGTCGGCGGGCTGGGAATTTTTGGCTGCTACGCGCTCGCCTATCTCGTGACGGATGGTTTAAGGAGTGGGCGCTAAAGTTCTGCCTGATCCGAAAAGCAATCGTGCAAGCCCGGTTTATTCCGGCTAAGTTGTAAGCGCACAAAAATCCTGTCCCATTCCATGTCTGATCAACCTCATTCCGCTGACTGGTTTGGCGAGCAGCGCGACTTCTGGTGGAATCGCGACTTCCTCGACCTCATGGCCGCGCGCTGGCGCTTGCACGAAGCCGCCTCGCTCGCCGACGTCGGCTGCGGCCTCGGCCACTGGTCGCGGTTGCTGTATCCGTATCTGCGTCCGCCGGCGCGGCTCGCCGGCGTTGACCGCGAACCGCGCTGGGTGGCCGAAGCGCCGGAAAGATTTCGCCACGCCTTCCCGCACGTTGCGCCGGAATTATTTTCCTTCCACCAAGGCGATGCGGCCAGGCTCCCGCTCGCGGACGACAGCTTCGACGTCGTCACTTGCCAAACCGTGCTCATGCATCTCGCGCAACCGCTCGAGGCGCTGCGCGAAATGCTCCGCATCCTGCGCCCCGGCGGACTCCTGGTGTGCGTGGAACCGAACAATTTCTGGAACTATCTCGCCTTCACTTCGCTCACGGAGGACGAGCCCGTGGCGACGCTCGTGCGCCGATTTGAATTCTGGCTGCGGCAGCATCGCGGGCGTTTGGCCACCGGTCGGGGCAATCATAGTATCGGCGACTCGCTGCCGGGATATTTTTCCCAACTGGGCCTCCGCGACATCGCCGCGCATCAGAACGACCGGCCCGCGCCGCTCTTTCCGCCCTATGCCAGCCCGGATCAAAAAGCCCTCGTCGCGCAGGAACGCCAGTGGAAAAATGCCGCGACCGGCCCGTGGAACAAAGCCGATATGCGCGAACTTTTTTTGCACGGCGGCGGCGATGAAACTTTTTTTGAAAATGTCTTCGCGAACATCGTCGAGAAATATCATGGCGAACAACAAGCCATCGCCAACGGCAAATTTCACGCCGGCGGCGGGAACATCAACTACCTCGTCTCGGCGCGAAAACCGTGAGCGCGGTTGCGTGCTGACCGTTCATTTTGACATTGGCAGAGGCTGATTTATGCAGAAAATTTGCCCGGCTCAAAGCGCCAGAGGACTGGCGCAGTCCAAGACTGCTTCGCGTTGTTCCTTGGCTTTCGTTCCGCGCGCAGCGTCCTGGACTGCGGCGGCCCTCCGCCGCTTTTCCTGGCGCGACGGCAACTAGCCCAAGGCAGACAGAACAGTCAAAGCATCAGGTCGCGCTCCGAACCAAATTGAATTAAACTGCCGCCATGAAAGAGAACCTGACTGTCCAGCCGATTGACCCGCGCGTCACCATCGGCCATGTGCATTTGAAAGTGGCCGACCTCGAACGCGCGCTGAATTTTTACTGCGGCGTGCTGGGCTTTGAATTGCAGCAGCGGTTCGGTTCGCAGGCGGCCTTCATTTCTGCGGGCGGTTACCATCATCACATCGGACTGAACACCTGGGAGAGCGCGGGCGGTTCGCCGCCGCCGCCGCGCTGCACCGGACTTTATCATCTGGCGATTTTCTATCCGACGCGCGCCACGCTGGCCGATGCGTTGCGCCGGTTGATGCAGGCGGGCGTCGAGTTGGATGGCGCGGCGGACCACGGCGTGAGCGAGGCGCTTTATCTGCGCGACCCGGACGGCAACGGCGTGGAGTTGTATTTGGATCGGCCACCCGAACAATGGCCGCGCACGCCCACCGGCGAATTGGCGATGTTCACCCGGGCGCTGGATTTGGCTGCGTTGTTGAAAGCGTAATCGAACTTGCCTGCCACCTTCGCGCAGATTCCCAAAATGCACGCGCATTTCCTCCTCGAACTGTTTGGTTACGCCGCCTCGGCGCTCATTGCCGTTTCGCTGATGATGAGTTCCATCTTGCGGCTGCGACTCTTCAATCTGGCCGGCGCGGCCTCCTTCGCCAGCTATGGACTCCTGATTCACGCGTATCCCGTCGCTTTCCTGAACAGCACCATCGTGCTGGTGAATGTCTATCACCTCACGCGGATGCTGCGCGCCAAACAATATTATCAACTGCTCAAGCTGCGCCCGGACTCGGACTACCTGAAGTGCTTCCTCAGCTTCTATCGCCACGACATCCAACGCATCCTGCCCGGCTTTGAATATCGTCCGGGGGAAAAGCAGGTGACGCTGTTCATCCTGCGCGATTGCGCGCCGGTGGGCGTGTTCATTGCCACCGAAAACCCGGCCGGCGTCCTGCATGTGGTGCTGGACTTTGTGATTCCGCGTTACCGCGACTTGAAGATCGGTCGTTTTCTGTTCATCGAGCAGGCGGAATTTTTTCGCGAACGCGGCATCCGGGAAATCATCATTTCCCCGCGCACCAAGGCCTTTGGCTCGTATCTGGTTGAGGTGGGCTTTGAACCCATCAACTGCAAGCAGGGCGCGTTTCGCATCTGGATGGCCGAGAAGGCGGAAGGCGGACGTCCGTAAATCGTGGTTGCGGAGCGACTGGATGGTGTCCGCTGGAGCAGCGCTTGTGCGCCGATCACCCGCCGCTGCTTTTCCCTTTCCCGCAAGTCACCGGACAATTTGTGGCGTTGAAAAATCACCGGCGTTGTCGGACCATCGCGGCATGAAATTGTTTTGCCCAGTTGTATGCGCCTTGCTGAATTTCATTTTGCCGGTTCGCGGCGAGATTTCCGCCACAAACCACCTTTTCCCGGGCATCGCCATTTATTCCGAGACGCGCACCAATCCGCCCACCCGTTTGTTCGTGGCGGAAATTGACCTCACGAATCCGAAAATCCACCTGCGCGTCGCGCCCGGCGGTCCCGATCCAGACGGCGATGGCCAGTGGCAGACCACCTTGATGTTGCCGACCAAAATCGCCGTGCGGGAACATTTCGACCTCGTGGTGAATGGTGATTTTTTCAATGCCAAAGGCGTCCACGACGGCGAGGGCACCAACGCCGCCTATCGCGCTGAACAGTGGGCGTTGACCGTCGGCCCAGCCATGACGGACGGAAAAACCTGGTCCACCAGCCCCACCGCGCGGCCGTGTTTGGTGGTGCGCACGAATCACCAGGTGGCGATTGAAATGCTGGCCCAGCCGGCCGCCGGCGATTGGGAAGTCATCAGCGGAAATACCCTGCTCTTGAAAAACGGCGCGATGGTGCCACCTGCCAGCAAGACGCGCCATCCGCGCACGGTCGTCGGCTTCAACGCGGCGAAAACCAAACTCATCCTGCTCGTTGTGGACGGCCGCAAACCCGGCGTGGCCATCGGCATGAACTACGGTGAATTGGCGGCGGAGATGGTGCGCCTGGGTTGCCGTGACGCGTTGAATCTGGATGGCGGCGGCAGTTCGGTGCTCGCCGTGCGCGACACCGCCACGGGCGCGATGAAAATTCTCAACGTGCCGACCGATGGCCACGAACGCGCCGTGGCCGACGTGCTCGGAATCTCCGTGGATAAACCGTGAGCCGGTCTTTCTTCCGCCAACTAGCCGGAATTACTTGGTCATGGCCGGACGGGGACGCGGCTTGTGGAAAGCAAAAACATCCGTTTGATGCCGCTGGCCGGACTTCGAAGGCTGGCCTTTTCCATTGGCCACCACTGAACCGTTCAGCCGGTCGGAAGCTTTGCCGGTTTTAATTTCGTTGGTCAGGTCAGCGATGCTTTGCAGGATGCTCGTGGGTTGATAGACGTAATCGCCCATGTTGTCCATCTGGGTTGAGCCGGTCAGGACGAGGAAGGATTGCAACCCGGCTTCGACCGCGCCGCGAATGTCCGTCTCCATCGTGTCGCCGATCATGACAAACGTATCCAGTTCGTTCAGCGTCCAATCGGATAGTTTGCGGCGGGCGCGGTGGAACATATAGCTGTTGGGCTTGCCCAGATAATACGCGCGCCGCCCCGTGCTGGCTTCCAGAAACGCCGCCGTTGCTCCCGCGCCCGGCCGGGTTTTTTCGCTGGAGACCGGACACCAGTTGTCGGGATTCGTCACCAACAGGCGGGCCCCGCGCTCGATGCATTCGTGGGCCTTGGTCAAGCGCTCCATCGTGGTTGCACCCTCGCCGATGACGACGTAGCGCGGCCGGATGGAGTCGCTCGGAATTTTCCGTTCGTGCAGCGCGGCGAGCAAGCCGCCTTCACCGATGACAAACACCGTGCAGTTCGGATCCGTCTCGCTAAGGAAATCCGCCGTGTTCATCGCGGAGGTGTAGAAGTGCCGCGGTGACAAGCCGGTGACGCCGAGATGTTCGAGTCGCACCGCCAGATCTTCCGGCGTCGGGGCCGAGTTGTTCGTCAGAAATAGAAACGGCGTGCTGGTGGCCAGCAACGTCTGGATAAATTCCGCCGCGCCGGGAATCAAATTGTTTTCCCGGTAAATCACGCCGTCCATGTCAATCAAGTAGCCTGTTTTCATAAGATCAATAACGCCCCCGCCTTCATCCGGCCTGATGGAAAAATCCGGTGCAACGCACAGAAGAAGCGGGGAGCTGCTGCCGGGTTTTTGGCAACAACTGATTCAAGCAGGTTCCTTGCCGGACCCTGATATATGGGGAAAACGGCATCGCCCTCCGACCACCGATGGAGAAATTGGTCACGGTGCAAAAAAACCAACACCCGGGCGCATGGATAAAAGCACGCTGGGCGGAACAGTCCGCCGGCGGCAAGTTCAACGCTGTTCAGGCTGGCGTTCCCGACGCGGCTGACAAATAATTCCGAATCCCATGAAAACCAGTCGCCGTTCGTTTCTTCTCACCGCCGGCCTGGCCGCCGCCGCTGCCACCTCGCCCGGAAACATTTCCGCCGCGTCCGCTGCCGATCACCGGCCCGTGCGCAAACGGCTCAAGCTCGGCCTTTGCACCTATTCTTACTGGCATTTCCGCGATCCGAAAGTTTCCATCGAAACCGTGATGGACAAGGCCGCCGAGTTGGGCGTGGAAGCCGTGGATATTTTGCACCGGCAAATGGACCTGGAGGAAAAAGCGCCGTTGAGCGCCGCCGACCGCGCCTATCTGCGCAAGCTCAAGCGTCACGCGTTCCGCAACGGCCTGGACATCTGCTGCGTCTCCACGCACCAGACCTTTGTCAGCCCGCAACCGGAAGTCATCGCCGAAAATGTGGTGCACACGCAGAAGTGCATTGAACTGGCCGACGCGCTGGGTTGCCCGAGCATTCGCATCAACACCGGTCGCTGGGGCACGGCGAAAGATTTCGACGCGTTGATGGCGCAGCGCGGCGTGGAGCCGATCCTGCCGGGCCACACCGAGGACGACGGTTTCAAATGGTGCATTGACGGCATCACGCGCTGCCTGCCCAAGGCCGAGGAATGTGGCGTGACGCTCGCGCTGGAAAATCACTGGGGCCTCGCACGCACGCCAGAAGGGCTGCTGCGCATTTTGAACAGCATCAATTCCCCGTGGCTTGGCGCGTTGATGGATACGGGAAATTTTCTTTTCCCGCCCTACAAAGAAGCCGCCTACGGTGCGCTCGCGCAAATCGCGCCGAAGGCGGTTTACGTGCAGGCCAAAACCTATCCGGGCGGCGGCGAATGGTATGACCTCAAAATAGATTATCAGCGCATCGCAAAAATTTTGGCAGCCGCCGGCTACACCGGTTACGTCTCCCTCGAAATGGAAGGTAAACAAGATCCCAATCTCGCTGTGCCCGCCAGCATCGCCCTGCTGCGGAAAGCGTTTGGTTGAGGGCGGCGCCAGGGTTGGACGAACCTGACCTCTCTGACTGCGGTCGTGGTGACGTGGTTTCGCTTCGACGTTGCGGGTGAATGCGGTTTGACATAGACGCAGCCGCACACATCGCCAAGGCGATATTCTATATGGAATTCCTGCCGCGTGCGCCGACCGACGGACGGTGGGGCAAGGCGGCAGCCGCGACACCACTTTCGGACGGGCGGGAATCATCCTCGCCGCAGGAATCATTCGAGCGCGCGAAAGCGGCGTGGCGCTGCGCTTCCCGCCGCAGTCCAAGACCCGGTGCTCCACCCGACCAGCCCAAGCCATTTTCCAGCGACCACTGAATTTTGAAACCACTCCAAGCCACTCCGCTTTGCCCTTGCACGGCAGGATGGTTCTGGGAAGATGCCCTCATGGCCCGGGCGATAGGCGACACGGTGCGTCAATTTGCGCCAACACTTTTTTCGATCATGCGTGTGGCCGATTGTCTCCTATACGAATTAGCAAATAGTGGCTCGGGTTAACCCAATGCTCGGCGGATTACTATGTCAGACTTCAATTCAATTGGCGCACGATTGTCGAACCACGTTCTCGGTTCAGGGTCACCGTTCGACGAAATGGAAAAAAGTGGCCTACTCTCAAACGAGTGGACAATAAAATTCATTCAACTTTGTAAGGAAGCGAATCAGATCTGCGACGGCCAGCCAACTTTACCCCGCGACATCGTAGCTCCTATATTTTTTGCTACGACTCCTGATTTTAGGGATTGGTATGATTGCTGGAGCACATTACATCGAGGCCGAATTAACGAGCAGACCCAAATCAATCTGGCGACAGCAATAATGGCGAGTTCATTTTTTACGTTCGGTTGACTCAAAGTCAGGCCAGAATTTTGACGGATTGATTGAATTTTTGAGAATACCAAACGATGCCCCCTCCTTTTAATAAAGAGAGCGGTCACGCCCATTCCTCTTGTTCAAGCCAAAACGATCTTCAGATAATGTCCGGTGAAGTTGGCCGGAATGTTGACATTTTTCCCGGCGGACGGCTGGCGCGACAGCGTCTTGGACTGCGGCAGTCCCCTGCCGCTTTTGCGTTGCCAGACCTGCATGGGAAAAGCGGCGGAGGGCCGCCGCACTCCAAAACATCGCGGCAATTTTGGACGCAGGAAATCTTGCTGTAGCGGCTCTTCGGTAGAGAGCCGCAAACCAAACGAAATATTTGCGGCGGTTTGCCGACGCGCCGCTATGCCAGCACGCTCTTCAGATAATGCCCGGTAAAGCTCGCGGCGCAGTGGATGATTTTTTCCGGCGGGCCTTCGGCCACGATTTTCCCGCCGCCGGAACCGCCTTCCGGGCCGAGATCAATGATCCAGTCCGCCGTTTTGATCACGTCTAGATTGTGCTCGATGATGAGCAGCGTGTTGCCGGTGTCGCGCAGGCGGAACAAGACTTCGAGCAGCTTGGCCACGTCGTGGAAATGCAGGCCGGTCGTCGGCTCGTCCAAAATGTAGAGCGTCTTGCCCGTGGCCTTGCGGCTCAACTCCGTGGCCAGCTTCACCCGCTGCGCCTCGCCGCCGCTCAACGTCGTGGCCTGCTGACCCAGCCGAATGTAGCCTAACCCGACTTCCGCCAGCGTCAGCAGCGGATCGAAAATTTTCGGCACGGCGCGGAAAAATGTCACCGCCTCCTCCACCGTCAGGTCCAAAACGTCCGCGATGTTTTTGCCTTTGTAGGCGATCTCCAGCGTCTCGCGGTTGTAACGCTTGCCGTTGCACGCCTCGCACGTCACATACACCGCCGGGAGAAAATTCATCTCGATCTTCAGCACGCCGTCGCCCTCGCACTTCTCACAGCGACCGCCTTTGACATTGAAACTAAATCGGCCCGGCTCGTAACCGCGCACTTTCGCCGCCGGCAGTTTGGCAAACAGATCGCGGATGTGATTGAACATGCCGGTGTAAGTCGCCGGATTGCTGCGCGGCGTGCGGCCAATGGGCGACTGGTCAATCACGATGACCTTGTCGAGATTTTCAAAACCCTTCAGCGCCTTGTGTTCGCCGGGCTTTTCCTTCGAACCGTAAAATTTACGGAACAAGGCGCGCTGCAAAATGTCACTGACGAACGTGCTCTTGCCCGAGCCGCTCACGCCGGTGACGCAGGTGAAGAGGCCGAGCGGAATCCGCAGGTCTATGTTCTGCAAATTGTTTTCCGTGCAGCCGAGGACTTCCAGCCAGCCGCGTTCTTCGGTCGGCACCAACCGCTTTTTGGGAATGGGAATTTCCAGTTCGCCGGTGAGGTATTGGCCGGTGAGCGATTTTTTTGCGGCGAGAATATCCGGCAACGTGCCCGCCGCCACCAGCTCGCCGCCGTGAACGCCCGCGCCGGGGCCGAGATCCAGAATGTAATCCGCCGCGCGAATCGTGTCGGCATCATGCTCCACCACGAGCACGGTGTTTCCGAGATCGCGCAACCCTTTCAGCGTGGCGAGCAGTCGGTCGTTGTCGCGCTGATGCAAGCCGATGCTCGGCTCGTCCAAAACGTAAAGCACGCCGACCAGCGCCGCGCCGATCTGCGTGGCGAGCCGGATGCGTTGCGCTTCGCCGCCGCTCAACGTGCCGCTCTCGCGATCCAGCGTGAGGTAGCCGAGTCCAACGTTGCGCAGGAAGCCAAGCCGCGCGCGGATTTCCTTGATGACTTCGGCGGCGATTTTCAATTCAAACTCCGTCAACTTCAGCGCGGCGAAAAATTCATCCGCTTTTTCCACAGACAAACCGCAGACGTCCATGATGGACAGGCCGGGGATTTTAAGCGTTTTGAGTTTTGAATTCTTAGTTTTTAGTTGGGAAACAAACTGCTCGCCACCGAGTGTGACGGCGAGAATTTCTGGTTTCAAACGCTTGCCGCCACAGCCATCGCAAAACTCCGGCGCCATGTAAGCCTTAAGCCGGTTGCGGATGAATTCGCTTTCGCTGTCGGTGGCGAGGCGTTCGAGGTTCGGCAAAACGCCTTCAAACGGACGCGAGATGCTGCTGACTTTTCCGCCGCGCCAGAACTTGAATTCAATCTCATCCTCGCCCGAACCATTGAGCAGAACTTTCCTGAAATCGTTCGGCAAATCTTTGTAAGGCGTCTCCGTGCTGACGTTGAAGTGCGCGGCCACCGAACGCAGCATGGCCTTGTAATAAATGATCAGCCGCTTACCCGCGCGCCGCCATGGCTGGATCGCGCCATCCAACGGCAATTCCATGTCCGGCACCACCAGCGCTTCGTCGAAAACCATTTTTTGACCGAGACCGTGACAGACCGGACACGCACCCGCCGGCGCGTTGAAGGAAAAATGTTTCGGCGTCGGCGGATCGTAACTCTTGCCGGTCGCCGGCGAACACATTTTGTTCGAGTGCAGGGTTTCGATCCAGGCATCGGGTTGAACCGAAGCACCCCTCTCCCCATCGGATGGGGAGAGGGTGGCCGAAGGCCGGGTGAGGGGTTTGCTCGTCACTTTTGAAATCTCCTCCGGCAATTGATGCAGCGTGAACATGACGCCTTCGCCAAGTCGCAGCGCGGTTTGCACCGAGTCTCCAAGGCGCACGCGGATTTTTTCATCAATCACCAACCGGTCCACGACGGCTTCGAGGTTGTGAAATTTCTTTTTGTCGAGCTTGATGCGCGCGATGTTTTCGCCCAATTCGGCAATCTCGCCGTCCACGCGCACGCGCACAAAACCTTCACGCGCGAGGCGCTCGAACACATCGCGGAACTCGCCTTTCTGCCGGCGCACGACGGGTGCGAGCAGCATGACTTTGGTTTTCGCCGGCAGCGTGAGAATTTTATCCACGATGTCGCTGGTGCTCTGCGTGGAAATCGGCACGCCGGTTTCGGGGCAATGCGCCTGGCCGATGTGCGCGTAAAGCAAACGCAGGTAATCGTAAATCTCCGTCGTGGTGGCGATGATCGAGCGCGGGCTACTGCCGGAACTGCGCTGCTCAATCGCAATCGCGGGCGACAACCCTTCGATGAAATCCACGTCCGGTTTTTGCAACTGATCCAAGAACTGACGAGCGTAAGCCGAAAGCGATTCGACATATTTGCGCTGGCCCTCGGCGTAGATCGTGTCGAAGGCGAGCGACGATTTGCCGCTGCCGCTGAGGCCGGTGACGACCACCAGCTTGTCGCGCGGAATCGCGAGCGTGAGGTTCTTGAGATTATGCTCCCGGGCACCGCCAATCTTGATGAATTCTTTGCTCATGTTGCGAATTTCACTTTCAAACCAAAGGTGGAAACTACGCCAAGCGGCGCGAAAAGCAAACCGGAGTTGCGGCAATGATCATCAATATTTCACGCCACCATAGAGTTTTTCTCCCTTCCCGCTGCGGAGGCGGAGAAGGGATTATCCCGCCGCTAAGGCAACAGAAGCAGTTCGTAGAATTTCATCAATAACGGCGGATTAGTGTCGGTGAAGTGGAAGCTGCCGTTGGTGGAGGTCAGCACGTCGGGGACCAGATTCCACGTCATCGGCGGCACGAGGTTGGTGGCCCAGCGCACTTGGAACGCGGCATAGACCGGGGCCGTCCATTGCAATGTGAGGCCGTTGGTGCCGGTGGCGCTGACGCTACCGATGCTGAAGGTGGCGGCCGGCGGGTTGGTGGCATTCAAGGGATTGGCCGACATCTGGGCCAGGTTCTTGTAGCGACCAGCCGCCACGGCCACGACATTGCTGACGCCGGCGGGCATATCAAGCTCGCCATAGGCGTCGTCGCCCCACGCGACGATGGAGCCGTCGGCTTTCAAGGCGAGGCCGTGGAAATCACCGCAGGCGACCTGGACGACGTTGTTCAAGCTGGCGGGCGCGGTGTTCAGGGTGTTATTATAGTTCGTGCCCCACGCGACCACGGTGCCGTCGGCCTTCAACGCAATGCTGTAACCGCCCGCAGCCACGGCCACGACGTTGCTCAAGCTGGCTGGCACTTCGGTTTGGCCAATTGAATCAGAGCCCCAGGCGACGACGGTGCCGTCGTTTTTCAACGCAAGGTTGTGACCATCGCCGGCGGCAATCGCCACGACGTTGCTCAGGCCGGCGGGCACGGCAATCGAGGCAAGAATGTTGCTGGCGCCCCACGCGACGACGGTGCCGTCGGCCTTCAACGCCAGGCTGTGCAAATTCCCGGCCGACACGGCCACCACGTTATTCAATCCGGCCGGCAGGTAGAGCTCGTTGAGAGAATTATCACCCCACACGGCGACCGTGCCATCCGCCTTCAACGCCAGACACCCGGCCCCGTGATCCCCGCGCCCGATGGCCAGCGCCACGGCGTTGTTCAAGCCGGCCGGAACTTCGAGCAGGTGAGTGAAGTTGATGCCCCACGCGTCGATCGTGCCATCGGGCATCAAGGCCAGACTCGAAGCATAGCCGATGTCCATCGCCGCAACATTGCCCAGGCCGGCGGGCACTCCGGTGTTGCCAAACTGGTTGTGATAAATATCGGTGCCCCAATCCAAGAGATGGCCCACGCCGAATTGACGGTCAAAGCTCCGCGTGGTGACGACGCTGTTGCTCACGACGAGCCGGTAGTGGTAGTTCTGACCATTGATCAGACCCGCGACGGGCGCGGTGAGATACACGACGCCACTGCTACCACCGACGTTCACCAGCGCGGTGGTGCTGCCATAATAACGGCTGGCCCCGTATTCGAACCAGGCGGTGCAGTTGTTCGTGCCGTTGGGACTGACAAAACCATTCAGCAGGGCCGCGGTGCCCGTCACCGATTTGGCGGGCAGCGCGCTCGCGAACGGCGTCGCAACGGCGGCCACCACCACCTTGACCACATGGGTCGCGTGCTTCGCCGGCACGCCGTTGTCAACCACGGTGATCGTCAATTCGTTGGTCATTCCCGCCTGCGACGCGTCGGGCGTCCAGTAGATGGTGCCGGTGTTGATGATGACGGCGAGATTGGGGCCGGCCAAACTGTTCGAGATGAGGTAAGTCAAAGCTTGTGACGGCACGTCCCAATCTTTGGCCGCGTCGGGATAAGTAAATTGCACGTCCACACTGGCCGGGAGCGTGCCCGGATTGGTCAGGAAAAACGGTGCGGTGTTCGTGGGTGAATCCAGCAGCAGCAGCCGGTAGAAACGCGCGGGACCGAAGCCACCGGTTTGCGAGCCGTCGTCAAAGTATTGGAACAAAACATTGGTCGGCGAATTGGGCGCAATGAAACTGAGCACGCCGTTGAAGTTGGCCCAGTTCATCGGCAGCAACGCCGGCGTCCATTGCAGGTGGAACTGGTAATTCGTCGGCGCGAACCAGCTCACCAGATAGCCGTTGATGCCGCCGATGGTCGTGCTGACGATGCTGAGCGGCGAGATGTTCGCGGCATTCGTCGCCGTCGGCACATTCGTGACCGTGACGGTGAAGGAATTCGTCGCGGTGAGATGCTGGTTGAACAGCGCCCACGAATTGTAATCCGTCACGACGGTGGTGATCACATTCACGCCCGCATCGAGTGTCAACGTGAGCAGGCCGCTGTTTCGATCAACGTCCGCGCCGGACGGCGGATTCAGCAGCGAGTAAGTCAGCGGGTTCACCGGGAAGTCCGGATCGGTCGCCGGGTTGGCGATGACCAGCGTGGTGCCCGTGGCGACGCTACGGTTGGCCGGCGTGCCGAGGAAGCGCGGCGCGCGGTTCACTTCATTGACCGTGACGCTGAACGGCGCGTTCGTCACCAGCGCCGGCGACGGAAACACATTGTCGCTCACCACCACCAGGATGTTCGGATAGAAGCCCGGGCCTTGCACTTCCGACGGCACCCAGCGGATGACGCCGTTCGCGCCCACGGTGCGAATGGTCATGCCCGTCGGCGCGTTGCGCAGCGAATACGTCAGGTGATTCGGCGGCAGGTCGGTGTCCAGCGCGGTGACGGTGATGATGTTGGTGGCCATTTCATTCCACGTTTGATCGGGCACCGGTGCCGGCCAGTAAGGCGGCGAGTTCGACGCCACCACGGTGACGCTGAAATTATTCGTGACCGAATACGACGGGACGGCCGCAGGCGGATTGGTGTCCGTGACCACGGCCACAAAGTTGTAGGTCTGACCGATGGCACTGCCGGCCGATGGCCAGGTGATGACGCCGGTGTTCGGATCAATGGCCGAGTTGGTCGGACCGCTGACGAGCGCATACGTCAGCACATTCGTTGGAATGTCGGCATCCGACGCGGCGTTGGTCAGCACAAACACGTTGGGTCGGATGATGTAAAAAGCCGAATTGTCGTCAAAGTTCCACACGGGCGGCGTGTTCACCTCGTTCACCGTCACCGTGAACTGGTTGGTGGCGCTCAGTGATTTCGCATTGACCGCCGGCGGATTTGTGTCGGTGACAATCGTGGTGAACAGATAAGTGCCCGGGCCTTGCGATTCATCGGGCGTCCAGGTGATGATGCCGTTGGTGGAGAGGTCCACGTTCGTCACCGGCCATGCGCCACCGCTCAGGTTCGTCACCGTCAGCGTGTAGGTCAGCAGATTGGTGGGAATGTCATCGTCGTTGGCGGTGTTTGTCACGGTCAACGTCGTCAGCTCATCCATGACAAAGTTGGTGGCCCCGGGATTATTCGTCAGCCAGTAGGGCGCGAGATTGATTTCATTCACCGTCACCGTGAACGGCAGATTCGTTGCGGTCAGCGCGTTCGGGAAAACATTGTCGCTCACCACCACGAGGATGTTGGAATAGACGCCCGGCCCCTGCGCCTCGCTCGGCGTCCAGGTGATCAGCGCGTTCGGGCCGGAGTTGGTCACCGTCATGCCGACGGGCGCGTTGAGCAACTTATAGGTCAGGAGGTTCGGCGGCGTGTCCGTGTCAATCGCCGTGACGAAAATATTGGTCGTGGTCAGCTCGTCCAGCGTGAAGTTGCCAATGCTGTTCGTCCAGCGGGGCGCGTGGTTGGTGGCGATGACCGTGACCCAGAATTGATTGGTGACGGTATAGGTCTTGGGGTTGACCGCTGGGGCATTGGTATCCGTCACGGCCACGACGAATAAATAATTGGAACCCGCCATGCCGTTGGTGGACGGCCAACTGACAATGCCGTTCGTCGGGTCAATCATCGCCGCGTTCGTCGGGCCGGACAGCAGCACATAGGTCAGCGGGTTCACCGGATAATCCGTGTCCGTCGCCGCGTTGGTGGCCATGAAGACCGCTGGCAGCAGGACGAAATAATTCGTCGGCGTGTGCCAGACCGGCGCGACGTTAACCTCGTTCACATGAATGGTGAAAGAGTTGGTCGCCGACAGTGATTGCTGGTTCACCGCCCACGGATTGAAGTCCGTGACCCGGATTGAAACCGTGTAATCGCCCGGCCCCTGAAATTCGTCCGGCGTCCAGTCAATCACGCCTGCCGGCGACACGGTCAACTGCGCGCCCACCAGCGGCGGCACCACGTCCACCAGCGAGAATGTCAGCGTGTTCGTGGGAATATCCGGATCGGTCGCCGTCGCCAGCGCGGACCACGGGACTAGCTCGTCAATGTTCGTGTTCGACGGCGGGAAGACCACCGGCGGCAGATTCGATTCCAGCACGATGATTGTGAAACTGTTCGTGACGCTGAACGAAGTCTGGTTCACCGCCGGCGGATTCGTGTCGGTGACGCTGATCCAAATGACGTTGGTGCTCGGCCCGTTCGTTTCATCCGGCGTCCATTGGATGGTGCCGTCGGACGTGACCGTCAACCCAGTGACCGCCTGGCCGCTCTGATCGGTTGCACTGACCAGCGCGAACGTCAGCGTGTTCGTCGGAATATCCGGATCGCTCGCCAGCGCGTTGGTGATGAACAACGCCGTTTCCAAAATGCGGAACACGGTGGTATTGGTCGGGAACTCCAGCACCGGCGGCAGGTTGGATTCCAGCACGATGACCGAGAAGAAATTTTGCGACTTATTGACCGGATTGCTGTTGTCCGAAACGGTGGTCACAAAAATGTTGGTGCTCGGCCCCTGCTCTTCCGTCGGGGTCCAGGTGATGATGCCGTTGGTGGAGATCACGGCATTGGTCGGCCCGGAGAGCGAATAGCTCAACGTCAGATTGGTGAGCGCATCCGTCGCCGTGTTCGTGACCGTCAGCAGCGTGGTCTCGATGATCGTGTAGTTGGTCACGGTCGGCAACACCGGCGGCGCAATGTGGTTGGTGTTGGCGAACGTGAAGCCCAACTGCCAACTCAACAACGTGGCATTGTTGGTGGCGCCCGCGCGATTGTCCAAGACTTCCAACTGCCACCAGCCTTGCGGACTCGTGCTGATCAGCGAGTCAATGGATTGCTCGGGCAGATAATACAGGTTGCTCACCGTCACCACCATGTTGGTGACGTAATTGGTGACCGCCGCGAAGCTGGTGAGGGCGAATGAATCCAGCAACATGCCCGGCTGCAGGCCGCTAATCTGAAGCGCAGTGGAATTGGTAGTGGCAACAAAGCTGATTGTGTTCGTCTGCCAATTGGTATTGGAACCAAAAAGCAAATTGGTGCTCACGCCTGACAGCGCTAAATTCAGCTTGGCCAGATTTTGCGGAAAGGCCGCCGCCTGATCATATTTGCCAAGAATTCCCGCATTGTATATCGCCTGAATCTCTGCGAACGAAAGCGCGCGTTTGTAAAGGGTGGCTTCATCAATCAGTCCATTGAAATATCGTCCACCACAGCCGCAATAGGTCCGGCCATCATCCGAGCCAATGCTGAGATAACTCGTGGCCAACATCGGCTGGAGATTCCCCGAAGCCGCCGCAGAACTTCCAGCGGGCAGGCCGTCAATATACAACTGGATCTTGGTGCCGTCGTAAACCCCGGCAATGTGGTGCCAGGCATTCGAGGTCACGACGATGCCCCCACCATTCACCGAGGATATCAAAGCTGAACCACTGGTGGTATCAACGTAAAAATTGACTCCGATCCGCGCACTAAATCCCGGCGATATTTCAATGCCATAATGATCGGTGTCCACTAGTCCTTGGATCGTGTTCATTGAATTGCTGGCATTGGCAAACATCCAGAAGTCAATGGACATCTGGTTGCCGATCGCATTGAGGTTCGTAAACGCGGGCACATGGACAAATTGGCCGGCACCATTGAAACTAAACGACTGATTAACCTGGCCGTGAAAAAAACCAGCCCCATTTGTCAGCACGCCATCGTTGGGACCAACCGAATCGGCGGGGTTATTCTCCCCACGCCATAGACCCAGCGCCCCCGGACCGCGATAAGCGAATCGTAAAATATTGGTGGCTCCGGCCTGGGTCGGCAACGAACGGGAAATCGTGCCGCTGGCCAAGGCGAGAAATTGGGCTCCAGCATTCACGTTCGTCAAGTCACGGATCACGCTCACCTGATTGCTGACAACCAGCCAATTGTCCGCGCTGCTGCCGGCCAGGTAATTGCCCGCCACGACCGGCGCTTCGAAACTATTAGAAACGAGTGTAATGCTGTTCGTCAGAAAAGTAATGTTCGTCTGGATGACGAAGTTCGTAATCGTCAACGGCACCAACGGGGTCGCGGCAAACTTGATGGGCGTCATCGTTTGATTGGTATCCTCGGTGAAGGTGAGGTATTCGAAGTTGGTCAACACGCCGCCCGCCCGATACCACCAGGCGGTGTTGGTATTGGGGTTGCCAAATTGGTTCATGATGATCGTCAGGATCGTGGACGACACCGTGGCGGTGGGCGGCGGGAACGTCACCAGGAGGGTTTCCGGCTGCGTGTTCTGCGCGCCGCCGCCGAGGCTGGGATTATTCGTGAAGCCCGTGTCCAGAATCAGATTTTCCGGCGCGATGTTGGTGCCGTAATAGACCGTCATTTCATCCGGCGCGGTGTAGAAGTTGTAAGTGATGGGCAGCGTGCCGGAGACCATGCCGGTGTCAATATAGTTGGTCTGCGCCGCCGCGCCGCCATTGGCCGGGACGTCAATGATATTCGTGGTGATGATGGTGAGACCGCAGCCGTTGGTGCTCTGGCCACCGCGGTTTTCCATCAGCAGAAAGCGCGAGCCGTCGGGGCTGATCAGGTGAAAGGCCAGATCCGAAATCCGCTGGTGATCCACGCGCAGGCCGACGTTGAACTCCTGAATCGGCGCGGTGTTGGTGACATACATGTAGTCATAGGTCACCGCGTCATCCAACAATGGCACCGGGGCCGCCGACTTGAAATTCAGCCGGGTAATCGCCGACGGGTCGAACGTGAGAAAAGCCCCGAGCACCACGTCATGATCAATCGTGTCCGGGTTGAACACGCCGACAAAGTAACGGCCGGGGGCGAGCGGCGGCCCGTCCGAAATCAAGTTGCCTGGCGGCGTGCCGTTGGTCAGGCCGACGATGGCGATGTTGTTACTGATCGTCGGCTCGGTGTTAAACTGGAGCGCCAGCACGATTGGCGGAACGCTGGTCGGCGGCAGGTTGGTGGCGACCACGGTGATATTCGTGTAGCCCACCGGCACATCCACATAATCATAGAACCAGGAACCGGCCGGGACCGACACGGTGATCAACCCTTTGCGCAAATCCCGGTGCGGCCGGATGATAAATGTAAGGCCCGTCACGGCCCCGGTCTGGGTCATTGAATCATCAATCTCCGACAATATCCACGGGCCAATGGCCTCCTGGCCCCGGAAGGCGCGCAACGAACCCGGCCCATCTGTGTGCCGCGTGTTCGGCAACCCGTCGTCGTTATAGACGGTGGTGTAGTCGATGACCGGATTGGGCAGGCCGTCATGGTTGTTCAAGACCGCGGATCCGCGGGTTCCATGCGTCAGCACGCCGAGGAGGTCGCCGAAATTCTGATGGGTGATCGCATTGGACACCGTCAGGCCGCCGACCTGCATTGGCATCGTCGCCAGGCCCATCACCAAGGCGCGGCCCGGATGCGCGTTGTTCCCATCAGGAATCTCCGCCGGCAGCAGCAGGCCGGTCACAATCTGGTTGCCATTGGCGTCGGCCCGGCTGAACGGCTCCTGGCTGAAGATCGGCAGGAAGGCGAATTGTGCCGCCATCTGGTCCTCGGCCTGCACGCCGATGTAATACACCTGCCCCAGCGTGGAGTTGGAATAGACCACAAACTCCGTGCCGCCCCGGTTCAGCGCGGTGGCGTCACCCAACACACCCTGCACGCAATTCGAAATGGTCACCGGATTCAGATTCGTCAGGCCGCCGGCATTCGGATCCGTCAACGGGCTGGTGACAAACATATCCAGATCCGCCTCGGGCCGGGTCGCGTTGGCGTCGGTGCCGGCGAACACGCCGAGGCGCGGAATCGCCAGCGTGTTCGGCAGAAAGACGATGAAGGCCGCGTTGGTCCACGGCGTCGTATTCGTCACGATGAAGAAATGCCATTGGTTCGTCTGGCCGATGCTCAGGCTCGCGTTGGTGAAGTAAGGCGAGTTGGTGCCGAAGAGACTGGTGTTGGTGCTCAACCACGGCGCGTTCGCCCCGGAAACCTGGTTGTAATAAATCGAATTCGTGTTGCCGACATAGGTGATCGGCTGCCCCGGACCGGGAACATTCGCCACCGCCGGCGTGACCGTGATGCCGTTGGTGTTCGCGCTGTCGCCGCAGGAAATCACCAGCGCGTAATCCTGCACGATGTTCGTCTGCTCCAGGGTCACCGCGTTGACCGTGACGTTGCGGCCGATGACGGTCACGGCGTAGTTCGTGCCCAGCGGCACCGGCAGAAACACGTTCTCCACATTGTTCACCGAGTCCGGCGACGTGTTGGAATTGACGACCACGCTGAACGGCGTCGTGGCCGCCGTGAGATTGTTGCCGTAATAGACCGCGCCGGTGGCGAGGTTGGTCACCACCAGGTCCAGGTTGTTGACGAGCTTGACGCCGGCGGCGGGATTGCCCGGCGGATCCGTCCACGCCAGCGTGATGCGCATCATTTGGTTGCGCGCGGCGGGCGTCGGCACACTCACGTTGTAAGTCCGGCTGTCGCCCGTGGCCAGCACATTGGTCGGGCTTTGATCCAGGAAAAACATCGGCACGCCGTTGCTGACGCTGACGGTGGTGTTCGTCAGCGCGGACGGAATGGAGTTCGGCAGATTCACCAGGCCCCAGCCTTCGTAATTAATGCTGTTGGTCACCATGTATTCGTTGTAGCCGGTGCTCAACCGCGCGCCGTTGATGAGCATCGCCTTGAGCAGCGCGGGGCTGGGCGTGGTGTGCAGCGTGTTGGTGAAAAAATCCTGCATCAGCGCCAGCGTGCCCGACACCGACGGAGCCGCGATGCTGGTGCCGGTCTCGTAGTAATAATACGGCCCGAGCGTCTCGTTGAGATTGCTCAACACCTCGAGCAGATTGCCGTAGTCGTTGGTCGTGACCACCTGGATGCGCAGATCGAAGTTGACGGGAATGTTCGTGCCGTCGGCCACCGCGCAGACAAAGCCGCCATTCAAAAGCGACCCGATGTCGGTGATCGTGCCGCCGTTGTCCGGCGGGATGGAAATCACGTTGTTGCTCGAAACAAAATCATACGTCGTCCCATCCGTGGGATCGGGCACCGTCGTCGAGGAGATGTAAAGCGGCAGAATGGGAAAGGGCGTGGGCGAATGACTGTTCGGCACCGCCTGGATCCGCACCGACACTGCGTTGATCGGCACATTCGCGCCGCCATAGGCCAGCGTGTTCGTATCCACATACAGATCATACGAGGAAAATTCATTATGGTAATTCGTCCGGTTGTAATAGGCCACTTTGTCCCACGTGGTCGAACGCGTCGAAACCACGAAGGTTCCCGGCGCCACCACGTCCGGCTTGAAGCGGCCGTAGTCGCCTTCGGTCTGCACGCCCACGTTGCCGCGCGACGAATAGGCCGCCACCTGCGAACCGGAACTTGTCTCGCCATCCCACACGAGCGTCTCATTCGTGCTGCCCAGCGGCTGATAGGTGTTGGTGATGTTGCGGAACTGTTCGAGCGAGCCGACGGTGATCACGTTCTTGGCGGTGCCCGGCGACAACACCGTGTCCGAACTGCCGCCGCCGCCGTTGTCTGCGCCGCCACCATTGTTGCCCGCCGCAAACACGAACAGCACCGGCTGCGGCCCGGTCTGGCCCGGCACCGCATCGCGCGTCGCCGCGTCATAGCTCGCCGCCGACAAATCATAAACATTCCCCCCGCCATTCACCCAACTGTTGTTGGAGATCAGCGCATTCGTCCGCGCCGGCGTCTCCTGCAAATAGGCATCGGAAACATACGTATTGTCGTTGGCCCCCGAAAAGCCCACGGAAAACAAATTGGCCAGCGGCGCCTTGCCGCGAAAATCCGCGTTCGTGAGGGAGCCGCGCGCCGCCGCGCCCACGTTGGTGGGATTGATGCTCTTGCTCCCGTTGCCCGCGATGATGCCGGCGACGTGCGTGCCGTGGCCGCTCACATCCCACAAACTATTCGTCGAGTCACCGATCACCCGGATGGGCGCGGCTCCCGCCGTGGTGGGATTGCCGCCGGTGGTGAAGTCGGGATGATTCACATCAATGCCGGTGTCGTTCACTTCCACCAGCACGTTCGAGCCGGATAAACCAAGGTAAGTCACATTGGTCACCGTGTCGGCGGAAACCCCGATCGTCGTCCGCGACATATCATTCGCCACCTCGCGCCGCCGCGTCGGTTCCACGCGCTGCACGCCGGGCAATTGCACCATCGCAATCCAGTCCGCCGGCGGCTGCACCCGCACAATCGGTCCGAACGGCGAGCGGTCCGTCGCCACAATTTTGCCGCCCATTTTTTCCAGTTGCGCCACCGTGGCCGCCGCGCCCTCGCTGAAGAGTCCGAGCGTCAACACCTGGCCCGACGGCAGCGGCTTCTGCTCCACCGCCAGCCCCAGCAGCGACGGCTGCAATTTGAAATACGGCGCGAACGGCAGCACCGCCTGCACGAGCGCGTTGGCGGACAAGCCCGCCGCCCCGCCGGCGGAAAGCTTCACCAGATACGCATTGTTCGGGATGTAAGAAACAATCTGCGCGCCCGCCCCGGCCAGCACCGCACGGAACGGCCCGTCCACCAGGCCGCGCGCCTGCACGATGTAAGCGCCGGGTTCAGCCGTCGCGCGCAAGTGCGCCGGCAGATCCAGTGCGCGGTTGGCCGCCGTATCAATCAGCGCGTTCTCCAGCAGAATCGCGTGCGGCGCCACCGTGAGTTCGCCCACGGTTTTCGTTGTGTTGCTCAGGCGATAGGCAAACGGATTGGTTTTCACCACCGCCGAATGCGCGTTGGTGGTGGCGGCGCTCAGAGCGAACTGAATCGGCGCGGCGCCCGGATGCACCAGCCGCGCCGCCGGGGCGACCGAGGCGCTCACCGCCACGCCCGGGGCGTGCGGCCAGAATAACCACGCGCCCCCCACAGCCAGCAGGCACGCCACCGTCAAAATCCAAATTCTACGTTGCATAACTTTGTTCAGCTAAATTTTCACGCTACTTGAACTCGCTCTGACGCTCCTCGACGCTACCGCGCTTTGGCGGAGTAGCTGCCGACGTCAGGAGGCTCCAAAATAATATTTGAGCCTCGTCACCTCGACGGCTACGACATAGTCGTTTCACATCTCAAGGCGGCAGCAGGTTGTAACTCTCGATCACCGTCGAATAGTTGGTGCTGGTCGGCGTCACCTGCTTCTCCACTCGCAGCACCGCGCGCACGGCGGTCTCCGCCGTCACCTGATAATTTGTCACCAGCTTGAAATAGTTGCCGCTGCCCAGGAACTCGCCGCCGGGCGCGGGCGTCAGCGTCTGGCCGTAGCCATAGACCACATAGCGCGGCGCGCTGCTGCACCGCAACAGTCCCAGCGTCTGCTGCGGCAGCCATTCGTAGAGTTCGTCGCTGAGGTCGAAGCGCTGCTGTTCCGGGTTGAAATTCAGGAACGGCGATTGTTCCGAATATGCCGGCACACTCAAAATATCGCCGACATGTTCAAAGGCGCCCACCAAGCCGTCCGCATTGGTGAACGCCGCGCGCGTCTGGAAAATGCCATGCGGACCATTCACCAACTGGCCGAGGGCGGAGTTGTTGCCGTCCACCCCGGCGGGCGACACGATGAGGTTGGTGACCCACGGCGCGGTGAAGCTGGCAGGCACATCGGTGTAGTTGGTCAAGGCCACGAGGCCGCTGAACACCGCGCTCCACGCGGCGAGATGCGTCTGGTTCACGGACAGGGTGCCGCGCGTGGCGTTGTCATTGAACTGCGTCGTGAAGAGGTCGAACAAATCGCGGTCCTGCAACGGCGCGGAATTGACCGCGTCGTATTGCTGGTTAAAGACGGTTTGCGTGTCGCCGGTCCACTGCGCCCAGGTGTTGACGCCGACGTTGGCGATTCCGCCCGGCGTGGTGATCGTCTCATCCAGCACATCGCGCTGCTTCAGGAACACCGTCTGCCACGGCGTGCCGCGATGCACGCGGCCAAGCCAGCCGACGGCCGGATATTTGCCCGTCGGAAAATGCCAGTCGTCCGAACCCCACACGAGCGGATCGCGGAAGCGCAAATTATATTGGTTGGTATCCACCGAAGTTTCGCCGAGGAAAGCCATTTGCTGGTTGCGGCCCCACGGCTGATAGCGGTCTCCGGCGGTGACGAGCGATGGGTTAGGCATCGCCTTGTTGATCAAATTATCGCTGGTGTCCGGATGGGTATCGCGGGTAGTGGTATTCAAATCGCTGGAGATATAATGCACCAGTGGATCGTTGGCCTGCCACAAGACAAAGTCCCACGCCGTGCGCGTCGGCGTGTAAGGAACCTGCTCGATCAAATTGGTGTTGAATACGGTGCGTGTATGATCACCGACCGTTACACTTAAGGGGACGCCCGTGAAGAACGCGTCAAAATACTGTGCTTCCAAGTCCACGGTGTTGATTCCCTGCGGCATGAGCGGCGGCGTCTTCCAAGAAATGCCAGGAATCAGCGATGGTTTTCTGGAAACCTCTATCTGATTAGCCACACCGTAGGCCGTCTTAAATGCATTCTGGTTCGTGCTCCACATGTTAGCAATGGTATTAAGGTTGTCGTTCACCTTGGGCATGATTTCCGCGTTTAGCGACCTTGCCCCATTCGGACCACTGAGTTGCACATAATCTATGACGTGATTGCCGTCGAGAATGATGGCCTGCACCCGGTTGGTCGTCATCAAACCGAATTGCGGAAAGACCGGCACGCTGGGGCCGGTGGTCTCCCAGAGCGGGTTGGGATTCAAGGCAACCGGCACAAAGTCGTTGAGACTCGCCCGGAAAATGGACTCCGGCAGGAACGGAAAATCATAGACACCCGCGATGAATGACTGCGACACCGCTTGTCCGTTCACCGGTGAACTCTGCGAGCTTATCCCGTAGTTGGTCCAGGTTGAACCTGTCCAGGAATTCAGGTTGGTGATAAAGGTGTATGGAAACGTGGTATATTGGCCATAAAAAGACTGCCAAGCCTTAGGTGCATTATTGGTCAACCCCATGCTGATGAGGTCATGGAAACACACCGTCAGGCCATTGGGAACACTGGCCACATAGTTCGTGTTGTAGGAATTCCAAAAGGAAAAGCCCAGGCGGTTGGTGATGCTCATGACGAACATCTGGTTAGTGGCGTCAGCACCTTTCTTACTCGCAGTAGCGCGCGTCACTTCCAGCTTGCGGGTCAACTGCACCGCATTGCGCATGTAGAGTTCATTGAAGTTGGGCAGGCCCTTCTTCGCCCCGATGATCCACGGCACTCCGTAGGCATTTCCTTTATCCTCGTTCACACCTGCGCCTAGCCGGAGAAGAGAATCGTCAAACACTGGCAGATCAAGTGGAGGAGTTCCAACGGCTATAGTGTTAGCTTTTGAAATATCCACATAACTGTTGATGAATAGACTGCCCGCACTGTCGCGATAGAAAACCGGCCGGAACACGGACGGATAAAACGTATTCGTCGAGGCGTCATATAGGTTCGCGGCAAGCTGGAGCAGCCGGTTCACCGCCGGTGAATAGCCCGAATGGCCATCTAAATGGCCATTTACATAGACATAGACGGGTATGTTGGTAATCCCAAAGGCTGGCACCTGGTTGGTCATGCCATAGAAGGGAAGATTGGTCAGCCCCAGTCCATTCGGGGCGATATAATAATTTTTATAGTCATTGGTCGTCAGGCCATAGTAAGTCCACAGATAGCTCCGGGGATTGGCGGCGAACCAGTTGGTGGTGTAGTGCCGCAACATCCGGTCGGCGGCGGCAGTGAAAAAGTCGAGCGGCCGCCACGGCATAGCGTTTGTCTCGGCAAAGGGAACAACCGCTATGTTTGTAACCATGCTTCCCGAGCTGCTGCCGCTATAGGACACGAGCACGTTGGAATAGTTCAGGTTCATCCGGCTGTCCAGCAGCGCCGAGTCGGTGCCGAGTTCGTCCAGCATCCGGTAGAAGGTATAGCGGTCGTAGGTGGATACATTGGTGCTGGCGGCCAGCAAATGATTAGGAAAGTTGCCCAACCCCTTGCTGGTGTCAAAGAGATCGGACGGCAGCGCAAAGTAGCGATTGGTATTGTCCGAGCCGGCCCAGTATTTTCTGATCGGCGGCGTGGCAAACGGCAGGAAAGTATTCGTCATCAACGGACCAATGGAATAGACGTCAACCCCCCAATTCAACAAGGCGTCATTCGCGGCACCGGAAGGAAACGCGAGCAGATTATATTTGGCGTAGCGCCAGACCAGTAGCGCGTAGGCATCTTCAAACGCCGCACCCGTATTGAAAAAGGCGGGCTGCCGATAGAGGTAGGGATTGATGGCGGGGTTCACGACCGTGGGCGGGTTCCACTGGTTCGTGTTCAAATCCGCCAGAAAGGCCGCGAGATTCAATTCCCAGGAGCCAACCCCTTCGTTGCGGAAGAAGCCGTCCGCCCCGCCCAGGACACTATTCAGCGCCTGGTTGTGAATATAGTTCAAGTCGAGCGAATTGCCGATGGGCTGGGCGAAGAAGGCGTAGCGCGCCAGGAATTTATTGTTGGGACCATGCGGCTGGTCGGGACGTTCCAGGATGCCCACCCACTCGGGATCGCCGATTTCGGGAATCGTGCCGTTCGTAAACCCGAAACTATCCACGTTGGCCACCAAGCCATTGGCCTCAAACTTGCCGTTGCGGTTCAGGTCCAGAAAATAGCGAAACTCATTCGAGCCGGTGGCGCGGTTGGTGGTGACGAACACCGGCGGGCGCGGCAGGAAGTAGAGATTGGCGATGTTCTGAATCCGATCGTCCGGCGTGAATAGATTGTTATCGAAACGGTAATCATAGTTCACATTGGTCGGATTTGGGAACCCGGGAACATAGCCGAAAGGGTTCTGATAATTGGTCGAGACGAGCAGACCGTAATTATAAGCCCCGAGGTTGGTGGAGGCGAGAATGTTGGCGATGATCTGTCCCTGGGCCTGGGCCAGGGCGGACTCCATCGCGAGCCGCGCGGTGGTGGTGTCGGTGGTGACGGTCACCGCGCCGCGTTCGCGCCGGGCCAGGGCCAGAAACGCCACGGCCATGACCAGCGTCACCGAGAGCATGATGAGCGTGATGACCAGGGCGATGCCGCTGCGGGATTGATGCGGGCGGCGGGAGGCGTGACGGGGAGAACGGGAAACATTCAACCTCGAACATTCAACTCCCAACATCGAATGGCGCGAGTCCTGCAGCCTCTGGCTGTTGGCTGTTGAATGTTGAATGTTGACTTGAGTTTCATTGGTAGGCGGTCGGGTCGAGATTGGGAATGGTCACCTGCTGGCGAAAGAGATGCACATGGCCGGCTTGCTGCTTGAGATAGTTCAACTGCGCCGCGGAGTTATAGGGCAAGGATTGCGCGCGTTGCAACGAGCGGTCTTCCAGCAGCCCAATCTGCAATTCCACCGAGGCGGGCACGGTGTTGCTGTAGAAATAATAGCCGGTTTCGCGCTGGACGCCGGCGGTCACCGCCGGCGGATAGAACAGGATGTTCTTGTTGGTGAACCACCGGCCCGACTGAAACTGGTAGGTGTTGGTCAACTGACCGCCTCTGGGATCGGAGGCGCGCACGGAGAGTTGGACGACGCCGTCCACGAGATGACTTAGGTTCGTCCACTGCGAGTTGTTGATCGCATACATGAAATGATCGAACAATACTCGCGGCGAGACGGAGGTGTTGGTTTCCTCAGAGAACCGATAGAGCGGATAGAGCGGGCTGGTATTCGCCGCATTGACCACATAGCCAACGCCGTTCCATTTCGTATTTTGCCGGGAAAGCAGGAAAAAATAGTTCAACAAGTTGGTCCGCTGCGCGCTACTACCCGGTAGGGTTTGAATCAACGGCGAATAGACTGGCGCAGGAAGGTAGAAATTATCGAGTGAGAAAAAATTCACCGGCCCGTTGTTCGTGCCACCCGACGGCGTGGTCTGCCGCAAATCCTGGGCAATCAATTCCACCGCCGCGCGACCGCCTTCGAGCACGTCCGTCTGCGTGACACTGGCACGGAACGCCCGCTGCGTGCTGCTGAACACCGTCATCAAGGCGATGACGATGAGCGACATCAACGACACCGCCACGAGCACTTCCACAAGGGAAAAGGCGGCGAGAGCGCGATGTTCGCGCCGCATCAGCTCTGGCGCTCGGGACGCGTCGGGCATTGCAAGCGCCCCTCCGCCATGACGGTTGAAGCGGGCCAAAGCCCGCGCTCCATCATTCCTTAACCAGCAGCGCAATGACGGACTGGCCGCCGGATCCAGCGTGGCCGAAATTGTAAGATTCATGTTCACGGCTGTGGCTTGAATGACTGCGGTTGGTAGAAATACAAAAAGTGGTTCGTGGGATCATGCGCCAACTGCCCGGCAATACTGGCGCGAAAAGTCTGCTTTTTATTGCCCAGCCGATTGCCCGGCAGTTGCGGCCAGAGAAAGGTCAGCCGCAACTCCCGCTGGTTACCGGCAAGTTGCCGGCTGAAACCCTGGAACGCATTGTTGGTGTCGAACGGCACGGGCGCATTGACGCACAAAATCCGGTAGCTGAACGTGTCGCCGACCATGATGGCATTGTCCTGCGGCGGCTTCTCGGCGGCCAACCCGCTGAAGGACCGGACATAGGCGACGACATGGTTGCTGTAACCCGAGAGATTATACAGACTGGCCGCCGCCACAAAATTAGTCGGCGCGTCGGCGATAAATTCCGGCGTGCTCAAGAGGCCGATGATGGTGGCACCATTGGTCAGGGGCGTTGCGGAGTAGGGACCCAACGGATAGATCGGAGCCGTGACGGAGGCGCTGTCAAAAGTGTAGCCATTTTGAGCGGTGGGGCCGGCCACCCCCAGGCTGTTATAGTAGGTCGAGTAGTTCGTGATGGCATAGACGTAGTTCGTCAGGTCATTCGCGCCGCGCACACCGTTGCGGATGGCTTCGAGGAGCATCGTCGCATCCTGATTGATGGTGGTCTCCTCGCGGGTGTCGCGCTGGGTGCTCATGCCGATGGGCAGCACGCCGATGATGGCGACCAGCGCAAAGCCGATGATCGCCAGGCACAGCGCGATCTCGATCATCGTGAAGGCGGATTCAGCGCGGAAGAAATGGGGGCGGCGAAATTTCATGGGATGTCATTCCAGTAAACGGAAAAACAAATTACCGGTGGGCGGTGAGACGGTAACACTATTGGTGCCATTGCTGGTTGTTACCGTGCCACCGTAACTATCCCAGTTGGTCGTCATCAAATCGCTGTTGGTCTGCACCGTGTAAATGGCCACATCAGGCCAGGAAACCACCACGGTATTCGGATCGGCCAGGACAATGGTCAGCGGCGGCGTGGGGGCGAAATAACCTTTGCGAATCGTCCGGTTCTCCGTATCCCCCACGTAGAGGTTGGTCGAGGTATCCACCGCAATTCCAACCATGGAAGAAAACCGCGCATTGGCGGCGAGGCCGTCTTTGGCCCCCGGACTGAGCGCCGCCCCGCCCAGCGTGCTCACCACCCAGTTGGCCCCCTCCGGCGCGACTTTGCGGATGGTGTAGTTGAAGGAATCGGCCACATAGAGGTTGCCGTTGGCATCCACGGTGATGCCATAGGGATAATTAAACTGCGTGTCGAGGTTCGTCCCATCGGTGCTGCCAAAGTTCTCGGGCTGGCCGGCAAGGGTGGTCACCACCCAGTTCGTGCCGTCCGGGGTGAGTTTGCGAATCGTGGAGTTGAGCGTGTCGGCCACATAAAGATTGCCCAAGCTATCCACCGTGATGCCGGCCGGTGCCTGGAACTGGGCGGCGCTATTCGCGCCATCGCTACTGCCATAGGTTTGCGCCGTGCCCGCAATCGTGGTGACCACCCAGTCGGTCCCCACCGGCGCAAGCTTGCGGATGGTGCTGTTGTAGGTGTCGGCCACATAGAGGTTGCCGCTGGCATCCACGGTGATGCCGGAGGGATCACTAAACCGCGCACTACCATTCGTCCCGTCGGTGGACCCCGCGTTTCCGGCCAGCCCGGCAATGGTGGTCACCGCCCAGTTCGGCCCGGAAGGCGTGAGTTTACGGATGGTGTTATTGCCATAATCGGCCACATAGAGATTGCCTTGGACATCGGCCGCGATGCTGACCGGTTCGTTGAAGCGCGCGGTGCTGTTGAATCCATTGGCATTCCCGGGTATGCCGGCGGTGCCGGCAATGGTCGTCACCACCCAGTCCGTTCCGACGGGCGAGACCTCGCGGATGGTATGGTTGGCGTAATCCGCCACAAAGAGATTGCCCTGCAGATCCACGGTGATGCCCTGCGGCGAGGCGAACCGCGCATTGCCATTGATCCCATTGGCACTCCCACTGAGCCCGGCGGTGCCGGCAATGGTGGTGAAAGTATAACGTTTAGGGTGACTGGTCTGCCCCCAAGCGAGGGTAGCGCAGACACTCATCACCAGAACCATCATTAGTTGCAATATGCTTTTCATAGTCGTCGCAAATCTCATTGCACCCGCTGGTATTCCAAAGTGGCGCGACCCGTCAGCCGGTCAATGTGAATCACATTGTGCATGCTGTTGGTGCTGTTGCCGGGTGGCGTTTCTGAGATGGACGCCGAACCGCCGGGCGTCAGCGTGAGCACCAAGGCCTTGGTGGTGCCATCAATGGCCGGCGACACACTGCCCTGGGCGAGCGGGATAAATTCATCAAACTTGGCAATACTTTGCCCATCGGTAGTCAGTTGACCCAGATAATTAAAGGCGATATAGGGCAAGACCAACAGCGAGGAGGTCGGGCTGTCTTCAGTCGGAAAGGGAAAGGTGTTGGTGGTATTGAAACCGTAAATCGGGGTTTGGTAAATCGGGCTTTTGGGATCGGCAACCGAAATGTAGAACGGCAGCGCGGTCGGGGCTTGAAATTTTCGGGACGCAATGAAGGTGCCGTCCGGCAGATTATGCCACGGCCCGAGATACCGCGCCGCGCCGCGCCCCGGCTGGTCGCCCACCGAACGCAGACTGAGAAAAGCGTAGCCGGTCAATTGTTTGTCGCACAAATTGGTGGCGGCGGTTTTCTGGGCGGGAGTCAGTTTGAGCCACCAAGGATTAGGCGTGGGGAAACTGGGCGCCATCCAAAAATTAGTCTTCACGAACACCATATAGACCGTGGTGTGCTGGCTCATGGCCAACTGCCGCGCCCGCGCGAGGTCATCCAGCAACTGCCGCGACGCGCCGACCGCGACGTTGGATTTGCCAAGGTTCTTCAACGCCGGCACCGAGAGCGCCGCCAGAATGCCGATGATCGAGATGACGACGAGCAACTCGATCAGAGTGAAACCGGCGGGGTGACGCGTAATGGGTGGCGCGTGACGGGGTGCGCGCGCGGACGACGCCAACGGATTGACTGGGGCCGGACACATACGGCTGTTGCGACGCTTCATTATTATTGCCAGCTCAACACATGGTTTTTGTTGGCGGGATCGTTGGCGGGCTTGGCGTAATCAACAATTCCTTTACCCTTCACGGTCGGCCCGGCGGACCAGACCATGACCTTGCCGTGATATTGAAAATGATCGCCGCCGGAACTGGGACAGACCAAACCGTTGTAACCCGCGGTGCCGTTTTGCTGGGAAACCTGCTGACGGGCATAGAACGCATCTTCACATTGGTCATCGTAGCTCAGATCCATGGTGATGATGTAGGGATTGCCCCACGGATCGCGATAGACCAGATCCGTGCCGACCCCCGGCGATTTCGTGTCCGTCTGCATCTTAACGCTCAGATATTTATTTTGCTTCGGATTTTTGACATGGCCATTGTTCACGGTCGCCGCACCGCTGGGATAATTGGTGATGTCCATCAAAATGGAGATTACTTCGTCATTCGTTAGCAAAAGCCCCTGCGTCTGCACCGCGTAAGCGGAGCCATCCGGCTGAAAAAAATTGCCGCCATAAGTGAAATCCGGATTCTTGCCAAACTTCGCGTTGACGGTGGCGATATTCTGCGCGGCGGCGGAAACGGGAAACCGACCGTAGTCGGCATCATACGCTTGAATGGCGGTGACCAGATCGGAGGCTTCCATTTTCGCCTTGGCCTTTAACGCGGCGGTTTTGGCGACCGCCAGGGCCGGCAAAATCATCGCCGCCAGAATGCCGATGATGGCAATGACCACCAGGAGTTCCACCAGAGTGAAAGCCGCGCGCGGACGGCGCGACGAACGCAACATGTTTTTCATAGTCTTAAATTTGAAAGAGCGGCGATGATGACACAAAAGGGACGCTTGCGGCAATGACTTTGCACGGCGCCGCGCTGGCCGTTCCACCACCACCCGCACCGCGATGGGCGGATACCAGACGGAGTCCGACCACGTCACGGCGACGCGCTGAACCCGGATGCCACTTGTTCCGTCAAGGCACATAAAAAATCACGGCAGCGGACTGTTGCGGATCACTTGTTTGGTCCAATTGCTGATCAAATATTTATTGGTCTTGGTGAAGGCATTCACGCCCGCAAAGGATGACCCGATCGAGAGT
Organism: uncultured Verrucomicrobia subdivision 3 bacterium; assembly: GCA_903850425.1. Classification (GTDB taxonomy): domain Bacteria; phylum Verrucomicrobiota; class Verrucomicrobiia; order Limisphaerales; family UBA11358; genus UBA11358. The sequence continues at coordinate 37,422 of CAINLR010000178.1, read as the reverse complement.
TGGACCCATAAGTCATAAGAGTTGGGGTTGTAAACACCGGGATAAACATAGCGGAATGGGTTCAGCCCGGAACCATTCAACGGCTGATACTTCGCATCCGGCCCACCCACGGAAGCGACCACCATGGTCGTCGGAATAGCTGTGTTTGTAACCGGGTTGTAAATCTGCTTGGAATTAAAGCCCAGCAGAAAATTTTGGGCCAGCGAGACATCTTCACCGTTGCCCTTGGAACAATTGATGAATCCGCCCACACCATAAGCGGTTTTCACGTCGCCACCGAGAATCTGATTTCCATCCGGGCTGAGATAAGCGGTGCCGTTGTTCGTGGTTCCGGCCAATTCGTAGTAGAGTTGGCTGAACTGCGAGCGGTCCAGCGGGAGGTAACTATTGGTGGGATTCTGGTTACTCGGCGGATAGACGCCGTATTTGGCTTTGTAGTTCTCCAGCGCCGTTTCGAGGAGCGCCATTTCCGCCTTGGTTTTACTGAGATATTGCTGCTTCTTGAGCGCGGACATGGCCGGAAACAAGAGTGCCGCCAGCACGCCGATGATGCTGATGACCACGAGCAGTTCAATCAGCGTGAACGCGCGGCGGCGGGAGGTGAGAAGTTTGACGGGGCTGGTTTTCATGAGATTCATCGTTCGCGTAATTCCTGTTCCATGCGTTCGCTCAACCATTGTTTGATCATGCTTTGATAATTCAAATACCGGGTCCGGGCCACGCGCTTGATGCGCGCCAACATGCGCGGATCAATCCGCAGCGTGATGGTGACGGACTCCGCCGCCTGGGCGTTGCCGGCCACCGCCGCCTCCATCAACCGCAGATCGGGACGGTTCTCGGCCCAAAAACTGGCCTCCGCGTCTTCCTGGTCGAAGAGCGGCACGTCTTCCCAGTTGGCAAAGGTCTGCATAATTTTTCCAATTACTGCGCCAGCATCTGTTCGGTCTTCCGCTGATAAAAAAATCGTTCCTCGGCTTCAAAAGGCCGGGAAAACAACACCCGCACCTGCCGGCCATTGGTGCGATACACACTGACAATGCCAATCCCTCCGGCCGTCATGCCCAAGTTAAAAAAGCGCGCCTGCACACCAAAGCGGGGCGAATCCGGCATCAGCCTCACAGCAAACGCGTCTTCAAAGGATTCCTCGATTTCCCGCTGCGTCAAAGAACCAAGATCAAATGGCGCATTATTCCAATCGAACTCCATATCGGGTTAATTGTAAATAGATCGCCCATGCAATGTGAATACAATGTATTTACATCAAGCGATAATTTTTGTCAAGTTCCAGATCTAAAGAAATCGGGTTTAGGACTGATTAGTCTTTGCCGCCAGAATCATCCCCGCTCAAATTGGTGATCATGGCGATCAAAGGCAGAAACATCGCGATGACGATGCTGCCGACGATCACCGCTAAAAAGATGATCATGATGGGTTCGAGCAACGAAGTCATGGCCGCCACGGCGTTGTCCACCTGCTCGTCGTAGTCGTCGGCGATGCGAATCAACATTTCGGGCAGGGCACCGGTCTGTTCGCCGACGTCCACCATGCTGATGACCATGGGCGGAAAGACGCCGGAACCTTCCAGCGGCGCGGTGATGGTTTCGCCTTCCTTGACGCTTTCGTGAACTTTATTCACGGCATTGGCGATGACGACGTTGCCGGCGGTTTCGCGGACAATGACCAGCGCCTGCAAAATCGGCACGCCGCTGCTGACCAGCGTGCCCAGCGTGCGCGTGAACCGCGAGATGGCGACCTTGCTGATGACCGGACCGATGGCCGGCATCTTGAGTTGAAATTTATCCCAGACCAGCCGCCCGAATTTTGTTTTGATGAACAGCATGAACATCACGACGATCACCACGATCACGCCCAACGTGGCCAGAATGTTGTTCTTGATGAGATCGCTGGTGGCCATGACGAACACCGTAAACCCAGGCATCTTGACCCCCATGCCGGCGAAAACGTCCTTGAACTTGGGCACGACAAAGCACATGAGCAAAATCATGATGCCCACGGCCACGATCATCACCGCCGTGGGATAAAACATCGCCGCCTTGACCTTGGCTTTGATTTTCTGCGCCTTCTCGGAAAATTCCGCGAGCCGCTTGAGCACGACTTCCAGCACGCCGCCGATTTCACCCGCCTTGACCATGTTGACAAACAGTTTATTGAAAGTTTTCGGATGCTGCGCCAGCGCCTCGGAGAACGTGCTGCCGCCTTCGATGGACCCGGCCAGTTCGCCGAGAATCCGCTTGAGCACCGGACTGCGTTCCTGTTTTTCGAGCACGCGCAACCCGCGCAGCAGCGGCAGGCCGGCATCCACCAACGTGGCCAACTGCCGGGTGAACGTTGTCAACACCTTCGGCTTCACCTTCCCGCCAAAACCAGGAATCGAGATGTTCATGCTCATCCCGCCCTTCTTGCCCCCCTTGCCCTTGGCCGCCGGCTTGGCCTTGGCCTTTTTGCTGGCAGACTTGTCTTCCTTGTCGGCCTCGCTGATTTTCGTCGGGAACAACTGCATGTCCTTCACGCGGCTGATGGCCTCGTTCTGGCTGCCGGCTTCGATGCTGCCTTTGGTTTCAGCTCCCCGGGCGTCCAAGGCGATGTAAGTATATTTTGGCATGGCAACTAGGTGTATTTGACGACTTCCTCAATGGTGGTATCCCCTTCGAAAATCCCGCGCAAGCCGTCTTCGCGCAAGGTCACCATCCCGAGTTCAACGGCTTTCTGGCGCACGACCACCGTCGGCGCGCGATCGTTGATCAGCGCGCGGATGGCGTCGCTGACGACCAGCAATTCGTAAATGCCCTTGCGGCCTTTGTAGCCCGTGTCATTGCACGTGGAGCAGCCGCGGCCGTAGTGGAACACTTTGTCGCCCAAATCGTGCGGCGACAGGTTGAGTAAAGCCAGTTGCGTCTCGGTCGGCTCGAACGGCGTCCGGCAGTTTTTACAAATCGTCCGCACCAGCCGCTGCCCCAGCACCGCCATCAACGTCGAGGAAATCAAAAATGGTTCCACGCCCATGTCCACCAGACGGGTGACGGCGCCGGGCGAGTCATTCGTGTGCAGCGTGCTCAACACCAAGTGGCCGGTCAGGGAGGCCTGAATGGAAATCTGCGCCGTTTCCAGATCGCGCATTTCCCCCACCATGATGATGTCCGGGTCCTGGCGCAAAAAGGATTTCAAGGCCTTGCCGAAGGTCATGCCCACGCCCTCGTTGACGGCCACCTGCATGATGCCTTCAATATCAAATTCCACTGGATCCTCGGCCGTGAGCAATTTGGAATCAATCGCGTTCACGCGGCGCAGACAGGAATACAGCGTGGTGGTCTTGCCACAGCCGGTGGGGCCGGTCACGACGAAAATGCCGTTCGGGCGCGTGATCACTTCCGTGACGAAATCATAAACGTATTTCGGAAACCCGAGCGACTCGAGCTCCAGATTCACGGAGGAACGGTCCAGCACGCGGAGCACCACCGATTCGCCGAACGCGGTCGGCAAGGTGGACATACGCAAATCCACCTGCTTGCCGGCCACATTGTAGTTGATGCGTCCGTCCTGCGGCAGGCGTTTTTCCGAGATGTTCAGATTCGCCATGATCTTCAGGCGGGAAGTCACCGGCAGCGCCAGGTGTTTCGGCGGCGGGGCCATCTCGTAAAGCGCGCCGTCCACACGGTAGCGGATGCGAAAATCCGTTTCGAACGGTTCAAAGTGAATATCACTCGCCCGGTCTTGCACGGCCTGCTGAATCACCAGATTGACGAATTTGACGATCGGCACCTCGTTCGCCAGCGCCTCGGCGGCCTTCACATCATCGCCGGCGTCCGCCACTTCCTTCGCAATGTTCTTGTTGGCGTCGAGTTCCTTGATGATTTCCGCAAAACTTTCGCTCTCTTCCTGGCCGTAAAACCGTTCGACCGCGCGCCCAATATCGCCCGGATCGGCCACTACGAATTGCACGTCACACTTCGCCGCAAATTGCACTTCATCCGCCAGGGAGGGATCCAGCGGCTCCGCCATCGCCACCTGTAACGTCCCGTTGTTGAACGCCACCGGCAGGCAATGATACATCTGCGCCACCTTGGCCGGAATCTTTTTGAGGACCTCCGCCGAAATCTCCCGGTCTTTCAAGGAAACCACTTCGGTGCCAAGCGCGCTGGCGATGACGTGCAGAATGTCCCCCAGCTTCATCACGCCGATGTCCTGCAAAATCTGGATGACCGGCGTGGCGTTGCGCGCAAACTCGGAGGCGATCTCCTCGTATTGCAAATCGTCGATCAAGCCCTGCTCTTTGATGAGCGTCAGTAACGGACTGGAAATTTCTTCAGCCATGCGATCGGATTATTTCTTCCCGCCTTTGCCCACGGCCTGCTCCAGCTCGATTTCCTGCAGCTTGGCCGTGATGGTGGTCGCGTCCTGCGATTTGTTGATGACTTCCTCGCGGGCAATCATGCCCTTCAGATAAAGATCAATTAGGAAGGAGTCGAGCGTCACCATGCCGTATTTCATGCCCGTCTGGATGTCCGACTGGATGCGGAACGTCTTGTTGTCGCGGATCAGCGCGGCGATGGACGGCGTATTGATCATGATCTCGAACGCGGCGACGCGGCCCGGCTTGTCAATGCGCGGAATGAGCAACTGCGAAATCACCGCCTGCATCACCGTGGAAAGCTGGATGCGCACCATTTCCTGCTGGTTCGTCGGAAAGGCGTTGGTGATACGATCAATCGTCTTGGCCGCGCCGGTCGTGTGCAGCGTGCCGAACACCAAGTGGCCCGTTTCCGCCGCCGTGATGGCCGCCTCAATCGTTTCCAAATCGCGCATTTCACCGACCAGAATCATGTCCGGGTCCTGGCGCAGCGCGCGGCGCAAGGCCTCCGCAAAATTCGGCACGTCCACATGCACCTCACGCTGCGTGATGAGCGCCTTCTTGTGCTTGTGATAGTATTCGATCGGGTCTTCCACCGTGATGAGATGGACCTCCTCGCGCGTCTCGTTGACGATGTTCAACAGCGACGCCAGCGTCGTGGTCTTGCCCGAACCCGTCGGGCCGGTGACGAGGATCAAACCGCGCGGCTTGAACAAAAGTTCCTTGACCGATTCCGGCAAACCAATCTGCTCATAGGTGAGCATCTTGCTGGGAATCTGCCGCTGCACCATGCCGAAATTCCCTTTTTCTTTGAACACGCTCACGCGGAAACGCGCCGCCTCGCCGAAGGCAAACGCAAAGTCCGCGCCGCCGCGTTCGCGCACCTGCTGGATGTGCTCTTCGGACGTGATGCTGCGCATCAACTCCTCGGATGCTTCGGGCGTGAGCGCCGGCCCTTCCACGCGGTGCAAAATACCGTGGACCCGAATGGTCGGCGCGGTGCCGACGCGGATGTGCAAATCCGAGGCACCTTCCGACACCACCAACTGCAACAAATCTGACATCGAATATGACATGGCAAAATCTTTAGTTCCGTTTAGCTATAAATAAGAGACACGTTTCCCGGCATTTCCTCACGTTTCATCGCCGACCGTGGCGCGAATGACTTCTTCCGGCGTCGTGAGGCCGGCCAGCACCTTGCGGATGCCGTCCTCGCGCAAGGTGCGCATGCCCATCTCGCGGGCGCGGGCGCGCAACACATTCGTCGGCACCCGGTCGTAAATCAACTTCCGGCCTTCATCATCCACCACAAAAATTTCAAAGATGCCGAACCGCCCCCGGTTGCCGCTGTTATTGCAGTTCGGACAGCCCCGGCCTTTTTGCACGTTCGCGTTCTTCAAATCCTCGTGCTTGATACCCAGCGCCATCATTTCGGCTTCGCTCGGCTGATACGGCGCAGCGCATTTTTTGCAGATCTTGCGGACGAGCCGTTGCGCCATGAGACAGCGGGTGGAGGAGGCGACCAAAAACGGTTTCACGCCGATGTCCACCAGACGGGTGACGGCCCCGGGCGCGTCGTTCGTGTGCAGCGTGGAGAACACCAGATGGCCGGTAAGCGAGGCGTTGATGGCGATGGACGCCGTCTCCATGTCGCGGATTTCCCCGATCATCACGATGTTCGGCGCCTGACGCAGAATCGCGCGCAAGGCGCGGGCAAACGAGAAGCCCACGATGTCGTTCACCTGCACCTGATTGATGCCGGCCAGCACATATTCCACCGGGTCTTCCACCGTGATGATCTTGCGATCCGGGCGGTTGATGAAATTCAAACAGGAATACAGCGTCGTCGTCTTGCCCGAACCGGTCGGGCCAGTGACGAGCAAAATGCCGTCGGGCAATCCGATGATGCGCTCGAAGGTCTGCTGGTCGTCCGTCAAAAATCCCAGTTCCGGCAGACCGAGCCGCAAACCTTCCTTGTCCAAAATACGCATCACGATGCTCTCGCCGTGATTCGTCGGCAGACAGGACACGCGCAAATCAATTAGCTTGGTGCCGACTTTCGACTGAATACGTCCGTCCTGCGGGATGCGATGTTCGGAGATAACCATGCCGGCCTGAATCTTCAAACGCGCGATGATGGCCGACTGCAAGCGTTTCGGCGGCGACTTCATTTCCTGCATCATGCCGTCAATGCGGTAACGCAAACGGAAGCGTTTTTCCAGCGGCTCCAGATGAATATCCGACGCGCGGATTTTGAAGGCGTCCACGATGATCTGGTTGACCAGGCGGATCAGCGGCGCGTCCGCCTCCAGCACCAAACCATCATCCAGGTTGCCGATCTGGACATCCGACTCGGTCAGCTCCTGCATCACCTCCTTGAAGATGCCCGCATCCATGGATTTCTTTTCCGAGCCGTAATACTTGTTCAGCGCCGCCTCGAGATCCGTTTCCGACGCCACACGCAGTTCGATTTCCGCATTCAGCAGATGCGTCAGCGAATCAATCGTGTCCAAGTCGGACGGATCAGCGATGGCCACCGCCACCTTGCCCTCGGTTTTGAAAACGGGAATGACGCGGTATTTTTTGGCGATGTCGCGCGACACCATGGCAATGACGTCGTCGTCAATTTTGAGATTGGCCAGATGCACCACCTCCGCGCCGAACTGCGCGGCCTTGGCCTGCGTCACATCGCCGGCGCGGATGATCTTGTTGGCCACCAGATAATCCACCACGCCCGCGCCCACCGCTTCGGCGCGCGCATGTGCCACCTGCTCGGCATTGGTGAAGCCGAGGTCAACTAAAAGGTCCAACAGATAATCGTCTTTTTCTGCCACGAGATTTTTTACATGTCCCCTACTATTGAATTCAGGCGACGCGTGGCGTGAAGTTTTCATTTGCAGGCGGAAAAGTCAAATGCGGACTCGCAAACTTTTCGGGGCAAACCGCGGCTGGCCGCGCCCGCCGGAACCGGATCAATCCAGCTTTCGCCTAAATTCGGCGCAGGCTTTGGCCACGTCCGGCGCCTTGAGAATGGCCGAGACCACACAAATGCGCCGCGCGCCCGCCGCCAGAACTGCCGGCAGCGTTTGCAAACTAATTCCGCCAATCGCGAACCACGGCCCGGTCACATTCGCGGCCGCCCAGCGCACATAGTCCAGCGTCACCGGTTGCGCCGTCGGCTTGGTGCCCGTCGCAAACACCGGCCCGATGGCGATGTAATCCGCCCCCGCCTCCGCCGCTCGCTGCGCCTGCGCCGCGGCGTGCGTGCTCAACCCAATTTTTAATTTTGAATTTTGAATTTTTAATTCCTCCACGTGCCGGTGGCCCGCGTCGAAAAAATCTTCCTGGCCCAGGTGGCAGATGTCCGCGCCGATTTCGCGCGCGATGGCCAGGTGATCGTTGACCACGAAGCCGACGTCGGCGCGGCGCGTGACCGGGAGAATTTTTTCCGCCAGCCGCCGGATTTCTTCCGGCGCAGAATTTTTCGCGCGCAACTGAATCAGGTCGCTGCCGCCGTCGCACAGTTGTTGCGCCACCAGCTCCGGCGCGCGGCCGTGCAAATAGGCCGTATCCACGAAGGTATAGAGTTTGCAATCCGCTAGCGGTTTCATGGCCCTAAGTTAAGCGAAAAAACGAACCGCAAAGCAACGCCGGAACCAAGAAAAAGCAAGGGGCATGGCAGCGCCGCGCGGCGTGGGTGGCAGCGGTGGCGCTGCGCCCGGAACCGTTCGCGAGCCAGCAGGCTCCCGGTCGTTCGTTGCGCCTGCACCGACGCGGGCGCTAACCGCTGCCCACAGCCCTGCCCACCTGCGCCTGTGAACGCTTTACGAATGAGAGGTGTTGTCCCGGCGACCTGCAGCAATCGCTGCCCGAAGGATGAGCGAAGGATGCCCGAAGGATGCCCGTCCTGTTGCAAGGCCTCGGTTGAGTTAAGTCCACGGGCTGGCCATATCAAGACGGCCAGGCCGCAGGGTTGGCATAAAAGGACTGGCCCTGTGCTTCTCTCCGGGCTGGCAACGCGAAGTTTATTTTAATGCGCTTATTAGTGTGCTGCCACAAACCACCCGCTCCACAATGTCCGTTGGTGATCAATACCAAGAACTGACCCCTTTACCCTTTATGGGGGGCTGACTCCTTTTCATATTGCCATTTGTTGATCTACGGCCCTGCTAAGTGACTTCTTTATGAATTTTTGCGATTAATCCAATGCTATCTGGTGGGTGGTCTATCGGTTATGGTCACCGAAGAAGGGTTCAACTGATCATCCAAAGTGACTTTGCCTTTGATGTGTGTAAACGATTCAAAAAGCAATACCAGCTTTCCGCGTTCGACATTCAATTCCACATGACGAAGCGGAGTGCCGTATGCCGAACGAGGAGGATCATCTTCTGCTTTCAAAACTGATTCGAGATGGATGAGTTTCCTGTGAGGACTATCGAGGTTAACATAATCTGCCCCGATTCTTCTAATGAAGCTCTGGGCTTGAACTGCGCTGAATTCATTTGTGCCAAATGGCTGTGAAATATTAATAAAAACGGCATGGCTCGCCGCAGCTGGAACTGCTCTATAGAACTTTCGTTTGAAAAGACATACATCGTTCGTAGAGGATGCACTAATTGCCTCACCAGATGTTGTATTGAGTAACACAACCGGACGTAGTTCATGTGTTCCCTCTTTCCGACTAATTTCGCGTGCAACAACGTGGTCATTGGTCGTAATACCTCGAATGGTCGGCTGAAATTCCTCGGACGCTAATCCGACGTTTGTTGCATTTATAATGTTTGTGACTTGCGCTAAACAAGAATGCGCCGACAAGAACGCCAGTAGCGATAGTGTGGCGAATAATCTAATGTTAGAATTGGTGTGTTTCATATAAGTTATGGATTAATTTCCATTTCCACTGTATTGCTGGGTAATTTGACGCGAAAGAGATCGGGCAAATCACCAGGAACCGCAAAACCAGCAACTGCCTTTGCCTGGAAATCAGCGGGACCGGTGTATGTTACCCCATAAGATGGATCATAATAAATTCCGTTATATTTCTGAATGAAGTGCCAGGTAAAAAACTTCTCGGCCGGAGTTTGTGAGCTCTGTCCTTGAATGCCATTTGAGTTTGTGAGATTACCTCCCGGGCAAGGCAAGGAGGTAGTAGGCCGAGTGTCGGTTCCGAATAGGCATAGGTTTAATTGTAATAAATAGACATAAGGAGGATCGTTTGCATAGTCAGGCATTCCAAACGACCAATTGCCGACAAGGAATTTTTTTCCTGGAGAACTCACTGTCGCCTCCTGAGAAGATATTCCATTAATGCCCCACGCAGACTCTAAAAGCTGACGCCAAGCGCCACATTGGCCATTGCCGTATTTCAACAGGCTGTTAACATCAGTGCTTTCCCTAAGCGTGCCATTGACCATAATGGCAGCCCAAGGGATTCCCGGTTGGTAGTTGTGGGACCAAGTTAATTGTGAGACCATTTTTTGGAAAAAGTGGGTGACACATTATGGTAATGGCGAACGGCGATCAAGCCCTGGCAGCGGAGCCAGGATTCCACGACGACGCGCCACAGAGTGGCGGGTCGGGGATGATGTCCATTCACCGGCTTCTCGATCATCGCTCCGAACTGTTGGAGCAGCAATCGAAAAATGGTCTGGCGCTGGCGGTGATTCCAGCGGCGGTGTTGGGCGGCGTCATGGAAGACGGCGCAGGCGGTGCGGCCCTTGAGGCAACGGCGGGACCGGTGGTTGAGGCCATGGGTGGTGAGTTCCACACCCCATGCCCTGACGCACGGCCGAAGCAAATTTATTCCTCGCCCCAGATTTTTTTCAGATGCGCAATGCTGCGGGTCACGGAGTCGAGCGGAACTTTGGGGCTTAATTCAAACACCTTGATGTGCTCCGGTTTCACATAGGGTTTCAAGGAGGCGAAATCTATGTCGCCGCCGCCGGGCGGGAAATGGTCGCGCGCGGGAAATTTCACGTCGTGAACGTGGAAGCCATGCAACCGGTCGGCGTGCGCGGCGAGGTGCTGCACATGATTGATGAAGCCAAGGTCCTGCTTGATCTGGGCGTGGCCGACGTCGTGCCAGTAGGCGACGTGCGGCGCGGGAAATTCGGCGAGCAGTGATTGAAAATCGGATTCCAAGGGCAGTTCCTCGACGGCTTCGCGGATTTCGATGGCGAGGGTGAGGCCGCGATATTTGGTATCCACCATCAGGTGCCGCAGCGAGGCGCGGGCGTTGTCATAGTTGCGTTTCTTTTTCGCCTCGCGCGCGGCGGCGGCTTCGGCGACAACCTTGCGGAATTTGGGCGAACCTTGCTCGCCGTGTTCGAGCAGTTCCTTGAGTTTGCCGGTGTAGTCCTTCAAATCCATGCTGCCAAAATGCAGCACCACGGTCTTGGCGTTGACGCGGGTGGCAAATTCAAATGTGTTCAGCGTGTGTTTGATCGCCAACTCACGCTGGCGCGGACGCTCGTCGGAAAGTTCGTAGAGGTTCGGCGACGGCGCGCTCACGCCGACCGGCAGCGGACAGAAATTGTGCAGCGTGGAGATTTTGATTTCGCCGGCATTGACGGCGTCGAGAATGCCCGGCACCAGGCTGAGGCGGATGCCGTGGCTCAATTCGGCATATTCAAAACCCAGTTCGCGGATCTCGCGCAACATCACACGCCCATCCGTATGGCGACCGGAATTCCAGCAAGTTGAAAAGGAATACATAAAAAAACCGGGCGCATCCTAACGAATGCGCCCGGCGTGGGAAATGCAAATCAACGGCTAGTCATCGGCATGACGGGCGGTCAGCATGGCGGAGAAACGCGCCACTTTTTCTTTGCGGCGGCGTTTTTCGCTGGGCTTTTCAAAGCGGCGGTTGGCGCGGACGGTTTTGAGCGTGCCTTCGCGGTCGACTTTTTTCTTCAGTCGGCGCAATGCGCGTTCCACTGGCTCGCCTTTTTTTAATTTAATTTCGGTCAATTGAACTCACTTCCTCTCTCGGGGCGGGTAAAAAACTGCACCGGCAGTTCCCGCTAAATTTAGGAACGGACAGGCTACGTTTTTAGCCGGCGAAGTCAATGGATTAAAGCGGCGAAACAAGGTTTGATTCTTCATTCTCGCTTCTTCATCCTTTCGCACCGTGAACATTTCCGAACATCGCCAGGCGATTGATCAACTTGATGCCCGCATCGTCCAACTGCTGAACGACCGCACCCGCCACGTCCTGGCCATCGGCGAACTCAAGCGCAAGACCGGCGAGGAAATTTACGCGCCGCACCGCGAGCGCGCCGTGTTTGACCGCGTCTGCCGCCACAATGCCGGGCCGATGACCAGCGACCAGCTCCGCGCCATCTACCGCGAAATCATGTCCAGCGCGCTCGCGTTGGAAAAGACCATGACCATCGCGTATCTCGGGCCGGAAGCGACCTTCACGCATCAGGCGGCGATCAAGCGTTTTGGTTCGAGCCTGCAATATGCCCCGCAGAAAACCATTGCCGACGCCTTCACCGAGGTGAGCAAGCTCCGCGCGGATTACGCGGTCGTGCCCGTGGAAAATTCCACCGAGGGCGTGGTCACCCACACGCTCGACATGTTCGTTGACAGCGAGCTGAAAATCGTTTCGCAGATCATTTTGCGCGTGCAGCAGTGTCTGATGAGCAATTCGCTGCGGGCGAAAATCAAGAAGCTCTACGCCCATCCGCAGTCGCTCGCGCAATGCCGCGGCTGGATTCAGCACCATCTGCCGCGCGTGGAAATCGTCGAAACGTCGTCCAACGCGCGTTCCGCCGAACTGGCGGCCAAGGAAAAGGGCACGGCGGCCATCGGGGGAATCATCGCCGCTGAAAAATACGGCCTCACCGTTTTGGAGCAGGACATCCAGGACAACGCCACCAACTCCACGCGCTTTCTGGTGCTGGGCCGCCAGTGCAGTCCGCCGACGGGCGACGACCGCACGAGTTTGATGGTGAGCGTGGCCGACAAAGCGGGCGCGTTGTATCAGGCCATCGCCGCCTTCCGCCGGTTCAAGATCAACATGACGAAGATCGAATCGCGGCCGAGCAAGCGCAAGGCGTGGGAATATTTTTTCTTCATTGATTGCACCGGCCACTTTGCCGATGCCAAATTGACGAAGGCTATCAAAGAGCTGGGCAAACATTGCAACTTCGTCAAGATTCTCGGCTCCTATCCGAATAACTCTGAAAATCCTTCGGGCGGGCACCGGGAGTGGAATGAAACGAGTTAGTTGACCGGTCGGGACTTGGGGAAAACGTTTTTTCCGCTCCGGCCAGATTGACCAGGCTCCGGGCCACGGACGTTCCCGTCCGGCGGCGCGGCAGCGGCGATCCCGATTCCACGGCGGCGTAGGCTCCCGTATTTGGGGGATAGCGACGGGCTATTTGCCGTGTTACGCTGCGCCCACAGCTTGTTCAACCTTAAACCACATAACCCCTCGTCTCGATTCATGAAAACCATCAAATTGTTTCTCTGCCTCCTCATGGCAGCGCTGGCCTCGCGAATGGCGCAGGCCGACATCGTTGGTAACTACACGCCAGATGCCAACACGCTTTTCCTGCTGCACTTTGATGAGGCGGCGGGCGGCACGTTCACCACGAACAATGGCTCGAAGGGCGGAAAATTTTACAGCATCACGGAGGCGGCCGCTTCCGCCACGCCGGCCACCGTGACCACGATGCTTGGCGCACCGGGCTACGTGAACGGTCCGACTAATTTCAACAACTGCATGACGAACCCGACGACCGGCTATGAGTTTGGCTACGACGCCAACAACTCCGGCGCGTATCAGGGTGAGGGGAGCGCGCCCTGTCCAGACGCGATTGCGCTGACGAATTTGAATATTGGCCTGGGCGGCCAGTCACCGTTCACGATTGAGGCGCTCATCCGCCCCACTGTAATCACCCCGAACCAGGAAATTGTTTGCACGGACAGTTCGGCCGGCAGCCGGGCATTCCAGTTTCGGATCACGAGCGGGACATTGCAGTTCCAGTTTATCACCGGGTCGCAGGTTTTTTCCGGCCCCATTCCAACCACCGGCAACGATGCTTTTGTGGCGGGCAACTGGTATCACGTCGCGATCAGCTACAACGGCACGACGGCGACGCTTTACTGGACGCTCCTGAATCCGACGAATGGTGCGGCACACGTGCTGAGTTCGGCTTCGCTGGCGTTGGGCACCACGCAAGGCGCCACCACCGGCCCGCTCATCATCGGCAACGAAAACCGCGGCGCCGCTGGCGAGCAGTTTTTGGGCTGCATTGACGAGGTTCGCATCAGCAACATCGCACGCGGCTCTGGCCAGATGCAATTTTACTCACCGCTTGTGAGCATCACGCAGAATCCGGTCAGCCAAAATGTTGACTACAACCAGCCGGTGACCTTGAGCGTCGGCGCGTCCAGCCAGTTTGCCTTGGGCTACCAATGGCGGTTCAATTCCAATTCCATCGCCGGGGCGACGAACACTGCCTACGTCATCACGAATGTGGCGGCCAGTCACGCGGGTTACTACGACTGCTACGTCACCAACACGATCGGCAGTTCGGCCACCAGTGCCGAAGCCCGGCTCGTGGTTGGCGCCGCCAACTTCCTCGCCAACCGTTACAGTTTCACCACCAGTTCCACGGATCCCAGCAGTGGTTTGCTCACCACGCCGGACAGCATCGGCGGGCAGACGGGCACCAATTTTGGCAATGCCACGGTGGCTGGCGGCGCGTTGGTGCTGGACGGCACGGCGGGGACATTCATGCAGTTGCCGCCCAATTTGTTTAGCGGCGCCAATGCGACCGCCCTGACGGTAGAATTCTGGGCGACCTACGGCTCGAATCCAAACAACGTCTATACCTTCGCTTTTGGCGTGACCAATGCGATCGGCAACGTGATCGTGGGATTCAACCACGCGATGTATTGCTCGCACAACGCGGGCGGGCAGAGCGCGTCGGGCACGGGCGGCGATCCGCAGTTTGCGCAAACCGCGAACGCCGCCGGCAACTTGGACGGGAGGACGGTTCACGTCGCCGTCGTGTTCGATCCGCCGAACAAACTGCTCTCGATCTACACCAACGGGGTGCTGGAAGCCGTCAACACCAACTTCACCATTAACCTCTCCAGCATCATTGACCAGATGTCTTTCATCGGCCGCTCGCTCTGGGCCGCTGACCCGTATCTCACCGCGAGCATTGATGAATTGCGCATCTTCAAAGGCGCTCTCTCCAGCATCAGCATCAAGCAAAGCCAGGATCAAGGTCCCAACACGCTGCTCGCCGACGGCCCCGGCAAATTCGTCCTGCAACCACTCAATACCTCGGTGCCGGCCGGCCAAATCGCCACGTTCGCGGCGGCGGCCATCGGCTACCTGCCCATGAACTACCAGTGGTTCCGAGACGGCACGCTCGTTCCCGATGCCACCAACGCGAGCTATTCCTTCAGCACGGTGATCGGCGACAATAACGCGACCTTTTTTGCCCACGCCACGAATACCATTGGCGTGACCACTTACATCACCAACAGCACGACCGCCACGCTGACCGTCTTCGTGCCGCCCACGCTCGCGTGGCTGGATGCGGCCGATGGCGGGGCAGACAACCTGTGGAACACCACCTCGTTGAATTGGACCAATGATATCAACAGCGTGGTGGCGTTCGCCCAAACCAACGGCGTGCTTTTTGACAGCCGGGGCAGCGGCGCGCCCACCGTGGACATTGCGCAATCCGTCATTCCCTACAACCTCAAGGTCAATGCCGCGTCCGACTATCTGCTGACCTCGTCGGCCAACACAGGTTCCCTCGACGGCCAGGGTTCCATCACCAAGCTGAACTCCGGCCGGCTGACCATTGACCTGACCAACAACTTGAGCGGGGCGGTGACCATCGCCGGCGGTGTCCTGCAAGTTGGCAACAACGACTCCTTTGGCACGCTCGGCAGCGGCCCGGTGACCAACAATGCCACCCTCTCCTTCCAGCGCTCGGACACGGTGTTGAACGTCGGCAATCCCATCCACGGTTCTGGCACGGTGAGCTTTGACGGGGGCGGGGCGGTGACGGTTTCCGGCGCGAATGACTACACCGGCAGCACGCTGATCAATCAAGGCATTGTGTATTTGCTCAGTGGCACCGGCCTCGGGGCGGCCAGCCCCGGCACGATCATTGCCAGCGGCGGCCAGCTCTACCTCACGGCGAACGTGGATGTGGCCGAAGCCTTGACGCTGAACGGCGCGGGCGATGGCACCGGCGCATTGCGGAAAGGCGGCGCGGGCACGACGACCGGCCTTGGCGCGATTTTTCTCGCCTCGGATTCCACCATCGGCGTGGACAGCGGCGCGACGCTTAACCTGAGCAACGTCGTGTCCGGCACGAGCGCCTTGACCGCCATCGGTTCGGGCACGCTGACCTTGAGCGCCAACAACACCTTCTCCGGCGGCTTCACGCTGAATGGCCCGGTGGTCGGCGTCAACGCCAGCCAGGCGCTCGGCACCAAGCCGGTCACCATCAGCGGCCCGGGGCGCATCGTGATTGGTGACGGCCTGACCATCAACAACGCCATCACGGCCACCACCGTCTCGCCCGCTGCCTTGCTGGGCCTGCTGATGGTTAACGACAACACCAACGGCATCGTCACCACGCTGGCGGGACCGATACAGTTTGACGCCTCCCCGGCCAACGGTGGCGACTTTGTCGGCCCCACCTCCTCCGGCTACCTGCTCGTCGCCGGGCCGATCACCAACACCGTCACTGGTGCCGTGTCGTCGCGCAGCGGCAATGTGGTTTTCTCCGGTGGCGGCGATTACACCTTGTTCACCCTGAACGCGGGCACCGCTTCGCTCGGCGCACACAACGGCCTCTGCCCGGCCACCTCACTGGCCATGTCCGCCTCGGCCAACTCCACGTTCAATCTGAATGGATTCAACCAGGCGCTGGCCGGATTGACGGACGGTGCGGCTTTCGCCGAACTGGTCACCAATAGCGCGGCTGCACCCAGCACGCTGACTTTGAACTTGGCGACTGGCGGCACGTTCAGCGGTGTCATTGCCGGCAACCTGGCCCTTGTCGAAAATGGTTCAGCGAACCTGTTTTTGACGGCCACCAACGCCTACACCGGCAACACCACGATCAATGGCGGCTCGCTCGAACTCGCGCTCCCGACGCTGGCGGCGAGATCAACGGTGACAATCGCGAGCGCGGCGGTGTTGCAGTTGGACTTCATCGAGACAAACACCGTGGCGGCGCTGGTGTTGAACGGCGTCAGCCAGGCTCCGGGCATTTACAACGCGGGCGCGAGTTCGCCTTTCCTCGCGGGCTCAGGCAGTTTGCGGGTTTCCGTTCCGGTGGCGACCAATCCCACGAACATTGTCGCCGTGGTCAATGGCAGCAATCTCGAATTGAGCTGGCCCACGGATCATACCGGCTGGAAGTTGCAGGTGCAGACCAACGCCTTGTCCACCGGCCTCGGCGGCAATTGGGTGGACGTGCCCAATTCCACGAACGTAAATGCCGTGACGAATACGATCAATCCGGCGAACGCCGCGGTGTTCTACCGGTTGACGTATTGATGATCGTTTGAAGCGACAGGCCGGGGTGAAGGTCCGCTGGACTTTCACCCCGTGCCATTAACAGACCTTGTGCCAATCCTCTTATGACGCTAAAACAGCCGAGCCGCAGCCGGGCGTTCCACTTGATTGAACTGCTGTTCAGCCTCGTGGTCCTCGCCCATTCCTCGGCACGGGCAGACTCCCAGCAGATTTATTTGCAGTGCCTCACCAACTTCGAGGGGTATGCAGAATCCATCTGGCACCCGAGTGCGACGATTCCCGATTCCGGCTACTGGGGCGATGGCGGCAGCACCGGCAACGGCGGCATTCGCGGCAATGGTGGCGTGGCGCTCGCCTATGCGGTGATGTGCCGCGCGTTGCCGGATGATCCCAAATTCACCAATCGCCTCGCGCGCATCCGCCAGGCGGCGAACTACGATTTCAACACGCACGTCACCGGCAACTATAACACCACCAGCGGCAACAAATGGGGTTGGAGCGGCGTCAGCACTGACTGGCAGACGCCAGAATGGGCCGCGTCCATGGGGCTGGCCTGCGTTTTGGTGCAAAGCAATTTGCCCGCCGCCACCGTGCTCGGGGTGAAGAAAGTTGTCGGCAACGAGGCGGATCATCGCGCCGCCATCGCGCCCGCGTCCGGTTTCAAGGGCGATACCAAGGCTGAGGAAAATGCCTGGCAGGCCAACATTCTCACGCTCGCTGCGGCTTGGCTGAGCACCAGCAACAATGCGCCGACGTGGTTGCTCGCCGCCAAAAAATATCTCGCCAACACCTACACGCTGACGGACACGAGCGGCGATCCGCTCGCTTCCTGGATCACCACCGTGACGCTTTACAATGATTTCGCGTTGGAAAATCACGGCTTTTATCATCCCACCTATGAGATGGTCGCCGGCATGTCGCTGGGCGATTCACTGATGATGGCGCGGATGGCGGAGGCAAGCGTCGCGGCGCAATTGCAGCCGTTCGCCGAGCACAATGTCATGGCGGTGTGGACCAACAACCTGAGCGGCATGGTCATGGACTCCGGCGATTTCGCGTATCCCGCCGGCCTCGACTGGGAACTGCACGACTACGAGCAATACAGTTTCATCGCGTGGATGGCGGCGCACTTCAACGATCCGGTGGCCCGCTGGGCCGACCAGCGGCTTGCGCAACTCACGCGCTACCGGCAAATCATCAATACCAACGGCATGTTCGTCGGCCCCAGCGTCAACGGCGGTTCCGGCGATCCCTTTTTTCGCGAAGCGGTCGAGGCGCGACGCGTGGCTTTCTGCTGGCTGCACTGGAATTTTGCCGACTACGCGAATGGCCCGGCCACTGCGCCCGCGCCATTGATTGAAAACTTAACGGCCGTGGCGCTCCTGACCGGTCGCGGCACGAATGGCTTCGTCACGATAAGCTACGGTCCGCAGACGAATGGTTTTTCGGCGCGCATCATGGCGACCATCGAACCCGTTTGCGCGGGCTTTCCGTCGAACTCCATCATCACCACGCCGCGTCTGCCCGGCATCATCGGCCTCGGCGCGCTGGGTTCGCCCACCGGCGGACGCCTCGTCCAGTTCACCACGAACGGCCTTGGTTTCACTGCCGAACTGCAACTCACCAACGGGGTAAATGGCACGACGGAAATTTATTTCAGCAACACCGGCGACAGCGTGGGCATCATCGAAGTGCCAAATCCCGCAACGGGTTTTGCCAACAGCCCGGCGGCGAGTTTCAGCACCGGCATTGAGAACGATCCGCTCTGCGGCGGCACGCGGTTCCTCGAATGGAGCGGCGGCGCGGTGACGATAACCAATCGCACCGGCGGGGCGACCAATACGACGAGCCAGTGGATTTGTGCCAGCGGCAATTACGGCCTCGCAGCCGGCCCGGCGGGCTATTTCAACTATGCCGCCGCCGCCAGTTACAACCGCGCCGGCGCAGCGGAAGACACCTTGGCATTCTTCCCGACCAACTCGCTGACGCCGCGTTACGCGGTTTATTTTCCTGGCAAAACGGCGCTGCAAACGTCCAATCTGGCGGCGCAGATCAGTTGGAATATTTCCGGCACGAACGCCACGCTGACTTTTCCGGGCGCGGGCGGAATTCTGGCGCAAGTTTCCGCGCTGGTGCCGCTGGTCTCGACCAACCCATCGTATCCGCCTTACGAACTCGGCATCGCCAGCGTCACGGCGTCCTCGACGCAAAGCGCCACCTATCCGCCGACAAACGCCGTGGACAACAACAATGCCACATTCTGGGTTTCGCTCTACGGCCCGACGAACCACGCGGAATGGTTGATGGTGAATTTTTCCCGGCCGGTCGCGCTCGCGGAATTGCAAGTGGCTCCGCGCGCGGTCAATGCCGGCTACGGCCCGACGGCGATCCAGCTGTTCGCCAACGTGACGAGCCCGATTCCCGCCAGCGGAATTCCGTCCACGGGCACAAATTTCTGGTCCGGCCCGATGGCCGCGCTGGCCACGCTCGACGTGAAATTGTCGCCACCCGTTTACGTCACCAACGCAGTGGTTGTCATGACCGGGGCGTATGACAACGGCAATATCAGCGCTCCGCGCAACGTGCAGGTGGCGGAATTGAATTTCTTCGAACGCGCGCAACCGGGCACGTTTGCGGACTGGCAATTGAACCACTTCACCGACGCCCAACTCACCAATTCCGCCAGCGGCACTGCCAGTGCGGACCCCGACGCCGACGGCGTGCCGAACCTGCTGGAATTCGCCGTGGGCGGCAATCCGGCAATGGCTGACGCGACAAATGCCATCGTGCGCGGCTCGCCCTTTTCCGCCAGCCAGTTTGCGATTCAATTTCAAGAACGCACCGCGCTGGGCAATGTCGCGCGCCAGTTTCAAAGTTCCGGCGATTTGTTGAATTGGACCAACACCGCGCCGGCAGCGGTGAATGGGCTACAGACGGTCGCCGGCAATTCCATTTATCGCGCGCTGTTTCCGTTTCAACTCGCGCCACAGTTTTTCCGCATCCAATATAGTGTGACCAACTGACATGAAGCCCTTAAAACTTTTCCCCGCGCTCCTGGCCGGCCTCCTCGCCTGGAACGGCGCAGCCACGGCCGCATCATCGTTGGAAAGCGACTGGAAGAATCCCCCACCCAGCGCCCGCTTGCGCGCCTATTGGTGGTGGCTCAACGGCAATGTCACCAAGGAATCCATCACGCGCGATCTCGAACAAATGCAAGCCAAAGGTTTCGGCGGCGCGCTCATCTGCGACGCCGATGGTTCCAGTCAGGAAGGCAATGCACGCGCGCCGCACGGACCGACTTTTTTTACGCCCGAATGGCGCGAGCTTTACAAACACACGCTCCGCGAAGCCAATCGCCTCGGCCTCGAAATGAGTTTGAATATTCAGAGCGGCTGGAATCTGGGCGGGCCCGTGGTCACGCAAGAGGACGCAGCGAAAAAATATGTCTGGTCCGAAGCGCGCCTCACCGGCGGAACCAATACGGAATGGCACTTACCCGCGCCACCATTCCGGGAAAATTTTTACCGCGACACCGCCGTCCTCGCCTATCAACGCAAAACTTCCACCAACCATCTGCCGCTCCAAAATTGGAAACAGAAGGCGCTGCAAGAATCGCTCCAGCCCTTTTCCGCGCCGAATTCATCAGCCTTGTTTGCGGAGCTTCCCGGTTCGCCCAACGACGCGGTCGCTGCCGTGGCGGACGTTCTGGATTTGACGGCGAAGCTGGGTGCCGACGGCATTTTACACTGGGCCGTTCCGCCGGGCGACTGGCAGGTGTTGCGTTTCGGCTACACGATTGGCGATCACGCTTACGTTTCGACCAGCAGCGAAGGCTGGCAGGGATTTGCGCTGGATGTTTACAGCGCCACCGCGTTTCAACATTATTGGGATGCCATTGTCGAGCCGCTGATTGCCGATGCCGGTCCGCTGGCGGGCAAAGCGTTGAAATATCTGCACACGGACAGTTGGGAAATCGAACTTGCCAACTGGACGCCGGCCCTGCGCGCGGAATTTCAGCAGCGACGCGGCTACGATTTGTTGCCATGGCTGCCGGTCCTCGCCGGGCGCATCGTGAACAGCCGCATGGAGAGCGACCGCTTTCTATTTGATTACCGCCGGACCCTTGGCGATCTGGCGATTGATCATCATTTCAAATTATTCAGCGATGGCGCGCACAAACACGGTTTGCAAATCCATCCCGAAAGCGGCGGACCGCATGCCGTGCCGATTGATGCGCAGCAATGTCTCGGCATGGACGACGCGCCGATGAGCGAATTTTGGGCGTGGTCGTGGACGCATCGCATCGGCGATGAAAATCGTTTCTTCGTCAAGCAGCCGGCGTCCGCCGCGCACACTTACGGACACAAGCTCGTGGTCGCCGAAGGCTTCACCACCATCGGGCCGCACTGGCAGGAAACGCTGTGGGACAACCTGCAGCCCGCGTTCAACCACGCCTGCACGGAAGGGCTGAACCTGCTCGTCTGGCACGCGTTTGTCTGCTCGCCCGCGAGCGCGGGTGTGCCCGGCCAGCAATATTTTGCCGGCACCCATTTGAATCCGAACGTGACGTGGTGGGAAAAATCCGCGCCGTTCTTCGCCTACATCAACCGCTGCCAATCGCTCTTGCAGCAGGGTCATTTTGCCGCCGATGTCTGCTATTACTACGGCGATCACGTTCCGAATTTCGCCCAGTTGAAAAGATCTGATCCCGCAAGAATTCAGCCCGGTTACGATTACGACGTGATCACCGCCGATGCGTTGCTTGATCGGGCCACCGTGAAGGATGGAAAAGTCTGGCTGCCCGATGGCATGAACTATCGCGTGCTCGTCCTGCCCAACCACGAAGTCATTTCCTTGCCCGTGCTGAAAAAAATAAAAGAACTCGTCACCGCCGGCGCAACCGTCATCGGCCCGAAACCCAGCGGCGGCGAGACGCTGGCCAACTATCCGGCCGTGGATGCTGAAATTGGGAAACTGGCGAATGAATTGTGGGGCGGAAATGTGGGCAGTGGCCGGGTCATCACGAATCAATCAGCGCGGGAAGTGTTGCTCGCCGACGGCGTGCTGCCGGACTACGAAGGCTTGGATTCATCCGGCAGCTCACTGGAATACCTCCATCGCACCACGGACGATGCGGAAATTTATTTTATCGCCAACCGCACGAATAGCGCGGTGAGCGCCACGGTGGCGTTGCGCGTCAATGGCCGCGCGCCGGAACTCTGGAACGCCGTGTCGGGCGAACACAAATTTGCCAGCGCTTACCGCGAACAAGCCGGACGCACCTTGGTGCCGCTGGACTTCGCCCCGTGCGGCTCATGGTTTGTCATTTTCCGCGAACCAGCCGCGCGGCATCCTGCCAGCGCACCGAGCAATCAACCGAGCCTCCAGCCCGTTCAAGCCATCTCCGGCGCGTGGACCGTTCACTTCGACACCCACTGGGGCGGACCGCAGTCAGCCGCGTTTGGCCAGCTCGTGAGTTGGACCGAACGCGCCGAGCCGGGCATAAAATATTATTCCGGCACGGCGGTTTACGAAAAAACCTTCACGCTCCCGCCCCGCGCCGCCGACGCCAAACCCCCGACCCTGCTTCTGGATCTCGGCAGCGTCCGCGAACTCGCGGAAGTGAAAGTAAACGGCCAATCCTGCGGCATCGTCTGGTCGCCACCGTTCCGGGTGGACATTACGGCGGCGGTGCAACCTGGCGAAAACAACTTGCAGATCGAGGTCGTAAACTTCTGGCCCAACCGCATCATCGGCGACGCCAGTTTGCCGGCGGCACAACGGTTGACCCAGACCAACGTCCGCAAACTCACCGCCAAAACACCCTTGATTCCGTCCGGTCTATTTGGCCCGGTGGCATTGCTGGCGGAAGAGCCTTAGGCTGGCAGCCGGTCCCGCCACTACCCGGCCAGTTCCACAATGTGTCGTGGCAGAGCGACGTCGAAAACAGCAACCGGAACATCGCGTTCCATATTCCAAACTCGTAGGAGACGACGTGAAGAGTCTCAAACACCTCGGCTCAGGTTTGATTTTTTAAACAACCGTATCGCGATACACCCGGTTCTTGGTAGGCACAACGCGGTTGCAGCGCCGGCTGGGCCGAACGCTTCCGCCAGCGGCTGTGGATTTTCCCAGGTGCCCGCCAACGCGTTGGGAGGTCGTAGTGGATTTTGCTGGGTGCCTTCCAACGCTTGCGAAGGTCACTGTATATTTCCACAGGTGCCTTCGAAAGACTTCGGAGGTCGTTGTGGATTTTCCCAGGACGCTTCCAACGCGTGCGAAGGCCCTACTGACTTTCCACAGGTGCCTTCGAACGCTTTCGGAGGTCACTGTGGATTTCCATAGGTGGCTTCGACAAGCTCCGGCGCTGCCTTTAGCCGTTGATTTGAGCCGTTTTAAGCAAAATTCGCCGCCGGTGGGTAATTATTGCCGGTTTTGGCAGACGCCCGCCGGTTCGAGCCAAAAACAAGGACAGCGTCCGGCGGCGGCAACGCCCCGCGAGGCGGTTTAAACCCGGTGCGGTTGTGCCGCCAGCGGGTGGCGACATTTTCGTGCTGGCCCCAATAGCCGATGGAATGCCGGTGAAAATTGCTTTGCCAAACGCGGCGCCAAAACGGCTTAATCTCACCAATGAAACGGCTCCTCCTGTCTTTATTCGCGACCCTGCTGGTGTCGGCGAAGCTGTCCGCCGCCAGCGAACTGAATCCGCCACCACCCGCCCGGGAATTTCGCGGTGCCTGGTTGGCGACCGTGGCCAATATTGACTGGCCGTCGCAACCTGGCCTGCCGGTCGCGCAGCAAAAGGCGGAATTGATTTCGTTGCTCGACCGCGCGGCGCAGTTGAAGTTCAACGCCATTTTATTTCAGGCGCGGCCGGTGTGCGATGCGCTTTATGCCTCGCCCTATGAGCCATGGTCGGAATATCTCACCGGGGTGCAGGGCCGAGCCCCGGCACCGTTTTACGATCCGCTCGCGTTTGCCATTGCTGAGGCGCATAAACGCGGATTGCAATTGCACGCGTGGCTGAATCCGTTTCGGGCGGCGCATCCGGAATCCAAATCGCCGCCCGCCCCCAGTCACATCACGCGGACGCATCCCGAACTCGTGCGCCATTATGGCCGGCAAACCGTGCTGGACCCCGGTGATCCGGCCGTGTCGGCGCGCGTGGCCGCCGTGGTGCAAGACTTGGTAAAACGCTACGATGTGGATGGTCTGGTCTTCGATGATTATTTTTATCCCTATGCCGAAAAAAATGCCCTGGGCCAGGAAATGGATTTTCCCGACGACGCGACGTGGAAGAAATACGGCGTCTCCAGCGGCCTGGCGCGGGAGGATTGGCGCCGTGACAATGTGAACCGCTTCATCCGCGAGGTGGCCAAAGTCATCAAGTCCAACAAGCCGTGGGTGCAATTTGGCATCAGCCCGTTCGGCATCTGGCGGCCGAAGAATCCCGCGCCAATCAACGGCATGGATGCCTACGCCAAGATTTACGCCGACTCGCGGAAGTGGCTGGCGAACGGCTGGGTGGATTATTTTGCGCCGCAACTGTATTGGGGCATCGCCACGCGCGAGCAAAGTTTTCCGCTGTTATTCGACTGGTGGCGGGCACAAAACGTCCAGGGTCGCCATCTGTGGCCCGCCGTGGCCGATTATTCCGTGGGCGGTAAATTTTCCACCGAAGAAATTCCGCGCCAGTTGCAAATCATCCGGCAAAAATCCGATCCTGGCGCGATTCACTATCATCTCCGCAGCGTGCTGGAAAATCCCGCACTCGCGGCCGCCGTGCGGGCGCAATACGCCCAACCGGCGCTCGTGCCCGCGTCGCCATGGCTCGCGGCGGCGGTTCCGGAAAAACCGAGGCTGACGGTCAGCCCTGGTCGCAAGTCCGCCAGTGTCCGCTGGGAAAGCGGCGGCAAACCCGTCACTGGGTGGGTGCTGCAGATTTTGAGCGACGGCAACTGGCGCACGGAGATCTTGCTGACGAATCAGACCGCCCGGAGTTTTCAGAATTATCTGCCGGACGCCGTGGCCGTGCGCGCCGTGGATCGGTTGGGCAATGTGAGTGCGCCAGCCATCTGGTCGGCCAAAAACCGGCCCGCTCCCGGCAAAGGCACGCCGAGTTTGTCGAAGGTTTCAGCGGCCCATTGACCACCGCACCGCGCCGGCCCAAGACCTGACGGGGCCGTTAGGTGTTGCCCGTCGCCGTTTCGATGTAGTTATAGACCTCCACTGAGAAGCACAGTTTCACGACCGTGGTGTTGGGCGCCGCCGTTTTGACGTAGGTGTAAACCTGCGTCGCCTCCTTCATCGCCTCGCCGGCGGCGGTCGGCGGCGACGCCTCCATTTCCGCCACCAATCGTTCCACGGCCGTGACCAAGTCGGTCAGCACGGTGACGAGGTCAACGGCCGGGGCGGATTCCGGCACGGCGAACCGCTGCGGCAGGCCGACGGGTGTGGTGCGCGCGGCCGGCTGCGCCCGTTCCGCAAGAAAAAGGCTCGCCGTCCCCGTTTTAAAAATAGTTTGCCGCTCATCGGCGGTAAGGCGGGCAAGGAACGGCAGTTTTTCCTTGAGTGTGGCGATGGCGGCCTTGACGGCCTGCACGTCCGCCGCGGCAATAAAGATGTTTCGGTATGGCATAGTCGTTTTGATGGTGACGGCGGTTTGGGAACCGTGGCGCGAAAAACCAACCGTCATAAGGAATACGGATGAAATCGCCGAATCTTTCAAAAAAAGTGAAAATAGTTGAAAATATTTTCGGCCCACGAGGGAATCGCGGGGCTTTTCCATCGTGGCCACCCCCCATGGCACCAGGGGCATGGCGGACGGCCACGGCCGGGGCGAGCGCAATCCGGTGCTGACTTTCGGGGCGTTCCGTGTTTCATTCTGGCAATGTCCGATCCGCGCACCGCATCGCTGGATGATCTGCTCAAAGCCACCTCGCGCTCGTTTTACCTGACGCTGCGCGTGCTGCCGGCCGCCGTGCGCCCGCAGATCGGCCTGGCCTATCTGCTCGCGCGCACCACCGACACCATCGCCGACACCGAACTCGTCCCGCTCGCGCAACGGCTCGAGGCCTTGCAGCAACTCCGCGAACGGATGCTCGGCCACCATTCCGCGCCGCTGAATTTCGGCGAATTCGCGCGGCAGCAAGGTTCGCCGGCCGAAAAAAGGTTGCTGGAAAAAATCGGGGAGAGTCTCGCGCTGTTGCCAACGCTGTCGCCGGCGGATTTGAAATTGGTGCGCGCGGTTCTCGCCACCATCACGAGCGGACAGGAATTGGATTTACGGCGATTCGCCTCGGCTTCCGCTGCCAAAGTGATCGGGCTGGAAACGGCGGCGGAACTGGAGGATTACACCTATCGCGTGGCCGGCTGCGTGGGCGAGTTCTGGACGAAAATTTGCCGCGCGCATTTGTTTCCCGGCGTCAAGCTGGACGAACACCAATTCCTCGCCGACGGCATCCGTTTCGGCCAAGGGTTGCAACTGGTGAATATTTTGCGCGACCTGCCGGCGGATCTAAAAAATGGTCGCTGCTATCTGCCCACGCAGCAATTGGACGCGACAAAATTATTTCCCGAGACGTTGCTGTCGCCGGCGAACGAACAAAAATTTCTGCCTCTGTTTCAGGGATACCTCGACCAGGCGGAGGCGCATCTGGCGGCGGGCTGGCGTTACACGAACACGCTGCCCTTCACACAATTTCGCGTGCGACTGGCCTGCGCGTGGCCGATTTTGCTAGGCGTGCGGACGATTGCGAAGCTGCGCGCGGCGAATGTGCTCGAGTTGTCGCAGCGGGTGAAAGTCTCACGCGGCGAGGTGCGCGGGATTCTATGGCGCTCCGCGCTGGCGTGTCCGCTGCCGTTCGTGTGGCGGAAATTATATTCGCCCGCTGGAAAAGCGATTGCGTCCGACAACGATTTGCCGTAATAAAGCGTCATGCAGACCTTAAAAATTTCCGTTGTGCTGTGCGCTTTCGTGGCGTGCGCCCCGTTGACCATGCGCGCCACTGACACGCCCGCCCAAGCCGCCGCCCGCGCCCAAGTGGAGGCCAAACTCAAAGAACTGGATGGTCAGCCCGCCGCGAACCACGCCACCGCCCCGGCTGCCGTGGTGATCGCACCCAAGCCCGCCGCCCACACCGAACCAGTGATGAAACCCATCAATAAGCCGAAGGCCAACCCGTCCGAGGCAGCGGACGCCAAGGCCAAAGCCAAGGCGGACAAGGCGGCGGCCGATTTGAAAGCCCGGCAGGATGCGGACAAAGCGGCGGCCGATTTGAAGGCGCAAAAACAGGCGGCCAAAGCGGCGGCGGCCAAAGCCAAAGCCGACCAGGCGGCGGCCAAGACCAAGAAGGAAATCAACTCGGCCGATGTCGGCAAAGATATTGGCCTGCAGCCCATCGCCGCGCCGGCGCTGCCGATTGCGGCCTCCAAGGAAGCGCGCTTGCAGGCCCTGCTTGAGAAATATCAGTCCGACCAGCTTTCGCCGGAGGACTATCACAAGCAACGCGCCGCGATTCTGGCCGCGCCGTAAACTGGTTTTTCAGCGTGCCCGCCGGAATTTTTCCGGCGGGCTTTTTTGTTTCCCGACCTTGAACTTTCAACCCTGAACCTTAAACTGACCGTCATGCATGATTTTCGTTTTGTCGGAAACCAGTTGTTCTGCGAAGGCGTGAGCCTGGCGTCGCTGGCCAAAAAATTTGGCACGCCGCTCTATGTCTATTCCCAGCACACCCTGACCGATCATTACCAGAAGCTCGCCGCCGCGCTCGCGCCGGTGGACCACCTGGTTTGTTACGCGATGAAGTCCAACTCCAACCTCTCGGTGTTGCGCGTGCTGGCGGATCTCGGCAGCGGCTTCGACATCGTGAGCGCGGGCGAGTTGCAGCGCGTCCTCGCGGCGGGCGGCGACCCGGCCAAATGCGTTTTCGCCGGCGTCGGGAAGACGGCGGCCGAAATTGAATTCGCTCTGCGCGCCGGGGTTTATTGTTTCAACGTCGAGAGCGAACCGGAACTGCAGCGCATCAACCGGGTCGCGGCGAAATTAAAAAAAATCGCCCCCATTGCCGTGCGGGTGAACCCGAACATCGAGGCGCACACGCACGCCAAAATCACGACGGGCACCTACGAAAATAAATTTGGCATCGCCTTCGAGGACATTGCGGGCGTTTATGCGCGGGCGGCGAAACTGAAAAACCTGCGGCTGCGCGGCGTGCAAATGCACATCGGTTCGCAGATCACGGAGACGACCCCGTTCGAGCTGGCGGTGAAAAAAGTTCTGCCCTTGGTGGAAAAGCTGAAGGCGAAACACGGCCTCGAATTTTTCAGCGTCGGCGGCGGCCTCGGCATCGTTTACCACTCGATGCTTGCGAGCGGCGTGCCGGCGTGGTGGCAATCGGCGGCGGCGAAAAACATTTTGACCCCGGCGAGTTACGCGGCGCGGCTGTTGCCGTGGCTGCAACCGCTGGGTTTGAAAATCTTGATGGAGCCGGGCCGGTTCATTTCCGGCAATGCCGGCGCGCTCGTCACGCGGGTGGAATATGTGAAGCGCACGGGCAAGAAGAACTTTGTCATCGTGGACGCGGCGATGAATGATTTGATCCGGCCGGCGTTTTATGACGCCTATCACGAAATCGTTCCGCTGATCCGGAACGGCAAAGCCACGCTCAAGTCCGACGTGGTGGGGCCGATTTGTGAGTCGGGCGATTATTTTTGCAAAGACCGGCCCTTGCCCAAAGTGGGCGAGGGCGACACTTTGGCGTTGTTGAGCGCGGGCGCTTACGGCGCGGTGATGGGTTCCAACTACAACGCGCGGCCGCTGCCGCCGGAAATCTTGGTGAACGGAAAGAAATTCGCCGTCGCCCGCGAACGGCAGGCCGTGGAGAAAATTTGGTCGGATGAAAAAGTTGTGGCATGGTTGAAGTAAATTTGTGAGCACTGAATTTTCCATAGCGGCCTACTGGTCGGACGGGATGGACGAGAACGGCCTGGCCGACTGGGCAAAGCGGTTGCGCGGCCGCCTGCTCGCGCCGGAGGTTTCGCTCGGGCTGGTGTTCCTGTCCCCGAAGTTTTTCCCGGACGCGAAAGCCGTGCTGGAGATCCTCCGGTTGCACGCGCAGATTCCGGTGCTCCTCGGCTGCTCCAGCAGCGGCCTCATCGCCGGTGCGGAAGAACTCGAATCGGCGGGTGGCTTGGTGCTCGCCCTGTATTCGTTGCCGGGGGCGAAGTTGAAAGCCGTGCGTTTCACCCAGGAACAGATTGCGGAGGCGGCCGACGAGAATTTCTGGCCGGTGGAATCTGGCGTCATGCCCAAAAATGTGAACGGCTGGCTCGCGTTCGTGGATCCGTTTCATCTCGACGCGGAAAACTGGCTGCGTTCGTGGAACAGAAGTTACAAGTCCCAGCCCGTTTACGGCGGACTGGCCAGCGGCGATTTTCCCGAACCGCTCACGCAGCTTTACCTCGACGGCGAGGTGTTTGAAGACGGCGGCGTGGCGCTCGCGGTCGGCGGTGACGTGACGCTCACCGGCGTGATTTCGCAGGGCTGCACGCCCATCGGCGAAGCGTGGACGCTGACGCGCGTCGAGCAAAATCTAATCAAGCACATCGGCAACCGGCCGGCCTACACCGTGCTGTCCGAAACCGTGCAGCAACTGCCGGCGGCGGAACAGCAGCAGGCGCGCGGCAATCTCTTCATCGGGCTCGTCGTGAACGAATACCTGGAAGATTATCATCGCGGCGATTTCCTGGTGCGCAACCTCCTCGGCGGCGACCCGAGCAGTGGCGTCATTGCGGTCGGAGCCTTGCCCCGGGCTGGGCAGACGATCCAGTTTCAACGGCGCGATGCCGCCGCCGCGTCCGAGGACATGAGCGAACTGCTGGCCCGCACCAAAAAGAGCCTCGGCGACACCGTGGTTTATGGCGGTTTCCTCTGCTGCTGCAACGGCCGCGGCCGGAATCTGTTTGGCCGGCCCAGCCACGATGCCGAGCTGGTGCAGGCGCATTTCGGCCCGCTCGGTCTCGCCGGCTTTTTCGGCAACGGCGAAATTGGCCCCATTGGCGAAAAAAATTTCCTGCACGGTTTCACGGCATCCCTGGCGCTGTTTGTCAAAAAGTAAAAGCAGTTCGCGATTGCATTTAACGGGCCAGCCGCCATCCTGACCAGAATGTCAGTCCCAGACGAAGCATCCAATTTGAACCCGCCGGCCACCGCTGGCAACCGTCGTCCCGATAGCCGCCGCCGGGGCCGGCGCGGTGGCCGGGGCCGCCGCCCCGGCGGATCGCGTCCGCCCGTTGCCAACGCTCCGGCGGAGAATCCCGCTGCGGAAATTTCTCCAGCGGCAACCGCGCCGGCAATCGCGCCCGAATCGGTTGCGGCCGAAATGGCCGGTGACGCTGTGGCCACGCCACCGCCACCGCCGGCAATCGCTGGCGAGCAACCAGACGAACGCGTTGAACGCACGGAACCGGATCGGCCCGCACCGCAACGACTCGTGCCGCAACGGCCCGAACGACCGGATCGCCCCGAGCGCCTGGAGCGCCAGGCCCGTCCCGAACGCCCCGAGCGCCCGCCGGCACCTGAACTCAGAGCGCCGCGGCCGAAGTATCCTGATTTCAGACCCGCCGACGCATCGGCCATCAGCCAGGCCGTCGAACACGCCACGGAAATTGCCGACACCCTCAAGAAGATGGCGAACCATCTCGACGAAGTGCTCGAACTCGTCGAAGTCGCCGAACGCCAGAAACTCGCCGACGAACGCGAGATTGAAGAACTCCGCCGCGCGCTCCGACGCATCCAGCCGCCGCGCCAGCCGCAAACTTTTCGCCAACCGCGCCACGACGAACCGCAGCGCGGGCCGCGTGATACGGGGCACCGCCACGACGAACCGCCGCGGCATAAAGAATCTGATGCTCATCACGAAGAGCAGTCCGCTCAAAAAGAGCCGGAGCACCAGCACGAAGATTCGGGCGGCGAACCGGATGCTGACGAACCGCGCCGCCTTGAGTAAGGGGCGTTCCGCGCCATGAGCCTCGCGGAAAAACAAGTTCAACTCACCAACCAACTGGCGGCGCTAAAGAACGGACAGGACCGCTTGGCGCTGCTCGTTGATCAGGCCCGAAAACGTCCACCGCTGCCGGTGGATTTTCGCGTCGCTGAAAATTTAATTCCCGGCTGCCTCGCCAAGCTTTGGTTTGTCCCACACTTTCGCGACGGCAAATGTTTCTTCGATTGCGATTCGGATTCGCTCGTGGTCAAAGCCATCGCCGGTTTGCTGTGCGACTTTTACAGCGGCTACCCACCGGCGGAAATTCGCGCGCACGATCCCGGCTTCCTCGCGCCGCTCGGCATCACGCAGCACCTCACGCCGAACCGCCGCAACGCCCTTTCCAAAGTCTGGGAACGCATCCGGCAATTCGCGGAGCAAAATTCAACTCACGCCAAAGACGCGCTGGACGCAAAGCAAAGTCTTTTGTGAAATTCTTTGCGTCCATTGCGCCCTTGGCATGAGGCAACTCCACTGTGAAATTTTTTGACGCTCACAATCATTTGCAAGGCGACCGTTTTGCCGGCCGCCAAAGTGAATTGCTCGCCGCGTGCGAAGAAACCGGCATCGCCCGCATGGTCGTCAACGGCACAGGCGAAGCCGACTGGCCGCGAGTCCTCGCGCTTGCCCGAACGAATTCAATTGTGCTGCCGAGCTTTGGTTGTCATCCGTGGTATCTGCGCGAACGCACGGCCGGCTGGCTCGGCAACCTGGAGAAATTCCTCGACGCGGTTCCCAGCGCCGTCGGCGAAATCGGTCTCGACCGCTGGAAACCGGGTTTGAGTTACGCTGGCCAGGAGGAGGTTTTTCTCGCGCAACTACGCCTCGCCACCGAGCGCAATCTGCCCGTGAGCATCCACTGCTTGCAGGCGTGGGGACGATTGCATGAATTGCTGCGGGATCATCCGCGGCCGACGCGCGGCTTCGTGCTGCACAGTTTCGGTGGCCCGGCGGAAATGATTCCCGCATTCACCAAACTCGGCGCGTATTTCAGTTTTCCCGGCTACTTTTTACATGAGCGCAAACTGCGTCAGCGCGAAACATTCAGGCAAGTTCCCGCCGACCGGTTGCTCATTGAGACCGACGCGCCGGATCAACTCCTGCCGCCGGAGAAATGCCTGCATCCGCTCACCGAGACCATCACGGGCCAACCGCTGAACCATCCGGCCAACCTCCCCGCCGTGTATGCCGGCCTGGCCGAGTTGCGGGGCGCACCGCTGACGTCGCTGGCCGCGCGGGTCGAGGAAAATTTCCACCGCATCTTCGGCGGCCTTTGAGGGAGCCGTGCGGATGACGGCGGGAAAACAACTCCATTCCCCGGGACCACTCTCGGACCGGCCGGGAACGGTGACGGACGATGCGGGAACCGCGCTGGCGGAACCGGGATGCCTGCAAATTCGACCGGGAACGCCGTCGGACCGGGCGGGCAAGGCACCGGCCCCGGCGGGAACACCGTCGACCGACCCGGGAAGCATGACGGACCGATCGGGAAGAGCGTCGGACGAGGCGGGAACGCCGATGGCGGAACGGGGACACCGGTAATTTTGACCGGGAACGGTGCCAGCTTGGACGGGAAGCGTGTCGGACGACACGGGAACAGCGTCAAATTGGCCGGGAAGCCCGAAAACCCCTGAAAAACTCCAAATAGTCGAGTTTTCTCGGTTGTGATCCTAGCAGAAGATCAAAAAACGACAGCCGCCACCACCTCCTCGAAGCTTTCAACCCCGTATGCCACCGATCGTAGCTCTCGGCGGCGGGCGCGAAGGCTGGGGCAGCAGGTAGGTGACGTAGCGGCAAAACTGTATCCACGCCGGATCTTCCATCTTGAAAAACTCCTCATCGGTCATGATATGCTCGTTCGGATTTGGTGGCAGAGATAGGCGATGTTCATTGTAGTCGTCCATGGCTTTGGCCAAATCCTCGTTCAACTTTTCCTTCAAAGCCACCTCCAACCCGGCCGGCACGGGCAACGGTTGCAACGCGGCGGCTGGCGGGGCGGGTGACGCGAGAGCGGCAGGCGCGGGCGGATGATTCCGGTAATTCAGCGTGAAGCGCGCCAAATCCACCAGCCGTTCCAGTCCGGCATCTCCCGGTTTTTTATTCAGCGCATCCTGAAACCAGGCCAGCGCCACCGGCCAATCATGATTCAGCACCGCCTGGAATCCCTTGCGCACCCGGTCGCCCGCTGGGGTGTGGGGAATGGAATCTTGGACGAACTTGGGCAGCCCCGTGGGAACATTCCGCGCATCCACCACCATGGCATCGGTGATGACAAACGGTGCCGGCTGCGCGTCCAGCGACTTCAATTGAGAACCGTTGTCATTGAGCGCATCCCTCAAGCCGAGATTGGGCGTGACGGCGGTTCCCTTGCGCGGGGGCGTGTCGTTCAAACCTTTCAAGGCGGAGCCACGGCCGGAACTGTCAAAATCCAGCCCCTTCAACTCGCCCAACGCGGCGGCCTTGGCTTTTTCAAATAGCCGGGCTTGTTCTGCGTCGCGGGCGGCTTTATCAGCGGCAGCCTGGGCTTCGGCTTGCCGGCGGGCGGCTTCCTCCTGCGCCTTTTTCTCGGCGGCAGCGGCGGCGGCTTGGTTATTATTTTGAGGATTGTTCTGGGCCGGAACGTCATTACTGCCGGAGATGCTCACACCGGAGATGTTGGGGCAATTGGCATTGACCCAGGCTTGAGCAGCCGCTTGCGTGGCAAACGGGCCTTGGCTGGAAAAGCCCAAATGACCGGCGGCACCCGGCGAAACCCGCACCCACCAACTCGCTTGTGCTGAAAAAAGCCCGCATAGCAAAACACTCAGGACACAAAGGAATTTGCCTTTCATAATTTGCTTTCAATATTTTTTGGGTGTTCGTCGGATACTTGGACATGGACTTCAGCCCAAAGCTGGTTCATTTCAGAAAAAATCTTCGCTGATCTCACCGTGAGCAGGGACAGCAGAACCAATAAAATAAATTCTATGACCATGATTACTATGCCAAACACCGGCGCAACCACGCGCCACTCATC
Source organism: uncultured Verrucomicrobia subdivision 3 bacterium (assembly GCA_903850425.1). GTDB lineage: Bacteria > Verrucomicrobiota > Verrucomicrobiia > Limisphaerales > UBA11358 > UBA11358. The sequence goes on along the minus strand of CAINLR010000178.1, from coordinate 3,463 downwards.
TGGGAAAAAATGCCCCGCCTTCCAATCCCAACTGGCTTCAAGAAAAACCCACCACTGGACCGCCAAAGGCGCAAAAAACACCAACCACAATCCCTTTTGCAACAGCGGTGGCCAACAGTCTGTTGGTTCGCGGTCTGCCACCAGCCAAACCTGCTGCATCCGGGCCTTTTTGCAAAATTTGCCCAACTCAGCGAGCTTGCGCTTGTCAACGTGGGCGCTTTCTGCGCCGAAACCGAACGCGGCAAAAGAAATTTTCAAGTTATCCTCCTCGCGAATCAAACAGTGCAGGAAAACAAATGACAACACCAGCAGCTCCAGAATGCTCAAGAGGACGAAATCATTGGGATCAAAAATGGCCTCGATGAATGGAACTTTGAAGCCGCTGCCCCATTCTTTCCGCAAGTCATTCAACTCAGTTTGCAACACCGCCAGGTCATTTGAATTACTGGCCTGGCGATGAAGCAATGTGACTGTATTGGTTAGCCGCTCCCATTTACCAGAATCGAGGAGTCCCATCGCATTTGTCACCGTTGTATTTGTCCCCGCTCCCAAACCATTCCAATACTTTATCATTTCATGTCGCAATTGGATGCGATGATCAAGCCACCCGCCGTCGCGCATTTTCCAATGATAGGAAAAAATCAATGCGGTTGAAACCAGGAGCAGATAGAAAACCAGGCGGCTTCTTTTCGACGCCTCGCCAATTTGTTCCAAGTAAAAGTCAGCGTCCGCCGAGGGTGGCGGTTCTGCCGCCGTTTGCGGATTATGTTGCTTTTCGGATTTGCCGTTCATCAGGAGATCAGTTTTCTGGTTTTGTGACGGCGGTAGCAAAGGTCACCTGGTTAGCTCGTCACTATGCAACATGCCGGTATTCCAACCTGTGCCCAGCCGCCTGCTTGGCCGCTCAAAAGCGAATCTGGAACCATTTCTGTCTAAGGTCACTTTGACGGGAAAGTCGGGGATCTCAGGAAAATTGGGGTCATTTGCATAGGCGGCACCCGGAACAACCCACTTAATACTCGCAAAATCATCACCTTGAATCATTCCCTTTAAGATGGGACGGCTCTCACCTTTCGCGGTTATTAGTATGGTCTTGTCTGTAATCGTAATCACATCCACCCCATGCCACGGTGTTTGCCCGTCCAAAGTGCAATTACAATGAACAGTTGTGGCAAAATTCCATTCACCAGCCAAAAAACCAATTTTCTCCTGGTATTCACGTTTTTTGCGTTCCACTTCGGCTGTCGCCTTTTGTTGTTCAGCTTTTGCCCCGGCTACTTTCTGCTGCTTGGCTTCAAGTTCATAAATTTTGTCTTGCACCGTCCGCGCGTCGGCATCTGACAGTTTATAAGATTGATAAATCTTCAAGGTATAAAGGGCATCCCGATAAAAATTCACAGCACTATCGAAGTCTTGGATGGAACTATCGTAGTCAGCTGCGAATACATATACCATGGCGAGATTATACCGGGCTTCCGGCCACCAGGGAGCCAGACGGCAGGCATCGCTAAATTCAGCTTCCGTCTCTAAATAATCCTTGGCGTTTTTTGCCTCCTTAAAGAGGGTGGCACCCGCCACGAAATGTTTTCGCGCTGCTTCAGGCACCGGCGGCGCTTGATCCATCGCCATTGCCATTTTGATAATCTTCTCTCTCGCAGCCTCGGTCTTTTCAGCAGCAGCCTGGCTGGGTGTATTTTTCCAATCCATGAAGTATTGCTGATAGTCGGACATGGCCTGCTGAAATGGCGTCATCGCGTTGGTGCCAGCGTCTTGGGCAAAGGATGGGAGCGAGGAAACTAGAATTGTAAGAATGAGCAGTTTTCTTGGAATCTTCATGTTAAATGATTTCATATCGGCTCTTTCACAAGTTTATTTTTTGCCCTCAAGAATATACCTATTTGCCCTCGACACTTCAGTGTTTGGAAAGCTGTATATTTCTTGAATCCAAGGCTTATGCTCTTGTGATGATTCACCAAACTCAAGTTGTTCGGGATTATTTTTTAAGGAATCACTACGACCGTTGTAAGTCCATTTGACATTACTAACTCCTGCTCCAAGTGGAATCCCAATGCACTGAATGCTGCCATTAATTGTAATCTGGTCCATATCGCTGCCAGAAACTGAAAAAGCAAAACGATTGTTTTCACTTAATAAATTATACGACTTAAAATCCGGTGTCATGCCGGCATGCCACTGATTCTCATAATCCTCAATCCGCCCTCCCTTGGGAAATGAAACAAGCGTCCAATCTTTTTCAACCCGCCCGCTGTAGTTTTCTTTTAACCATTGGACAATTCCTGAAGCCCAAGCTTGCCGCTCCTTTTTCGCTAACTCGATTCTGTTTTGAGCCTCCTTTTGAGCGTCCGCCGCCTTTTGTTCCTCAGCCTTGGCCGCCGCGAGCTTTTGCTGCTTCGCTTCAAGCACATAGATTTTATCTTGCGCCACGCGCGCCTCATCGACGGGCAGCTTGAATGCGAGGTAGAGTTTCAAATCGGCCATCGCGCCGGAGTAATCGCCTGCCGATTCTTTGACCAGGGCCAGATTGTAGCGCGCCGGGGGGAATTGCGGGGCCAACTCGGCAGCCTGCTTGAATTCCCGCTCGGCCTGAACAAAGTCGTCCGCCGTTTTGGCGTCCTTGAACAGCGTCTCACCCATCACAAAATGTTTCCGCGCCTCCTCGGGAATGGGCGGCGGCGTGGTGGCGGTGTCTTGCGCAAACATTGGGAGCGAAAGAAAAATCAATCCGGGGAGCAGAATGGGTTTGAAGAATTTCATGGCCGGCTAAAATTGTTGATGTTTTTAAGGATGGACAGACGCCTATTTAGTTAATTCGACTTCCCTAATCAGGTCAGTTGTCCCATCGCTTGATAGTTCGGAATACGGCCACCAAGTGGCCTGACCTGAGTTTGGAACCAATCGTGTTCCCGGCTCTTTCCACTTAAGGCTGGGGATATTCTTGTCAATTTCCACGGTGATTGGAAGATCAGGGAGTTTATATGTGTCGTCCGGCCTAAATCGCAAAATCCATTTTATGGAACTACTATCATTTCCCTCAATTGCTCCGATCAATTTCCATTCTCCACCATAATTTCCTCCATACGTCAGATTCACTTCGAGTGTTTTCTCATTTAGTGAAATGTTCGCTAGTCCGTCAGAATGGCCAGCATTGGGCCATTTGCTATAGCGATAGGCATGGTTAAACATGTGGCGGCGCCAAACACCGGATAAAAATCCAAAGTTCTTTTGATAGTCTATCTTCTTTTGTTCTTCTGCCTGCTGGCTTGCGGCCGCGTCGGCTTTCATCTTTTGCTTGGCTTCAACCGCATAGATTTTGTCCTGCACGGAGCGCGCCTCGGCATCGGAAAGTTTGAACTGCTGGTAGGTTTTCAAATCCGCCATCGCACCGGCGTAATCGCCCGCCGATTCCTTGGCCAGTGCCAGATTGTAGCGCGCCTGCGGAAAT